>NZ_JAQQDU010000058.1:0-57348 GCF_046027825.1 Paraburkholderia sediminicola
CTAGGAGAAACGCTTGATGGCCCTGAGTGCGCTGTCGCCCGTTTCGGTCACGCGCCATTGTTCGTTGCCCGACGCGAGCCGTTCGAGTTGCACAAGCTGGCGTTCCAGCAGGGCGTCGAGTTCTTCTCGCTCCATATCGACTTGATTGGGGGCGTCCTTGACGAGCAACAACGTGGCGAATTCATGCGGACTCAGCATCGTTCTCTCCATGTCAAGCTAACGCGGACGGCCTTGCCGGCGACTGGCTCAATGCCAGTGAAGTCCGCTAGAGGATCAGGCGGGAGGTACGGCTCATGCACACAGGTTCACGCAACCGGCACTGCGCGTAGCGCGGAACGGACGCCGGGGAACTGGAGTGTAGTCAACCGCCGCATAAACACCAAAGGGGCCCCAGTAAATTTTCCCTTTGACAATTGGGCCTCGCAGAGGCGGTTTGGAGCAGCGGCCAGATCCTTGATTTCACTCGAAGTTTTGCGTGCACTGCAGCATGGCCGAAGACACCTGGATCATTCGGCGATATACACCTGGCAATTGGCGGCAGCGAGCGTTTCGTTCATCTCGGCAGGTGGTGCGGCATCGGTGAAAAGTGCGTCGATCTGATCGAGATGACCCTGGCGGACGAGCGCCGGGCGGCCGAATTTGGAGTTGTCGGCGGCGAGAAACACCGTGCGCGCATGCTGGATGATTGCCTCGGCCACCCGCACTTCGCGGGTATCGAAATCGCGCAACGTGCCGTCCGTTTCAATGCTCGACGTACCGATGATCGCGAAATCCACCTTGAACTGGCGGATGAAGTCGATCGCCAGTTCGCCGACGATGCCCTTGTCCCACGGACGAACGATGCCGCCCGTCACCAGCACTTCGCAATCCGGATAGCCGCTCATCATGCTGGCGACGTTCAGATTGTTGGTGATCACACGCAGGCCGCGATGCCGGTTGAGCGCCCGTGCGACTTCTTCGGTGGTCGTGCCGAGGTTGATGAAGAGGGACGCCTGGTCTGGAATGTGAGTGGCCACTAGCGTCGCGATGCGCCGCTTCTCTTCGTGGAACATCCGCTGACGCGCGGTGTACGAGACGTTCTCGGAGCTGGTCGGCAGACTGGCGCCGCCGTGATAGCGGCGCAGCAGGTTCATGTCGGCGAGCCAGTTGACGTCGCGGCGGATCGTCTGCGGCGTCACGTCGAAGTGCGCCGCGAGGTCGTCCACGGTCACGAAGCCGTCGCGTTGCACCCACTCCAGCAGTTCCTGTTGCCGGGCGTTGAGAGTCAGGCGGGGGTCTCGGGTCATGTGTCTCGGGTCGTGGGTTTTTATCGGCGCTGCCTGTCACCGGCGCGATACGCTGTGCCGGAAACGGGTGATGCGTGAACGAGGGTGAGCGTATTGTAAGACCATCGCACGTCTTGTCTGCCAACTCGTGCGTCACGGTTCCGATCCAGGACGACCGCGCAATGACCCATCCAGGTCATTTGCGCATTTATTCATTTGATAAATGAATTTGTTTTTTGTGCCAGATCGCGCTGCAATCCAAGGTTCTACGTTTTACCTGCGTGTTACCCGTTTCCCATGGTTTCCGGCGTTGAAAAACGCGCCGGGCCGCGCTTTTGAGAGTGTTCGACATGACTGGCTTCAACTGGCAAAACCCCTACCCGACACCGCGTCTGCCCGTATTCGCGCGCAACATCGTTTCGACTTCGCATCCGCTCGCCGCACAAGCCGGCCTGCGGATGCTGTGGAAAGGCGGCAATGCCGTCGACGCAGCGATCGCGGCGGCTGCCGCCATTACGGTGGTCGAGCCGGTGTCGTGCGGCCTCGGCGGTGACGCCTTTGCGCTGGTGTGGGACGGCGCGAAGCTGCATGGCCTGAACGCCTCCGGTGTCTCGCCGGCGGCCTGGAACGTCGACTACTTCAAGCGCAAGTACGGTGAGGAAAACGGCCTCGCGAAGCAGCCCAAGCGTGGTTGGGACGCCGTGACCGTGCCGGGCGTGATCGCCGGCTGGGAAGCGCTGCATCAGAAATTCGGCTCGCTGCCGTTCGCCGATCTGATGGAGCCGGCGATCGAAATCGCCGAGCGGGGCCACGCGGTGGCGAGCATCGTCGCGTACAAATGGGCGGCCGCCGTGCCGGAACTGAAGGACTTGCCGGGTTTCGCGCAAACCTTCATGCCGCGCGGCCGCGCGCCTGAAGTCAGCGAACTGGTGCGCTTTCCCGGCCACGCGAAGACGCTGCGCAAGCTCGCCGAACAAGGCCCGCGTGCGTACTACGAAGGTGAGATCGCCGAACAGATCGCCGCGTTTGCGCGTGAAGGCGGTGGCGCGTTGACCCTCGACGATCTGCGCAACTACAAAGCGGATTGGGTCGAGCCGATCGGCAAGGATTATCGCGGCTACACCGTGCATGAAATTCCGCCGAACGGCCAGGGTATCGCGGCGCTGATCGCGCTGGGCATCCTCGAAAAGTTCGACGTGAAAGAACTGGCCGTCGACAACGTCGAGTCGCAGCATTTGCAGATTGAAGCGATGAAGCTGGCGTTCGCCGACGTCTATCGCTATGTCGCCGATCCGCGTTCGATGGACGTCACGCCCGAGCAGATGCTCGACGACGCGTACCTCACGTCGCGCGCGAAGCTGATCGACCCCAAGCGCGCCACGCAGTTCGACTTCGGCATGCCGAAGGCCGGCGGCACGATCTACATGTCGGTGGCGGACGAGCGCGGCATGATGGTCAGCTTCATCCAGTCGAACTACATGGGCTTCGGCTCGGGCATCGTCGTGCCGGACAGCGGCATCGCCATGCAGAACCGGGGCTGCGGCTTCTCGATGGACCCGAAGTCGCCGAACGTGGTGGAAGGCGGCAAGCGGCCGTTCCACACCATCATCCCGTCGTTCCTCACGCAACAGGTGGACGGCAAGCAGGAAGCGGTGATGAGCTTCGGCGTGATGGGCGGCGATATGCAGCCGCAAGGCCATCTGCAGTCGATCGTGCGGATGCTCGACTACGGTCAGCAACCGCAGGCCGCCTGCGATGCGCCGCGCTGGAAGGTCAACCGCGACTTCACGATCGACATCGAATCGACGCTCGATCCGACGACCGCCGCCGCACTGCAGAAGCTGGGCCACACGATCAAGTCGGTCGACGATCCGTACATGGACTTCGGTTCCGGCCAGTACATCTGGAAGCTCGACCGTAACGATCCGGACCGCGGTTACGTGGCGGCGAGCGACAGCCGTCGCGACGGGCTGGCAGCCGGGTTCTAAACAATTCGAACGATACGCAGGCGCGGCTCAGGAAGCGCCTGCGCTTCGCTGCGCAGATTGGCGATGCATTGCGCATTGTGAAGAGGCGGCGTCAAGGATCGCAATACAAAGCCAGGCGTTGTACGCAAACCCGAAACGGGTTGCGCACGGCAGCCAGGCATCAAGCGTCATAAGCGCATTCAGCGCAACTCGCATCAGGCAGGGTAGGAGACACCATGAACACCCCCGCGTCGCATTCCGCGACCGCTTCCCCGCATCTCTCGCCCGCACCGCTTTCCAAAGCGATGGTGCGGCGTATCGTGTTTTCGTCGTCGATCGGCAATGCGCTCGAGTGGTTCGACTTTCTGGTCTACGGCTACTTCGCGACCATTATCGCGAAAGAGTTCTTTCCGATGAAGGACGAGTGGCTCTCGACGCTGCTCGCTATCGCCACGTTCGGCATCTCGTTCCTGATGCGGCCGTTGGGCGCCGTCGTGCTGGGCGTCTATGGCGACCGCAAAGGCCGTAAGGCGGCACTCACGCTCGCCATCGCGCTGATGATGGTCGGCACCTTCACGATGGCCGTGATGCCACCCTACGCGTCAATCGGCATTGCCGCGCCCGTGTTGATCCTGCTGGCGCGGCTCGTGCAAGGCTTCGCGGTGGGCGGTGAGTTCGGCAGCGCGACGGCCTTCATGGTCGAACACAGCGCGTCGCGGCGTGGCTACTACGCGAGTTGGCAGTTCGCGAGCCAGGGCCTGGCCGCGATCACCGCGGCGGCCTTCGGCTCGCTCCTGACCGCTTGGATGCCGCCCGAGCAACTCATTAGCTGGGGGTGGCGCCTTCCGTTCATCTTCGGTCTGCTGGTCGGGCCGGTGGGCTATTACATCCGTTCACATCTCGACGAGACGCCGGAGTTTCTCGCGTTGCGTGAAGCGCGTGAGTCCGCGGGCAAGCGTCCGGAGACCTCTGAGGAGAAGGGCGCGTCATTTAGCAACCAATGGGTGAATCTGCTGCTGGCCGTAGGTATCGTCGCGCAGTCCACGGTCGGGGTGTACGTGTTGCAACTCTACATGCCGATGTACGCGGTCAAGCAGTTGCACATGCCGGCTGCGGCGTCGTTCGGCGTGGTGGTGCTCAACGGCGGCATGCAGTTCCTGCTGTCGCCGGTGATGGGCGCATTGTCCGACCGCATCGGCCGGATTCGCATCATGCTGACCACGTCGATTCTGATGGGCACGCTGATCTACCCGATGTTCGCGTTGCTGCAGTCGCATCCGACGATTGGCTGGTTGCTGCTGTTGCAAGGCATGGCCGGCATTTTCAAGGCGGCTTACTCCGGCCCGATGCCCGCGCTGATGTCCGAGATCTTCCCGACGCAGGTGCGCTCGACTGGTCTTTCAATCGGTTACAGCATCGGGGTCACGATTTTCGGTGGTTTTGCACCGACGATTGTGGAGACCTTCATCCACTTGACCGGCGACAAACTTGCGCCAAGTTACTACGTGCTGACTGCCGCAGTGCTCTCGGGTTTGTCGCTCGTCGTGGTCGCATGGCGTAGGCGGCGCGTCCAGCATCTCGAACGCGTGCAGCCCGCATGACGGCGTTGCCGATCGTCTTTGCGTTTCTCAGCGAGCCTTGCCGCGCTTGATGTGCGCACTGTGTTCAAGCCAAAGCCAGCGCTTCGAGCTGGCTTTTTTTACGCCTTGCGTGCGCCGCTTGTAACCGACTGAAGGATTCGACTACCTTGGAATTGGAACTGCGACGGTCCGGCATGGTCTGTGCTGGGTTATCTGCAGAGTTGTTAAACACCGGCTAAGATGCAAGATACAAGGGGTTAACTCTAATTCAAGGCGCTGTATCTGACACGGCGGACCGTCCTTGCGATAGCGGGCGGTTTCGAGCGCGCTCCACGAGTCGATACAGCCTTCGGAGCAAGGACGCAATGCACACTGAGCTGAACCATGTGATGCCCTGGCGGATCGAGGATATCGACCTCACCCGCATAGATCGCCAGAAGGCAGTGGCTAACGAAGACCTGCTTCTGCTGCTGTGCGCCGCTTCGTTTATCGAAAGCGGCACTGATCTTTACACCAGCAATCTGAGCACCTTCTTCAACGGCGACCCGGAAGTTTCCGCCTGGCTCAACCAGGAATGGGAGCCGGAAGAAATGCAGCACGGCCGTGCGCTCAGGACGTATATCGCTTACGTCTGGCCTGAGTTCGATTGGGACACGGCGTTCCGCAATTTCATGGAGGAGTATTCACTGACCTGTTCGGTCGAAGACTTCGAAAAGACCCGCGCGCTCGAGATGGTCGCCCGCTGCGTGGTGGAAACGGGCACCGCAACGCTGTACCGCGCGATCGGCGAATGTTCGGACGAGCCGGTGCTCAAGCAGATCACCGACAACATCCGCACCGACGAAGTCCGTCACTACAAGCACTTTTTCAAGTTCTTCAAGAAGTACAACAAGATCGAAGGCAATGGCCGTCTTGCGGTTCTCGGCGCGTTGATGCGCCGCGTGTTGGAAATCAAGAACGAAGACTCGGAGATCGCATTGCGCCATGTCTTCGCGATTCGTTATCCGGAACGCGTGCATGATTCAGCCTATAACCGCGAACGCGCGGCCCGCATCAATACGCTGGTGCGGCGCAATCTGTCGGCGGACATGTGCGTGAAGATGCTGCTCAAGCCGCTCGATCTGCCGGCCAAGATTCAGCCGGGCGTGCATTACCCGCTTGCCAAGATCACGCATTACGTGTTTTTCCGTTGATGTGCTTCTGCTGAGTTCGCAGCATACAAAAACGAAGATAAATGGCCCGCTCGCGCGGGCCATTCGTTTTTCGAGGCATGATTGATCCTCGCATCCTTGGCAATCCCGCAGGCAACCTAGCTGTCAACCTGCTTCTGACTGGATCGATACGATGAGCGCCCCCTCCGCACCTGAAAGTCCGCTCGAACAGAACGTGTTCGACGAATGGCCCGACGCCGTCCGCACCTTGTTCGATGGTTCGTCGTTAGCGAGCAAGACAGGGTTCACCGCGTCGCTGCTCACCGTCGATGCGAATGACCACGTGCGTACTTCGCTGCTCGGCGTCGGCGAGTTGTACGCGCCGGATTCGCGCTCGCTGTGCATTGCACTGTGGCCGCATGCCCGGGCGGCGCGCGTGATTGCGCAAAGCGGCCGGGCCGCGCTGACGTTCGTCTGCGACGAGGCGTTATATCAGGTGCAGTTGCGCCTGACGCCGCTAGCTGGCGTGACAGGCGATGACAGCGGCCTCGTGTACCTTATCGGCTCGATCGACACAGCGGAGGCGCAGAGCGTGCGTTATGCGCGCCTGACAAGCGGCATTACGTTTGAACTGGAGGGGGAAGGGGAGGCGGTGCTCGATCGATGGGAACGGCAGATCGAGCACCTGAAGCAGGCTGCCGCTGCGGCTAGCCGTTAGTCGGGGACAACGGCTGGCGAGCAGGCAGTGCTTGAAACTTAACGGCCACGCGCGCCGGTGCGCGTCGGCTGGCCGCCGCGCGGTGCGTCATTGCGCGGCTTTGCGCCACCCAGCAAAGCACCCGGATTGCCACCTTGCGGCTTCGCGCCCTGCGGCTTGCGCGGCGCATGTTGCGCGGCGCCGCCTTCGTGCGCCGCGGCACGCGGCTGACCGTCATGACGCTGGCCGTCGCGGCGCGGCTGTCCGCCGTTGCCGGCCGGCTTCGCACCTTGCGGCTTCGGTTGCTGCTGACCATTTGCAGGACGCTGACCCGAACGTTGTGCGGGCTTTGCCGCTGCTGCGCCGTCGCGGCGGGCACCATCACGCGGAGCGCCGTCACGTTTCGGTGCACCTTGGCCCTGACGCGGCGAACGGCCACCACCACCGCCGCCACCCTGACCACGGCGCAGAATCGGCTCCGGCTTGGCGGTCGGATCCGGTTCGAAACCGGCGATCACTTCCTGCGGCACCGCACGCTTGATCAGCTTCTCGATGTCCTTCAGCAGTTGCAGTTCGTCGACGCACACCAGTGAGATCGCTTCGCCCGTCGCGCCTGCACGGCCCGTGCGGCCGATGCGGTGGACGTAATCTTCGGGCACGTTCGGCAGATCGTAGTTGACCACGTGCGGCAACTGATCGATATCGATGCCGCGTGCCGCGATGTCGGTGGCGACCAGCACTTGCAGCGTGCCGTCCTTGAACTCGGCGAGCGCACGGGTACGAGCCGACTGGCTCTTGTTGCCGTGAATCGCCAGCGCGCTGATGCTGTCTTTGGTCAACTGTTCGGCGAGACGGTTCGCGCCGTGCTTGGTGCGCGTGAACACCAGCACCTGGAACCAGTTGTGTTGCTTGATGAGGTGCGTGAGCAGCTCGCGCTTCTTGTCGCGGTCGACCGGGTGAATCTTCTGCGCGACCGTCTCAGCCGTCGTGTTGCGGCGGGCGACTTCGATCAGCGCCGGCGAATCGAGCAGGTTGTCGGCGAGCGTCTTGATCTCGTCGGAGAAGGTGGCCGAGAACAACAGGTTCTGACGCTTCGGCGGCAACTTCGCGAGCACGCGCTTGATGTCGTGGATGAAGCCCATGTCCAGCATGCGGTCAGCTTCGTCGAGGACAAGAATCTCGAGATGCGACAGGTCGATGGTCTTCTGCTGCATGTGGTCGAGCAACCGGCCCGGCGTCGCGACGACGATGTCCACGCCGCTGCGCAGCGCGCCGATCTGCGGATTGATGCCGACGCCGCCGAACATCACGGTCGATTTCAGCTTCAGGTACTTGCCGTAGGCGCGCACGCTTTCTTCGACCTGTGCGGCCAGCTCACGCGTCGGCGTGAGGATCAGCGCGCGGACGGCGCGCTTGCCCGACGCCGTGGTGACAGCGGGCATGGTGTTCAGACGCTGCAGGATCGGCAGCGTGAAGCCGGCGGTCTTGCCGGTGCCAGTCTGCGCGCCGGCCAGCAGGTCGCCGCCGTTGAGCACGGCGGGGATCGCTTGCGTCTGGATCGGAGTAGGGGTGGTGTAGCCGAGTTCGTGTACAGCGCGGACCAGCGGTTCGGACAAGCCGAGGGAATCAAAAGACATAAATGCTCTTTGCAATGCAGTTTCGCGAACGGCACCAGACGGCACCAAATGGGCCCAAGCGGGTACAAGCGCGGCATGAACACGCCCATATGGCGCGTTCGAGGCCAAAGCCCAGTTCCGGTCGCAGAGAAATCGGCGGCACGCGCGAAACGCGTGCCGAATGCTTCAACGCGCTATGCAGACACGTTGACTGGCCTTAAGTTGCATTTCGCCGCCGTGGGATGTCACGCGACGTAGCGCGCAACACTGACGAATTGACACAGACTGCCCGCCAGTACGAACAGGTGCCAGATACCATGTCCGTGCCGGATGCGCTCGTCGTTGATGAAGAAGTAGATACCGGCGCTGTAGATGATCCCGCCGGCCACGAGCCAGGCGGTTCCCGCTGCCGGTAAGGCTTGAACCAGCGGGCGGACGGCAACGAGCGCGAGCCATCCCATCAATACATACAGCACCATCGAAACGCTGCGGGTGCGTCGCCCGAGCGTCAGTTCCTGCACGATGCCGAGAGCGGCAAGCCCCCAGCTTACGCCGAATAGCGACCAGCCCCACGGTCCGCGCAACGTAACAAGTGTGAACGGGGTGTAACTGCCGGCAATCAACAGGTAGATCGCCGAATGATCGCATTTCTGCAGAACAGCTTTCACGCGCGGGTTGCGCACGCTATGGTAAAGCGTCGAGATAGCATACAGCACGAACAGCATCGCACCGTAGACACTGAAGCTGACCACCTTGTACGCGTCGCCGTCGAGCGCGCCCATTGTCACGAGCGTAGCCAGTCCCGCCACCGACAGCACGGCGCCGACGAGATGGGTAATGCTGTTGAAACGCTCACCGACATGCACGGCTCTTTCCTCCTGCGCGGTTTCATTAGGGTTTATACCACCCACATGATACCGGTCCTGCAAAAACGAAGGGCGCGGCCGCGTTATTTAGCAGGCCGCGCCCCCGGTGCATCAGACGCTGCTTAGTCGAGCGGCGCCGAACGCAGATCGGACACTTGCTGCGGCGACACAGCCGTACCGTGGTTGCCCCACGACATACGAATGTACGTCACGACGGCTGCCACTTCCGTGTTCGACAGCGCCTGCGCGAACGGCGGCATGCCGTACGGATGCGGGTTGCCGTCCGTGCTCGGCGGGTAACCGCCGTTCAGCACCATACGGATCGGGTTGACCGCCGACGGCATCTGAATCGACTGGTTGTTCGCCAGCGGCGGGAAGTTCGGCGGCATGCCGAGGCCATTTTCCGCGTGGCACTTCGCGCAATTGTCAGCGTAGATCTTCTGACCTTGCTTCAACAGTTCGCCGCCGAACTTTTCCGAGGTTTCGAGCTGCAGCGGTTCCGGTGCTTCACTCTTCTGCGGAATCGTCTTCAGGTACGTGGCCATCGCGTTGATGTCTTCGTCCGACATGTACTGCAGGCTGTTGTGAACCACTTCAGCCATCGGGCCGAACACCGCGCCGCGGTTCGACACACCGGTCTTCAGCAGGTCGGCGATGTCTTTGGTTTCCCAGTCGCCGAGGCCGGCTTCCTTGTTCGACGTCAACGACGGTGCGTACCAGTTCTGCAGCGGGATCAAGCCGCCGGCGAACGCCGCCGAGCTGACCGGGCCGCCCATGGCGTTAATCGACGTGTGGCACATGCCGCAGTGGCCGAGGCCTTCGATCAGGTAGGCGCCACGGTTCCACTCGACCGACTTGGTCGGATCAGCCTTGTACTCGCCTTCGCGGAAGAACAGCGTACGCCAGCCGATCAGCATGTTGCGCTGATTGAACGGGAATTTCAGTTCGTGCGGACGGCTCGGCACATTGACCGGCGTGACCGAGCGCAGGTATGCGTAGATCGCGTCCGAGTCGGCGCGCGTGACCTTCGTGTAGCTCGTGAACGGGAAGCCCGGGTACAGCAGGCTGCCGTCTTTCGAACGGCCCGTGTGCATCGCGCGGTAGAAGTCGTCCTGCGTCCACTTGCCGATACCGTACTGGTCGTCAGGCGTGATGTTCGGCGTGAACATCGTGCCGAACGGCGTCAGCATCGGCAGGCCGCCGGCGAATTGCTTGCCGCCGCGCACCGTGTGGCAGGCGATACAGTCGCCGGCGCGGGCGAGGTACTCGCCCTTCTTGATCAGCGCGGCCTGGTCGGCGGGCGTTGCCGCCATGGCCGAGCCGTTATGCAGGTTGTCGCCGCCCGACCACAGGACGGGAACGAGTGCGGCAGCCGCAACGACGACGACTGCCGAGAGGGCGAACAAAGACTTGCGTTTCATTTGAGTGTCTCTCCCGGTGCCTTATTGCGGTTCGCTGCCGCAGGCAAGCGGAGTCTTCATCGAGCGGGCCGGAGCCGGCACGGGGTTTTGTGGGGCCGTTTGCGTGGCAAGCCATGAGGCGACGGCGTTCACGTCTTCATCAGTCAGACGCGTGGCGATGGTGTGCATGCAATCAGGTGCGATGGCATGACGCGAGCCGGAACGCCATGCGCCCAACTGCGCGCTGATGTAGTCCGCATGCAGCCCGACCAGACCCGGGATAGCGGGTTCCATACCGGTCAGCGCCTTGCCGTGGCAGGCCGCGCAGGCCGGAATCTGCTTCGATGCGTCGCCGTGCAGCACGATCTGCTGGCCGCGCGCAACGATGGCCGCCGACACGGTCGGCTTGGCCGGCGTGGGGTACGGCGGACGTTGTTGCGAGAAGTACGTGGCGATCTGATGGAGGTAGTCGTCAGAAAGATACGTGACGAGGTAGTTCATCGGCGGGTACTTGCGGCGCCCTTCGCGGAAGTTCTGCAGCTGGTTGTACAGATAGTCGGCCGGCTTGCCCGCCAGACGCGGGAAGTAGTCGTTGTCGGTACCTTGGCCGTGCGAGCCGTGGCAGGCTGTACAGCCTTGCACACGCGCTTCCATCGTATCGGGGGCCTTCGGTTGAGTCTGCGCTTTCGCAGCGCTATAGACACCCGCGGAGCCAATCAGCAGAAGGGCAAGCAGCGGGCGGAAAATGCGTCTTGAAGACACGCGTAACTCCATCAAAATCGGGGACCTGACCGAACTTCGAGCGGCTCGGTGTGAAGGGCAGCCGGCGCTGCGGCGACGCGGAATTCTATCATTGAAGGGTGATGGTGACTATTTGCCACAGAAGAGAAGGTTCCGGGTGTCACAGCTATGCGACAGTTTGACGCGCACCCGCCGCCCGGCAGGCGGGTCGGCCGTCTCGATTTTGTTTGTGGCGCCGCGGATACACGTCCCGTTCTCATCGGCTCGCGTCACAAAGCCGGTTGAACCGACGCGCGCGCCGACCATCGAAGCGTACACTTCCGGGCGCGCGGCGTTTGTCTGACGTGTGCGCCCCTCGGCTCAACGCCTACCGTTTTACTTTCCACAAGCTATCGGCCTTACATGAAGCTATTCAATTTTTCCCGTCCGGCGCTGCGTGCGTTGACGTTCGGCGCCGCGGCGCTGGTGATGACGTCCACGGCTTTTGCGCATGCGCATCTGGTGTCGAGCGAGCCCGCGGCGAACGCCGAAGTGACCGCGCCCACGGAAGTGACGATTCATTTCACCGAACCGCTCGAACCGGCGTTCAGCCGGATCGAACTGAGTGACGCGAGCGGCAAGCCGGCCGCACCGGCTGCGTCGCAAGTGGACAAAACTGATGCAAAGATGCTGCATCTGGCGCTGCCGCAGTTGGCAGCGGGCCGCTACGGGGTGCACTGGACGGCGGTTGCCACGGACGGCCACCGCACGCAGGGCGACTTCGCGTTCATCGTCAAATGAGCATGGACGGATTGTGGATCGGGCAGGTCGCCATGGCCGCGCTCATGAATGTCGCGTTTGCGTTTGCCGTCGGTTCGGCGTTGCTCGGCGCGTGGCTCGCCAAGGACGCGCAGGCCAAGATCAACCCCGCGCGGCCCGCCTGGTTGCGCGCCCAACGCTCGATGCTCACGGCCACCGTCGTGCTGGTGCTGGCTGACCTCGGCTGGCTGTGGTATCAGGCGGCGTCGATGAGCGGCGTTGCGCTGCCGGCGGCGCTTGGCGTGATACCGACTGTCCTGACGCAAACCCACGTCGGCTATGGCTGGAGCGTGGCGTTTGCCGGCGCGCTGGTGCTGCTGGGCACGGCCATGGCCAGTCATACCGGCATGTTGCGCAATGCGCTGCTGTGGCTCGCGGTGATCGCGATTGCGGCGGGCAAGGCGTCGCTCGGGCACGCGGCCGATGCTGGCCCGCTCTCGGCGGCGATCGCCATGCAGACGCTGCATGTGCTGGTCACGGGTGTCTGGGGTGGCCTGGCGATGGCGGCAGGGCTCTCGGTCTTGCCCGCGCTCGGCACGTCGACCGCCCGTGGGATGCTGATCCGTACGGCGACGCAGGTATCGAACGTATCGGTGGTGGCGGTCGGACTGGTCCTGCTCACGGGCATCTTCAATGCCGTGCGCGGTTCGGGCGGCTCGTTCGAAGCGATCGAGATGAGCACGTGGGGCCATGTGCTGACGCTGAAGCTTACGCTGGTCGCGCTCGCGCTGGTGTTCGGCGGACTCAACCGGTTCTCCGCGCTGCCGCGCTTGCGCCGCACGGCCTCGACGATGGACGCGCATACCTTCGTCAACGTGCTGTATCTGGAAGCACTGGCGATGGTCGGTGTGTTCGTCGCAGCGGCGGCGTTGTCGCACAGCGTGCCGGCATTCGCTGCGTTGGGCTGAGACAAAAAAAGCGCCGCACAGCAAAAGCGTGCGGCGCAATACACACGGTCGCCCGGCGGTGGCCGGCTGATCCGTTACTGCCCTTTAGGCTGTGAGCGTGCTGTGCGCCCGTTCCAGCGTCTCTTCCGGAAACATCTCCTGTTGCAGTTCGCCATCGTCGCCGAACCACTGGCAGATCAACCAGTTGCCCGGCGCGAACAGCACCGGCCCGGTCCACGTGACCGTCATCGCACGTCCACCGGATTTGAGCGTCAGGACGTCGCCGGCGCGGTAGGCGGGGTGTGCAGGCGTCGCAGGTCTCTTTCCCAGTCGCATGGTGAGCGTCCGTTCGATGAGCCCGATTACTCGAGGCCGAGGCGATGTCCGAGAATCGGCGCGCAGAAGAGCGCGATCGCGCAGCCCGCCGCTTTGCCTTCCAGTTCCGCGCCCGCGGCATGTGAGCCGTACATCTGCGTCAGCAGATCGAAGAGCTGCGGCAGGCAATACAGCACTGCGGCCGCAATAAAACATTTTTCGACTACTGAGATGCGCCAGCCGCGTTCATAGGCGAGCATGGCGCCGATGATGCGAAGCACCCCGAACACCACCAGCGCGCCAACGGCGGCCTGTTCGCGGATCAGATAGTCTGGAAGAAATTCGCCCATGATGTTCCCCAATGCATTTGTCGTTTGAATGCATTTGAGCAAGGACCGGGCCATGCGTATGTCTGATGCCGAACAAACGGCTTGAAAGCCTTTCTGGATAAGGCTTTTCGGGTAATGTGGCCGAGCGGGGAACGTGCGGCGAAGAGCGTGTTCCGGCCGCTTCGGTCCGGGGTGTTACGTAACTGAGACGGCACACGCTACGTGCGCCGTAACGTGTGCGCCGTCAATTACCATTCCGCGACGCTGCCATCCTCATGGCGCCATACCGGATTGCGCCAGCGGTGGCCGACCTTCGCCATCTCGCGCACCTTCTCCTCGTTGACCTCGATACCAAGGCCCGGGCCTTGCGGAATCGACACGAAACCGTCTTCGTATTTGAAGACCTCGGGGTTCCGGATGTAGTCGAGCAGGTCGTTGCCCTGGTTGTAGTGAATGCCCAGGCTCTGTTCCTGGATGAACGCGTTGTAGCTCACCGCGTCGATCTGCAGGCAGGTGGCCAAAGCGATCGGACCGAGCGGGCAGTGCAGCGCGAGCGCGACGTCATACGCCTCGGCCATCGACGCGATCTTGCGGCACTCGGTGATCCCGCCCGCGTGCGACGCGTCCGGCTGGATGATGTCGACGTAGCCGCCCGACAGGATGTGTTTGAAGTCCCAGCGCGAATACAGACGTTCGCCCAAGGCGATCGGCGTGTTGGTCTGGTTGACGATGTCGCGCAAAGCTTCCGCGTTTTCCGAGAGCACCGGCTCTTCGATGAAGAGCAGCTTGTACGGGTCGAGTTCTTTCGCCAGCACCTTCGCCATCGGCTTATGCACGCGGCCGTGGAAGTCCACGCCGATGCCGATGTTCGGTCCAACCGCTTCGCGCACGGCGGCGACGTTGTTGATGACGCCTTGCACCTTGTCGAAGGTGTCGATGATCTGCAGCTCTTCCGAGCCGTTCATCTTCACGGCCTTGAAGCCGCGCTCGACTACGGCGCGCGCGTTGTTCGCGACGTCGCTCGGACGGTCGCCGCCGATCCACGAGTAC
Organism: Paraburkholderia sediminicola; assembly: GCF_046027825.1. Taxonomy (GTDB): domain Bacteria; phylum Pseudomonadota; class Gammaproteobacteria; order Burkholderiales; family Burkholderiaceae; genus Paraburkholderia; species Paraburkholderia sediminicola_D. Next base: position 14,663 of record NZ_JAQQDU010000058.1, read on the forward strand.
ACCTTGATCTTGTCGCGCACCTGGCCGCCGAGCAGCGCATGAATCGGCACGCCGTGATGCTTGCCCTTGATGTCCCACAGCGCCTGGTCGACACCGGCGATCGCGCTCATGGTGATCGGGCCGCCGCGGTAGAAGCCCGCGCGGTACATCACCTGCCAGTGGTCTTCAATCAGTAGCGGATCTTTGCCGATCAGATAGTCGGACAGTTCCTCGACGGCGGCCGCCACGGTATGCGCGCGGCCTTCGACCACCGGCTCGCCCCAGCCGACGATGCCTTCGTCGGTCTCGATCTTCAGGAAGCACCAGCGCGGCGGAACGATGAAGGTTTCGAGTTTCGTGATTTTCATGGTGTGCGTCTCCTTGCGGCCTGGGTGCCTGCGTGTGTGGGCAATTTCGAGGATTCACATGCTACAACAAAAGTGCGATTAAGTACTATTAATAGTACTATTGGCCAAATAGTGGCCGGGTGTCAGTCGAGATGTTGGCCGGGGCGGGCGGATACTCGCCGGGCGACTGCGACTGCGACTGCGACTGCGACTGCGACTGCGACTGCGACTGCGAGGTCGCGGCCGGGCATGACCAATGCCGAAGCCGAAGCCATAGGTCGGCAGGTTGAGATGCCTGATAATCGCGGTCGTTCCGGGCTCAGGTCCGATATCAATAGCGCCGAGAGGCGGCTGGGAGAAAGCTATTCAGCACGATCTGCATGGACGCGTCGCTCATCTGCTGGCAACCGCGATTCTGCGCGGCGACTACGCGCCCGACTCGATCCTGCCGCGTGAAGCGGAGTTGATGGACACCTTTGGTGTGAGCCGCACGGTGTTGCGCGAGGCGTTGCGTACGCTGACGTCGAAAGGGCTGATCGAATCGCGTCCGCGGGTGGGCACGCGAGTGCGACCAAAACAAGCGTGGAATCTGCTCGATGTCGATGTGCTCGACTGGTATTCGCGCGTTGCCGAGCCGATGGCGTTTGCGCTCAAGTTGCAGGAAATGCGCGAGATGATCGAGCCGTACGCGGCGGGTCTGGCGGCGGCCTCGCACACGGACGACACCTTCAATGCGTTGGCGGCAGCGCATGCGTCGATGGTTGGGGCGCGCAATGTCGATGAATGGGTGCGGGCCGATCTGCAGTTTCATCTGAACGTACTGACGGCATGCAGCAACGAATTGCTGATTCCGCTCGGCACGCTGATCGAGCGCACGCTGGAAGCGCAACTGCGGCTGAACGCGAAACGCGCGGACGTGTTCAACGCGTCGCTGGCCGAACACACGGCGGTGTTCGATGCGATCCGCGACCGTGATGCGGCGGCGGCGCGAGAGGCGATGGCGGGGTTGCTGGGGGTGACGCGCGGGAGAATCGAAGGGTGAGATTCGCCGCGCCTGCTCCGCAAGTCAGTCAGCCCGCGGGCAGCAGGTTCAGCGCGGCATCGTTCGGCGCCTGCAGTACACACGACGTACCGCCCGGCGTGTACATCATCACCACACAGCGGTTGCACGACGTGCAGCCGGAGGGCTTCGCCGGTACCGAGCGCAGCCGCTCGACGAAACCAGGATCGAACACCAGCGCGCGCGCCATCGCCACTGCGTCGAATCCTTCCTGCATGGCCAGTTCAATGTTCGCGAGCGAACGCACGCCGCCAAGATAAGCGAGCGGCATCCGAACCGCTTCGCGCACCTTGCGGGAATGCTCGAGAAAGTACATCTCCTTGAAGCCGTCGAATTTAGGCTCGGTCAGCTTCTGCAAGGACATGGCACATCGGACGATGGGATTCGACACATTGGCGCGCGCTTCAGCCGGCATCGGACTGCCGAACAACTGCCACACCGATTCGACATTCATCCCGCCGCTCAGCACCAGCATATGCGCGCCTTCAGCTTCGAGCACGCGGGCAATCCTGGCGGCATCTTCAGCGGTGCCGCCGCCTTTGACGCCTTCGGTCACGCCGATCTTGCAGAGCACGGCCATATCTCGGCCTACCTCGTCGAGCACGGCGCGCAGCACCCGGCCTGGAAAGCGGGCGCGCTTTTCAGGCGAGCCGCCATATACGTCACGACGATGGTTGTAGAGCGGCGACAGGAACTGGCTGAGCAGATAGCCGTGGCCCATGTGGATTTCAACGGCATCGAAGCCAGCTTCGCGGGCGGCGCGCGCGGCTTGCGCGAACTGGCGCACGGTCGCATCCATCTCCGGTTCGGTCATCGTCTGTTTGAAAAAGCGGCCGCTCATCAGGCCGACTTTGTTGAAGCCGCCCGACGCGCTGAGGGGGCGTCGCGTCGATAGCTCGGGCAGGAAGGTGAAGCAGCCGCCGTGTGTGATCTGTGCGCAGGCGGCGGCGCCCTGCCTGTGAACCGCATCCGTCAAGGCGCGAAACGGCGCGAGCGTCGTGGCGCCGAGCTGGGCCTGATCGACGAAAGTGCGGCCATCGGCGCTGACCGCGCAGTAAGCGACTGTCGTCATCGCTGCGCCGCCCGCCGCGATGCCTTCGTGCAGCTTCACGAGCATTTGCGAAGGCATACCGCCTGGCGTCATGCCTTCGTTGGTCGCCGATTTGATCAGGCGGTTGCGCAGCGTGAGCGGCCCGATGCGCAAGGGGCTGAAGGGGCTAGGCGGACTGACAGGGCTGAGCGGACTGGGGATAGCGTTCATGGAGATGGAACTCAAGGCGCGGCGACGGCTTCATTCTGAAGTTGCCGCCGGCTTGCACATCGTCCGTACAGACTAAAGCGGCTTGCGTTGCCGCTGCGCTCAATCCATCGCGGCGTGCGCCACCGACGCATCCGGCGCCTGGCGCGATGGGCGGATCAACAGCAGCAGCGGAATCACGAACAGCGTCGCGAGGAACATCAGCTTGAAGTCGTTCAGATAGGCGATCATCGACGCCTGCTGGGTAATCGACACGTTGAGCGCCGCCAGGTCGTAATTCGAGCCGTTATTGAGCATCGGCTGGATCGCCGGATTGAACGGCGTGATAGTCGCGGCGAGGTCCGCGTGCGACACCTGGGTGTTGCGCGTCATCAGCGTCTGCACGATTGAAATACCGATACTGCTGCCGATATTGCGCATCAGGCTGTACGTCGCGGTGCCGTCCGCGCGCAGTTCGGGCGTGAGCGTGGAGAACGTCAGCGCGCTTAGCGGCACGAACACGAGACCCAGGCCGAAGCCCTGGATCACGCCGGGCCAGACGATGTCCGACGCCGACAGCACAATCGTGTAATGCATCATCTGCCACAGCGCGAACGCGGAGATCAGGAAGCCGGCGAGCAGCAACAGCCGCGCATCGATCCGCTTCAACAGCCGCCCGGCAAACAGCATCGCGACCATGGTTCCCGCGCCGCTTGGCGCGGTCACGAGACCGGTGGTCGCGACCGGATAGTTCATCAGGTTCTGCAGCATCGGCGGCAGCAACGCGCGCGTTGCATACATCACCGCGCCGATTACGAAGATGAAGAACGTGCCGGTGGCGAAGTTCGGGTCCTTCAGTAACTCATATTTGAAGAACGATTTCTTGCCGACCGTCGCCGTATGCACGAGGAAGAACGCGAAACTGATTGCCGCGATCAGCGCCTCGATGACGATCTCGTGCGAGCCGAACCAGTCGAGTTGCTCGCCGCGGTCGAGCATCGCCTGCAGCGCGCCAATGGCGAGACCCAGGGTGGCAAAGCCGAACGCGTCGAACTTCGCGTCGTGCTTCGGTGCACGCGCAGGCAGGAAGGTCGCCACGCCGAACAGCGCGAACGCACCGATCGGCACGTTGATGAAAAACACCCAGCGCCAGTTGTAGCTATCGGTGAGCCAGCCACCGAGCGTCGGCCCGAGAATCGGTCCGACCATCACCCCCATGCCCCATACCGCCATCGCCTGGCCCTGCTTTTCGCGCGGGTTGATGTCGAGCAGGATCGACTGCGACAGCGGCACCAGCGAGGCCCCGAAAATCCCCTGCAGCAAACGTGACGCGACGATCTGCGTCAGCGTTTCCGACAATCCGCACAGCGCCGAGGCCAGCGTGAAGCCGCCGATTGCGAAGATCAAAAGCCGCTTGACGCTGAGCCGGTCGGACAGCCAGCCGGTCAGCGGCGTGGCGATCGCGGCCGCGACGATGTACGAGGTCAGCACCCACGTGATCTCATCCTGTGACGCCGACAGCGTCCCCTGCATGTGCGGCAGCGCGACGTTGGCGATGGTGCTGTCGAGCGTCTGGATCAGCGTCGCGAGCATGATCGAGACCGTGATCATCGGCCGGTTGAGCGGGGCGGCGGTGCTCGTCGGCGGGGAGTCGGAGGACATGAAGGCGTGGGATTGTCGATATAGTAAGCATGCTTAGTATATCGACCGTCAGCGCGTGCGCCCATCAGGAATTATGCGGAGCCTGAATTGCGTCTGTTGCGCCCGTTTCGCAGCCATTCCGACGATGACAAAAGAACGCTTTTCGTATAATCCGCCCATGACCATCCAACTCGAAGAACGTTTCGGCTTTCTGATTTCCGACGTCGGCCGCCTGACAGGCAAGCGTTTCGACGATCTCGCGAAGTCATCGGTCGATCTGACGCGCGCGCAGTGCCGCGTGCTGGCCAACCTCGCCCATTACGGCGACGTCAATCAGGCGCGGCTCGCGGACCTGCTCGAAGTCGCACCGATTTCGGCGGGGCGTCTGCTGGACCGCATGGAAGAGGGCGGCTGGATCGAGCGCACGGCCAATCCGCAGGATCGCCGCGAGCGCCAGGTGCGCATGACACCGAAGGCCGAGCGCACGCTCGGCAAGGCCCGCAAAGTGGGCGATGAAGTCGCGCTCGAAGCGCTGAACGGTTTTAGCGACGAAGAAGCGAAGCAACTCATCGCGCTGCTGCAAAGGGTGCGGGGTAATCTCAGCCGCCTCGTGGATCGCTGACGCGACGCGGTCGGCGCCGTATCGACGCGCCGGCGCTTGCAATTCATTACAAAGTCAAAGGCTGTTCGTAACGCAATTGTCACGTCACGGTAATAAATTGGAAGTTTTGTCTTTAGCCTTCCATGCTTGCACCGCTTCTGGTCGCCTTTTATGAAACCGTCCGGCAGGGCAGTGTCACCGCCGCCGCGAAGCGCCTCGAAGTCAGTCAGCCGACCATCACGGCGCGTATCCAGCAACTGGAAAAGCAGTACGGCGTCGAGCTGTTCCACCGGCGCGGCAGTCGTTTCGACCTGACGGACGCGGGCGCCGCATTGATGCCCCTGATCGATCGGATGCAGCAAACTGAAAGCGATATCGACTTCACGCTGCGCAACGAACGCGAGTTGGCCGCCGGCAATCTGCGGGTCGGCGCGACCGGGCCGTATTACATTCTGCCGGCCATTGCCGCGTTTCACCGTCGGTATCCGGCGGTCAAAATCTGCGTTGAAATCGGCAATTCACAGCAGATCCTCGATGCGCTGCTCGATTTTCGTGTCGATCTCGCGGTGTCGTCGCAGCGCGTAGACGATCCGCGTTTAGCACGCCGTACGATCGCCGACGACCCCCTTGTCGTCGTCGCGCATTGCAGGCATCCGCTGGCCGCGCAGAAAGTGGTCCGGCTCGCCGACGTCGCCGCGCATACGCTGCTGCTGCGCGAGCCCGGCTCGCGTACCCGCGAGGCCACCGAGACCGCGTTCAAGCGCATCGGCGTTGCACCGGTCATGCTGATCGAAATCGGCAGCCGTGAAGCGATTTACGAAGCGATTCGCCACAACATGGGCTGTACGCTGATGCCGCTCGGCGAGGTGCCAGCCCATCCCGACCTGCGACAACTGCCTTTGGATGCCGACGCGCCGATCCTCCAGGAGTATCTGTATCACCTCGAGGCGCGGGCTGGCTCACGCCTCATTACCGCCTTCATCGCCAACGTCGACGCGCCCCCCGAGAGGTCCCCAAAAGAATGCTGATGCTGGTATCGGTCAGCTTGCGTAGAACGACATAGCGGCGTCGCCCGCGGCCCCTATCGTTGCAACGACTCGCCGGATGGTCCGGCGCATATCGGCATCGAGAGGGGACGAAAATGAGACGGCACACCGTCGTGCAATTCGCATGCGGCCTGGCGCTGCTTGGCGCGCTGGGCGCAACGGCTGCGTTGAGTGGCTGTGGCGGTACATCGCAGACTAGCGGCGGCAGTTCTGGCAACGGCGCGGGTAACGCGCAAGCCAGCGGGGGCACGCCGGCTACGTCTACCGTACCGGCAGCCAAAAAGATGCTGCTCGTTGAACTCGACGGCGTGACCTATAGCGCGCTGAACGCGGGCATCGCCGGCGGCAAGCTGCCCAATCTTGCGAAGCTCACCGTGGCGCCCGCGTACAGCGGCGGTGTCAACGGCACGCTGTCGCAGCAACCGAATCTCGACACACCGGGCTGGGCAACCGTCCTGACCGGTACGTGGGCCGACCGTCACCAGATCAACTCCGACGCCCCAAATCAGGCCTCGCACAGCAGCACCGTGTTTCAGATGCTCAAGACTGCGGGGGCCGGCACGGTGGGTGCCGCCGTCGATTCGAGTGGTCTCGCTGCCTTGCTGACGCCGGATCAGAATGCCGGCAATCTCGACACGCTAGTGAACTGCGCCTCGGCCGACACCTGCGTCACGCAGAACGGCGTGAACATGATCGATAACGGTTACTCGCTGGTGGTCGCGCAATATCACTCCGCGCAGGACGCCGCGCTGAATGACGGGTTGTCGTCGGCGAACTACGCGAGCACCCTGACGCAACTGGATGCCGCGCTCGGCACGCTCGTCGCCGAAACCGCCAAACGCAGCAACGAGAGCTGGCTGGTCGTGGTGACCAGCAGCCACGGTCTTAACGCGGCGGGCGGCACCGATGGCTTGCCGCTGCCGGCTGAGTCAACCAGCTTCATCGCGCTGAACCAGGCGCCGAATGCGCGCCTTGGCAACACCACCGCACCGGCCACGATGGCCGCGCTCTACACGCGCGCCAGCATCGCCGACGTCACGCCGACGCTGCTCGCGTACAAGGGCGCGCTGCCGGATCCCACGACTTATGCGCTCGACGGCGGCCAGTTCATCGGCGCCACGCCCGTATCGCAACTGCTCGGCACTACCGGCAGCGACAACGCCAGCCTCGTCCTCACGTGGACGGCGCCTGCGACCGGCGCGATCAGCGTGCTGCGCAACGGCACCTTGATCGCGAGCCTGCCCGCCGGCACCGCGACCTATACCGACAGTCAGCTCGGCCTGACGGCTACCGGCGTCTACCCGTTCAACTACACGGTGGTGGCCGGTACCGCGCCGCTCGCGACGATCACCCAGGTCGTGTATGTGCAACCTCCGCCGCCACCGCCCCCGCCGCCGCCGCTCGCGACCACGCTGACCAATGGTCTCTCCACCTACTACCCGTTTGGCGCATTGCCGCCGGTGGATCGCCTGAACGCCAGCACGATGGGGCCGTGGGCCGCGGACGCCGACGGCGGCTCATTGGTCGCCGACCCGTTCGGTGGCAAGGGCTTGCAGATCGACACGCATATCGTCGACAGCGATGGCTTTGATGGCTACAAGCTCACGCAGACCAACGACGTCACGACCCACGCGCAATTCACGATCGGCTTCTGGTTCTACACCTCGTGCGCGAACCTCACGGGCAACGGCACGCCGGTGTTCTCGAACAAGAACTACTACTCAGGCGGCAATGCCGGCATCGCGATCGGCCTGTTCCCGGGCTCGGGCGCGACCTGCAACGTCCGCTTCAATCTCGGCGACGGCAGCACGCGCAACGACATCAACGGCCTGAACGTCAGCGCCAACAAGTGGACCTATCTCGCACTGACGATCGACACCGCCGCGAAGCAGATCAATGCCTACGTCTTCGATCCGGTGCTTGGCGAGGAGAAGGTGCAAGGCCAGGCGCTGAGCGTCAACATCGCCAAGCTGCCGGGCTTCGGCGTGTTCGGCCTGAACGAAGACGGCACCGGCCAGTACTACATGAACGCCTGTAAAGACACGCCCCCGTACACCGTCGGCAAGTGCGCGGCGACGCCGCCGGACGTGCAGGCATTCAGCGACCTCGCGCTGTGGACACGTGTCGTCACCGAAACCGAGTTGCAGTCGATTTTCGGTTCGGGCAAGCCCCTGTCCACCCTCACTCACTGACCGGAGTCCCGCGATGAACCCGACGACTTCCTTTTCGAACGCGCTTGAGACGAATGAGGCGTGTGTGGCGCGTGCGGCGGATCGCACGCACACCCGCCGCGGGCTGCGGCCTATGCGTGGCCTGCTGACGGCCGCCGCCCTGGTTGCACTGTGCGTATCGATGGCCGGCTGCGGCGACGGTTCGAGCAGCAACTCCAGCAACGGCGCAAGTGGCTCCGGCACCGCCGCGAACAACGCGGCGGCCGGCGCGGGCGGTGCAAGCGCGCCGGTGCCGATCGTCGCGGCGCCCGCTTCAGGCGCGTGCGCCGCATCGGGTGCGAGCGCCGCGCAGCCGTTGCAGAACACGCAACTCGTCTGCGCGCCCTGACGTTGCTGTTTGCCACGTGCGCTTTGCCGGCTGTCTGCCGAGCCATCGGTTGCGGCGACCCGGCAAGCGCACAGATTCTGACGACCCCAACACGCCAAACATGACCTCACTGGACCGCCGTACCTTCCTGCGCAGCGCCGCGGGCGCTGCCGCGCTCAGCCTGTTTCCGCCCGCCATCCGACGTGCGCTTGCGATTCCCGCGAACAACGCGACCGGCACCATCAACGACGTCCAGCACGTCGTCATCTTCATGCAGGAGAACCGCTCGTTCGATCATTACTTCGGCACACTGCCGGGCGTGCGTGGCTTTAGCGACCGCTTCACGATTCCCCAGCCGGGCGGCACGACGGTGTTCCAGCAAAACGACGGCACCCGTACCGTGCTGCCGTTCTACCTCGACAGCACGAAGGGCAACGCGCTGCTCGCTGGCGGCCCGCACTCGTGGAGCGACGCGCATCAGGCGTGGGACAGCGGACGCATGACGCAGTGGCCGAAAGCCAAGGGCGATGTGTCGATGGGCTATCTCAAGCAAGCCGACCTGCCGTTCCATGTCGCGCTGGCGAATGCTTTCACGATCTGCGACGCCTATCACTGTTCGCTGCATGGCGGCACCAACTCGAACCGGATCTTCCTGTGGACCGGCACCAATGGCGCGAGCGCGGGTGCCAATGCGGTGGTGAACAACGACGGCTGGGACGGCCTGGGCGCGTCGGCTACCGGCCTCAAGTGGACCACTTATCCGGAACGTCTCCAGGCGGCGGGCGTGAGCTGGAAGGTCTATCAGAACATGCCGGACAACTACACTGACAATTCGCTCGCCGGCTTCGCGACCTACCGCAAGGTCAACGAGACGCTACCCGGTTCGCCGTTGTTGCCCTACACGCAGTCGCTCGAAGCGGTGGCGCCGCTGTACAAAGGCATCGGCAATACGATGCCCGATGGCGGCTTCCTGCAAGCGTTGAAGGACGACATCGCGGCCGGACAGATGCCGCAAGTGAGCTGGATCGTGTCGCCGCAGGCGTATTGCGAGCATCCGGGCGCCTCGACGCCGGGACAGGGCGGCTATTACCTGCAACTGTTGCTCGACACGCTGACCGCGAACCCCGATGTGTGGAGCAAGACCGTGCTGTTCGTCAATTACGACGAGAACGATTGCTTCTTCGATCACATGCCGCCGCCTGACGCGCCGAGCAAAAATGCCGACGGCTCGTTCGCCGGCAAATCCACGGTGAACACACAGTACGAGTACTTCACGGAGCCGAATCCGCCCGGCGATTCGTCGCCGCTCGTGCCGGACGGACAATGCTTCGGACCGGGTCCGCGAGTGCCGATGTTCGTCGTGTCGCCGTGGAGCACCGGCGGCTGGGTCAATTCCCAAGTGTTCGACCATACGTCGGTGCTGCGTTTTCTGGAGCAGCGTTTCGGCGTGACCGAAACCAATATCAGCCCGTGGCGGCGCGCGGTGTGCGGCGATCTCACGTCGGCATTCAATTTCCGCAATCCGAACGATGCGCCGGTGGCGGCGCTGCCCGCACCGACCAAAGCCCAGGCCGACGCGCAGAACACGCAGCAGAGCGCCCTGGGCGCAGTGCCTGTGCCGCCGGTGGCGAGTCAGCAGATGCCGCAACAGGTGCTGACGTCGCGGCCGTCGCGTGCGTTGCCGTACCTGTTGCATGTGAGCGCCAATGCCGATGTGCAGGACGGCTTGATCTGGCTGATTTTCAGCAACACGGGCACAGCGGGCGCTGTGTTCCACGTGTACGACCAGTTGCATCTCGACCGGGTGCCGCGCCGCTATACCGTCGAAGCAGGCAAGGAACTGTCGGATTCGTGGGCTGCGCTTGCCGACGACCAGGGCAATTACAGCCTGTGGGTGCTCGGGCCGAATGGCTTTCATCGCTCGTTCCAGGGCAGCGTCACGTCAGTCGCGACCGGGCCGAACCCGGAAGTGCGGGTCTGCTACGACATCACGAACAACGCGGTCTATCTGACGATCATGAATACGGGTAACGCCACGGCCAACGTGACGGTCACATCGAATGCGTATCGCAGCGATGGCCCGTGGACGTACGCGGTGCCGGCGGGGATGCAGGTTGAGTCGTACTGGTCGGTGAGCGCTGTGGGTGGCTGGTACGACTTCACGCTTGCTGCACCGGGTGGTTTGACGCGGCGGTTTGCCGGCCGTGTCGAAACCGGCAAGGACAGCGTCAGCGACCCGGCGATGGGTGTGGCGAGTTAGGGCAATAGCAGTATCGCGTTGAATACGCGAGGAGTGGCACTTGATGGAGTCAGCTTCGGCTGACTCCTTTTTTATGGACGGCTGCCGGGGAGATCGTGTTGCTGGATCGTGGCCGAGTCTGATGACGGTTACTGTGCTTGACGCTGCCTGCGCGCGCGAGTGAGCTTTATCGCCGCGTTGAGCGACAAGTGCGTAGGCGGTTACGCCCGCGCGCTAGCGGGGCGCAACCGTCACGAACTTGCGACTACCTGGCCTCAGAGGCCGCAACCGCACCGGAGGGCTGGACCAGTTCGAAGCAGGCCGGCGGCGCGGCCGGCGTTTTCGATTTCCCGTCCGGTTGCTGCGGGTCGATGCATTTGAAGGCGCTTTGATCGCGCTGAACGAAAATCGTGTCGGCCGGGCCGGCGTTGCCGCGTGCGCCGTTCACTACGGCGACGATTTTGTAGCCGTCCTGCAGCAACGTCGAAAGCGTGAGCGAACTGACACGCCACTGACTGTCGGATGGCGTTTGGGCGGTGGCAGTGAGCGGCGATGCAGCGCCGAGAAGCGCGATGGATGCGGTGACCACAGCAAGTGCGGCGGTGCGGAACGTCATCAAGAAACCTCCTTGAAGTTGCAGTTTGGGAAGCCAAAACAAAAAAGCCGCTGACCTTGTGAGTCAGCGGCTTTTTCTTGCAACTGGTGGCGAATCAGGGACTCGAACCCCGGACCTGCGGATTATGATTCCGTCGCTCTAACCAACTGAGCTAATTCGCCGAAAGAAGCGAGATTATGAGGATAGGGCCGGGGGCTGTCAACCCCCGGCGCACAACTTTTTTCAAGTTGCCCCGTTCATCCCGTGTTTCAGTCCTGCGCGTAGATGTCTGAGTTCTTGGTTTCCTTGACGAACAGCATGCCGATCACGAGCGTGATGAGCGCGACCACAATCGGATACCACAGCCCCGAGTAGATGTTGCCCTTGGCCGCCACGATCGCGAAGGCGGTCGCCGGCAGGAAGCCGCCGAACCAGCCATTGCCGATGTGATACGGCAGCGACATCGATGTGTAGCGGATGCGCGTCGGGAACATCTCCACCAGCATGGCCGCGATCGGCCCATAGACCATCGTCACGTAGATCATCATGATCGTCAGGATCACCACGCTCATCGGCCAGTTGATCTGCGACGGATCGGCCTTTGGCGGATAACCGGCGGTCTTCAGCGTGGTGGCCAAAGTCTTGTCGAACACCTTGCCCTGGTCCTTGGCGTCGGCGGCCTTGCCGTCATACGTGTTGATCACCGTATCGCCGACCTTGATCTCCGCCAGCGCGCCCGCCGGCGCCGCGACGTTCTCGTAGTTCAAGCCGGCTTTCGAGAGCGCGCTCTTGGCGATGTCGCAGGAGCTCGTGAACTTCGCCGTGCCGACCGGGTTGAACTGGAACGAGCACTCGTCCGGGTTCGCGATCACGACGATCGGTGCCTTTGCCGTAGCCGCTTCCAGCGCCGGGTTCGTGTAGTGAGTCAGCGCCTTGAACAGCGGGAAGTACGTGCAGGCAGCAATCAGCAGGCCAGCCATGATGATCGGCTTGCGGCCGATCCGGTCCGACAGCGAGCCGAAGAACAGGAAGAACGGCGTGCCGATCAGGAGCGCGATCGCGATCAGGATGTTGGACGTCGCGCCGTCGACCTTCAGCGTCTGCGTCAGGAAGAACAGCGTGTAGAACTGACCCGTGTACCAGACCACGGCCTGGCCGGCGGTCAGGCCGATCAGTGCGAGGATCACGATCTTCAGGTTCTTCCACTGGCCAAATGCTTCGGTCAGCGGCGCTTTCGAGGTCTTGCCTTCAGCCTTGATGCGCGCGAACACCGGCGATTCATTCAGTTGCAGGCGAATCCACACCGACACGCCGAGCAGGAAGATCGACGCAAGGAACGGAATGCGCCAGCCCCAGGCGCCGAACGCGTCTTCGCCCATGGCCGTGCGCGCGCCGAGAATCACCAGCAGCGACAGGAACAGGCCAAGTGTGGCGGTGGTCTGGATCCACGCAGTGTAGAAACCGCGGCGTCCCGCCGGCGCATGTTCCGCGACGTAGGTTGCCGCACCGCCGTATTCGCCGCCGAGTGCAAGACCCTGTAGCAAGCGCATCGCGATGAAGATCACCGGCGACGCAATGCCGATCGATGCATAGCCGGGCAGGAAACCGACCAGGAAGGTCGACAGGCCCATGATCACGATCGTGATGAGGAACGTGTGTTTGCGCCCGACCATATCGCCGAGGCGCCCGAACACGATCGCGCCGAACGGTCGTACCGCGAAGCCCGCGGCGAAGCTGAGGAGCGTGAAGATGAAAGCGGCAGTCGGATTGACGCCGGAGAAGAAGCTCTTGCTGATGAAGATCGCAAGTGAGCCGGCCAGATAGAAGTCGTACCACTCGAAAACCGTACCTAGCGACGATGCGAAGATCACCCGCTTCTCATCGTGCGTCATCGGCACGTGCGAGATTTGCCCGCCAACGGTAGCCATATGTCGTCTCCAATATTGATATGTGCACGCGGTCCGCCGGCAAAGGCGTTCCCGTGAAACCGATTATTGGAGTGGAAACTTACGGCGTACTGACGTGGAGGGGGGGAGTGGCAGTCTCGGTTGTGTTGATGGAATTTCAATCAAAATACGTCAATTCGCGCCTAAGTTCTGGCAAGATTTCTTTAAGTTATCTCAATATTGCGGTGGCTCATGCGTGAGTCTTTGCGCCCTTAGGGTAAGTCCCGTGCCCGGTCGAACACATGCAAGCTGACGCGCACAAGCGTTCCGGCGAGCCGCGGGGCGGTTTGATAGACGTTGTCGTCGATCGTCATCTCCCCGCCGTGCATCGTCGTGATCTCGCGGACGATCGCGAGCCCAAGGCCGCTGCCGTCGCCTTCGCGGCCGAGAATCCGGTAAAAGCGCTCGACCACCCGCGCGCGCTCGGCCACCGGAATGCCGAGCCCGGTGTCTTCTACTTCCAGATGCACGCGCTGCGCCGTCACGTCATGCCGCACCCGCACGGTGATTCGCCCACCCGCTGGCGTGTAGCGGATCGCGTTGTCGATCAGATTCGACAGCATTTCGCGCAGCATGATCGGATTGCCGTCGACTTCGACCGGCTCTTCGGGCGCTTCGTAGCCGAGGTCCATCTGTTTGGCGAGCGCCGCTTGCACCCAGTCGCGCACAGCGCTGCGCGCCACTTCGGTCACCTCGACGGGCGTGAAAATCTGGCCCGACATGCAGTTTTCCGCGCGCGCCAGTGCCAGTAACTGGGTGACAAGACGCGCCGCCTGCTCCGAACTGGTGGCGATCTGTTCGAGCGAGCGGTGGACTTCCGCGGAGGCGTCCTGGCGCAGCGCAAGCTCAGCCTGGGTGCGCAGACCGGCAAGCGGCGTTTTCATCTGATGCGCGGCGTCGGCGATAAAGCGCTTCTGTAACTCCATGTTCTGGGCGAGGCGCGTCAGCAGATCGTTGAACGACGTCACCAGCGGCTCGATTTCCGGCGGCGCGCGGCGGGCTTCGAGCGGCGACAGATCGTCCGGGCGGCGCGCGCGAATATGCGCCTGCAGGGCATGCAGCGGCGCGAGTCCGCGCGACAGGCCGAACCACACCAGCAGGATCGCCAGCGGCAGGATCACGAACTGCGGGAGGATCACGCCTTTGATGATGTCGTTGGCGAGCTGGCTGCGTTTGTCGAGCGTTTCGGCGACCTGCACCAGCACCGGCTGGGCGCCGGGCGTCTGCGGAAACTCGACGGTCGTATAGGCGACGCGGATATCGTTGCCGCGCAGCACGTCGTCACGGAATTCGACGAGACCCGGCGGCGGCCGGTCTTCCTCGTGCGGCAGCGGCATGTCGCGCTCGCCGCCCACCAGTTCGCCGCGCGTGCCGAGCACCTGATAGAACACGCTGTCGACGTTGTCGGCGCGCAGAAAATCGCGGGTGGAGTCGGGCAGCGACAGCTCCGCCACGCCGTTGATCGGATGAATCTGGCGGGCGAGCACGTAGGCATCGGTTTCGAGCGCGCGGTCGAATGGCCCGTTGGCGATCGACTTGGCAACCAGATACGTGACCGCGAGGCTCATCGGCCAGAGCAGCAGCAGCGGCGCCAGCATCCAGTCCAGAATTTCACCGAACAGCGAGCGCGGGCGCGCTTCGGCGGCGGCTTCGGTTTCGTCGGGCGGGGCAAACGGATTGGCGTAGCGCTCGTCGCGCGCTTCGTCGAGGTCCGCCGCGTGCGCCGTAGCGCGGTCTGCGCGTGCGGACATGAGCGTCCTCTATTTGTAGTGATGGCTCGCCGGCATCGCGGCCGACGGGGGCGAGGAGGGCTGCTCGGATTCAGTGGAGGCGTGCGGCGCGAGCGTGTTGGCGCTCAGGTTCACGTTCGAAGGCAGGGCGGCTTTTTCGAGGCAATACCCTAGGCCCCGCACAGTGATGATGCGCACCCCGCTCGGCTCGATCTTCTTGCGCAGCCTGTGCACATAGACTTCGATGGCGTTATTACTGACTTCCTCGCCCCATTCGCACAGGTGGTCGACGAGCTGTTCCTTTGACACCAGCCGGCCGATCCTTTGCAGCAGGACTTCGAGCAAACCGAGTTCGCGCGCCGACAGGTCGATCACCTGCTCGTTGACATAGGCAATCCGGCCGACCTGATCGAACGACAGCGAACCATGCCGCACCACCGTCGGGCCGCCGCCCGCGCCGCGCCGGGTCAAGGCGCGCACGCGCGCCTCGAGTTCGTTCAGCGCGAAGGGTTTGGCCATGTAATCGTCGGCGCCGAGGTCGAGGCCTTTGACACGCTCGTCGACGCTGTCCGCGGCCGTGAGAATCAGCACCGGCACGCTCGAGTTGCGGGCGCGCAGGCGGCGCAGCACCTCGAGCCCGGACATGCGCGGCAGGCCCAGATCGAGGATCAGCAGATCGAACGTTTGCACCGACAGCGCGGTGTCGGCCTCGACGCCGTTCTTCACGTGATCAACGGCATAGGCCGATTGGCGGAGTGATCGAACCAGACCGTCCGCGAGTATGCTGTCGTCTTCGGCAATCAGAATTCGCATGGTGTGCCAACCTGGCCTTGCCGGCACCGTGGGGTGTCCCCCTGGCGCACAGCGGTCTCCGAAAATTATTGTGGGTAGTTGGGCAGTGCGACGGTAAAAATGCGCGTTCGCATGAGAATCGCGCTTGCCAAAACTACTGTTTTTTTATACAGTGTCTGAGTTTCGTGTGCTGTCCTTCAAGAATCTTGAAAACCTGGGCCGCACATCTGCCTCAGACGCCGTTCATCATAGCAAAGGACGATTCATGGAAGAAAGCAAGAAAGGCTCGGCTGGACTGACTGCTGAAAAGGGCAAGGCACTTGCTGCCGCACTCGCGCAGATCGAAAAACAGTTCGGCAAAGGGTCGGTCATGCGGCTCGGCGCAGGTGAGGCGGTCGAAGATATCCAGGTGGTCTCAACCGGATCGCTCGGTCTCGACATCGCGCTGGGCGTCGGCGGTTTGCCGCGTGGCCGTGTGGTCGAAATTTATGGCCCGGAATCGTCCGGTAAAACTACGCTGACGTTGCAAGTCGTCGCCGAAATGCAGAAGCTCGGCGGCACGGCAGCGTTTATCGACGCGGAACACGCGCTGGACATCCAGTATGCGCGCAAGCTCGGTGTGAACGTCAACGACCTGCTGGTTTCGCAGCCGGACACCGGCGAACAGGCGCTCGAAATTGCCGACGCACTGGTGCGCTCGGGCTCGATCGACATGATCGTGATCGACTCGGTCGCGGCACTCGTGCCGAAGGCTGAAATCGAAGGCGAAATGGGCGACTCGCTGCCGGGTCTGCAAGCGCGTCTGATGTCGCAAGCGCTGCGCAAGCTCACCGGCACGATCAAGCGCACGAACTGCCTCGTGATCTTCATCAACCAGATCCGTATGAAGATTGGTGTGATGTTCGGCAACCCGGAAACCACCACGGGTGGTAACGCGCTGAAGTTTTACGCGTCGGTGCGTCTGGACATTCGCCGGATCGGTTCGATCAAGAAGAACGACGAAGTGATCGGTAACGAAACGCGCGTGAAGGTGGTGAAGAACAAGGTTGCACCGCCGTTCCGTGAAGCGATTTTCGACATTCTGTACGGCGAGGGCATTTCCCGTCAGGGCGAAGTCATCGACCTCGGCGTGCAGGCAAAGATCGTCGACAAGGCCGGCGCCTGGTACAGCTACAACGGCGAACGTATCGGTCAGGGTAAGGACAACGCGCGCGAATTCCTGCGTGAAAATCCGGACATTGCCCGTGAGATCGAAAACCGTATCCGTGAATCGCTGGGCGTGAATGCCATGGCGGAAGCGGTGACCGGCGCGGCTGCTGAAGTCGCGGACGAAGAAGAGTAACCCACACGTGATACGCAAGGGCCGGCCGGCGTTCAACGCAGCCAATGCTGGACGCAACGCGGACGGCCCGCGTAGCGGTGACGACGATTCGTTCGAGTCGTCGTCATCCTCTTCGTCGTCACCTTCCTCCTCATCGACTTCCCGGTCCACCCGGTCGTTTGGGCGGTCGTCGGGAAATTCGCCGAGTAGTTCGTCCGGTTCTTCGTTCAGTCGTTCATCCGGTTCATCGTTCGGCAAATCTTCCGGAAGCTCTTTCGGGCGTTCCACTTCACGTTCGCCACGCGATTCTGTCGGCGACACTGCCTCCAGGCGCTCATACAAACCAGATCCCGATCCCTTTGCCGCAGCCGGCGAAGCAGATCCTTTCGAATCGTTCGATGCGCACGATCGCGCCGCAGGTCGCGAGCCGCAGTCTGATCCATCCGCGCAGGCTGCAACAGACCCGTCCGAAACCACCTACACCCGTTCGCGCCGCACGCCTGGCGAGGCAAAGCCGGAGCAGGGCGATGCAAAAAAATCCCAACGCCCGGCCCGTTCGCTAAAAGGGCGCGCGCTCGGCTATTTATCCCGGCGTGAATACAGCCGCTCCGAACTGGCGCGCAAGCTGAAGCCGTTCGTCGAGGAAACCGATTCGCTCGATACCTTGCTCGATTCGCTGGAAGCCGAAAACTGGCTGTCCGATTCGCGTTTTGCCGAAAGCCTGATCCATCGGCGCTCGTCGCGCTTGGGCGCGAGCCGGATCGTCGGCGAATTGAAGCAGCATGCGGTCGACCAAACGCTGGTCGAAGAAGCCAGTGCGCAACTGCGTGAAACCGAGCTGGCGCGCGCTCAAGCCGTCTGGCGGAAGAAATTCGACCGGCTTCCCGAAACTGCCGCCGAGCGGGCCAAGCAGGCGCGCTTTCTGGCGTCGCGCGGTTTCTCGGGCGCTACGATCGGCAAAATCCTCAAAGGGTTCGACGAGGAGTGACGCGGCGACTAGCTGCGCTTTCCCGATTGGCGCACGGCCCGCGCCGGATACCTGCGCGGTTCCCACTTTGAGATAGCGTCTGCCGCGCTCCCCGGCCCGCCGGGCGGCCCTGCGCATTCCGACCTGTCTCAAATACCCAGTATGCTAAAATTCGGGGGTTTTCCAATCCGGCCTTTCCTTTCCGCATGCCGCTCTCCCCGCCAGTATCCCGTCAGTTGCGCCATCGTCGCGCAATCAGAGCGGAAGCCTATGAGCGAGCCGATGGCCTGTGGGATGTGGAAGCGTGCTTGACCGACGAAAAACCGCGCGATGTGGTGCTTGCGTCGGGCGTCCGGCCCAATGGTCAGCCGATCCATGAACTCTGGCTTCGCATCACCATCGATCGCAAGCTCAACGTCGTCGACGCCGAAGCGTCGTCCGACTGGGTGCCCTATCCAGGGTTGTGCCAGGCCAGCAACCCCGCCTACCGTGCCCTCATCGGGCTCAATCTGTTCAACAACTTCCGTCGCGATGCTGCCCGTTTGCTGGCCGGCACGGCTGGTTGCACGCATCTCACCGAGTTGTGCGCGTTTCTGCCGACCGCTGCAATCCAGGCGTTCGCCGGCGACGTGTGGAATACCAATGAAGGCACGCCGGGCGCAGCGGCGAGTTCCGGGACCGAGCAGGCCAGAAGCAAAGACAGCACAGACGAGCATTCCAACAACAAGCCGCCATTCCAGTTGGGACGCTGCCACGCGCTGCGTTTCGACGGCGAGGCGGTGCAACAGTTTTATCCGCGCTGGTATGGCCGCGCTCCGTATACAGCGGATCGCGCGGCATCGTCAGGCGACGGGGCAGCCCGCCAGACAGGTGAGGGCGGCAACGCGTCCGGCATGAACGGCGGCAGCGGAAACGATGTTCAATCCAACTCTCAGACTGAAGGGAATCACGCATGAAGATTCACGAGTACCAGGGTAAGGAAATCCTGCGGAAATTCGGCGTCGCGGTACCGCGCGGCAAGCCGGTCTTCTCGGTGGATGATGCGGTCAAGGCCGCGGAAGAGCTCGGCGGCCCGGTATGGGTCGTGAAGGCTCAGATCCACGCGGGTGGCCGTGGCAAGGGCGGCGGCGTGAAAGTCGCCAAGTCGCTGGAACAGGTTCGTGAATTCTCGAACCAGATCCTCGGCATGCAGCTCGTCACGCACCAGACCGGTCCGGAAGGCCAGAAGGTGAATCGTCTGCTGATCGAAGAAGGCGCTGACATCAAGAAGGAACTGTATGTCGGCCTGGTGATCGATCGCGTTTCGCAGAAGATCGTCGTGATGGCATCGAGCGAAGGCGGCATGGACGTCGAAGAAGTCGCGGAAAAGACGCCTGAGCTGATCCACAAGATCGCCGTCGACCCGTCGGCCGGTCTGAAAGACGCTGAAGCCGACGAGCTCGCAACGAAGATCGGCGTGCCCGCCGCTTCGCTGCCGCAAGCGCGCGCGATCCTGCAAGGCCTGTACAAGGCATTCTGGGAAACCGACGCATCGCTGGCCGAAATCAACCCGCTGATCCTGACCGGCGACGGCAAGGTCATCGCGTTGGACGCCAAGTTCAACTTCGATTCGAACGCACTGTTCCGTCACCCGGAAATCGTCGCGTATCGCGATCTGGACGAAGAAGATCCGGCTGAAGTCGAAGCATCGAAGTTCGACCTCGCGTACATCTCGCTCGACGGCAACATCGGCTGCCTCGTGAACGGCGCTGGCCTTGCAATGGCAACGATGGACACCATCAAGCTGTTCGGCGGCGAACCGGCGAACTTCCTGGACGTGGGCGGTGGCGCCACGACCGAGAAGGTCACGGAAGCGTTCAAGATCATGCTGAAGAACCCGAACCTGACTGCGATTCTGGTCAACATTTTCGGTGGCATCATGCGCTGCGACGTGATCGCGGAAGGCGTGATCGCGGCGTCGAAGGCCGTGTCGCTGAAGGTGCCGCTCGTAGTCCGCATGAAGGGCACGAACGAAGACCTGGGCAAGAAGATGCTCGCTGAATCCGGCCTGCCGATCATTGCGGCAGACAGCATGGAAGAAGCGGCTCAGAAGGTCGTCGCGGCCGCTGCGGGCAAGGCGTAAGCCAAACTCCGAGCGCGTTTACCAGGATTACGAATGGCGGCGCGTGAGTGGCGCAACGGCGACGCGGGCGAGAACATTCCGCTTCGCGGCGCCACCGCATGACGCCAAACGAACAGAGGTTTATACATGTCGATTCTGATTAACAAAGACACCAAGGTCATCACGCAGGGCATTACCGGCAAGACCGGTCAGTTCCATACGCGTGCTTGCCGTGAATATGCAAACGGCCGCGAAGCGTACGTTGCAGGCGTGAACCCGAAGAAGGCCGGCGAAGATTTCGAAGGCATTCCTATCTACGCTAGCGTCGCTGAAGCCAAGGCTGAAACGGGCGCGACCGTGTCGGTGATTTACGTTCCGCCGGCAGGCGCTGCTGCTGCCATCTGGGAAGCTGTCGAAGCCGACCTGGATCTCGCAATCTGTATCACGGAAGGCATTCCTGTCCGTGACATGATCGAGCTCAAGGCACGCATGCGCGCAAAGAACAGCAAGACGCTGCTGCTCGGACCGAACTGCCCGGGCACGATCACGCCGGACGAACTGAAGATCGGCATCATGCCGGGTCACATCCACCGCAAGGGCCGCATCGGCGTCGTGTCGCGTTCGGGCACGCTGACGTACGAAGCAGTCGGCCAATTGACGGCGATCGGCCTTGGCCAATCGTCGGCAGTCGGTATCGGCGGCGACCCGATCAACGGTCTGAAGCACATCGACGTAATGAAGATGTTCAACGACGATCCGGAAACGGACGCCGTCATCATGATCGGCGAGATCGGTGGTCCGGACGAAGCGAATGCTGCTGAGTGGATCAAGGACAACATGAAGAAGCCGGTGGTTGGCTTTATCGCTGGTGTTACGGCACCTCCGGGCAAGCGCATGGGCCACGCTGGCGCGCTGATCTCGGGCGGTGCGGATACGGCCGAAGCCAAGCTGGAAATCATGGACGCATGCGGCATCAAGGTCACGAAGAACCCGTCGGAAATGGCGCGTCTTCTGAAGGCGATGCTGTAAATCGAAATTCGCGCGCGGTCATGACGCGTATTTGATACGCTTACGACATCCTTTCGTGAGCGGGCAGTCTTAAAAAGCGGGGGAGTGTAGACTCCTCCGCTTTTTTATTGTCCGCGCGTCCGATTTCTTCTTATTCTTTTACTCATGCTCGAGTTTTTCGCCACGCTCCATTGGGGCGCAGTCATTCAGATCATCGTCATCGACATCCTGCTGGGTGGCGACAATGCCGTCGTGATCGCACTTGCCTGCCGCAACCTGCCCCCCGCGCAGCGTACGAAAGGCGTGCTGTGGGGCACGGCCGGCGCCATTGTGCTGCGCGTGGTGCTGATTGCGTTCGCTGTGGCGTTGCTCGACGTGCCGCTGCTGAAATTCGCCGGTGGCCTGTTGCTGCTGTGGATCGGCGTGCGCCTGATGGCGCCCGCGCATGACGTCCACGAGAACATCAAGCCGGCCGACAAGCTAATGTCGGCGATCAAGACCATCATCGTCGCGGATGCGGTGATGAGCCTCGACAACGTGATCGCGATTGCTGGCGCCGCCGAGGCGGCTGATCCGGCACACCGCCTCGCGCTGGTGATTTTCGGCCTGGTGGTGAGCATTCCGCTGATCGTGTGGGGTAGCCAGTTGGTGCTGAAGCTGCTCGACCGCTTCCCGATTGTCATTACGCTCGGTGCTGCATTGCTTGGCTGGATCGCAGGCGGCCTGATCATCAACGACCCGGCCGGCGACCGTTGGCCGATCCTCGATTCGCCCGTGGCCGAGTACGGCATGAGCATCGCCGGCGCGCTGTTCGTCGTGATCCTCGGTTATCTGCTCAAGCGCCGCAATGCGAACCGTGCGGCGGCTTAAGCCGGACAACTCAGCCTGAACCGTGGCCGGACGCGCCACGGCAACGGTGCGGTGGCCTGAACATGGAACCGCACTCGTGCCGACCTCCACCGCAGTAGCGCAACGTTAGCCATTCGGCTGACTGTGTGGAACGCGTACCGCTGGCTACGATTGAAACGCCTGTCCCCGAGTCGAGGGGCAGGCGTTTTTCGTTTCAGGAGCCTGCCGATGATCGTTACTTTGCCGTACTCCCTTTTTTCACAGTCCACGCCTTCGCCACGGAGCCCGTTCGAACGAGCGCGCTGGACCGCACCGCTCGCACGTGCCTGCCGCCGCTTCGGTTTCGGCTTTACGCTGATCGAGTTGATGATCGTGCTGGCGATTGTCGGCGTCATCGCGGCTTATGCGATTCCGGCGTATCAGGACTATCTGGCCCGAAGCCGCGTGGGGGAGGGACTCTCGCTGGCCGCTTCCGCGCGGCTCGCGGTGTCCGAAAACGCTGCTAGCGGTAATGCGTTCGGCGACGGTTATGCGTCGCCGCCTGCCACCCGCAACGTCGAGTCAGTCCACGTCGACGACGACACCGGCCAGATCACCGTTGCTTTCACGACGCGCGTTGCGCCTGCCGGTTCGAACACACTGACCCTCGTGCCCTCGGTGCCGGACAATGCCGACGCGCCAACTGCGCGGATCGCCTTGAGCAAGGGTGCTGTGCAGGCGGGCGCGGTGACCTGGGAATGTTTCGTCGGCGGCAAAACGGCCTCCTCGTTGCCTGCGCCTGGCGCTGGGCCTGCCCCTGCCGATGCGCCGTCCTTGCCGTCGAATCTTGCACCACCGGAGTGCCGCGCCTGAATGGTGGGATGAGCGGTGGCATGAGCGACCGGACGAGTAGCCACTCGAACGTAAAAGGCTGATTTTCGGGATATTTCAGCCCAGCCGGCGCACAGCAGGAGAATTTTTTTGTATAGTGCGCCGGTTGCTGACGCCCTCCGGTTACTCGATGCCCATCCCATTTGCGCGCTACCTGTCTTTCACTCTGTTGGCTCTTGCGTTGGTGCTGCCTTATGCAGTCGTCGGCCATACGTATCCGATTCCGACCTTCTACGCTGAATTCGCAGCGCTCGCGCTATATCTGCTGACGGGCGCAGGCGTTGTGCTGCTGGTGTGGACGGCCAGGCCGCGCGTGACGTTTGCGTCGCCGGTCGTCGCGCTGGTGCCATTGCTGTTCGGGCTGGTGCTGGTGGCGCAATCGGTGCTGCTGCCGGTCTCGCAGCCGTCGATGAACTGGCTCGGCGGCGGTTACCTGCTTGCTGCATTCATGGCGACGCACGCCGGCTATGGTTTCACCCGCGCCAAGCTGAATGAAACAGCGCTGCGCTGGGCGGCCGGGGCGTTGATCGTCGGTGGCCTGTTTGCGGTGTTCTGCCAGGTGATCCAGCTGTTTCACCTCGAGGCGCGTGTGTCGCCGCTGGTCGTCGCCTATAACGTGACCGTCGAGCGCCGGCCCTTCGGCAATATGGCGCAAGCAAACCACCTCGCCACCTATATCTCGTTCGCTATGGCGGGTGCGCTGTTCCTTGTGCAGACGCGCCGCGTTGCCGTCAGCATCTGGCTGCTCGTGTCGACGATCTTCGCTGTTGGACTCGCGCTGACCGTGTCGCGCGGCCCCTGGCTGCAAATCGGCGTGATCGTGCTGGCGGGTTTCTGGATGGCCTTCGCGCAGACGCGTAGTCAGCCGCTTCTCCGCCGCAGCAATCGCGAATGGCTGACCCCGATCGTATTGGCGGTCCTGTTCTTTGTCGTCAACGCGTTGATCCGCTGGGCCAACGTGCACTACCACCTGGAACTCGGTCAGTCCGCGGCGGAACGTTTCAAGGACGCTGGCCAGATCGCGCCGCGCCTGGCGCTCTGGAAGTACGGTTGGACGATGTTCAAGGCGCATCCGCTGCTGGGTGTCGGCTGGGGCGAGTTTCCGAGTTACCAGTTCGAGTACGTGAAGTCGCTGGGCGGCGTCGAGATTGCCAACAACTCGCACGACATCTTCATCGACCTGCTCGCGAAGACGGGTTTGATCGGCCTCGCGATCGTGCTGTTCGGCCTGATCACGTGGCTGGTGCGCGTGGTGCGCGCGCCGCAGAGCGCCGCCCGTGTGTTCGGTATCGCGCTGATCGGCGTGCTGGTCATGCATGCGCTGGTCGAGTATCCGCAGCAGTACATGTTCTTCCTGCTGCCGGCGATGTTCGTGTTCGGCTTGCTCGAGACACGGCCGCTGCGCCTCGTTCCCGGCCGCCTGTCGTTCGGTGTGTTTACCGCAATCGTGTTCGGCGGTATCGCCGCGCTGTATCCGGTGTATCGCGACTACGCGCGCGCCGAGGTGCTGTATTACGGCGCGCGTCCTGCCGAACAGTATCGTGCGGACCCGTCGTTCCTGTTCCAGGCGTGGGGCGAGTATGGGATGGCGACCTTGGAGCCGATGAATTCGATGAACCTGCAACACAAGCTCGCCATGCACAAACAGGCGATCGCGCTGCTGCCGGGTGAAACCGTGCTGCGCCGGTACGCGGTGCTGCAGGCGCTGAGCGGCGATACGGCGGGGGCGTTCGATACTGTCGAGCGCCTGAAGATCTTTGCTCAGGAGTTGAAGGACTGGCCGTCGCAGTTGGGCTATCTGTATGAGCTGTGCGACGAGCAGAAGACGCTGACCGGTTTCAAGGCGGAACTGGTCAAGCGCTACGGCATGCCGCCGGGAGACGTCAATCAGGACGACGACAGCGACGACGATTGAGCCGCGCTATCGTTTTGTAGCTTTATTCTTCGCTGTAGCTGTAGCTGTAGCTGTAGCTGTAGCTGTAGCTGTAGAGGTGGAGCGGTTTGATGACGCGGGCCGTCATCAAGCCGCCACCCAATCCCCCGACTTCCCGCCGTGCTTCTCCAGCACCTTCACGTCGGTGATCGTCATCCCGCGATCCACCGCCTTGCACATGTCGTACACCGTCAGCAGCCCGACCTGCACGGCGGTTAGCGCTTCCATCTCCACGCCCGTGCGCCCCAGCGTTTCCACTTGCACCGTGCAATGCACGCCGGGCAAGGTTTCATCGAGCTCGAAGTCCACTTTCACACGCGTCAGCGCGAGCGGATGACATAGCGGGATCAGATCGGCGGTGCGTTTCGAACCTTGAATCGCGGCGATGCGCGCGATGCCGATCACGTCGCCCTTCTTGGCGTTGCCGTCGCGGATCAGCGCGAACGTCTCCGGCAGCATGCGAATCGAGCCGCGCGCGACGGCGATGCGCTTGGTCTCCTGCTTGCCGCCGACGTCCACCATATGGGCCTGGCCGGCGGCGTCGAAATGAGTAAGTTCGGGCATGGTTGGGCTCCTTCAGATGGCGCCTATCATAGCAGCGTGATTGGGCGGGGCGAGATGATTACAATTGCCTTGTGCCCGCTATCTTAGTCCGAGCGACGGGCGTTGTTTTCGACTTCGTCATACCGACCTCGCGATGCGTTCGAAACGAGTTCTTGCTGCGTTGCTGTCTGTCGCGCTCACGGTTCCGCCGGGCGCGTTCGCGCAATCGCGCGCCGCTTCGAGTGCGAGCCTCACGCTCAATATGGAGTCTGCGGAACCGCCCTTGGAAAGTGGCCCGGTCGACACCTACGCCGACCCCATCGTACCGCCCGACATCGCCAAAGGTGTATTCGGCGTCTATGGGGGCGCGCAGAGCCGCTTCTCCGGCAACACATCCCAATCCTCCAACGGGACTTCCTTCGGGGCGGGTGACTCCCTTCGGGGCACTGGCGCGACCACCAGTTGGCTCGCCCCGATCGTCACGCAGCAACTGCCCGACCTCGGCAACGGCGGCTCCGGCTCGCTGACGCCGCAAGCCGAGCGCAAGCTCGGCGAGCGCGTGATGCGTGAATTGCGCCGCGACCCCAACTATCTCGACGACTGGCTGGTGCGCGACTACCTGAACTCGGTCGCCACGAAACTCTCCGCGGCGGCGAGCGCGCTCTACATCGGCGGCTATCGTCCGGACTTCGATCTGTTCGCGGTCCGCGACACGCAGATCAACGCCTTCTCGCTGCCGGGCGGTTTCATCGGCGTGAACACCGGCTTGATCGTGACGACGCAAACCGAGTCCGAACTCGCCTCCGTGCTCGGCCACGAGATGGGGCACGTTTTGCAGCGGCACATTGCGCGGATGATCCCCGCCGGTGAGCACAGCAGCTATGCCGCGCTGGTCGCCCTGCTGTTCGGCATTGTGGCGGGCGTGCTCGCGCGCAGCGGCGACCTCGGCAGCGCGATTGCGATCGGCGGCCAGGCCTATGCGGTCGACAACCAGTTGCGTTTCTCGCGCTCCGCCGAGCATGAAGCGGACCGCGTCGGCTTTCTGCTGCTGGCCGGCGCCGGCTACGACCCTTATGCGATGACGACGTTCTTCGGTCGTCTCGATCGCGCGGCGATGAGCGACACGGGCATACCGGCCTACGCGCGCACCCATCCGCTGACTGGCGAACGGATCGCCGACATGGAAGATCGTGCGCGCCGCGCGCCATACCGGCAACCGCATCAGGCGCCCGAGTACGGTTTTGTGCGGGCGAGGGCTCGCTTGTTGCAGGACCGCTCGCGCAGTGAGTATGCGGATGAGATTTCGCGCCTGCGTTCTGAAATCGAGGACCGTACCGCGGTGAACGTCGCCGCGAACTGGTACGGGATAGCGTACGGGCAGATGCTGCTCGAACGTTACGATGACGCGGCGGCGTCGCTGGCCTCATCCCGTGCCGCGTTTGCTGCCAGCGAGCGCGGTGTCGGGGAGCCCATGCGCAGTTCGCCGAGCCTTGACGTGTTGGCCGCCGATATCGCGCGACGCGCCGGACGTGACGACGAGGCGGTTCGCCTGGCCGAATTTGCGCAGAAGCGCTGGCCACAGTCGAACGCTGCAATCGACATCCATATCCAAACGTTGCTGACCTTGAAGCGATTTACCGATGCACAGGCGTTGGCGTTGAAGGAAACGCGTGCACAACCCGATCAGCCTGCCTGGTGGATGTATCTCGCGCAGGCAAGCGCCGGCAGCGGAGATGCGTTGACGCAGCATCGCGCGTTGGCCGAAAAATTCGCGCTCGAGGGGGCCTGGCCGTCGGCTATCCGGCAACTGAAGGAAGCGCGGGGTCTGAAGGCGATCGGCTACTACGATCTCGCTACCGTCGATGCCCGGTTGCATGAGATGGAGAGCCGCTATAAAGAGGAACGGCTTGACGAGAAAAGTTAGTGCTTGCGGGTCTTCGCTATCTGACCAGAGCGTGGCCAGTGCAAAGGACCCAGGCAATCAGCACGCAAAAGATCTAGGCACTCGCCGCCGGACTCTCGACAAACCCGAATCGCGCGGCAACCTCGTCTCGCTGCACGCCCTGCAAGGGCAAAACAACCCCATTGTTCCAGCGAAACGCCCCGCTCATTGAGTCATCGCCCAACGCTGCGTGATCAGAAAAGACCTCAAGGTCATGATCGTGCAAAACCGCGACTCTCGGTGGCGCCGAGCGATCGACAAACAGAATCCCACCTTCATCGTCGACAAACACAGCGGAAGGTTCGAAAGCCCCGCCGGTCTGGTCAGTCAAGCAAAGCCCGCCAGCGGCGTCGGCTGACAACCTCACGACCCACGGCGTATAACCCAATTCGATATATACCCGCTGCGGCCCATTCTGGAAAAACCACTGCCCGCGTTCATCGGCGTCGTAATTCCGATTGATAAACCCGAGTAACGCCTCATGCCGAATCGGCGTACCGGGCGCACCGCTGGCCTGAGCGGCTTCATCCCGCATGCGCCAGTTGCCACGGCGGTCGAGCATCAACCATCCGGTGCAACTCGGCACGTTCGGCCATTTGGCCAGGGCCTGCTTGACGATGTCATCCATGATCGATGTACCGCTCCAGATAGCCGAGCACACGCCGCGAAAGCCAGTCGATGCGGCCCGGAAACGGCCCCGTCATAAAGCCGGCGTGGCCGCCGTCCTTGGGTTGATCGAGTTCTACCGACGCCGAGACCTCATGCCGCGCCGGTAACGCTTCGGCCGGCAAGAACGGGTCGTTGCGGGCGTTCAGCACCAGTGTCGGCACGGCAATCCCGGGCAACAAAGGCCGGGTGGTCGCGCTGCTCCAGTAATCGTCGGTATCGCGAAAGCCGTGCAGCGGCGCCGTCACCACGTTGTCGAAGTCGTACATGGTGCGGCTTGCCAGCATCGCATCGCGGTCGAATAGCCCGGGAAACTGCACCAGCTTCTGCTCGGCCTTCTGCTTCAGCGTTTTCAGGAAACTGCGCGTGTAGACCATGCCGAAGCCCTGTGACAACGCACGGCCGCCGGCATGCACGTCGATCGGCGTCGAAATTGCCGCGGCGGCCGAGATCACCGGCGACGCATCTTCGCGCCGCTCGCCGAGCCAGCGTAGCAGCACATTGCCGCCGAGCGACACGCCCGCCGCCACGATCGGCCCGCGATGCGCGGCGCGCAAACGCCGCAGAATCCAGTCCACTTCGTTGCTGTCGGCGAGGTGATAGAAACGCGGCAACCGATTCAGCGGTCCGCTGCAGCTTCGAAAGTGCGGCACCACGCCGTGCCAGCCGGACTCGCGCGCGGCCGCCATCAAGGTGGCGGCATAGTGCGACGTGGAACCGCCTTCGAGGCCGTGAAACAGCACGAACAGCGGAGCGTTGTCTGCGGGAATCCTGGAAGGCGTGGCAGAGGTGAGCGCAGAGGCAGGCTTGCCGTCATGCACCACCCAGTCGAGATCGATGAAATCGCCATCAGGCGTATCCCAGCGTTCGCGCCGGAACGTGATTGCCGGGCGGCGCGCAAACAGCGCCGGGACAATCGTCTGTACATGCCGGTTCGGCAACCAGAGCGGTGCGCGGTAGAGCAGGTCGACGGTGGCCTCGACAGCGTTCGCGGCGCGCGCTGCACCGGTAGATGCGGATTTATCGTTCGTCGTCCCCCAATCCTGCGGGGCGGGGGACTTCCTGCGGGGCGTGCTCATACCAGCGTCGAAGCAAAAAGGTAAAACCGGTGAAACGCCTGTCAGGCGTTAGTGCAGCGACCCCTGGCCATGCCGCATCTTCGTGGCGAACTGGCTGGCGGCCTCATTCGGCATCGGACTCGCGTGAATATGCGCAATCCGCCATTCGCCGCGCTCGTGAACCATGACGTAAGTGGTGAACACCATCGCGGGCGTCGCCTTCGGGTCGGCCGGGCGGTGTGCTTCAGCAATGGCGTAGACGACGGTGCCGAGGCTGTCGTAGACGCGAATATCGAGCGGTTCAATCGAAACGCGCGCGGCTTCGAGCTGGATTTGCAAGCCGGCGCGAATGCTGTCGAGGCCGTGCAGGTGGGAGCCGTCGGCGCAGATGCAGCTCACGAACTCCTCGTCGATCCACAGGCCCATCAAGCTGTCGATATTTACCTCGGCGACGGCCTGGTAATAGGCGTTCAGCGTATCGGCGGCGGCTTCGAAGATATGGGCAAAACGTGGCATGGCTCGTCAGTCTCTTGTGCGCGGCGCGCGGTTGCGGGGCAGCGGTCAGCGGGACAGTCCGGAGCACCGGACAATCGCACCCAAGCGCGAGAATGCCCGCGCCGCAAGGCGCAAACATGACGCGACGCGCTCAGGGGCGTGCGGTGTTGCGTGCAAGTATCAGTCGAATCAATCCGTTCAACGTTGCGCGAGCAACATGCCGCGCAAATCGCCGAATACCTGCTCGGCGCTCAACTGCTTCAGGCAGTTCAGATGCCCAAGCGGACACTCGCGCTGAAAACAGGGACTGCATTCGAGATGAAGCCATTGTACCTTCGCAAGCTCGGACAAGGGCGGCGTATGGCGCGGATCGGTCGAACCGTACACGGCCACCAGCGGCCGGCGCAGCGCGGCGGCCACGTGCATCAGGCCAGAATCGTTGGTGACGACTGCGTTGGCCCGCGAGATCAGCGCGCAAGCCTCGCCCAGCGCCGTCTGGCCGCACAGGTTGCGTACGTTCGGCGCCTTGTCGGCGATGGCCTGGGCAAGCGGCGCGTCTTTTGGCGAACCGAGCGCGACGATCTGCGTATACGGGAACGACTGGCCGACCATCTGCGCGAGCGCTGCGAAATGCTCAGGCGGCCAGCGTTTGGCCGGGCCGAACTCGGCGCCCGGGCAGAACACCAGCAGCGGCACGCGCGTATCCAGATTGAAGCGCGCGGATACGCGCGAGGCTTCGTTCAGGTCCGCGTCGAGCCGCGGCATTGGCAGGTCGTCGGGGACCTTGGCGCCGGGTGCGTAGGCGAGGGCGGCGTACTGGCCGACCATCGGCGGACGCTCGTCTTTGCGCGGATTCGCGTGACGCACGTTCAGCAAGCCGTAGCGGCTTTCACCGGTGTAGCCGATGCGCAGCGGAATGCCCGCCATCCACGGAATCAGCGCCGACTTGAGCGAATTCGGCAGGACATAGGCCGCGTCGTAGCCGACATCGCGCAAGTCGCTCGCGAGTTGCCAGCGGCGCAGCATCTGCAGCTTGCCGTGCGCGAGGTCGGTTGCGTAGACGTCGCGGATCTCGGGCATGCGTTCGAGCACGGGCGCGACCCACGAGGGCGCGACCGCGTCGATCACGATGCGCGGATGCAATTTCACGAGGCGCGCAAAAAGCGGCTGCGCCATCAATGCGTCACCGATCCAGTTCGGTGCGATAACCAACGCGCGACGCATCAGAGTGAGTGTCCGGTAGCGAAACGAAGCGCCGCGCGCGCCATGCGCGTGGCGTTCGATTGTGTCAAAGGGGAAAAGCCGCGAGCTTTGCGGTGCGGAACCGGCGTGGCCGGCCCCGCCGCGGCTGCGGCCTGGTTGCGAAGCGCTTGCGCGGCCACTGTCTGCTGCAAAAGCACAGCCGGCCCGTCACATGACGAACCGGGCAGCAGGCGCGCCGGCAAGGAGCGCCGCAAGCGATCAGCGATCAGCGCGCAAGGTTCAAGGTTAGTGACCCCTGACCACTTCGCCGTCGCGCAGCTTGTAGCGGGTGCTGCAATACGGGCATTTCGCTTCGCCGTGCGTGACGTCGATAAAGACGCGCGGATGTGCGCTCCAGCGCGGCATTGCCGGATTCGGGCAGTACGCCGGCAGATCCTTTGCCGACAGTTCGACCAGCGGCATTTCCTTGATTTCGCTCATGGGGACTTTCTCGTTGTATGCAGGGTGCGTGCGTTGCGCCGTCAACAGGCCGAGGGCCGGGGCCGGCGCAGCGCGCGTTAAATCTTGGTCAGCCAGTGCGCGTACTTGTCGCTCTTGCCGTTGACGATATCGAAGAAGCCCGATTGCAGCTTCTCGGTGATCGGGCCGCGTGCGCCCAAGCCGATTGTCCGGTTGTCGAGTTCGCGGATCGGCGTGACTTCTGCGGCGGTGCCGGTGAAGAACGCTTCGTCGCAGGTATAGACCTCATCGCGCGTGATGCGCTTTTCGATCACCTGGATGCCCGCGTCGCGCGCCAGCGTGATGACCGTGTCGCGCGTGATGCCGTCGAGGCACGACGACAGATCCGGCGTGTACAGCTTGCCGTTGTTCACGAGGAAGAAGTTTTCGCCCGAGCCTTCCGACACGTAGCCGTCCACATCCAGCAGCAGCGCTTCGTCGTAACCGTCGGCAATCGCTTCCTGGTTGGCGAGGATCGAGTTCACGTACCAGCCTGACGCCTTGGCGCGGACCATTGACACATTCACGTGATGGCGCGTGAACGACGACGTCTTCACGCGGATGCCCTTGGCAATGCCGTCTTCACCGAGGTAAGCGCCCCACGGCCAGGCGGCGATCGCCACGTGGATCGTGTTGCCCTTGGCCGACACGCCGAGCTTTTCCGAGCCGACCCAGATGATCGGGCGCAGATAGCAGGATTCCAGCTTGTTTTCGCGGACCACTTCGCACTGCGCGGCCGCGAGCGTTTCATGGTCGAACGGCACGTCCATCTGGAAGATTTTGGCCGAGTTCAGGAGGCGCTTGGTGTGCTCCTGGAGGCGGAAAATCGCCGTGCCGCCGTCTGCCGTCTGGTAGGCGCGTACGCCTTCGAAAACGCCCATGCCGTAATGCAGCGTGTGGGTGAGCACGTGGATCTTGGCGTCGCGCCAGTCGATGAGCTTGCCATCCATCCAGATCTTGCCGTCGCGGTCGGCCATTGACATACGATTCTCCAGCAGTGCGTTATGAGTGCGTGAGTGCCCTCAAACCTGTCGCTTCGCGTCAGGCTCCCCGTGAGGACAAGGAAACCCAGGGCGGCCCGGCGTTTTCTTGTGAGGTCTTGCGAAGACCGTCATTTTAGCGTCTTTTGCACAAGGAACGGGCATTTGGCCGCACGCCGGGCGCTATAATTCGGCGCACGCATAATTCAAATCCGGATGCGCCAGCGGGTGCTTGACGACCTGGCGCCGACCTCCCTTCGTTGCGCCGCCGCCTGGCGCTCGCGTTTCGCCTCATGCTCGCTCGCCTGTCAGATACCGATCGCCTTGCCTTCCGTGAGGGCGCGCGCGACTATTCGCCCACGCTGATGGCGATTTTCTCCTGGGGGCTCGTCACCGGCATTGCGATGAGCAAGTCCGTGCTCACGCTGCCCCAGGCGCTTACCATGTCGCTGCTGTGCTACGCCGGTTCGTCGCAACTGGCGGTGCTGCCGCTGCTCGCCGCGAAGCTGCCGATCTGGACCGTGCTGCTCACTGCCGCGATGGTCAATACGCGGTTCGTGATCTTCAGCGCCGGTCTCGCGCCGCATTTTTCCTATCTGCCGATGTGGCGGCGCATCGTGCTGGGCTACTTCAACGGCGATGTGATCTATCTCCTGTTCCAGAAAAAGAGCTTCCAGACCGGTTACGTGCCAGGCAAGGAGGCGTACTTCTGGGGCATGGCGATGTGTAGCTGGCTGTCGTGGCAGGTGTCGTCGATCGTCGGCATCCTGCTGGCGAGCCTGATTCCGGACAACTGGGGCCTCGCGCTCGCGGGCACCCTCGCGCTGCTGCCCATCATGGTGTCGGCGATCGCCACGCGTTCCACGCTGGTTGCGGTCAGCATCGCCGGCCTGGTGTCGCTGCTCGCTTTCGACCTGCCGTACCGGCTTGCGCTGCCGCTCGCGGTGATCGCGGCGATTGTCGCGGGCAGCGCCGCGGATCTGATGGTCGAGCGCGCCGACTTGCGCCGCATCCGTAACAGCGCCGGAGATTCCCAATGACATCCACGCAGATCTGGCTGGCCATTATCGGCATGACTTTCGTCACCGCGGTGACACGCGCCATGTTTCTAATCGGCGGCGAGCGCACGGTTTTGCCGGCGCGCGTGCAGCGGATGCTGCGTTACGCGCCGGCCGCGGCGCTCGCTGCCGTCGTGCTGCCCGATGTGCTGGCGACGCCGGACGGGCTCTCGTTCGCGCCGTCGAACCACGAGTTCTACGCGACGCTAGCCGGTCTTGCGTGGTTTTTGTGGCGGCGCACCATGCTCGGCACGATTGTGGTGGGAATGGTCGTGTTCACGCTCCTGCGCCTCTTCATGTGATTGATCGGGTTAAAAATGCTGCACTGCGACATGCGCAGCGCATTCTTCAAATACGGGACATTCGCCTGGTTGCGGGTCAGAAGGCAGTGTGGATCAGTTAAAATGGCCGTTTCCGGGATAAGCGCGCCGGTGCACGGCGCGACAGCCGCGGCCATACCGGCGGCGCCCGATTCAGTGGAGCCGCTGCCGTGCCGAAGCGCTGGAGTTTTCCGCGCTCGGACCCCAGCGCGTCGTCCGCCACCGCCTTCTTATCAACTCGCACACACACGCCCATGAACAAGGTATTGCGTCTCTCCGATCTGATCGCCGAAGGCAAGCTATCCGGCAAACGCGTGTTCATCCGCGCCGATCTGAACGTGCCGCAGGACGATCAAGGCAACATCACCGAAGACACCCGTATCCGCGCCTCCGTGCCGGCCATCAAGGCCGCGCTGGACGCAGGCGCCGCCGTGATGGTCACGTCGCACCTGGGCCGCCCGACCGAAGGCGAATTCAAGCCGGAAGACTCGCTTGCGCCGGTCGCGAAGCGCCTCGCCGAGCTGCTCGGCCGTGACGTGCCGCTGGTTGCGAACTGGGTCGAAAACGGCGTGAACGTCGCCCCGGGCCAGGTCGTGCTGCTGGAAAACTGCCGCGTCAACAAGGGCGAAAAGAAGGATTCCGACGAGCTCGCGCAGAAAATGGCGAAGCTCTGCGACATCTATGTGAACGATGCATTCGGTACCGCGCACCGCGCCGAAGCCACCACGCACGGCATCGCGAAGTACGCGCCGGTCGCGTGCGCCGGCCCGCTGCTCGCCGCTGAACTCGAAGCGCTCGGCAAGGCGCTGGGCGCGCCGAAGCGCCCGCTGGTGGCGATCGTCGCCGGTTCGAAGGTTTCCACCAAGCTGACCATTCTGAAGTCGCTCGCCGACAAGGTCGACCAGTTGATCGTGGGCGGTGGCATCGCCAATACGTTCATGCTGGCGGCCGGCCTGAAGATCGGCAAGTCGCTCGCCGAAGCCGATCTGGTCAACGAAGCCAAAGCCATCATCGACGCCGCGAAAGCCCGCGGCGCCTCGGTGCCGATCCCGACCGACGTGGTCACGGCGAAGGAGTTCTCGCCGATCGCCAAGGCTGAAGTGAAGGCCGTCGCGGATGTTCAAGACGACGACCTGATCCTCGACATCGGGCCGGAAACCGCCAAGGTGCTCGCCGCACAACTGGAAAAAGCCGGCACGATCGTGTGGAACGGCCCGGTCGGCGTGTTCGAATTCGATCAGTTCGGCAACGGCACCAAGACTCTGGCTGACGCGATCGCCAAGTCGCCGGCGTTCTCGATTGCAGGCGGCGGCGACACGCTCGCGGCCATCGCCAAATACGGCATCCACGACAAAGTCAGCTACATCTCGACGGGCGGCGGTGCCTTCCTCGAGTTCCTCGAGGGCAAGACACTGCCCGCTGTCGCAGTTCTGGAATCGCGGGCTTAACGTGGTGACGCGCTCCCCCTCGGCGAAGTCTGCAAAAGCTCGCGGCAACAAGTCGCGCAACACCGCAGCAGCAACGGCAGGGGAGCGCGAAGCGCGCTCCGCCGCCACGACGGCTGCGGCCGAATCTCTTGAATCTGTTGAGTCGGTTATTGCTCAGCAGGAAGAATCCGGGTCGCCCCTGGCGCTCGCGGAGTTGACCACTGTCAGCGAGGCAGCGGAATTGTCCACCGGACAAGCCGCTCACTCGCCGGCAGAACTCCCGGACGACGAGGTCGCACTCGCACCCCCACCGGCACCCCCCGTGCCGGTGTCGAACACCGCTTCACCCCATAAAGCGACGCTGGTTTCAACCGGCGCGCAGCCCCCCGTAGCACCCTTCGGTGCGCAGCCTCCGCATCCGACTCGCAGCGCTCATTCCAGCGATCCCATCCAGACGAGGAGACTCATGCATCGCGCTACCAAGATTGTCGCTACCATCGGACCGGCTTCCAGTACGCCGGAAATTCTGCTGCAAATGATTCGAGCAGGGTTGGACGTGGTGCGGCTCAATTTCTCGCACGGCACTGCCGACGACCACCGCCAGCGCGCCGAATTCGTGCGCGAGGCGGCCCGCCAGGCTGGCCGTGAAGTCGCCATCATGGCTGACCTGCAAGGCCCGAAGATCCGGGTCGGTAAATTCGAAAACGGCAAGATCATGCTGGTCGCCGGCGAGTCGTTCGTGCTCGACGCTGAATGCGAACTCGGCAACGAACAACGCGCCGGTCTCGACTACAAAGATCTGCCGCGTGACCTGAAACCGGGCGACGTGCTGTTGCTCAACGACGGCCTGATCGTGCTGGACGTCACACGCGTGATCGGCAGCGAGATCCACACCACCGTGAAGATTGGTGGCGAGCTGTCGAACAACAAGGGTATCAACCGCCAGGGCGGCGGCCTGTCGGCGCCGGCCTTGACCGCGAAAGACATGGAAGACATCCGCACGGCGATGTCGCTCGGCGTGGATTTCGTCGCGGTATCGTTCCCCAAGAACGCCACCGACATGGAAATGGCCCGCCAGCTCGCGAACATCGCGGGTGCGCCCTACGGCATCAAACCGAAGATGATCGCGAAGATCGAGCGTGCGGAAGCGATTCCGGCGCTGCAAGGCATCCTCGACGCATCGGACGGCATCATGGTCGCGCGTGGCGATCTGGCCGTGGAAGTGGGAAATGCCGCAGTTCCGGCGCTGCAAAAGCGCATGATTCGTATGGCACGCGAATCGAACAAGTTCGTGATCACCGCGACCCAGATGATGGAGTCGATGATCTACGCGCCGGTGCCGACCCGCGCCGAAGTGTCGGACGTCGCCAACGCAGTGCTGGACGGCACGGACGCGGTGATGCTGTCGGCCGAATCCGCAGCGGGTAAGTACCCGGTGCAGACAATCGAAACGATGGCGGCGATCTGCGTGGAAGCGGAGAAGTCGGAGCAGTCGGAGCTGGACAAGGATTTCCTCGACCGCACGTTCACGCGAATCGACCAGTCCATCGCCATGGGCGCGCTGTTCACGGCGTTCCACCTGGGTGCGAAGGCGATCGTTGCGTTGACCGAATCGGGCTCGACCGCACTGTGGATGTCGCGTCACTGGACGCACGTGCCGATTTTCGCGCTCACGCCGCGCGTCGGCAGCGAGCGGGCCATGGCGATCTACCGCAATGTCACATCGCTGCATCTGGACACCAGCAGCGACCGCGACACCGCTTTGCAGCAGGCGCTGGAAACCGTGGTCAGCAAGGGTTACGCGTCGCACGGCGACATGGTGGTGCTGACCGTCGGCGAGCCGATGGGCCAGGCAGGCGGCACGAACACGCTGAAAATCGTGCGCGTCGGCGAGCCGTATTGATTTAGCGGCAAGCGTGTTGCATGGGATCGGAGTAAGCGCTGAAGTGCATACTCCCGTC
Source organism: Paraburkholderia sediminicola (assembly GCF_046027825.1). Taxonomy (GTDB): domain Bacteria; phylum Pseudomonadota; class Gammaproteobacteria; order Burkholderiales; family Burkholderiaceae; genus Paraburkholderia; species Paraburkholderia sediminicola_D. The sequence continues at coordinate 51,614 of NZ_JAQQDU010000058.1, forward strand.
CCACAGAACACTGCTCGATCGGCACACTCTGCATGGGACCAGAGTAGGCGCTGAAGCGCTAACTCTGGTCGACACAGGCTTGATTGAGTGAAGCAGGCTGTCATGCCCCGCGAGAGGCGGCGCACAGACTCCAATCGCGCGAGCGGTAAAGGTCCGCAGGGGACGCGCTTTAGGGAATGTGTGAAAGGGTATGCAGCTTGCTTCGCGATAAAATCGCCAAAAAAGATGCCGACGGCACAGAATTCGTTTCAATCTAAGGAGTTAAGCATGCCTCTCGTATCAATGCGTCAACTGCTGGACCATGCCGCCGAAAACGGCTACGGCATTCCGGCATTCAACGTGAACAACCTGGAGCAGGTGCAGGCGATCATGGCCGCGGCCGACAAGGTCAACGCACCGGTCATCATGCAGGCATCAGCTGGCGCGCGTAAGTACGCGGGCGAGCCGTTCCTGCGTCACCTGATCGAAGCAGCGGTGGAATCGTATCCGCACATCCCGGTCGTGATGCACCAGGACCACGGCCAGTCGCCGGCGGTCTGTATGGCGGCGATCCGCAGCGGTTTCACCAGCGTGATGATGGACGGTTCGCTCGAAGCTGACGGCAAAACGGTCGCATCGTACGAGTACAACGTCGAAGTCTCGCGCAAAGTGGTTGAAGCGGCGCACTCGATCGGTATCACGGTGGAAGCGGAACTGGGCGTGCTCGGTTCGCTGGAAACCATGAAAGGCGATAAGGAAGACGGCCACGGCGCGGAAGGCACGATGACCCGCGAGCAACTGCTGACCGACCCGGAGCAGGCTGCCGACTTCGTCAAGCGCACGCAATGCGACGCGCTGGCGATCGCGATCGGTACGTCGCACGGCGCGTACAAGTTCAGCAAGAAGCCCACGGGCGACATTCTGTCGATCCAGCGCATCAAGGAAATTCACCAGCGCATTCCGAATACGCACCTGGTCATGCACGGTTCATCGTCGGTGCCGCAGGAGCTGCTCGCGGAAATCCGCGAATTCGGCGGCGACATGAAGGAAACCTACGGTGTGCCGGTCGAAGAAATACAGGAAGGCATCCGGAACGGCGTGCGCAAGGTCAATATCGACACCGACCTGCGTCTGGCGATCACCGGCGCGATCCGCCGCTACATGGCGACCAATCCGGGCAAGTTCGATCCGCGCGACTACCTGAAGCCGGCGCGCGAAGCGGCGATGAAGATCTGCCTCGAGCGCTTCACGCAATTCGGCTGCGAAGGTCAGGCGGGTAAGATCAAGCCGATTTCGCTTGATAAAATCGCGGAGAAGTACAAATCGGGCGACCTCGCGCAAGTCGTCCGCTAAGCTATAAGCACGCTCAACACCTGGCCGAAAGGCCAGGTTGTCGTTCGATCGCCGTTCCCGCATCATCCGGGGAACGGCGTTTCCCTTTTGTTCCGGTCATACTTTTTGCCCCACTTTTAGCGAACCACGACGATGTCTACCCTTTACGAATCCACGCTCCGCTCGCTGCCGCTGCTCGGCCGCGGTAAAGTCCGCGACAACTATGCGGTGGGCAACGACCAGTTGCTGATTGTCACGACCGACCGTCTGTCGGCGTTCGACGTCATCATGGGCGAGCCGATTCCGAATAAGGGCCGCGTGCTCAACGAAATGGCGAACTTCTGGTTCGAGAAACTCAAGCATGTGGTGCCGAATCACCTGACGGGCGTGGCGCCCGAATCCGTGGTGGCGGCGGACGAAGTCGAGCAGGTCAAGGGCCGGGCAGTCGTGGTGAAGCGCCTCGAGCCGATCCTCGTCGAAGCCGTGGTGCGCGGCTATCTGGCCGGCAGCGGCTGGAAAGACTACCAGGCAACCGGTTCGGTCTGCGGCGTGGAACTGCCGCCAGGCCTGCAAAATGCGCAGAAGCTGCCTGAGCCGATTTTCACGCCGGCAGCCAAGGCCGAAATGGGCCACCACGACGAAAACATCACGTACAACGAGATGGAACGCCGCATCGGCACCGAACTGTCGGCCACGATCCGCGACATCTCGATCAAGCTGTACAAGGAAGCCGCTGACTACGCCGCCACGCGCGGCATCATCATCGCGGATACGAAGTTCGAATTCGGTCTGGACAACCACGGCCAGCTGTATCTGATGGACGAGGCGCTGACCGCCGATTCGTCGCGTTTCTGGCCGGCTGACCAGTATCAGGTCGGCACCAACCCGCCGTCGTTCGACAAGCAGTTCGTGCGCGACTGGCTCGAAACCCAGCCGTGGAAGAAAGAGCCGCCCGCACCGAAGCTGCCGGACGACGTGGTCACCAGGACGGGCGAGAAGTACCAGGAAGCGCTCGAACGCCTGACCGGACACAAGCTCGCTTAATTTACGCGCGCCTGGTTAGATTCGCGCAGCGTGAGAAGACGCCGGGCCGCCTCCAAGTATTCTCACCCCCCTCGGGGGGCTGGCGCGAAGCGGCAGGTAGGGGGCGTTTTGAACAAGACGCCGGGCCGCCCCCAAGTATTCTCACCCCCTCGGGGGGCTGGCGCGAAGCGACAGGTAGGGGGCGTTTTGAACAGAACGCCGGGCCGCCCCAAGTTGTCTGGCCCGGAGGAAGCTCCCTCGGAGGCCTGCCGCGAAGCGACAGATCCGGGGGCGCTCTCAAGAAACAAGGAAGCCGTAAGATGAGTGAAGTCCAGACTGCCCATACGCACGCCGCGCCGGTTATCGGTGTGCTGATGGGGTCCAGTTCCGACTGGGAAGTGATGAAGAACGCCGTTGCGATTCTGCAAGAGTTCGGCGTGCCGTACGAAGCCAAGGTCGTGTCGGCGCACCGCATGCCCGACGAGATGTTTGCGTATGCCGAAAGCGCGCGTGAGCGCGGTATTCGAGCGATCATCGCGGGTGCGGGCGGCGCGGCGCATCTGCCGGGCATGCTGGCCGCCAAGACCACGGTGCCGGTGCTCGGCGTGCCGGTCGCGAGCAAGTATCTGAAGGGCGTCGATTCGTTGCATTCGATCGTGCAGATGCCCAAGGGCGTGCCGGTCGCCACGTTTGCAATCGGCGAAGCGGGCGCGGCGAATGCGGCGCTGTTCGCGGTGTCGATTCTGAGCGGCACGAGCCCCGAGTATGCGGAAAAGCTGGCTTCGTTCCGCGTGCGCCAGAACGAAGCGGCCCACGCAATGGTTCTGCCGGCGCTGTAAGCGCTGTGGCTGATTGCTTTTAGACGTCCCCTCATGTCTGACCCCCGGCCAGATGCCGCTATTGCACGTTTTGCATGCGCATCCGGCCGTGACCGACCACTAAGATGAACCCTGACAACACACCGGTTTCACCGATTCTGCCCGGCGCATGGCTTGGCATGGTCGGTGGCGGCCAGCTCGGCCGCATGTTCTGTTTCGCTGCTCAAGCGATGGGCTATCGCGTCGCCGTGCTCGATCCGGACGAAAACAGTCCCGCGGGCGCGGTTGCCGACCGCCATATCCGTGCGGCTTACGACGACGAAGCGTCGCTCACCGAACTCGCGCGGCTGTGCGCGGCGGTGTCGACCGAATTCGAGAACGTGCCGGCCGCGAGCCTCGATTTCCTCGCGAAAACCACTTTCGTGAGCCCGGCCGGCCGTTGTGTCGCCGTGGCGCAGGACCGGATCGCCGAGAAGCGCTTTATCGCGTCGTCAGGCGTGACGGTGGCGCCGCACGTGGTGATCGAGTCCTCGGACGCGCTGGCCGCGCTCGACGATGCGAAGCTCGAAGCCGTGCTGCCCGGTATTCTCAAGACCGCGCGCATGGGTTATGACGGCAAAGGTCAGATTCGCGTGCGCAACGCGGAGGAAGTGCGCGAGGCGCATGCATCGCTGGCGGGCGTGCCATGCGTGCTGGAAAAGCGCTTGCCGCTGAAGTTCGAAGTGTCCGCACTGATCGCGCGCGCGGCGAGCGGCGCGTCGGTGGTGTACCCGCTGGCGCAGAACACGCATCGCGACGGCGTGCTGTCGCACACCATCGTCCCCGCGCCGGATGCAAGCCCGAGTCTGGTCCAGCAAGCGCAGCAGGCCGCGCTGCAGATCGCGGACAAGCTCGGCTATGTCGGCGTGCTGTGCGTTGAGTTCTTCATTCTTGAAGACGGTTCGCTCGTCGCGAACGAAATGGCGCCGCGTCCGCACAACTCCGGCCATTACACCGTCGACGCCTGCGCGACCAGTCAGTTCGAACAGCAGGTTCGCGCGATGACCAGTATGCCGCTTGGCGACACGCGCCAGCATTCGCCGGCGGTGATGCTGAACATCCTCGGCGACGTCTGGTTCCCGGGTGGCCCGAAGGGTGCGGCGGTTACGCCGCCGTGGCATGAAGTCGCCGCCATGCCGGCGGCGCGCTTGCATCTGTACGGCAAGGAAGAAGCACGGTGCGGCCGCAAGATGGGTCACGTGAACTTCACCGCCGCGACACTCGAAGAAGCCCGCACGGCGGCGCGCGATTGCGCGCGGCTCCTGCATATCATCACGAGCTGACGCGAGCGCCATGCCGGATCAACAGAAACCCGCCGAGGGCGCCGCGAGCGCCTTGCCTGTGAGCGCTGCGCAGATCGAGCACGCGGCTGCGCTGCTCGATGCGGGCGGTCTGGTCGCATTCCCCACGGAGACGGTCTACGGACTCGGTGGCGACGCTGAGAGTCCGGACGCGGTCGCGCGTATTTACGCCGCGAAGGGCAGGCCGGCGAACCATCCGGTGATCGTGCATCTGGCGCCGCAGGGCGACCCGAACTACTGGGTCGAGCATTTGCCCGCCGAGGCGCAGCGTCTGATCGATGCGTTCTGGCCGGGCCCGCTCACGTTGATCCTGAAGCGTGCGGCGCGAATTGATGCGGCGGTTAGCGGTGGACAGGATTCGGTGGGGTTGCGTTGCCCGTCCCATCCGGTTGCCCAGGCGTTGCTGGAAGCGTTCAGCGCGTTGCGCGGCGGACATGGTGGCGTGGCTGCGCCGTCGGCGAATCGTTTTGGTCATGTGAGCCCGACTACGGCGCAGCATGTGCGCGACGAGTTCGGCAGCGCGATTCATGTGCTGGACGGCGGTGCATCGGATGTCGGGATCGAGTCGACGATTCTGGATTTGTCACGGGGGTTTCCGGCGCTGTTGAGGCCGGGGCGCGTCACGCCGCAGGATATCGCCGATGTCCTCGGTGAGGCACCGAGGTTGCCAGATGGGTCGGATGCGACGGCGCCGCGGGCTTCAGGTACGCTGAAGGCGCACTATGCGCCGCGTACGCCGCTGGCGTTGTTGCCGTTTGGCGCGCTCGAGCCTTTGCTTGCCGCACGTGAAGCGGGCGAGCGTGTCGCCCTGGTCGCGCGGGCATCGCGTGCCAGGCATTGGGCGGATGTGGAGGGGGTGCATTTCATTGCGGCTCCTGAAGATCCGCATGTGTATGCGCGTGAGTTATATGGGTTGCTAAGGGCGCTGGATCGCGCGGATGTGAGCCGGATTCTCATCGAGAAGTTGCCGGATACGATTGAGTGGATTGCTGTTAATGACCGGTTAGGGCGGGCTGCGGCTGCTTTTGAAGCGCAAGGTTAATCACGGTTTTTGCCTGTGCGGCGCTTGTTTCTGTTTGCCGTTGGCGTTGGGCTTTGCTTGATCTGGTTGCCTGCGCGGCGCTCGTTTCTGTGTGCCTGTGGCGTTGGCCTTTCCTTGATTTGTTATTGGTTTATTAGCGTCGCCCCTGTGCGGGGCGGGCACTTACTTCTCTTTGCCGGCGGTGTATAGACCGGAGACATA
>NZ_JAQQDU010000059.1:0-56105 GCF_046027825.1 Paraburkholderia sediminicola
CTGCAACCCAGCGTTTCTCAACGCCAATTTCATCCGGCGAGAGCACCGACCGACGCTCGCACCGGCTTCTTTATTTACTAGGGGAACATCATGAGCGCTTGTCATTCTGGACGTCATCTTCGACATGCGGCCGCGGGGGCGGCCACGCTACTGGCCTTTACGAGCTTTGCAGCGCTGTCGGTCACGCCGGCGCAGGCGGCCGATACGGAATTGAATGTCTACAACTGGTCGGACTATATCGCCAAGGACACGATTCCCAACTTCGAGAAGCAGGACGGCATCAAGGTCAAGTACGACAACTACGATAGCGATGACACGCTACAGGCCAAACTGCTCGCAGGCAGTTCCGGTTACGACATCGTGGTACCGACGTCGAACTATATGGCCAAGCAGATTCAGGCCGGCGTGTACCAGAAGCTCGACAAGTCGAAACTCCCTAATCTGGCCAACCTGGATCCCACCCTGATGAAAATCATCAGTGAGGCTGATCCTGGCAACCAGTACGGCGCGCCCTACGCGTACGGTACCGACGGCATCGGCTACAACGTGCAGGCCGTCCAGAAGGCCCTGGGTACGGATGCGCCCGTTGACAGTTGGGCGCTGGTGCTTGATCCGCAGTACCTCTCCAAGTTGAAGAGTTGCGGCGTGTCGTTCCTCGATCAGCCCGTCGACGTGTTCGCCGCCACGCTGCAATACCTGCACAAGGACCCGAACAGCACAAATCCGGGCGACTACCAGGCCGCCTTCGAAGTGCTGAAGAAGGTTCGTCCGTATATCACACAGTTCAACTCGTCGGGCTACATCAACGACCTCGCGAACAACGACATTTGCGTCACGTTCGGCTGGTCGGGCGACGTCGGCATCGCGCACCGCCGTGCGGAGGAAGCGAAGCGTTCATACGACATCAAGTTCAACAACGTGAAGGAAGGTGGCCTGGTGTGGTTCGACATGATGGTGATCCCGAAGGACGCGCCGCACCCCGAAGCGGCGCTCGCGTGGATCAATTACATCGAGGACCCGAAAGTCAACGCGGCCATTACTAACGAGGTTTTCTATCCGACCGCCAATGTCCCCGCGCGCCAGTTCGTCACGCCGGCTGTTCTGCATGACCAGGGTGTGTACCCGGCGGTGGATGTGCTGAAGAAGATGACGCTGATGAAGCCGTTGCCCACTGACATCCTTCGACTTGAAAACCGCCTCTGGGCCCAGCTCAAAACCGGCCACTAATCCCGCTAAACCCTCTAAACCGTTACGCACGGTAAACCAGCTCATCGCACCCTTCGCGGCAGGAGTCGCTTGACCCCTGCCCAACTGAAATAAGCAGCACGGTAGTCAGCCTGCGCGCTTTAAGGTTCCGACCTGCGCGCAGTCCCATGTTTCCCGATCGCAGCGCATTTTGCGAGCCGCTTCCCGCGCCTCGTATGGAGACACTTGCGCCCGCGATCCGCAAGGAATGGTTACATCATGAACTCGACGACCTTAAAAAGCGCGGCCGGCGCCGCCCAGACGGCCCGCCCAGCACCGACGACAAAGTCGAAATCGGACGAATTCGTTCGGATCGAAAACGTCGTGAAAAAATTCGGCGACAGCACCGCTGTCAATAACGTCAATCTGAACATCGCGAAGAACGAACTGTTCGCGCTGCTGGGCAGCTCCGGCTGCGGCAAGTCCACGCTTCTGCGCATGCTCGCTGGACTGGAGACGGTCACCTCCGGGCGCATCTTCGTCGACGGCGAAGATCTCGCTGCGATGCCGCCATACAAACGCCCAGTCAACATGATGTTCCAGTCATATGCGCTGTTCCCGCACATGAGCGTCGAAGCGAACATCGCTTTTGGTCTCAAGCAGGAAGGCACGCCGAAGAACGAGATCAAGGAACGTGTCGGCGACGCGCTCAATCTCGTGCAGATGAGCAAATACGCGCAACGCAAGCCGCATCAACTCTCTGGCGGCCAGCAGCAGCGTGTGGCGCTGGCCCGTTCGCTCGTCAAACGCCCCAAGCTGCTGCTGCTCGACGAACCGATGTCGGCGCTCGATAAACAGATCCGCCAGAAGACCCAGCTCGAACTGGTGAACATCATCGAGAAAGTCGACGTGACCTGCGTGATGGTCACGCACGATCAGGAAGAAGCGATGACGATGGCAGGCCGCATCGCGGTCATGAGCGAAGGCCACATCGTGCAGATTGGCTCGCCGAGCCAGGTTTACGAGTTTCCGAATAGTCGCTTCTCGGCCGAGTTCATCGGTTCGACCAATCTGTTCGAAGGCACGCTGGTCGAAGACGAACCTGACCATATCTTCGTCGAAAGCGAAGACCTCGAAGCACGGATGTATGTGAGCCATGGCATTACCGGTCCGCTCGGCATGCAGCTCGGCATCTCGGTGCGTCCGGAGCGCGTGAAGGTGTCGCTCGACAAGCCATCCACGCCGCACAACTGGGCGCGTGGCGTGGTCTCCGATGTCGCCTACATGGGCAGCTATTCGCTGTATCACGTACGTCTGCCGAGCGGCAAAACCGTCGTGTCGAATCTCTCCAGTTCGCACCTGATGAGCGAAGGTGCGCCCGCCTACAACGATGAAGTGTTCATCTACTGGTCGCCGTCGAGCGGCGTGGTGCTGACGCAATGAGCCATCCCACATCCTCCTCCCCCGCGACACTCGGCGCGTCGTCCGGCAGCCGGCTAGTTGGCTCGCTGCAAAAGCGCCTCTCGAAGCTGGTGCCGTCGGGCCGCTCGACGGTCATCGGTGTGCCGTTCGTCTGGCTCACGCTGTTCTTCGCCGTGCCGTTCTTGCTGGTGCTGAAGATCAGTTTCACCGACTCGCGGCTTGGCATTCCGCCGTACACCGATCTCCTCAGTGCGAAGGACGGCGTGCTCCACGTGGTCATGCAACTGGGCCACTACGCGTTCCTGTTACAGGACGATCTGTACGTCGCGACCTACATCAGCTCGCTGAAGATGGCGGCGATCTCGACTCTCTGCTGCCTGTTGATCGGCTATCCGGTTGCGTACTACATCGCACGCTCGGAGCCGGCAAAGCGAAACCTGCTGATGATGGGCGTGATGCTGCCGTTCTGGACGTCGTTCCTGATCCGCGTCTACGCATGGATCGGCATTCTGAAGGACGACGGCCTCCTCAATCACACGCTGATGGCCCTCGGCATGATCCATTCGCCGCTGCGGCTTTATCACACGGATATCGGCGTCTATATCGGCATGGTCTATTCGTATCTGCCGTTCATGGTGATGCCGCTTTACGCCCACCTGGTGAAGTTGGACCTCACACTGCTCGAAGCCGCTTACGACCTCGGCTGCAAACCGTGGACCGCGTTCACGCGTATCACCTTGCCGCTGTCGAAGAACGGCATCATCGCCGGCAGCCTGCTGGTCTTCATTCCGGCAGTCGGCGAGTACGTGATTCCCGAACTGCTGGGCGGCGCGGACACGCTGATGATCGGCCGCGTGATGTGGAATGAATTCTTCAACGACATGGACTGGCCGATGGCCTCGGCCGTGACGGTCGCGATGGTTCTGCTGCTGCTCGTGCCGATGGCCGTGTTCCAGTACTACCAGGTCAAGGAACTGGAGGGCGCGAAATGATCAAGCCAAATAAAACCCTTTCCGCCAGTGTGCTGACGTTCGGGTTCCTGTTTCTGTATATCCCGATCATCAGCCTCGTCGTGTTCTCGTTCAACGAGTCGAAGCTCGTCACGATCTGGTCCGGCTTCTCGATGAAATGGTATGCCGCGCTGCTGCAGGACGACGAGTTGCTGACTGCTGCCTGGTTGTCCTTGAAGATCGGTCTGATGACGGCGTGTGCGTCGGTCGTGATCGGCACATGGGCCGGTTTCGTGCTCGCCCGCTTCGGACGCTTTCGCGGCTTCACGCTGTTCGCCGGGATGATCAACGCGCCGCTCGTGATTCCGGAAGTGATCCAGGGCATTTCGCTGCTGCTGCTGTTCGTGGCGATGGAGCAGATGCTTGGCTGGCCGAAGGGTCGAGGCGTTGTCACGATGTGGATTGGTCACGTGATGCTGTGCGTGTCCTATGTGGCGATCATCGTGCAGTCACGCGTGAAGGAGTTGAACCGATCGCTCGAAGAAGCGGCCCTCAACCTGGGGGCGACACCGCTCAAGGTGTTTTTCGTGATCACGTTGCCGCTGATCTCGCAGGCGTTGATGTCCGGCTGGCTGCTGTCGTTCACGCTGTCGATCGACGACCTTGTACTGTCCGCGTTCCTGTCGGGGCCGGGCTCCACCACGCTGCCGCTCGTCGTGTTCTCCCGTGTGCGCCTCGGCCTGAATCCGGAAATGAACGCACTGGCGACGATCTTCATCAGTCTGGTGACGATTGGGGTGGTCAGCGTGAATACCCTGCTGGTTGCCAAAGAACGTAAACGCCTGCGCGATATGCAAGCGGCGTTGAACGTGGCCGAGACCGTCGATACAGGTCCCGCTGCGCCACAACCTGCTACGGCGCGGAAGTCGCTCGATACGGCCAGCGCATAAAAAACTTGCGGCAATACGACCAATAAGGAGAATTTGCATGAGAAAGAAGCTCATCTGTCTGTTGGTGGCGGGGAGTCTGCCTGGCATGGCCATGGCAGACGCCACCAGCGACCAGATCAAGGCGCTCCAGGCCCAGCTCAACGCGCTGCAAAAGGAGGTGAAGCAGTTGCGCTCCGAGGTGGCGACCAAGCCGAAAGCGGCCGCGGCGATGGTGGCGCCTGCCCCGGCAGCGGCTGCTGCGCCGGTCGACATCTCGTCGCCGGATTACGGCAAGGCACAGGCGACGCTGACCAACGACCAGGTCGACTCGATGAAGCAGCAGATCGCCAACCAGCAGTTGAAGGTCGATTCGCTGGTGGACGCGCAGAATACCGGGCCGATCGCCGGTCTGTCGGTGACGGGTTATATCGATCCGACCTACATGTATAACCGCGCGGCAAGCAGCTCGTCGTTCCTGTTCGCGAACCACGAAAGCAGCTACAACTACTTCAACAGCACGTTCGGCGATCTGTACCTCGACATCAAGAAGACCTTCGGTGTCGGCCCGATGGCGCCGTCGGCCGAGATCACCTTGATGCCGAACCGCGGCAACGGTATTACGCTGCTGCAGAACGAACACGGCAACATCGGCAACAACATTCTGAATACGGCGGTCGTGACCGTGCCGGTGACCGCAACCACGACCTTCGTGGCCGGCTTGATGCCGAGCTTCGGCGGCTATGAAGTGCAGCAGTCGAACCAGATGGTGACGCTCACGCACAACCTGCTGTATGACTTCTCCGATCCGGGCAGCTATATCGGCGTCGGCGTGAACTACACGGGCGACAACAGCAACTGGGCTTGGAAGTTCATGCTGGGCAACGAGCAGTACCGCACTTACGGCTCGGTGGTGCAGACGGGCACCAATGCGCTGGGCGACCCGATCACCAGCAGCAACAAGATCCCGACATTCACGGCCCGTCTTGACTACACGTGGTCGAGCGCGCTGGATATCGGCGGCTCGATCAATATCGGCCGTCAGACGCTCGCACAAGCAACGGATTCCAGCGGAAACGTGTTGCCGGGCGTCTACGGTGTTGGCGGTCAGGCGTCCAATCCGTATGGCACGTTCTTCTTCGGTGAAGCGGATCTGGCCTACACGGCGGCGGACGTGACGTACAACGCTGAACTCGACTACGGCCAGCAGCAGAACGCCGCATTCAACGGTGGCCAGGCGCAGTGGTACGGTCTGTCGCTGCTCGCACACCGCAAGTTCAGCATGCCGGTGGTGGGCCGTATGGGCGTGACCGCCCGCTACGACGTGCTCGTCGACAGCAAGAACGGCGGCGGCGGTGGTGGCGTTGCGTTGAATTCGAACGGCATGGACACGGCGGACGGCTTCGGTATCGGCGCGGACTGTCTCGCCAATTCGAAGGCGAACGGCGGTCTCGGCTTCGACTGCAAGGGCGCAACCCATCAGGACGTGGCGCTCGATCTGTTGTTCTACCCGACACAGCAGATTACGGTCAAGGTGGAATACCGCCACGACTGGGCCAACAAGCAGGTGTTCCTGAAGAACGACGGTTCGTACGGCAAGTCCAACGACCTGCTCGCGACGCAGTTCATCTACTCGTTCTAACGCCTTGCTTTGAGGTGTGGGCGTGTCGGAGTGAGGTGCCCGTCGGCAGTATCGTCGGGCACCCGACGCAAAAAATTCAGCGCTTCGCGTGCTGCTTCTTTATCTGCGCTTCACAGAAAGCCGTGAAATGCCGCACAACCTGTCTCGGCTTCATGTTGCGCGACTGCGCAATGCCCAACGTGGCGGCTGCCACGTCGTCCTTGAACCGTTTGACGACGAAATCCTCACCGTCCACGGTATGGGTCGATTTGAGCGGGAAGTTCAGGATGCTGTATCCCAGACCGTTCGCCACCATACCGCGCACCACCTCGGGTTGGGCGGACTTGAACGCCGGGACCGGACGCTCGCCCACCGCGTCGAACAGCCCCGCAAAATATTCCCGGCTATGGGGCAGGTCGAGCATGACATAAGGCTCCCCCACCAGATTCGCGAGCGCGATCGAGCGATGCTGGGCCAAATGATGGGTTTTCGGGAGGATGACGTACGGCGGCAGCGTCAGCATCGGCAGGAATTCAATGTCGTCGGTCAGATCAATGCTGTAGGTCAGCGCGAGGTCGAGCGATCCGTCGTGCAAGCCCGTGAACAAATCCTCCTGGTGCGCTTCCAGCGTCTGGAATACGACGCCGGCATGTTGGGCCACAAAGTGGCTAATGAGGCCCGGCAGCAACGGCGGCGCAAGCGAGACCAGGCAGCCGAGCGCTATACCGCCGGAGATGCCGGTGTCCATCCCGCGTGCAGCAACCTGCAGTTCTTCCGCATTCTTGAGCAGGTCACGCGTCTTGCCGAGCATTTCGCGCCCGGCCTGGGTCAGGGAAAGCCCGGAGGCGTGGTGACGGATGAACAGTTGCACACCAAAAGATTCTTCCAGCTCTGCAATCGCCGTAGAAATCGAAGGCTGCGAAATGTGCAGAATTTTTGACGCGCCGGTAAATGACAGCGCTTCTGCCGTCACGACAAAGTATCGCAACTGGCGCAGCGAATACCGAAGCAGTGGGCTTTCCATTGACCTGTTCCCATGAAAAAAATCATTCAGGAGACGCCGCGCAGGGCGCTCGACTCCAGGTTGATTATCGCGCGCTCTGCATAGCTAAAACAAATGTTTTGCATTTTTTAAATATGTTTTTCAGATGTGATCTATCCGCGTAGATTTCTTTCATCAGTGGATCTTGCAAGGAGATAGCCGTGACAGTTGAAAGAACGTCAATCGATACGCTTGTGGTCGGCGCCGGTCAGGCCGGCGTGGCCATGAGTGAACACCTGAGCAAACTCGGGGTGCCGCACCTCGTTCTGGAGCGTGATCGTATCGCCGAACGCTGGCGCACAGGACGGTGGGATTCTCTGGTTGCCAATGGTCCGGCCTGGCACGATCGTTTCCCGGGCATGGAGTTCGACGACCTCGACCCGGATGCCTTCGCCTCGAAAGATCGGGTGGCGGACTACTTTGAAGCTTATGCAAAGAAGTTCAATGCGCCCATCCGCACAGGTGTGGAAGTGACGAAGGTGGTACGCAATGCCGGCCGGCCGGGCTTCACCGTTGAAACCACGAAAGGCGTGATCGAGGCCAACCGTGTGGTTGTCACGACCGGACCGTTTCAGCGCCCGGTTATCCCGCCGATCGCGCCTGAAGCCGGGAAGCTCACGCAGATCCACTCTGCCGAATATCGTAACCCAGGGCAACTGCCCGACGGCGGGGTTCTGGTGGTCGGTGCCGGGTCGTCGGGCGTGCAGATCGCTGATGAGCTGCAGCGCGCGGGCAAGCAGGTTTACCTCTCGGTTGGCGCGCACGATCGCCCTCCACGCTCGTATCGCAATCGTGACTTTTGCTGGTGGCTGGGCGTTCTCGGCGAATGGGATGCGGAGGTCATGAGGCCGGGCAAGGAGCACGTCACCATTGCAGTGAGCGGTGCGCGTGGTGGCCATACGGTTGACTTCCGGCGGCTTGCCAATCAGGGGATCACGCTCGTTGGTTTGACGAAATCGTTCAATGACGGTGTCGTGACCTTCGAAGCGGATCTTGCTGAGAACCTCGCTCGCGGCGACGAGAACTATCTGTCGTTGCTCAATGCCGCTGACGCCTATATTGCCCGCAATGGTCTCGACCTTCCGGAAGAACCTGAAGCCCGCCATACGCTCCCGGATCCGGAATGCGTGACCCATCCCATACCTGAACTCGATCTGGCCGAGGCCGGCGTGACCTCGATCGTCTGGGCAACCGGCTATGCCGTCGATTACAGCTGGCTGTATGTCAACGCCTTCGACGCAAACGGCAAGCCGAAGCATCAGCGCGGCGTGTCGATCGAGCCTGGTGTTTATTTCCTGGGTCTGCCGTGGCTGTCGCGTCGCGGCTCCGCTTTCATCTGGGGCGTCTGGCACGACGCCAGGCATATTGCCGACCATATCATCACGCAGCGCAAATACCTCTCCTACCGTGATGCCTCGGAACGCCAGGCAGAAGACGGTAGCGAGATCTACGAAGCAAAATTTCTTCCGAGTACTGAGGTGCACGAATGAGTCAGCCTACCCACACCCGTATCCGCATGTTCAACACCAAGGATACCTACCCGAACCAGACGCTGGATAACGATCTCTGTCAGGCCGTGCGAGCCGGCAACACGGTCTATGTGCGCGGCCAGGTGGGCACGGATTTCGACGGCCGCCTGGTAGGACTCGGCGATCCGCGCGCCCAGACCGAGCAGGCGATGAAGAACCTCAAGCAACTGCTGGAAGAGGCGGGTAGCGACTTATCCCACATCGTCAAGACCACAACCTACCTGACCGACCCGCGCTATCGCGAGCCGGTGTACCAGGAGGTCGGCCAGTGGCTTAAGGGCGTGTTCCCCATTTCGACCGGACTGGTGGTGAGCGCGCTCGGCCAGCCGCAGTGGCTGATGGAGATCGATGTGATCGCGGTGATCCCGGATGGCTGGAAGCCGGCACAGGCCTGAGGAGTAGGACATGACTTTCTCTATAGTCGGACGTTGCCCGGAAACCGGGCAACTCGGGATCGCCATCAGCTCTTCCAGTATCGCCGTGGGTGCGCGATGCCCCTGGGTACGTGCGGGAGTGGGTGCGGTGGCGACCCAGAACGTCACCTTGCCTGCGCTCGGCCCGCAGATTCTCGACCTCCTCGAGAACCAGCAGATCGAACCTGCGGCGGCCTTGGACCGGGCGCTCAGCGCCAATGGCTGGAGCGAGTATCGACAGGTGACGGTGATCGATGGCCGGGGCCGTACCGCGCTCTTCAGCGGTAAAGAAGCGCTGGGCCTGCACAACGCGGTGGCGGGTGAGCAGTGCGTAGCCGCCGGCAACTTATTGGCGGGTGTCGAGGTTATCGAGGCGATGGTTCGGGCGTTCGAGAATGCGCCTGGGATACTTGCCGACCGACTGCTCGCAGCGATGCATGCCGCGATGGCGGCTGGCGGCGAGGCGGGGCCCGTGCACTCGGCGGCGCTCAAGATCGTGGGCGACGTGAGCTGGCCGATCGTCGATCTGCGCGTCGACTGGGCGGAAGAAGACCCAATCGGCCAATTGGGCGCGCTCTGGCAAGCCTATCGGCCGCAGATGCAGGACTACCTGGCGCGTGCGTTGAATCCGACCGCGGCGCCCAGCTACGGGGTGCCGGGCGATGAGTGAGGTGTCCAGCCGTGAGCTGCTCGAACGACTGATCGGTTTCGCCACGGTCAGTCGGCACTCCAACCTGGAGCTGATCGCTTTCATCCAGCGTTACCTGGCGGAACTCGGTGTGGAGAGCGAGCTGTTCTACAACCCGGAGCGCACCAAGGCCAACCTGTTCGCCACCATCGGTCCTCGTGACCGGGGTGGCGTTGTGCTTTCCGGCCATACGGATGTAGTGCCGGTGGATGGGCAGGCCTGGACGGTGGAGCCGTTCCGTCTCACCGAGAGAGACGGGCGCCTGTACGGGCGCGGCACGGCCGACATGAAGGGCTTCATCGCCTCGGTGCTCGCGGCGGTACCGGTCTTTCTCAAGCGGACGTTGACGCTACCGGTCCACCTTGCGTTCTCCTATGACGAGGAAGTGGGATGCCTTGGTGTGCGGCCGATGCTGGCGGAACTGGAAAAGCGTCCGCACACGCCACGTCTGTGCCTGATCGGCGAACCTACCGAGTTGAAACCGGTGCTGGGCCACAAGGGCAAGCTGGCCATGCGCTGCCAGGTGAAAGGGGCTGCCTGCCACTCGGCCTACGCACCCTATGGGGTCAACGCTATCGAATATGCGGCGCGACTGATCGGCCGGCTGGGAGAGATCGGTGCGCAACTGGCACAGCCTGAACATCACGATCAGCGTTTTGATCCGCCGTTCTCGACGGTCCAGACCGGCATCATTAAAGGGGGGCGTGCGCTGAACATCGTGCCGGCTGAATGCGAATTCGATTTCGAGGTACGCGCCTTGCCGGGCTTCGATGCCCATGAGGTGGCGGATGAGCTGCAGACCTTTGCCGAGGCCGAGTTGCTGCCGAGGATGCGTTCGGTGCAGCCCGATACTGACATTCACTTGCAGCCGCTCTCCGCCTACCCGGGATTGGCCACCTCGCCTGACAGCGAAGCGGCACGTCTGTTGGCTTTGCTGAGCGGATCCGCCGAGTTCGGTACGGTGGCCTTCGGCACAGAAGGCGGACTGTTCGACCAGGCGGGCATTCCCACCGTGGTCTGCGGACCGGGAAGCATGGATCAAGGGCACAAGCCGGACGAATTTATTATCCTTGATCAACTGACCCGCTGCGATGCGATGTTGGCTCGCCTGGCCGAATACCTTGGGAGTCCTGTTTGATCTCAATGCGGATGAACGCGATTTTGGCCTGAGCGTTTCCACCCCATGCTTTCATCGCGCCGACATTATCTAGGGAGAATTATCTAATCGAAAGGAGAGCCGCAATCTATGCAACCGCATGTAACTCAGCGGACGTAGAATTCCGCCCGCTCGCCAACCCGTACTTGTACCCATCAAGAAATGGCGGAGCAGACCGTTAAGCCCTTTGTGCCTGGTTGCTATTTTTGTTGTTCGCACGGCAGCTTAACAAGTCTACTCATGCTGAAACGCTTCCCTATCTGGCTGGATTTTCTTCGTCGGCGCCAATTCGAACTGGTCCTGTTCTTGTCTGTGTTCGTGTTGATCGCGCTTGCCAGCTATGGGCTTGTTCGCGACCGCATCAAGATGGTCGAGACGGGGCATCGGGATGCGTTGAACATTGCAGAGGCCGTGCAGTTGCACATTTCGGGTGAGCTTGTGCGGGCGACCAATAGCATCTTGGGCGTTCGCTCGGATTTGCAAGGAAATCCAGATGTAAGCACGCGCATGGTGCAGGCTAGCCTGTCGGAGGCGATGCGCTATGACTCGGTGTCGGCGCTCGTTGGGGCCGAGCACAGTGGCGAAGTCGTGATGGTGGACCGCGCGGGCCGTTTCACCAACCAACCCGCCTTGGCAAGCGCGGTCAAGGCAGCGTTCAAGACCCTCCAGGCGAACATCGTCGAGCCACTCCCGCTTATCCATGACGATGAGCGTGGCATCTGGTATTTGCCCCTGGCGATACGCAACGCGGAATCCGGCAAGGACGCCGACGTTTTCTTCTCGCTCGTTCCTGCGGAGCAGTTAGTCGAAGCGGCCGCCAGTCTTCAACTGGTCACAGACGGACGCTTTGGTTTGTTTACGGGTGACGGCAAAAGGTTGTTCCGCTATCTGAGCCGCGAGCGCGCATTCGAGATTCGCCCGGCTCCGGTTCCACCAAACTTGCTACGCCTCTTCGCGGCGCAGAAATCTGGGACGTTTGAAAGCAAATCTTCCGTCGATCAACGATACGACATTTTCGGATACTCGCACTCCAACTCCCTGCCGGTCTTTGTGGTCGTGGGCGTGCCGAGGCGTCCGATCGAGATGGCATGGTTACGACAGTCTGCCGTGCAGCTTTTTTTACTGTTGGCAGGGACGATTGCATCAGTTGTCTTCAGTTTGCGATTGAAGAAGGCAGTTTTGGACCTGAAGGATAGCCACAGCCAGTACCGGCAACTGTTCAGATCGGTGGGCGACGGATTGGTCATCCTGAATCGCGACGGCGTCATCCAGAAATGCAATCAAGCGGCTTCCCGCCTTCTGCGTGTTGGATCGGCACAGGATCTCGCCGGTGTGAACCTCTTTCATCTGACTGTGACGGATAAAGATTCAGCGGTGGTCGAGTCCCGCGGGCTACGGCAATTGCGCAAACTTCGGCCAGGCGAAACGTGCACACATGACTGGCAATTTCGGCGCGTTGGCGAGTCGGGCATGGCCTACGTGAAAATGCAGCTATCCGCGTCTCCATGCGAGTCGGAACCATTCGTCACAGCGCTATTGCGGGACGTGACGGCCGAGCGCGAGTATCTTGCCCGGCAGGAATTTCTCGCCCGGCACGATGCATTAACGGGTTTGCTGAATCGTTCCGGGTTCCTTGATCATCTTGCTGGCAGAATCAACGACCATTCAGACACGTCGTTCTTCGTTGCGTTTGTGGACTTGAACCGCTTCAAGGACATCAATGATTCATTGGGGCATCACGCCGGCGACACTGTCCTCGAAATTCTGGGCGGGAGATTAAGCCGCGTGCTTGAGAACCGGTCTGGCTGCATTAGCCGACTGGGCGGAGACGAAATTGCGGTTTGCGCGGACCCGACGGAATGGGCTGGTGGAGTCGCTGAGTTTTGCCAGGAACTGCACGCGGCCGTGCAGCAAACCTTCACGCTCAACGATGCAAGTTTCGAAATTGCCGCAAGTGTCGGCATTGCGGTCTATCCCGATGACGCAACCAGCCCCGAGCAGCTTCTGCGCTGTGCCGACATCGCCATGTATTCAGCGAAACGGGCCATGATTCCGTTTCAGTATTATTCGCAGAAGCTGGATCGCTACGCGCCGCAGTCATTGACGTTCAGGTCTGATTTTGCACGCGCCATTCGCAACGGAGACCTGGCTCTGGCGTATCAGCCCAAAGTGCGATTGAGTGATGGGGCCCTGGTCGGGTTCGAAGCATTGGCGCGCTGGACACATCCCAGTCAAGGTGCCATATCGCCCAGCATTTTTGTTCCTTTGGCGGAAACAACTGAGCTGATTTATCCCTTTACGGATCGGGTGATCAGGATGGCGATGCAGCAACTGATGTCGTGGTCGCTGCTAGGCCAGACGGCATCGGTATCCGTCAACGTCAGTGTGAACAATCTGCTGCATCGGGATTTTGTGGCGCAAGTACGCGCACTGCTCGTGGAGTTCGATGTTTCGCCGGAACAACTCGAACTGGAAGTCACGGAAAGCGCACTGATGAGCGACCCCGATACCGCACTGATGCAACTTTGCCAGCTTCGAGACATCGGCGTCAGACTGTCTATCGATGACTTTGGCGCGGGTCACTCTTCTCTGGCTTATCTGAAGAGGCTTCCTGTCCATATCCTGAAGATCGATCGCTCCTTTATCGCATCACTCATGACCGAAGAAGGGGATCGCCGGATCGTGGAATCATCCATCGCGCTGGCGCATAGCTTCAACCTGGAGGTGGTGGCCGAGGGGGTGGAAACGTCTGAGGTGGCCGACTTACTGACGAGCATGGGATGCGATATTGCGCAAGGCTACTTCTATGGCCGGCCGGCGGGAGCGGAGGAAGTGACCGCGCAGTGGTTGTTGAGTGACTCGAGCGCTGCGAAAGCGGATCGAGCGGCAACGACAAACGTGTGAGTGTCGCGTTGCCCGTGGACGCGCTATTGAAACGGATTCTGCACGACGCCTGGTTTCGCATCCGGCTCGTCCTTCACCTTCGCCGGCAAATTGGTCTGCGCCTGCAGCGCAGCCACTACCGCATCGATCGCTTCCTTCAGCGCCAGCGCTGCCTTCAGCCCGTGCTGGTCCTGAGTCAACTCCAGCGTGCCGTTCAGCACCACGCGCGTGGTGCCGTTGCTGACGGTGAGGGCATCGCCCTGGATATTGAGCACGTCGTCATCGTTCGAATAGGGTTTAAACACCTTTCAGTCCTCCCGGTCGCTGATCTTTGAGATTCTCCGGGATACCCGGAAAACGGATGCCCGATGCCGCCTCGAGTTCGTGAATCGTTCTGATGTCGTAGCGGCTGGTCGACACGTTGTCCACCACCACCGCGAATGCCATCTTCCGCGACGGCACGTACACCACCTTGAACAATTGCGTCGGCACGAAGACGCGCGTCGGTCCGATGGTCTGCAATTGCTGGCCGCTGAAAATCGGCCCGGTGACGACATAGGTATCGTCGTACGACGTCGCGATCTTACGCACCGACGTTTCGATACGCGCCCACAAACGCTGGTTGTTTTCGCGGTTCTGCGGCACGACGTTGGCCAGCGAAAACGATTGTGCCATCGCTTCCTGATTCCAGCGATTGCCTGCCGGACTCATATGACCGCGATCGAAGCCGCTGCGCTTATAGTCCGCGAGTGTTGCGCCTTCGCCGTCGGGCAAACGCGCGTCTTCGAAGAATTTGTTGGTGCGCACCATGTCTTTGGCGGCTTCGATATGGTCGCGCGTCAGATGCTCGGCGGACCACAGCGGACCATGCGTGATACCCGAATGCAGTACCGCGAAATCGCTATAGCAAAGCATGCGCGTTTTCGGCGCCATCTTCTGATTGGTCAGAACCGGCCATTGCGCATTCGGGGTGAACTGGGTGCAGGAAGGCGCCGCGCTCGCGTGAGCGGCAACGGCGAACAACAGACAGGCAAACCACTTCTTCATGTGTGTCAGTCAGTCGAAAGATCGGGGGCGCAAGTATAGCGTCGCGAGCCCGTATCGAGCGACGTCGAACATAGGGAATCACTGAGGAAAGAAGCGGATTTTGCGCGATGCTTGCGGCGATGAAAATGGCGCGAGCGGAAGAAGCGGAAGAAGCGGAAGAAGCGGAAGAAGCGGAAGAAGCGGAAGAAGCGGAAGAAGCGGAAGAAGCGGAAGAAGCGGAAGAAGCGCACGGCGCACCAAAAAACCCCAAAGCGCCACACCAAAAAAAACGGGCCGCTTTGCAGCGACCCTAATGCGTGGACTTCAAACTCTACGCACGCAAACTTAAGGCGGACTTAAGCGCACGCGATGCAAAGTATGGCGTGCATTGAAGGTGCGAACGCGCGCACGAACCCGCCGCGCACGGGCGGCGCGGTCTGCGTGAGTAAGAATTTCGACGAACGAAAAAGCGCTCGAACTTAATTACCGAATACGCTGTGCTCGGCATGCACGTTCTGGCGGTCGACGGCTTGCAAGCGCCAGAAGCCGCTGGTCTGCGCGCGTGTGGGCAAGGCCGTCCATGCCGCGGCGCCTTGCGCCGCGCTCACGCGTTGTTTGCGATCGACGTGCAATCCGCGCAGCGTGCACAGCGGCGCATCCGTGCTCGGCGCACAGAGGGTGGTCACGCCATTGTCGTCGTGTAATTCGCCCCACGGGGGCAGATCGATCCCTTGATGCGCTTCTCTCGACCACCGGTGTTCATCGGTGTCGAGCCATAACACAGCGTAGTCGTGGCTGACGGTGGGATCGGAACCGTTGATGAGGATGGTCAGTCGCATGGCAGTTCCGTACAAAGTGCGAAGTGATGCCCTAACAGTCTATGCCGCAACGCGTGTTATGCAAGGCAAAAGGGATGACGATCCGGCACGAAAAAAACTTACGCGCCGTGCATACGGTTGTACGATAGCCGCGTCTCATAGACATTCGCGGAGGCGCGCCATGCTGCGTCGATTTCTGCAACTCACGATGATGGCGGCGTGCCTCGGCGCGGTATCGACGCTCAGTGCCGCAGCGGACAGCGCCCCTTTCGCCGCGCCGGTGCCGATCGTCTATGTGTCCGACTTCGAACTCGACGTGGCCAACGTGAAACCCGACAGCGGACCGGGGCAACGTCTGCGCGGCCTGCGCGGTATGCTGCCGAGTGGCCCCGGACCGTTAGGCAAGGACAAGAATCCGGAGGACCACGCCAAGGACATCGTGAACGAGATGGCGGACGCGCTGACTGCGGATCTGAAAAAGGGTGGTGTCGACGCGCGCCGCAGTGCGCCCGGTCAGCCATTACCCGCAACGGGCTGGGAAGTGCGCGGCGTGTTCCTGAGTGTCGACGACGGCAATCGTCTAAGACGTGCGATGGTCGGTTTTGGTGCAGGTCAGAACGATATTCAGGTCGCGGTATCGTGCGACAGCCTGGGGACGGCGGATTTGCCGCCGCTCTATCAGGCCGTCGAAGAGGCCGACAGCAAAGGGAAGCCCGGCGCGGTGATCAAACTCAATCCCTACGTGATCGCGGCCAAGTTCGTGATGGCGAGCGGCGACGAGAAAAAGACGATCAAGAAGACCGCTCAGGAGATTTCGGATTCGGTGATTGCGAAGCTGCACGGGGTGGCGCAGTGATTGACGCACTGCGGCCCACCCCTTCGAGGCAGGTAAAAACGGCTTAGGCGAGATCCAGCGTACCGGTCAAATCGCCCAGCGGCGCGAGACCATTCTGCGCAAAAGCCCGATCTCGTGCGACCACCCCATCCAGCGGCGCCAGCCCATGCACGCGGCTAATCAGGCGAAGAATCGAGTTGGTGTCGTACACCGTATGATCGACATACCCCTTCTTCGCCAACGGTGAAATCACCAACGCGGGAATCCGCGATCCCGGCCCCCAGCGGTCGCCCTTCGGCGGTGCGACCGGATCCCACCAGCCGCCGTTCTCGTCATGCGTGACGATGATCACTGTATTGGCCCACTGCGGACCGCGCTGAATATGCTCGATCACATTCGAGATGTGGCGATCCCCCGATGCGACGTCCGCATACCCCGCGTGCATGTTCAGGTCGCCCTGCGGTTTGTAGAACGTGACCGCCGGCAAACGCCCCGCGTCGATATCTGCAATCAGGTGGTTGGTGGACGCGTCGTCGCCGAGGCCCGCATCGCGCAGATACCTGCTCCGCGCGGCCGTGCCCGGTGCGTAATTGGCGAAGTAATTGAACGGCTGATGGTGGTACTGGAAGTCAGGCACCGCGCCCGTGTCCTGATGCTCCAGCGCGTACTGCCACGCACCGCTGTACCACGCCCAGTCGACGCCCTTGCCTGTCAGACGGTCGCCGATCGTCGCGTAGTTTTGCGGCGGCATCACGCGCGGATTCGACGGGTCGGCGAACGCGGGATTGCCGCCTTCGGCCGGCCGCACATTGCTCGGTTGGAAAGGCGGCGCCATCGTGTTGACGGCGTAGCCGTCGGCGGTAAACGCGCCGTCGTTGACGAATTTCGGCGGACCGTCGAGCGCGGACGCGGGCGAGTCCGGCGCCAGCTTCAGCCGTGTGCCGGTCGGATCGTCGCCGTCGACCACCGAGACCAATTTCTTCGCCGGACTGTTATGGATGTCGGGGTAGAACGGCGCCTGCGCCGAGATCAGAAAAATGTGGTTCATCCACGAACCGCCGAACGCCGCCATGAAGAAGTTGTCGCACAGCGTGTATTGCTGCGCGAGATTCCATAGACGCAGCGTATCGGTGGAATTGCGGTAGTGCCCCATCACCAGGCCGCCGGAGTCGCCCCATGCGGCGAACTGATTGTTGCGGCCGGCATTGATCTGCATCTGGTTCTGATAGAAGCGATGCACCAGATCGCGGGTGATCACACCGTTCGGCAAGGGTGCGCCTTGCGCGTCGGTGATATGGAACGGGCCGTTGCGCAGGTTGCCGATGTCCTTCTGACCGATCATGTAGCGCTTGCCGTCCACCTCCTGCGCTTGCGGCACGAGGCCGCCCCAGATCGCCGGCAGCCGCGGCAGCGGCGTTTTGCCATCGCGGTCGAGTTGCAGGTAACGCTCGGCGCTCACTGTGTCGAGTGGATGCTGGACGCCGGGAAAGTTGCCGTAAAGGTTGGCAAAGCTGCGGTTCTCGGCGTAGATCACCACGATCTGCTTGACCTGATCGTGCAGCGCGGCGTCGAGCCGCATGTCGGCGGCACTGCGCGGCGCGGCGCCGCTCGCGGTACTTTGCTCGGTCGTGCAACCGGTCAGCACGAGCCCGATACCGACCGCGGCGAGCCCGGTCAGGACACGGCGGCGTTCGGGATCGTCGGGGGCATCGTCGGGGTTCGGCGGCAGGATGGAGTCGTTGTCTGTCATCGGTCGGTTTCGAGGTTCGCGTGACGGGCGCTTCACAGGCTCTAGTTGCCACTCGGGGCGGCATGCGCGCGGTACCGGGTTCAAATACGAGGGGGCCGGAAGGTTCCGGCACAGCTAAGGTAATCGTCGTTTCACGCGCCAGCTATTGTGCGTCGAGTCGACGGCGAACAGAAGCCAATGTCTGGCGTCGACGGGATGGCGCCTCTGCGTCGCGTAACCGTCAACGGTCAATTCGAGTTCGTCGAAAGTCCGCCGATGGCAGGTGGCATGCGCGCCGGAGCCGTCCGCAAATTCGACGATAGCCGCGGCCGCGCCGGCCGGCTCGGGCAGGTGCGCGATCTGCACTGCGCAGCCCGGATAGAGATGTGAGTCGGCAACCTGGATCTGGACGGAATCGGACATGAGCGTGGTCTCCGGACGCCTGGCGGCAGCCAAAGCGCGGCAGTGAGACCGCGCGCGATGGACCGCATCAAAGGATAGCACCGCGCGAAACGAAAATGACCGCCGTGTGCTTCGCGCTATCATGTTGATCTGTATCCGATGAACAGCAGAGACAACGGCAAAGACGGCAGCCAAGATGGCAAAAGAAGAGCAGACAGGAGCGGGACGCAAGCTGGGGCGGCCACGCGGTGCGGCGGCCCCGGCTTCGCACGACGACGCGGCGTTGTCCCATGCGGAAGGCGCGGATTCCACCGACTCCACCGATGAAGAGAGCACCGGCGGATCGACTTACCTCGTGCCTGGGCTGGAGCGCGGCCTGCGCATCCTCGCCGAATTCAGCGCGCGTGAACCGATTCTGGGCGCCCCCGAATTGTCGAAACGCATCGGCATTCCGCGCACCACGACATTCCGTCTACTGCAAACGCTCGAAGCATTAGGCTTTCTCGAGCGCGTGAACGGCGACCGCTATTTCCGCTTGAGCGTCGCGGTGTTGCGACTCGGTTTCGAGTATCTGAGTTCGCTCGAACTCACCGACGTCGGCACTCCGATCCTCGAACGCCTGCGCGACGCGACCGGCCTCAGCACGCATCTGCTGATCCGCGACCAGCGCGACGTGGTGTTCGTCGCCAAAGCGCAAACCCATGAGCCGATGTTCAGTTCGGTGAAGGTGCATGTCGGGACGCGTCTGCCGGCGCATGCCACGGTCCACGGCCAGGTGCTGATGGGCGATTTGAGTTTCGAAGAATTGCGTCAGCTGTACCCCGAGCCGCAACTCGAACGTTTCACCGAACGCACGCCGGCGACGGTCGAAGAACTGTATGGAAGAGTGCGCGAAAGCGCGGCGCTCGGCTATGCGTTGAGCGAAGCGTCTTTTGAACGCGGGATCTCGGTGGTGAGCGCGCCGGTGCGCGATCAAAGCGGCAAGATCACCGCCGCGTTGACGGTCACCATTCCGCGTTCCGATATCGGCGAAGCCGAAGAGCGTGAGCCGCTCATCATCGCGGTTTGCCAGGCGGCGCTCGAGTTGTCCGAGCGTCTGAGCTATCGTCCGCGGCCGGATGATCCGACTGCGGCTCAAGCGCGTCGCAGACCGGTTGCGGCGCACTGATTCTGGTTTTGCTTCCGCTCATGTCAAACGGCCCGGCTGCTTTCGCACCCGGGCCGTTTGTTTTACGTCGTCGGCATCATGGCGATCAGAACGAGTGGTGAATACCCGTCAGGAAAATCGTCTGATTCCGG
The DNA here is from genome assembly GCF_046027825.1 of Paraburkholderia sediminicola. Taxonomy (GTDB): domain Bacteria; phylum Pseudomonadota; class Gammaproteobacteria; order Burkholderiales; family Burkholderiaceae; genus Paraburkholderia; species Paraburkholderia sediminicola_D. The sequence continues at coordinate 19,925 of NZ_JAQQDU010000059.1, forward strand.
CCGCTCGACACACCCGCGGTAAAGAACGCGGCATCCGTATTCGAGCCCGCGCGCTCATACAGCGCATTCACATACAACTGCGTCGACTTCGACAGCGCGTAGATATCGCCGATCTCGAACTGCGTCCAGCGATGGCCCGCCAACGTGGTCGTCGCGGCGCCGCCGGCGACGCTGTTGAACGGCGTGAACTGATAGTTCGCACCTGCATCGTAGCTCTGATACGTGTCCGAATGGCCGGCCGATTCCAGCTTCACACGCGTGTACAGGCCATGCACCAGCAGCTTGCCGAACTGGTACGACGCGCCCGCACCCATGTTCTCGACCTTGTCCGCCGCGTAGTTTGCCGCTGCCACGCCCTGGAAGGTGGTGATGCCCGTGGTCACGATCGACGGTGTCTGGTTGTGCTCATTCGCATAGGTCGCGCCGGCCTTGAACGGACCATTCGCATAACTAAGCGCAAAACTCAGGGTCTTGCCGGTTGAGAAGTTGGTCGTGTTGCCGAGACCCATCATCGCGCCGACCGAGAAGCCGTTGAAACTCGCCGAGCGGAACTTCACCGAGTTGGCGAACGGCACCACGCTGGTGTCAGCGAGTTCGTCGATGTTGCCCGGGTGGAACGCGTACCAGCTCGCGGCCAGATAACCCGTGCTCAACGGACCCAGCACGTCGAAGCTGAACGGCGTCTGAAGACCGAGTGTGACCGTGCCGATCTGGTCCGAGCTTAGGCCCACGAAAGCCTGGCGATTGAACAGCGTGCCAGCAGAGACCATTGCGCCTGTGTTCGTTTTAAAGCCGTTTTCCAACTGGAAAACCGTCTTCAGACCACCGCCCAAATCCTCGACACCCTTCAGGCCCCAGCGGTCAGGCTGCATGTTGCCTTGTTCTTCCATCCATTCCGAACTGCCATGCACATTGCTGATATACGCGACACCGGCATCCAGGCTGCCGTATAGCGTCACGCTGCTCTGCGCCCATGCGCCAGTCGTTGCGCAGATTGCCGTCAAGCCGGCCGCCGCAATGATGTGTTTCACCGTTGGTTCTCCTGATCGCACGACGGGCAGCTCGCGCTGATTTCGTCGTCCCGATCCTTGCTTTGGGTTGAATTCAGCTTCGGGTTTATGCGCCAAAACTGTTCCGCTTTATGTTCCACCTATGGGCGTCTGTATCGCCTATGGAAAAGTATAGTGACTCTAGAAGTGGTCAAAATAAATTTTCGGACCCCGTACAAACCCGCATGAGGGCGTCGGCATTTGTCTGAAAATTATGGGGAAACCCAAGCCCACAAAGGCTCTTGAGCGAAAACGGGCATTCATGCCAGTTCACGCAAAGCTGTGTTGTGAACGCCACAGTCGGTGTTTTCCCCTACCAGCCCAGATTTTTATTTTCTCCAGTCGAAGCCGCTCCTATAATTATCCATACACGAACTGATGTTCCTTGTATGGAACATAAGGCTTCAGGAGAAGGCGAGAAATGACTGAACAATGGCGCTGCGCCGGCCATGCCGGCGACCTGTCCGAAGACGCGCCGCTCGAGTTCAAACTCGACGGCACCGAAATCGGCATCTACAAGGTGGGCGATGCGCTGTACGCGCTGGAAAACGTCTGCCCCCATGCGTACGCGTTGCTGACGCAGGGCTTTGTCGACGGCGACACCGTCGAATGCCCGCTGCACGAAGCCGTGTTCCATATCCCGACCGGCAAATGCTTGAAAGAGCCCGGTGGCCGCGACCTGAAGATGTACTCGGTACGTCTCGCCGGCGAAGAAATCCAGATCAAGGTGGAATGACATGCGAGAGCAAACCGTGAACTTCAATCCCTTCCTGAAGCCGTGGCTCGCGCCGCAGCCGAACAACGTCGCCGGCAAGGGCGTGATCGAAAAGCCGGGTGAGACCGAAAACTTCATCTGGCAAACGCGTAAGGCGGAGCCGACCCAATACGAAAACGACTTCGGCGACGCGCTCGAGCACGTCTTTGAAGCTGGCGCGATGGAGTTGCAGGAAGTCGTCGACGGTCTGAACCGCTTGGGCTTCCGTACGCCGGAAGGCCAGGCGTGGGACGCCGACCGCCTCGCCGCCGAATTCCGCCTGCTCGCCGAATAAGCGCGCTTTTCCGAACACGTCTCATCGCTTTCGTATCTGGAGTCTCTTCATGACGTCCCCCAATACAACGACTCAAGGCGCGGCCGATCCGATCCAGTCCTATCTGGACCGCGGCCTGCGCAATTACTGGTATCCCGTTGCACCGAGCTGGCAAGTCGGCGACGCGCCGGTCGGCATCACGCGCCTCGGCGACCAGATCGTGCTGTGGCGCGACAAGGAAGGCAAAGTCCGCGCGCTCGAAGACCGCTGCCCGCACCGCGGCGCGCGTCTATCGCTCGGCTGGAATCTCGGCGGCAGCGTCGCGTGCTGGTATCACGGCATTGAAATCGACGGCGGCGGCACGGTCACGAAAGTCCCGGCGGTGTCGAACTGCCCGCTGGAAGGCCAGAAGTGCGTGAAGTCGTACCCGGTCGAAGAACACGCCGGCGCGATCTTCCTGTGGTTTGGCGACGAGGCCCATAAAGAACCTACGCCGCTCGTGCTGCCGGAAGAACTGGTCGGCGAGGAGTATGCGAACTTCCTGTGCATGTCGAACTGGAAGTGCAATTACCAGTACGCGATCGACAACGTGATGGACCCGATGCACGGCGCGTACCTGCATGCGACGTCGCACTCGATGGCCGAAGGCGACAAGCAGGCCGACATGCGCGTGCGCAAGACCGAAACCGGTCTGAGGTTCGAAAAGGTCGGCCAGCGCGATGTGAACTTCGACTGGGTCGAGCTCGGCGAAACCGGCACGCTGTGGATGCGCCTCGCGATTCCATACAAGAAGAAGTTCGGCCCGGGCGGCAACTTCGGAATCATCGGCTTTGCTACGCCGGTCGACGACAACAACTGCCAGGTTTACTTCTGGCGTACGCGCAAAGTGTCGGGCTGGCAGCGTGACGCATGGCGTTTCATGTATCGCAACCGCCTGGAAGCGCTGCACTGGGCCGTGCTGGAACAAGACCGCTACGTGCTGGAAAGCATGGCGCCAAATGCGCGCGAGCACGAATTCCTCTATCAGCACGACGTTGGCATGACGCGTGTGCGCCGCATGTTCCGTCAGCGCGCGCAGCAGCATTTTGCCGATCTGGAAGCGCATCGCGCCGAAGCCGCTCAGGCCGGCGCCGCGCAAACAGACGCAGCAGGCCACAGCCATGCATAACGACGCGTCATCGGCATTGTCAGCACTCAAAGGCCGGCGTGTCCTCGTGACGGGCGGCGCGCGCGGTCTCGGCGCGGCGTTCGTTCGCTCGCTGGTGCAAGCCGGTGCACAGGTCGTATTCGGCGATGTCCTGCATGACGAAGGCCGTGCGCTCGCTGCGTCGCTGATTGAGCAAGGTCACGCGGTGACGTATTTGCCGCTCGATCTCGCTGATCCCGTCAGCATCAAGCAGTTTGCCGATCAAGCTGCGGCGCAACTCGGCGGCTTCGACGCTCTGATCAACAACGCGGCGATCACCAACTCGGGCGGCAAGTTCGCCGACGAGTTGTCGGTCGAGACGTGGGACGCCGTGATGAACGTCAACGTGCGCGGCACGTGGCTGATGAGCACCGCAGCATTGCCGTATCTGCGTGACTCAGGCCGCGGCAGCATCGTCAATATCGCGTCGGATACCGCGATGTGGGGCGCGCCGAAATTGCTCGCGTATGTGGCCAGCAAGGGTGCCGTGATCTCGATGACCCGATCGCTGGCGCGCGAATTCGGTGCCCACGGCGTGACGGTCAACGCGATCGCACCGGGTCTTACCGAAGTCGAGGCCACTGCCTACGTGCCCGCCGAGCGTCATCAGTATTACCTGCAAGGCCGCGCGCTCATGCGCGCACAAGTGCCCGACGACGTCACCGGGCCGGTGCTGTTTCTGTTGTCCGATGCCGCGCGCTTCGTGACTGGCCAGTTGCTGCCGGTCAACGGCGGCTTCGTGATGAATTGATCTTGTCGAATCGAAAGGAGAAAGAGATGGCGGACGCCGAACTCGAACGCAAATCGTGGGAACAACCCGCGGACGCGAGCTTTGCACAATGGTTGGACAGCCGCGTCGCGCGCCTGGAAACGCGTCGTTATGACTGGGATGCGCTGAAGTTCCAGGCCGACTACGACCCGAAGTATCGCCGCGCGCAAATGCGCTATGTCGGCACAGGCGGCACGGGCGTCGCGAAGGACATGAACACGGTGCCTGCGGGCGGCTTCACATTCTCGACGATGGTGATCCCGGCCGGCAACATCGGTCCGAGCCATATCCATATGGATGTCGAAGAAATTTTCTTCGTGCTGCGCGGCAAGATGAAGGTGATCTGCGAGAAAGACGGCGAGACGTGGGAAGCCGTGCTCGGCGAACGCGATCTGATCTCGGTGCCGCCGGGCGTGTATCGCACGGAAGTGAACATCGGCGAAGAAGACGCGTTGATGTGCGTGATGCTCGGTGCAGCCAAGCCGATCACGCCGACGTATCCGCCGGATTCGCCTTTGGCCAAGCTCAAGCGCTAAGCCTTCTGTTATTAGCGCCGTTTTGAAAACACCCGCGAAGGAAATCATGTCCGCAGTCCCGTCCGCCACCGCCGATCAGAACGCTACGCTCGAAGCGCGCCTTGGCCGCTTTCCCGCGCAGCAGATCTGGCTGGCATCGCAACGCGCGGTGAGCTATCGCGATGTGGATAGCGCCGAAGGCGAAGCACTGCCGCTCGTGCTGTTGCACGGTATCGGTTCGGGCGCGGCTTCGTGGGTGCAGCAGTTTGAAGTACTGGGCGAGACGCGCCGTGTGCTGGCGTGGGACGCGCCGGGGTATGGCGCATCAACGCCCGTCGAAGCCGACTCGCCTGCTGCAAGCGATTACGCCACTGTATTGACGGAATGGCTCGACGCGCTCGGCATTGAACGCTGCGTGCTGCTCGGACATTCGCTTGGCGCGATCATCGCGGGTGCGTTTGCTGTGACGAATCCGCCGCGCGTGGCCGGCTTGCTGCTGTTGTCGCCTGCTGGCGGTTACGGCGCTTCGGCGGCGGAAGTGCGCGAGACGAAACGCGACCAGCGTCTCGCCATGATTAACGAACTCGGCCCGCAAGGTCTCGCCGAGAAACGCAGCACCAATATGTTGTCTGTCCACGCGAGCGACGAAGCGCGCGCATGGGTGCGCTGGAACATGTCGCGCGTGATTCCGCACGGTTATGCGCAAGCGACGCATCTGCTCGCGAACGCCGACCTCGCCAGCGATCTCGCGCGTTACACAGGCCGCATCAACGTCGCGGTCGGCGCCGAAGACACGATTACGACCCCGGAAGCCTGCGAGCGACTCGCACTGGCCGCCGGCACCAAACTGCAGGTCGTGCCACGCGCTGGGCACGCCGGCTATATCGAAGCACCCGCCGCGTACACCGCGATCATCGACACGTTCTGCCGCGCGAGCGACGGACAACGGAGCCAATGAATGACGCCCGACACGATTAGCGCCGAGCGCGAAGCGGACGACGACCGCAACGACACCAGCAGCGATATCAGCTATCGCGTGCCGGGTCTGGAACGTGGTCTGAAGATTCTCACCGAGTTCTCGCCGCGCGAGCCGGTACTTGGCGCACCGGAATTATCCAAGCGCCTGAAGATTCCCCGCACGACGGTGTTCCGTCTGCTGCAAACACTCGAATCGCTCGGCTTTCTCGAGCGGGCCGATAAGGACCGCAACTATCGCCTCGGCGTCGCGGTGCTGCGGCTCGGTTTCGAATATCTGAGTTCGCTCGAATTGACGGACTTGGGCTTGCCCATCATCGAAGCATTACGCAACGACACCGGCTTGACGAGTCACATCGTGATTCGCGACGGACGTGATGTCGTATTCGTCGCCAAGGCGCAAAGCCACGCACCGATTTTCAGCTCGGTGAAGGTAAACGTCGGCACGCGCCTGCCGGCCTACGCGACGACGCATGGCCAGGTGCTGATGGGCGACATGACGCTCGAGGATTTGAAAAAGCTCTATCCCGAGCCGGAACTCGAACGCTTCACGAAGCAGACGCCCGCCACGATCGACGACCTGTATGAACGGATTCGCGATGACGCCAAGCGCGGTTACGCGATCAGCGAGTCGTCATTCGAGCGCGGCATTTCGGTGGTGAGCGCGCCGGTGCGCAACGACACGGGCCGCATCGTCGCCGTGATCACGACGACGATTCCGCGCCACGAGATCGACGCCTCGCTGCTCGATAGCGGCCTGATCGACAAGGTTCGCCATGCCGCCGACGAACTCTCGCAGCGGCTCAACTATCGGCCGAAGGGTGGCCCGAACGCGGGTACGAAATACTTTAAGGCACTGGGGCTCAAATGATTCAAATCGACTTGACCGGACAGGTAGCGGTGGTGACGGGCGGTTCGTCCGGCATCGGCCTCGCCACTGCCGAACTGTTCCTGCAAGCAGGCGCTTCGGTGGCGATCTGCGGCCGTGACGCTGAACGTCTCGCACAAGCAGAGGCCACGCTGAGGACGCAGTTTCCCGACGCACAACTGCTGGCACAAACCTGCGACGTGCTGGACGCCGACGAAGTGAACGCATTCACGCAAGCTGTGCAAGCGCGCTTCGGTCGCACTGACGTGCTGGTGAACAACGCCGGCCAGGGCCGCGTGTCGACCTTCGCCGACACCACCGACGACGCCTGGCGCGAAGAACTCGACCTGAAGTACTTCAGCGTGATCCGCCCGACCCGCGCGTTCCTGCCGATGCTGCGCGATGCGGCTGGCTCTGGCCATGCCGCGGTGGTCTGCGTGAACTCGCTGCTCGCACTACAACCGGAGCCGCATATGGTGGCGACTTCGTCGGCTCGCGCCGGTGTGCTGAGCCTTATCAAATCGCTCGCGGTGGAACTTGCGCCGCAACGCATTCGCGTGAATTCGATTCTGATCGGCATCGTCGAATCGGGTCAATGGCGCCGCCGTTATGCGAAGGAAGCGCAGCCGGGCCAGAGCTGGGAAGACTGGACCGCGGAACTCGCGCGCAAGAAAAACATTCCGCTAGGCCGCTTCGGTCGCCCCGAAGAAGCCGCACAAGCGCTCTTTTACCTGGCTACGACGCTGTCGTCCTATACGACGGGCAGTCACATCGATGTTTCTGGAGGCGTTGCACGACATGTCTAACAAAACCACCGTTGGCGAACTGATCGCCGCTTTTCTCGAGCAATGTGGCGTTCAAACCGCATTCGGCGTGATCTCGATCCACAACATGCCGATCCTCGACGCGATCCACAACCGCGGCAAGATTCGCTACGTCGGCGCACGCGGCGAAGCCGGCGCGGTGAATATGGCCGATGGCCTGGCGCGTGTCTCCGGCGGCCTTGGCGTGGCTTTCACCAGCACCGGCACCGCGGCGGGTAACGCTGCCGGCGCGATGGTCGAAGCACTGACGGCGGGCACGGCGCTCTTGCACGTCACCGGCCAGATCGAAACCGAATACCTCGATCAGGACCTCGCTTATATCCACGAAGCGCCGGATCAATTGTCGATGCTTTCGTCGATCTCGAAGGCAGCGTTCCGCGTGCGCTCGGTCGAAACCGCGTTGCCGACAATCCGCGAAGCCGTCCGTGTCGCGCAAACCGCGCCGAGCGGTCCGGTCAGCGTTGAAATTCCGATCGACATCCAGGCGGCCGAAATCGAATGGCCTGCCGATCTGGGCGCGCCGCACGTCACGACGCTCACGCATTGCAGCAAGCGCGTCGCGCAACTAGCAGAGCAACTGGTAAGCGCCAAGCGCCCCCTGTTGTGGCTGGGCGGCGGTACGCGTCATGCACGTGCTGCGGTTGAACGTCTGGTGGCGTTGGGCTTCGGCGTCGTGACTAGTGTGCAGGGCCGTGGCGTGCTGCCGGAAGATCATCCGGCGACGCTCGGCGCGTTTAACGTGCACTCGGCAGTCGAGAGCTTCTACAAGACGTGTGACGCGCTAGTGGTGGTCGGTTCGCGTCTGCGTGGCAATGAAACGCTGAAATACAAGCTGGCGCTGCCGCAACCGCTGTATCGCATCGACGCCGACGCGCTCGCCGATAACCGCGGCTACCGCAACGAGATGTTCATTCACGGCGATGCATCGGCCGTTCTCGAAGAACTCGCGACGCTGCTCGAAGGCCGCCTGAAGGTCGATCCGACTTTCGCGCAAGATCTGGCTGCCGCCCGCGAAAGCGCCGTCGCCGATGTGGGCAAGGGCCTCGGCCCGTACAAGCGCCTTGTCGACGCGCTGCAACAGGCGGTGGGCCGCGACTACAACTGGGTGCGCGACGTCACGATCTCGAACAGCACGTGGGGCAACCGCATGCTGAAGATTTTCTCGCCGCGCGCGGGCGTTCACGCACTCGGCGGCGGTATCGGCCAGGGCATGCAAATGGGTATCGGCGCAGCACTCGCCGGCAATGCCGCGAAGACCGTGTGCCTGGTCGGTGACGGCGGCCTGATGGTCAACGTCGGCGAACTCGCAACGGCTGTGCAGGAAAACGCCAACGTGATGATTGTGCTGATGAATGACCAATGCTACGGCGTGATCCGCAACATTCAGGACGCGCAATACGGCGGGCGCCGCTGCTACGTCGATCTGCACCAGCCGGATTTCGCGCAGTTCTGCGAGAGCCTGAAGCTCACGCACTACCGCATCAAATCGCTCGACCAGGCCGACGAAATCATCCGCGCAGGGTTTGCGAAGACCGGTCCGGTACTGGTCGAAGTGGACATGCTGTCGGTCGGCTCGTTCGCCACCGCGTTCGCGGGCCCGCCGGTCAAGGAACAGGAGCCGGAACATGCGTGAGACCGGCTACGCGGGGCATCACGCACCCGTCGACGTCGCGATGATCGGCTTCGGCGCGATCGGCCAGGCGGTGTATCGCTCGGTCGAGTCGGATCCGACGGTGCGCGTGTCGCACGTGATCGTGCCGGAACGCCATATGGCGTCGGTACGTGACGTGGTGGGGTCGTCGGTCGACGTGGTCTCGTCGGTGTCCGCATTGAACAGCCATCCGCATTTCGCGCTGGAATGTGCGGGGCATAGCGCGCTGGTCGATCACGTGGTGCCGTTGCTGAAAGCCGGTACGGATTGCGCGGTCGCGTCGATCGGTGCGCTGTCCGACATGATGTTGCTGGACGCGCTGTCGGCGGCGGCTGACGAAGGCGATGCGACGTTGACGCTGTTGTCCGGCGCAATCGGCGGCGTGGATGCGCTGGCCGCCGCCAAGCTCGGTGGCCTCGACGAAGTGCTGTACACCGGCCGCAAGCCGCCTACGGGCTGGCTCGGCACACCCGCGGAACAGGTCTGCAATTTGCACACGCTGAGCGAAGAGACGGCGATTTTCGAAGGCAGCGCCCGCGAAGCGGCGCGGCTGTATCCGAAGAACGCCAACGTCGCTGCGACGATCGCTCTGGCCGGCCTGGGTCTGGACCACACCATGGTCCGCCTGATCGCCGACCCGAACGTGTCGCGCAATGTGCACCGGATCGTGGCGCGCGGCGCATTCGGCGAGATGTCGCTGGAAATGTGCGGCAAGCCGCTGCCGGACAACCCCAAGACGTCCGCACTGACCGCGTACAGCGCGATCCGTGCGTTACGCAATCGCGCGGCACGCTGCGTGATTTAAGACATTAGCTGATTAGCTGAAGCAAACCGGAACGACCGACATGACTCACTTTGATACCAGCCTCGTGCCCACCGGCGATATTTTCATCGGCGGCGAATGGCGGCAAGGGCGTGGCAACCCGTACACAAGCCTGTATCCGGCGGATCAGTCGGTCAACATGGAAATCTCGACGGCCAATGCCGACGACGCCCGCGAAGCCGTGGAAGCCGCGGATATCGCCTGGCGCCGCGCGGATTGGTCGGGTTTGAAGCCGCATCAGCGCGCGCTGATTCTGTACCGCATCGCCGATCTGATCATGTCGCGTCATGAGGCGCTTGCACAATTGCAGCGCCGCGACAACGGCAAGCCGATCGGGGAAACGCGTGTATTGGTGGCGAGCGCTGCGAACACGTTCCGCTATTTCGCGGCGTGCCTCGAAACGCTCGACGAAGAAGTCACGCCCTCGCGCGGCGACTATCTGACGATGAGCATCTACGAGCCGATTGGTGTGATCGCGGCCATTACGCCGTGGAATTCGCCGATCGCATCGGACGCACAGAAACTGGCTCCGGCACTGGCAGGCGGCAACGCAGTGGTGTTGAAGCCCGCTGAAGTCACGCCGTTGGTGTCGCTTGCATTGGCTCGTATCTGCGAAGAAGCCGGTGTGCCGAAGGGTGTGATCAGTGTAGTGCCGGGTAAGGGTTCGGTGATTGGCGACGTGCTGGTGCGCCATGCGTTGGTGAAGAAGGTGTCGTTCACGGGTGGCACCGAAGTAGGCCGCGGGATCGCGCGCATCGCGGCAGACAAGCTGATGCCGGTGTCGCTGGAGCTCGGCGGCAAATCGCCGACCATCGTATTCGACGACGCCGATCTCGATCACGCAGTGAACGGTGTGCTGTACGGCATTTTCAGTTCATCGGGCGAAGCGTGCATCGCGGGCTCGCGCCTGTTCGTGCAGCGCTCGATCTACGACGCATTCATGAAGCGTCTGGCTGAAGGCGCTCGCAAGTTGCGCGTCGGCGATCCGTCGCGCGCGGAAACGCAGATGGGTCCGCTCATTACAGCAGCGCATCGCGAAACCGTCGAACGTTACGTCGCTTTGGGTCTGGAAGAAGGCGGCCGCCTGCTGTGCGGTGGCGAGCGTCCGGTTGGCGATGGCCGCGAAGCAGGCACCTACTTCCAGCCGACGATTCTCGAAGGCCTCACGAATGACGCCCGCATCTGTCAGGAAGAAATCTTCGGCCCGGTGCTGGTCGCGATGCCGTTCGACGACGAAGCGTCGCTCCTGAAAGAAGCGAACAATAGTGTGTTCGGTCTCGCCGCCGGCATCTGGACGCGCGATTACAAACGCGCCTACCGGATCGCCCGCGCGCTTGAAACCGGCACCGTGTGGATCAACACCTACAAGCTGTTCTCGATCTCGACGCCGTTCAGCGGCTGGAAGGAGAGCGGCATGGGACGCGAGAAAGGCCGTCTCGGCATCCGCGAATACATGCAACAGAAGAGCCTCTACTGGGGCTTGAACGACGCGCCGCTGGCGTGGGCGAATTAATACGCAAGATACGCAAGAGGCACGTTATGACGATTCTCGGCATTGAACAGATTATTTACGGCGTGACGGATCTCGCCACCTGCCGGCGGTTTTTCGCGGATTGGGGCCTCAAAGAAACCGGGCACGACGAGACGCACGCGCGCTTCGAAACGCTGAACGGCTGCACGATTCTCGCCGTCGATGCGAGCGACCCGTCGCTGCCGCCCGCGTTCGAAGAAGGTCCGACGCTGCGGGAAGTGACCTGGGGTGTGGCAACGAAAGCCGAACTCGACGATCTGCGCGGCCGCTTTGCCGGTCAGCCGGGCCACTTCGAAACGGAAGACGCTGTGGGGTGTATCGACCCGAACGGCATGGCGATTCGCGTTGAAGTGACCCGCAAGCGTGCGCTCGATATTCACGGTTCGCCGTCGAACGTGTGGGGCCAGACGTTGCGCGTCGATCAACCGTCGCCGATTTACGAACGCGCGGAGCCGGTTGAAGTGGGTCACGTGGTGTTCTTCACGAACCAACTCGCGGAACAGGAAAAGTTTTACCAGGAACTGCTCGGCTTCGAAATGTCGGACCGTTATCCGGGCCGCGGCGCATTCATGCGCTGCGCACCGCACGGCGGCCACCACGACATCTTCCTGCTGGCCTTGCCTGGCGGTAAGCGCGGTCTGAATCACGTCGCGTTCACCGTGCGCGATATCCACGAAGTGTTCGGCGGCGGCATGCACGTCAGCCGCTGTGGGTGGGATACGCAACTCGGTCCGGGGCGTCATCCGGTGTCGTCGGCGTACTTCTGGTATTTCCAGAATCCGGCCGGCGGCCTGATCGAGTACTACGCCGACGAAGACCAACTCACGCCCGAATGGCAGCCGCGCGATTTCGAACCGGGTCCGACCGTGTTCGCCGAATGGGCGATCGACGGCGGCATCGACGGCAATACGCGTCGCCAGAAGAACGCGAAGGCGCCGGAAGGCAAGTTCATGACGGAGCGGAAAAATGACTGACGCTGCTGCTGAAAAGGCTCAAGCCGCGCATGCCGGACTCGAAGCGCCGCGCACGATCGTTGTGATCGGCGGTGGTCAGGCGGCGGGTTGGGTCGTGAAGACGTTGCGCAAGGAAGGCTTCGACGGCCGCCTCGTGATGATCGCCGACGAGATTCATTTGCCGTACGAGCGCCCACCGCTGTCGAAGGCCGTATTGGCCGGCGAAGCGGATATTGAAACCGTGCGCCTCGTCACGCCCGACGATTTCGACGCGCTGAATGTCGAAGCATGGCAACCGGATTGCGCGACGTCGATCGATCGCGAACAGCGCATCGTGCGCACGCAGTCGGGTCGTGAAGTGCAATACGACCGGCTGGTGATCGCAACGGGCGGCGCGGCGCGCCGTTTGCCGGAAGCGTTGGTGAAGACCTCGCACATTACCTATCTGCGTACGCTCGACGAAGCCGTCGTTCTGGGCGAACGCCTGCGTGCAAGTAAACGCGTACTCGTTGTCGGCGGTGGCTGGATCGGTCTCGAAGTTGCGGCCACTGCACGCAAGCTCGGTGTGGCAGCGACGGTAGTGGAAGGCGCGCCGCGTCTGTGCGCTCGCTCGTTGCCGCCGATGGTGTCGGATTTCCTGCTGCACCTGCATCGTGCGAATGGCGTGGACGTGCGTTTGAACGTATCGCTCGTGTCGATCGCGGATCATCCGAACGACGCCAACCGTATTCGCGCAACGTTCGCCGATGGCTCCACATTGGACGCCGACTTCGCGGTCGCCGGCATCGGCCTCACGCCGCACACGGCACTGGCGGAAGCCGCCGGTATCAAGGTGGAAGACGGCGTCGTCGTCGATCATTTCGGCGCGACCGACGATCCGCGCATTTTCGCGTGCGGCGACGTCGCGAATCATCCGAGCGCGTGGTTGAAGCGCCGCGTGCGGCTCGAATCGTGGGCCAATGCGCAGAACCAGGCGATCTCGGTGGCGAAAGCGTTGCTCGGCACCTTTGAACCGTATGCGGACATCCCGTGGTTCTGGTCCGATCAATACGACGTCAATCTGCAAATCCTCGGCGACATTCCGGGCGGTGCGCAACTCGCTGTACGCGGTGACTTGCCGGGCAAACGCGCCACGCTTTTCCATCTGGAAGACGGCACGATCCGCGGCGTGATCGCTATCAACACGCCACGCGAACTGAAATTGTCGCGCAAGTGGATGAACCAAGGCCGCACCATCGACCTTGCCACCCTGACTGACGCCTCAACGGCGCTTGCCTAACCACATTACGGACGGCACCACGGCATGAGAACCATCGACAACACCATGGGGGACCGCAGCAGCGCCGGTGTCTCAGGCCCCGTGACCCGGGGTTCCATCATCGCGCGTCTCGAGCGCTTGCCGAAGAATGCGATGCAGGTGCGCGCGCGCATTTTGATCGGTCTCGCGACGTTCTTTGACGGCTTCGACGTGATCGCTATCGCGGCCACGCTGCCGATCCTGATTGCGAAATGGCATCTGACGCCGTGGGAAATTGGCTTCCTGATCGGCTCCGGTTCGGTCGGGCAGTTGATTGGCGCATTCGTGTTCCCGTGGTACGCGGAGCGCAAAGGCCGCGTGAAGGCGATTGCGTTGAGCTCGGGGATCATCGGCATTACGAGTATTGCGTGCGGCTTTGCGCCGACGTTTGCCGTGTTCGTCGCGTTGCGGGTGATTCAAGGGCTTGGGCTCGGCGGTGAATTGCCGGTGGCCGCGACGTACATCAATGAGATCAGCCGTGCACATGGCCGCGGCCGCTTCGTGCTGTTGTATGAAATCGTTTTCCCCGTTGGCCTGCTTGCATCGAACGCGTTGGGTGCCTGGATCGTCCCGCGTTTCGGCTGGCAAGCAATGTACTTCATCGGCGGCATGCCGTTGATCCTCTTCTTTGTGCTGCGCAAGCTTGTGCCGGAATCGCCGCGCTGGCTCGCCGAACGTGAACGAATGGCCGATGCCGATGCAGCCGTGCATGCTTTCGAGCGCGTGGTGAAGGGTCCGCTGCCGCCGGTCGCCAATTCGGCTGAGTTCGAAGCGATGGTCAATCGTCATCCGAAGCGGCGCATGAGCGACCTGTTCGGTCCGGCGTATCTGAAGCGCACGATGGCTGTGGCGATGCTGTGGATGACGTGCGGCTTCATTCAGTACGGCCTGTCGACCTGGCTGCCGACGATCTATCGCACGGTTTATCACGCGCCGCTGCAACTGGCGCTGAATCTGGCGGTGGCGGCTTCGGTGCTGGGGGTGGTGGGTTCGCTGACGTGTGCGTTGCTGGTCGATAAGGTGGGTCGCAAGCCGATTATCAATTTGTCGTTCTTGGCGTGTGCGTTGTCGTTGCTGCTTGCGGGTGTGTTCCACAACTCGTCGGTGTATGTGGTGGCGGCGTGCTGCGCGTTCGCGCTCGGCTTCCTCGCTTGCGGCTTTATCACGGCTTATGTGTACACGCCGGAGTTGTATCCGACCAGCATCCGTGCGATGGGTTGTGGTGTCGGCGGCGCGTGGCTGAAGGTGGCGGCGATTTTCGCGCCGGCTATCGTGTCGAAGACGATGATCGGCGGCAATCTGGATGTCGCGTTCTATATCCTCGCGGTTGTGCCGTTCATTGCGGCGATCGCGGTGCACTTTCTTGGGATCGAGACCAAGGGCAAGGTGCTGGAGCAGCTTGAGGCTTGATGCTTTTGGGCGTGTGACGAGTTTGGTGGGCGGTTGATGTAAAAGCAGAACCGCAATGGCAGGGAGATGAAGGGCGCACTGGGTGGTGCGCCCTTTGTTTTTGGGGCGGCCCTTCGGATGCAACCTTAAGGCGCTGTTCCGCGCGCCCCGCGTCGCTGCTTGAATTCCTCGATAATCCACACACTCATCAACCCCGCGCTCACGCAGGCGATGATGTCCGGTTTGGAGACTGCAAGCGCCAACCAGAAGAGGTGGACATACCCTCGAAAGAATCCCGGCACTGCCCGGCGCAGATCATTCCAACGCGTCGTCGCCAACACGCCGCCCGCTGCGGCCATCACCGTAAAGAGCGCCCACGCAAACTGCGTCGAACGCTCATCACGTTGCAACAGCAAAACGATCAACGCGGCGAAACCCGCAAACCACAGCGTTGCCCCGAACCGCGCGAGGCGCGGCCGGCGTGCGAGCCAGCCACGCCACTCCTGTTGCACAAAAGAGAAGAAGAACGCGAACAGCACCCCGTGCGCAAATGGCATCTGCCACGCGCGAGGATCGGTGGAGAGCCAATGGCCGACGAAGCCGAACCCGGTCGCCCCGACGGCGGCCAGTATCACGAGTTGCTTGATGCGGGGCCATCCACAGATCAACGTGGCCCATATCGTGCAGATGCCGAGTGCGCCCATTGCGATCGAGGTCAAGCGCCCACTGCCGCCGTCGCACAGCGCGGCGCCAGTCGCGCCAAGCCACACCGGCACCCACCCATAACGCAGCCAGCCATTCGAGCGCAGCGTCCGCAATCGCTGTTGCTGCGGTTCGGATAGCAGCACGGTCATCGCGGCGCTGGTGACCAGTGTCACCATCAGCGTGCCCAGAAGCACGGCCAACTGAATGGGCGTCCATTGATCGAACCACCGATCGCCATTGAGGTTCATCGACGCGTCGGCGAACAGCAAGCCGCACCAGGCGCTAAGCGCGAGCGCCGGACCGAACAGGCGGCCCGTGCCGAGCCGGAACGTCAGGCAACGGGTCCAGAATTCGACCTTCTCGCTGTCGAGCCGCAGGCGCACGACGTTCGGATGATAGCGACTGAGCGCAGTCAGTAACTGTTCCATCTCGGTGCGCACGCCTGCGCGAAGCAGTGCGTGTGCGCCCGCCGCCAGCGTGGGCTGCGGCCCTTCGAGGAGTGCCATGGCATTCGTGAAGCGCAGCCGCAGCGCGTTGTAGTCTTCGTCGGCGAACACACGGTCCAGCGCGAGGGTCGCGACAGCCGCGTTGCGACGACGCAGATGGGCGGCGTTGTCCCGCCACCCAAGGACCGCACTCAGGTTCATGCGCAGCGTGGCCGGTGCTTGCTCGTTCAGGCAGTGAACCAGCGCCTGCCATTCGAGTTCGTCGCGCGTCTGAATATTGACGACGGCGGCGAATAAATCCTGCAGGGAACGGCGCGACTCGAGCTGATCCCGTTGCGCGACGAAGTCTTGCCAGAGCTGGGCAGCGCGTTCGAAGGCGTCGGGTTCGCGAGGGTGGGCCGCAGGCGGTGCATGTTCGATGCTAGATGGCTGCGGCGTCTTTTGCGCAGCGGGTGTCCTACGCGAAACGGGCGTTGTCTCCGTGTCAGGCATGGAGTGGACCGTGGCCTCGGCGCTCGCGCTCGTCGGAGTCCGCATTGACGTCGGCTCAGGCACCGGCACCGATATCGGCTCCGGCTTCGCCTCCGGCACAGGCACAGGCACAGGCATCGACACCGGCTCTGGCGCCGTGCCAGGCACAGGCACCGATACCGGCATTGATTTATGCACCGGCACCGCGGCTATCTTCTCCGCTGCTGCGCCGCTCGCCATCTGCAACGCAGATTCATACGCGTACCGAAGCCGCTGAAACGCCTCGGCGTCCTCATCCGGGCGTTGCTGTTTCAGGAGACGCGCATAAGCGCGGCGCACGGTGCGCTCGTCGGCGTTCGCCGCAATGCCGAGCACGTCCCACGGCCAGTGATAGGCAGAAGTCGTATCCATGGCCGATCAGTAAGTCACATGCACATCGAAGCGATCCAGCAACGCGGTCAATTCGCCGCGCGCATGCGCGATCTCCTCGGTGTTTTGTCGCTCGAGCAGCGACTGAAACCGCGCGATCTGCGCGGCCAGATATTGCCGTTGCTCGCCGAGCGTTTCTTCATACACGCGGTCTGCTCGCGTCAGCAGCGTGCGATTCTCCAACTGATCGCGCGGATGGATCTTCAAAGCGCTTAGTGCCGCAAGCCGTTCGCTGATTTCTTCCGGTGTTAGCACGCCGGGGTTTTCTTCGATCACCATCGCGCGTTTCACACCGCCAGGAAAGGCAGTCGCTTCCACTTCCAGCACGCCGTTAATGTCGTAGGTGAAGCGCACGTCCGCACCGGCCTGGCCTGCCGGCTTAACCGGCACGTCGAGCGTGAATTCGCCGAGCGGAACGTTATCAACGGTCAAACGCGCTTCTCCCTGGAACACCTTGATGCTCAAGATCTGCTGACGGTCGCTCACCGTGAAAATGCGCTGCATGCGGCTAACCGGAACGATCGTGTTGCGCTCGATGATCGGCAGAAAATGCCCCGGCACATACTGATGGACGCCAACCTGCATCGCGGTATCGATGCCGAGGCTATACGGCGCGACATCGGTCAGCACCATTTCGTCGAGACCCGCGTCGCGCGTGACGAGTCCTGCCTGCACGGCGGCGCCGAGCGCTACGACTTCGTCCGGGTTCAGATTGGCGGCGGGCAACCGGCCGAACATCTTCGAGACCAGCTTGCGCACCATCGGCATACGCGAGGCGCCGCCGACAAGGATGATTTCATCGAGCGCATCGACGGCGATCTTCGAATCGCGCAATGCTCGCTCGACCGGCTTGCGCAGCCGTTGCAGCAAGTGCTCGCAAGCCCGCTCCGCGGCGGTCGCATCGAGTTCGAGGCTGTGCTCGTGATCACCGACCGTGAGCTTGAGCGCGACGCTATCAGCACCGCTTTGCGTGAGCAGACGCTTCGCACGTTCGGCCTGCTGATGCAGACGTTGTGCGGCAATCGGGGTGAGCGATTCGACGCGAAGGCTATTGCGTTGGCAGAACAACTCGACAAGCGCTTCGGTGAAATCTTCGCCACCCAGAAAGTTGTCGCCCGTGCTGGCGCGGACTTCCATCACGCCTTCGAAGAAATCGAGCACGGAGACGTCGAACGTGCCGCCACCCAGATCGAAGATCAGGAACTTGCGTTCGCTGTCGCGCTGATGCACGCCGTACGCAAGCGAGGCCGCGGTCGGTTCGTTGACGAGGCGCAGCACATTGAGCCCGGCCAGTTCGCCGGCGATGCGCGTGGCTTTGCGTTGCGCGTCGCTGAAATAGGCCGGTACGGCGATCACGGCGTCGCGTACCGTGTCGCCGAGAAACGCCTCGGCATCGGCTTTCAGCGACTTGAGTACGAGCGAAGACAGTTCCTCCGGACGCATTGTCTGCACGCCGAGCGACACGTTGCGATTCGTGCCCATGTAGCGTTTGAAGTTGGCAGCGGTGCGTTCGGGATGCGTATGCAAGCGATCGCGGGCAGGGCGGCCGACGAGAATCGAGCCGTCGTCGTCGATCGAGACGCAGGACGGCGTCAGCACATCGCCCAGCGCGTTCGGGATGAGGGTCGCCTGGTTATTGCGCCAGACGGCCGCAAGACTATGCGTGGTTCCAAGATCGATGCCGATGATCGAAGGCATGTACAGTTTCCGATTCGTTTTGCGCCCCTCCGTGAGGAGATCGCCCAAGGTCGCGTGGGAGCCAGGTGTAGCTCCGTCCAATGGCGATAACGGCAGGCTGCGTGCAAACTTGAGCGCCGAGGGGGAACTGATGGGACCAGAATCGGTGCAGGGGACGCGATTCGCATGGCGGCTGGACAGGCAGCCGGGCATGCGAATGCGGCGCGTCGCGCGTGGCTGGCGGCGCGAAGAGGGGAGTCGAACGTCGGCTGTGCGGGCGTGTTATTCGAGGTTACAACGCCTTGCGGTACACCACGAAGCCGGAGTGCTCAGCGACCTTGTCGTACAGCTTCATCGCCGTGTGATTCGTCTCGTGCGTCTGCCAGTAGACCCGCTGGAGACCGTCAGCCTTGGCTCGCGCATACACCGCTTCGATCAGCGCACGGCCGACACCTTTGCCGCGCTCCGCCTCCAGCGTGTAGAGATCTTGCAGATAGCAGGTCGGCGCGATCATGGTGGTGTGACGGTGATACAGGAAGTGCACGAGACCGAGCAACTGGCCGTTGCGTTCGGCGACCATCGCGTGCATCGGCTCGTAGCTGTCGAAGAAACGCCCCCACGTGACCCTCGTGATCTCGCGCGGCAATGCCGTCTCGCCCGAGCGGCCGTAGAACGCGTTGTAGGCGTCCCACAGCGGCAGCCAGGCGTCGAAGTCGGCGGGCGTGACGGGACGGATTTGAATCGCTTCGGACATGGATGTGGCTCCTTGTGTAGTGATGGTTGTGACCGAGTGAATCGTTGCCGCTAAGGCTGCGTCGAACAGGCATAGACGGCTGAGCTGAACGCCTGTTCGCGGTCTTCTTCGGCGGCTGACGTTGCGGCACTTGCGCCGGTTGCGCTACCGCGCTGCGCCAGACTTGCGTTCACGCAGGCATCCAGGTTTGCGCGTGCGGTTGCCGCAGGCTCGAGCAGCCCGTAGGCATAAGCCGCGCAAGCCAGCGCCACGCACCACGTCACTGCAGCGCCATAGCCCGGGCGTGCTGGGGTGATGTCGCGTGCAGGCGTGTGGCTCATCGCATCGGCCTCTCTGGCAGTTTCAATGGTGGCGACTTCGGAACCGTCAGGATATGAAATTTGTGGCACCATTGTTAGCTCCACAATACGACCAGAATTTGGAGCCACCACTTTGGACTACGGCCTGTTGATGTCGAACGTCGAGCGCGCAATGGGTGAGCGCAAGCTCACGCAGCAGGACTTGCTCTACGAGAGTCTGCGCCGCGCGATCCTCGACGGCGATATCCGCAACGGCAGCCGGCTTCTCGCCACGCGAGCGCTCGCCGAACAATTGGGCATTGCGCGCAACTCGGTGCTCTACGCCTACGAACGGCTCACTGACGAGGGCTTCATCACGGCGAGCCGACATGGTTCCATCGTCAGCATGGTGAGCGGTTCTGGTACTTCGATCTCCGCCGCAAGCGGCGCCGAGCAGACGCCTGAAAACCGCCTGTCGCGCCGCGTTGCCGATCTGCCGCGCGAGCGCACCAACCCTGACGATCCCACGCCGTTTCGTCCCGGCGTGCCCGCGCTCGATGAATTTCCGCTCGCGCAATGGCGCGCCTCGATGGAGCGTGCATGGCGCTCAGTCGAATCGCATGAACTCGGTTACGGCAACAACGCCGGGGACCCCGCATTGCGCCGCTCGATTGCGGAATACGTGCGCGTGTCGCGCGGCGTGCGGTGTTCGGCGGAGCAGGTGTTCATTACCTCGGGCACGCAGGCGAGTCTCGATCTATGCGCGTGCATGCTGGCCGATCCCGGCGACAGCGTCTGGGTCGAGGACCCCGGCTATCACGGCGCGAAGGCTGCGTTTCAGGCCGCCGGTTTGCACCTGGTGCCGATTCCCGTCGATGCCGCTGGCATGGCGCCGACGCCCGATCACTGGGACCAGACGCCACCACGCCTGATGTACATCACGCCCTCGCATCAATATCCGCTCGGCAGCGTGTTGAGCCTGGAGCGGCGCTGGTCGATCATCGAGAACGCGGTGGCGCGCGGCGCCTGGATCATCGAAGACGACTACGACAGCGAACTGCGTCACAGCGGTCCGCCGTTGCCGTCGATCCAGGGCCTCGCGCCCGACACGCCGGTGATTTACCTCGGCACCTTCAGCAAGACAATGTTTCCGGCGCTGCGGATGGGCTTTATGGTCGTGCCGGCGCACCTTGTCGCCGACATCGACGAGGCGCTCAGCGAAATCGCCCGGCAAGGGCGCGTGGCTGAACAGATCGCGTTGGCGGATTTCATCGATAGTGGGAAATATGCGCGGCATCTGCGGCGAATGCGGCGTCTTTATCAGCAGCGCCGCGCCGCGTTGGTGAACGCGATCGAGCGGCATATGGGCGACCTGGTGACGGTCTCGTCCGACGGCGGCGGCATGCATCTGACGATGCGGCTCGATGCACCGCTGCGCGACCAGGACGTGAGCGCCGCGACGCGTGAGCACGGTCTGTATATCGCGGCGTTAAGTGCTTTCTGTCAGCCGCCTGCTAAAGACGCCGCGCACTACAACGGCTTCATGCTTGGCTATGCGGGTATCAGACCGCACGAAGCAGACGCGCTGGTGGCGCGGCTCGCCGCCGTGGTGCGTGGACTGGACCGCGAGCGTCTTATTGTTACGAAGAAAGAAAACTAGACCGTTTCCGCCCTGAGCCAACGCGCGAGCAGGGCGTCGTCATCGGTATCCAGCGCTTGCGCGACGCGGCGTCCGACTGCTGCGCCGAATTTATAGCCATGACCCGAGCATGCCGACACCACCAGCGTCTTGCCGATGCGCGTCGAAAAAAAGCGGCTGTCCTCAGTGAACGTGTAGGCGCAGGTTTTTACTTCGGTGACCGTATATTCGTCGATGCGGCTGAACGGCGGTGAAAACAGCCGGCGCAGTGTGTCACCTTCTTCAGCTGCGGCGACACGATTGGCATCAGGATCAGGCGCAAGAGATTTATGCACGCCGGCGCCGAATTTCAGGCCGACGCCGTCAAGCGGCGGCAGCGCGTAACCGCCGCTATCGCCGCCGATATCGACAATGGCGGGCGCATTCGACCATGCGTCCTCCAGATCCTTCGGCGGCGCCATATAGGCGACCGCGTTGCGATAAGTCATCAGGTTTTCGGCGAGCGAGGGGAACAGTTGCAGCGTCCACGCGCCGGCAGTGACCACGAGCCGGTCGGCGCGAATGATGGTGTCGTCCTCGATGCGCACAGAGGCCGAGTGCGCATCGACCGCGAGCACCTTGGCGTGAGTGCGAATCTCCGCGCCGCGCATCTTGAGCCACGCTTTCATGTCGTGTGCAATGCGTTCGCTAAACAGCGCGCCGCCATCGTGATCGAGGTAGGCGTAGCGAAACGTGGCGGGATCGAGAAACGGATAGCGCTCGGCCGCTTCGCGCGCGTCGAACTGTTCGTAGTCGAATTTCATCCGGTCGAGCCCGGTGCGGTATATCTCGGCGTCATCGCCTGCGCGCTGCGAAATGCCGAGCACGCCGCAGTTCGCATAGTGGGATACGCCCAGGTCATTCCACAGCAAATCCCAGCTATCGAACGCTTCGGTCATGGCGCGTGCGTAGCCGTCGGCATCGCCATATGCGCGACGGATCATGCGATTTCGGTCGCCCGAGGCGGCGAGTGGATTCGGAATCGAGCCCTGCTCGATCAGTGTGATGTCGTGTCCCAGCTTCGCGAGCGACCACGCTGTGCTCAAGCCGGCAATCCCCGCGCCTACGATTGTCACCCGCATGCCATCTTCCCCCGAGTCGATGTATCCGGGTCAGAGTCTAGCAGTGGGAAAAATAAATCGGTACGCGTTCTAGCGAATCGCCACGCAATCCAGCGGGGTCGATCCAGCGCGCTACCAAACAGGCGGTGGTCTCCGCGCGCCGCCGTATCAGTGTTTGTGGTGCTTCGACGTATGGCGCAGTTTATCGCGCACCTTCTTCGCGGCGAACAGCGGCACGTAGTCGAACACACGCGCTTCGTGCCGGTAGTCGGCCAGTGTGTCTGCATACATCTTTGAGACCGTTTCTGTGGGCGTGTCGGTCTCCTCTGCGATGCTTCTCACCAATTCGTCGACGTTAGGCTCGGGTTGGGACATGGATCTCTCCGGGGCAAGCGGGGTGGACAAGGGGATCGCCAGGCGGGGTTGCCCGGAACGGGCGCGCACGACAGGAGTTTCATTAGAGGATGCGATCCACCGCGATGCCAATTGAATCGATCTATCGTATGAACTGTCCCACAGAGATTTTTGTCTTGCGCTGCAGCAAGCGCCCGCACCACGCGGCGATACGAGAAATCAATGCGTATGTCGGTGATGAATATCCGGGAAATGCGCGTGCGCATGCGTGATCGGCGCATGGGAATGCGGATGGGTGTGGGGCTCGTCGCCGTCCCACGCGAAATCGTGCTCGTGCTGATGGTGCGCGTCGTGCCGGTGGCGATGCGTGTGGTCCAGCGGATGGTGCGTGTGGGGATGCTCGTGACGTTCGCGGATGTGCAGCCAGACGCCCAGCGTCATCAAGGCAGCGGCCACCCAGAACAGCGGCGGCGGCATCTCCGGCCACAGCAGCCACGACAAGGTCACACCAAATAGGGGCGCGACCGAGAAATAGGCGCCGGTACGCGCGGTGCCGAGATTGCGCAGCGCGACGACGAACAGCACGAGACTGACACCGTAGCCCGCGAACCCGGTCAGCATGGCGAGTGCGACAGTCGCGGCCTTGGGCCACGCGGCGCCAAGGGTGAGTGCGAGCGTCACGTTGACCGAACCGGCCACGAGACCTTTTATGCAGGCAATGAACATGGCGTCGTGAGTCGACACCTTGCGCGTGAGATTGTTGTCGACTGCCCAGCACGCGCAGGCGCCGGCCAGCAGCAGCGTGCCGGGCGGCAGGCCGGCCGCGCCGGGCTGCCACGACAATGCCACGCCGCCCGCGACGATCGCGGCCATACCCAGAAACACCTGAATGTCGACATTCTCGCGAAAGACGATCCACGCGATCAGCGCGGTGAATACGCCTTCGAGATTCAGCAGCAACGAACCCGTGGCGGCTGGCGTCGTTTTCAGACCCAGCATCAGCAGCGCCGGCCCCGCGACCCCGCCGGCCACGATCGCGCCGGCGAGCCACGGCACGTCGCGCAATGGAAAACGGTTGTGACTGACCGGTTGCCCGTCCGCATGACCTTTCAGGCGGCGCGCCAGAATGACGGCGGCAAGACCGGTGCCGCTGCCGAGGTAGAACAGTCCGGCCAGCAGAAATGGCGAGAGCGAACCCAGCAGCGCCTTGGCGAGCGGGGTGGTCGCGCCGAACAAGGCGGCGGCGAGCAGGGCAGTGAAAGCTGCGTTGAAGCGGGTAGGCATGAGCGGACAATTCGGTAGGGGCGGGCGTTGCCGACACGATACCGCTATCGGGCCACGAACGCCTAACGCTGCGGAACAGGCATTCGGACCGGAAATCCTGCCCACGTGCATCCATCTGGCCCCGTCGAACGTAATACGCTTATTGCCGCTACGTTCGAGGCCATCGCCATGCGCCGCGTTGTCTATGCCGCCGCTGCTGTTGCGACTGTTTTGCTGCTGTCCCTTACGGGGTGCTCCAACGACCCGCCCAATCTCAACCCGCGCGCTAACGAACCGCTTTCGACAGTCCCCGTCGACCTGCCCCGGTATATGGGGACGTGGTACATCATCGCGAACATCCCGTATTTCGCCGAGCGCGACATGGTGGGCAGCCGCGCGGAATGGAAATTGCGGCCGGACGGCAAGATCGACGATTCGTATTACGGCCGCAAGAAGGGCTTCGACTCGCCAGAAAAGCACTATCAGTTCCTCGACACGCCCGTGCCCGGCAAAGAAGGCGGTGAATGGAGCGTGCAACTGTTCTGGCCGGTTCACGTGACGCAACTGACGCTCTACGTCGACGCCGATTATCACTACACGATTCTGGGTTATCCAGGCAAAAACCTCGGCTGGATCTTTTCGCGTGACCCCGACATGAGCGACGACACCTACCAGTCGCTGCTCGCGCGGCTCGATGCGATGGGCTACGACACATCGCGCTTCAGGCGCGTGCCGCAGCATCGCGACCAGCTGGGTAAAGAAGGATTTGCTTCGCCGGGCGACAAGGATTAGCGGCGGCTGTGCCGGATGTGGGCCCACAGCATCCGAGCGTGTCCTTATCGCGTATAACCCGCATCGCTGTTGAACGAGGAACCCATGCCGCCACTTGCCGCTGCCTTGATCGCCCTGGCTGGGCTCGTCGTGATCTTCAGCGCCGTCTGGGCGTGGCAGTTGAAGACTGAGAACGCCGGCATGGTCGACCCGGTCTGGGCCTATTCGCTTGGCCTGGTCGCGGTGCTGTACGCCGTGCTCAGCAACGGCGCCCCGGTCTCGCGTGCACTGACTGCGCTGGGCGGTCTGTTTTGGGGCGCGCGGCTCGGCACGCATCTGTGGAAACGCAATTTCGGTCGGCCCGAGGACGCGCGCTATCGCCGCTTCCGTGAAGAATGGGGCGACAAGGCTGCTAGCAAGATGTTCTGGTTCTTCCAGGCGCAAGTCGTGGTCTCGATGCTGCTGTCGATCGCATTCCTGGTGCCGTCGTACCGGAGCAGTCCAGCGGCCATCGGCTGGATCGTGCTGGCGGTCGTGCTGTGGATCGTCTCAGTCATCGGCGAAAGCACTGCGGACCGGCAACTCAAGCGCTTCACGCAAGATCCGGCCAATCACAACACCGTGTGCCGCGTCGGCTTGTGGCGCTATTCGCGGCATCCGAATTACTTCTTCGAATGCGTCCATTGGCTTGCTTATCTCGCGTTGTCGATCGGTACGCCGTGGGCATGGTTCACGTTGTTGCCGCCGGTGCTGATGGCGTTTCTGTTGCTGAAGTTCTCCGGCATCCCGCTGCTCGAGGAAAGCATGGCTAAACGGCGTGCCGGCTATGCCGAGTACATGCGCACCACCAGCGCGTTGATTCCGTGGCCGCCACGGCATTGAGACGAGCCGGCCACGGCGCGTGCAAATGGTCAGAAGAGTCCAGCACAAACAATAGGGAGTCAGTCTCATGAGTCTTTCCACCACCGACCAAACGATGCCGCCACCGTCGCCCGCTGAGCCAGGCGAGGGCTGGCTGATCCAGTGTTGCGAACGCGGCTGGTTGCCCGACAGTCTGATCCGTTTCGGCATGCGTCAACTGATGCGCCAGCGTTTGCGCGACGAAGCGATCGACAACGGCGAGTTGCGCGCGCAACGGCTCAATCGTCTGCTGGACGACTTGCGCGCGAGTCCGATTGCCATCGAAACCCAGGCCGCCAACACGCAGCATTACGAGGTGCCGGCGTCGTTCTTTCATGCGCATCTCGGACCGCATCTGAAGTATTCGTGCTGTCTGTACCCGACCGGCACAGAGACGCTCGCGCAAGCCGAAGTCGCGATGCTCGAGCGCTATGCCGAACGCGCGGAACTGGCCGACGGTCAACGGATTCTCGATCTCGGTTGCGGGTGGGGCTCGTTGGCTTTGTGGCTGGCGGCGCGTTATCCGCGTGCGCAGATCGTCGCGCTATCGAACTCGCATGGGCAGCGCGCGTTCATCGAAGCGCGTGCGGCGGAGGGCGGCTTGCACAACCTCTCGGTGGTGACGGGCAATGTCGTCGATTTCGAATTCGACGAAGCACAGCTTGGCGGCGGCTTCGATCGCGTAGTGTCGATCGAGATGTTCGAGCATATGAAGAACTACGGGCTGCTGCTTGCGAAAATTGCACGCTGGATGCGCGACGAGGCGAAACTGTTCGTGCACATCTTCGTGCATCGCACGTTGGCGTATCACTTTCAGATGCATGACGGCAGCGACTGGATGTCGAAGTACTTTTTCACCGGTGGCACGATGCCGTCCGAGGCGCTCTTGCTGAACTTCCAGGACGATCTGCGGATGGAGCGCCAGTGGTGGGTGAGCGGCACGCATTACGAGCGTACGGCGAATCATTGGCTCGCCGTGCTTGATTCGGCGCGTGATCGCGTGCTGCCGATGCTCGTCGATACGTATGGCGCGCGCGATGCGGCAGTGTGGCTCCAGCGGTGGCGGATGTTCTATATGGCCGTGGCCGAGTTGTTCGGCTACGCGAACGGGAACGATTGGGGCGTGGGGCACTATCGGTTTGTGAAGCGGTGAACGATAGTCAAACCGCTTGCGCGGTCGCTGTCTGCATTCCTCGCGGCTCCACGCACCGCATTCAAACGGATTGGATTCATCCTATCAATCAGAACCCGTGGCTTAGGTTGCAAACAGTTCTTTGCTCTTGTTGACAATCTACAACCCCGATGTTTAACTGTCATAAATCGCCACGTTTTGCGTCATAACGCCTCATTATGTGGGATTCGAATCGGGTCTGCCCATGTAGTCCAATTGCCACGATAGTTGCCGAGGTGGGTGGACAACATGTACCAAGGTCTGTACTCCCGACGTCACGAGCCAGAAGTTTAAATATCGCAAATTTTATTGTGAAATAAATACCGTATACATAGGATTCCTATCCTCTCATTATTTGAAAAACCCGTTGACACAGAACGGGATGAATGAAGTAATTCCCAAATTTTGGTTCCGGAATGAAAGCATTGGTTGTTTGAGTATCGTTGTCATAGAATCGCCGTCAAACCGACGGGCTGACGGGTCGGCGGTCCGTATGCGGATGGGAGAAGGAGCGGATCATTGCTCATTTACGTTATGGTAAACCTTATTATGTGTATACCTTATTTGTTAGGTATGCGAATCGTTATAGCGTGGGCGACATTTTTAAGGTTCCGTATTTATTGAGGTGTCCCACTATTGAAGAATGGTTTCATTGAAAGTGGTCACCATTTCAATTAAATGGGTGCCATGCGGAATCGCAATTTGATTCTTGCACTGCAAAACCACAGCGGCATCACCGGAAAAAATACAAGCGAAGGCGGGGCTATCAAAACGACCTCGCGTATAAATAACAGAAGGAGACAATCGTGAAGCAAACTTTCTTATCCCCCGTTTGTTGCGCTTTGATTTCCGCGCTGCTTTTGGCAGGATGCGGCGGAGGCAACAGCAACCCAGGCAATGCTGCCGATTCCGGACAGAAACCCGGTTCCTCGACCACGTCGAGTTCAAACGGTTCGCCTACAGGATCATCGTCGAACTCAAATACTGGCGTCAGCGCAGGCACAGGTTCTTCGACGGGATCCACGACAGGCGCTAACTCGGGTTCCAACACCGGCTCTTCTACTGGTTCGTCTGGCGGTTCATCCACCACGCCGGTAGCCGACCTGCAATCCGTCATCCATCCTTCTGCTCTTTGGCAGGATGACGCTGGAAATCAGATCCAGGCACACGGCGGCGGTATGTTCCAGGCGGGAGGCACCTACTACTGGGTTGGTGAAGACAAAACCGGGGAAACAACGTCCGGAACGTTCCAGAACGTAAAATGCTATTCGTCGAAGAACCTGCAAAGCTGGCACTTCGAGGGCAACGCGCTTTCACCGCAACCGACGGGTGACATTGCCGCCAGTCAGGTTGTCGAAAGACCCAAAGTCATCTTCAATGACACCACAAAGCAGTACGTGATGTACATGCACGTGGACAATACATCGTACTCCTTCGCAAAAGTTGGTGTGGCAACCAGTACCACGCCGTGTGGACCGTACACGTACCAGGGCAGTTTCATGCCGCCCAACAGCAGTTCCAGTCGCGACCTGGGTCTGTTCAAGGACGACGATGGAACGGCATATCTGTTGAGCGAAGATCGTGGCATTGGCACACATATTTATAAGCTGACGAGCGACTATCTCAGCGTCGACAGTCTTGTCTACACGATAGGCGGCCCGAATCAGTGGATCGCGCTCGAAGCGCCCACAATGTTCAAGGCCAATGGCTACTATTTCGTGATTGGCTCAGGCCTGACCGGCTGGGGTCTGAACGACAACTTCTACATGGTGGCAAGCACGCCCGCGGGTCCGTGGACCGGTCCGACAACGCTGGCCCCTTCCGGGACGGATACCTTCTCCTCACAGTCGACTTACGTGCTGCCGATTACAGGAAGCGGCGGAACCACATACATGTACATGGGCGACCGGTGGAACGGAAATTATCTTCAGAACTCCTCTTACGTCTGGCTTCCTCTTCAGGTCAACGGCGGGATAGCCAACTTGCCGCAATGGGACAACGCATTCGGAATGGACCTCACAACCGGCTTGCTCCAACCTGCCGTGTCTACTTCGGACTATGACGTAACGTCTCCGGGTACCAGTCTGTCAGGCGGCGCCAGCTCTTACAGTTGCTCACTATGTTTCATGTCCCGCAGCGCAATTGGTTATGTCGGTGGGCCCGGAAATGGCACCGTAACATTTGGTGGAATTAGCGCTCAAAGTCCCATCACCACGATTGCGTACATTAGTTACATCAACAACGATGCCAACCCCAGGTACGCTACTGTGACGACGAACGGAGGCACCGGAGTCGTGGTTACCTTCCCGCCGACCGGAACGTATGGTGGCACTGTCCCCGTAGCTGTGAACCTCGTGGCCGGCGCAAATAGCATCTCGATCTCAAGCGCAACGGTCTCAGGTCAGAGCACGCCTTATGGCCCGGACATCGAAGAACTATTCTTCGACAACTAGGCGTGACCTGATTGCCCGCCGCACCCCTGGACGCGGGGGTGACGGCGAACGATCTTGCCTGCACCGGAGGTGGATGCGACTCGGCGCTCACTCCGAGGGTTTCGTATCGACACCTGTCCTAAGACCCCGTAGGTGTGGCTCGACGAGAGCGAGCCAGGTTGGCATACCGCGCTGGCCGCTCGGCCTCTTGATCGTCCGGGGCGCGGAGAAGGTTTCGCGTCTGATGGGCAGCACAAAAGCGGAATATCGCGATGTTCGCTTGACTGACTCGGAGCAGGCTTCATGGATCATTTCAGGCTAGATGTATCGAAGAAGGCCCTCGGAAACTGGATGCCTTCAATTTCAGGCTATTCCGGACCCTCCTATCTGGCACTGGCGAGCGCTATTGAGGACGCGATTAAAGCTGGGCTCGTGCGACCGGGCGAAAAATTGCCCTCTCAGCGACTGATGGCCGACTTCCTTGGTTTGCATGTCAATACGGTCAATCGTGGGTTGCGCGAACTCGCTTGGCGCGGCCACACACGTGGAAATACCCGTTCAGGCACCGTAGTGCTCTCGTGTGCCTCCTTTGTAAAAGAGGGCTAACCCGTACGACCTATCGCTGAAACGCTATCGGCATTGATCCCAGTGTCTGCTGGGGAATCGCCGGGCTCAGTTCGGTGAAGCCACGAGCCGTGTTTCAACTGATGAACTCGCCGCGTAAGCGGCGGAAAAAATAAAAGTTTGCGAACGACATTTCAAATAGATGGTGCTCAGGTACGTCATTTTGAAAGTGTGGTTCGCAGTCCAAAATACATAGCACCTATTCAGGTGATCAATTGGCAAGTGCAATTGGGAGATTTCCATGAAGTGTTCTGGTCTTTTGTTGTTGGCGACATGTGGGGCGATCCTGATGAGTGCGTGCGGCGGGAGCGACAACTCGGAACCGGGGAGCACCGCGACAAGCGGCACCGGCAGTGGAGGTGCGACGACCGGCACATCCACTGGCACCGGAACCAGTCTGCCAAGTCTGCCTTCAGGAACGCCGCCACAACTCGTCGCGCACAAGATCGGCTGGGACCATTACACGCTTAAGGTCGACGGAAAAACGACGCCGATCTGGTCTGGTGAGTTTCATCCCTTCCGGTTGCCGAGCCCAAGTCTGTGGCTCGACATTCTTCAGAAACTGAAAGCGAACGGCTTCAACGCCGTCTCCATATACTTCGACTGGGGTTATAGCTCCGCGAAAGCCGGAACCTACGATTTCACCGGAATCCGTGACATGGATACGCTGCTTGATATGGCGGCGCAAGCGGGCCTTTACGTCATCGCGCGTCCCGGCCCGTACATCAATGCGGAGACTGACGCTGGCGGCTTTCCCGGCTGGTTACTCACGCAAAGCGGCAAAGCTCGCACTAGCGCGCCGGATTACCTGGCGGCCGCGAGAGACTGGATGAGCCAGATCAACTCGATCATCGCTCGACACCAGTTGTCCACGGGCCAGGGCACCGTCATCCTGTATCAGATCGAGAATGAAATGCAGGACACGTCGCAGATCCCCTACATGCAAGATCTTCATGATTGGGCACGATCAGATGGGATTTCCGTACCGATATTTCATAATGATCCCGGCCCGAATGGCAATTTCGTTCCGGCGAACTCCCCGATTCCAGGCGTCGTAACGGGTCCTGTCGACCTGTACGCATTTGACAACTATCCGCAGACAAGCTGCACCGGCAACCCGGGCGCGGGATGGTATGGCCTGTTTAGTGGTGGAGGCGCGAAAGGCGGCGCCACAGCTTCACCTTATACGCCAGGATTCATGGCGGAAATGGAAGGTGGCTGGTTTGACAACTGGGGCTCCTCCGGAATTTATCCGTGTATGGCGCAAACCGGTGCCGGCTCAAACTTCGAGCGGCTTTTTTACGGTACAAACATTGCGAACCGGATCGCGATACAGAACATTTACATGTCGTTTGGTGGTACGAATTGGGGCTGGCTGCCGTCCACCGGGCTATATACGTCGTATGACTATGGTGCAGCGATAGACGAAGGCCGCCAGCTACGGCCCAAAATGGCTACGCTCAAGGCGCTGGGCAATTTTGTCCAAAGTGTGCCCGCGATCATGCACGTGGACGCCGGAACCGCCATTACCCCATCGTCGCAGGCGATTCAGATTCTGCACGGGGTGGACAACACCTCCGGCACCAATCTTTACACGATCCTGCACTCTCCCTCAAATGCAACGTCAAACGACACCTTTACTTTCCCTGTCGTTACATCCGACGGTGGCTTTACAGTACCGCAGCAAGGGACATTGAGACTTAACGGCGCAGACTCCAAGCTGCTGCTCGCGAACTACTCGTTTGGTCAGCATCATCTCGTCTACACGACGTCGGACTTCGACACGCAACTGTCGACTGCGTCGGGCGACGTGGTCCTGTTATATGGCCGGCAGGCAGAAGACGGCGAGACCGTACTGCGCTTCTCCTCGCAACCTACCGTAACGGTGATCGCAAGCCCGTCTGGCAATGTTGGCCAGGCGTGGGATCCATCCACAGGGCAGTTAAGGTTGAACTATCAACACAACGAACTGACGAGGATCCTGATATCCGGCGGTGGTGCCGCCACGCCACTGATGTTGCTTATTGCTGACGACAACACCGCGGCGACCTTCTGGCGGCAAGATACAAGCGCCGGCCCCGTACTCGCAAGCGGTCCCTCGCTGCTCCGCACCGCGGCGGTCAGCGGGACGACGCTCCAGATGACTGGGGACACGGAATCGACTGGCTCGCTAGAAGTCTGGGCGCCGCCGGCAATCAAGCAACTTGCGTGGAACGGTACGGCTATCGCGAGCAAATCAACCACTTCGGGAAGCCTCCTCGCGCAAAATGCGTTGTCCGGGCCTGACGCGGTATCGCTCCCTGATCTCACGACTCAATCGTGGCGATATATGCAGGAATCGCCCGAGGCACAGCCCGCGTTCGATGACTCAAAATGGGTCGGCGCTACACTGACATCGACCAATAGCACGACCCCGCCGCCCTCGGGACAGCCGGTGCTCACCGCTGACGACTATGGCTTTCATCACGGTGACGTGTGGTATCGCGGGCAATATAATTCGTCTTCGGCCGTGTCGGCGATCACGTTGAATTACTGTGGGTCGCAAGCCGGCATGGCCCAGGTCTGGGTGGATGGCAACTATCTCGGACAGAATGTTCTTGGCAGTTCAACCTGTGGCACGTTTGCCGCGCCGGTGACGCTAGCGCCAGGGGCGCATGTCATAGCGACAATGATTCGAAATAACGGGCACAACGAAGACTGGTACGCGAATGACGGACAAAAGGAGGGAAGAGGGCTCGTTTCGGCTTCTCTCTCTGGTTCCGGCAGCACAAGCATCGCGTGGAAGATACAAGGAAATATCGGTGGCGAAACTCTTTGGGATGTTGCTCGCGGCCCGATGAACAACGGAGGGCTATGGGGCGAACGCAACGGCTGGTATCTCCCTGGTTTTCCGGCAACGGGCTGGTTGACCGCCACATTGCCGGCG
The DNA here is from genome assembly GCF_046027825.1 of Paraburkholderia sediminicola. Lineage (GTDB taxonomy): Bacteria > Pseudomonadota > Gammaproteobacteria > Burkholderiales > Burkholderiaceae > Paraburkholderia > Paraburkholderia sediminicola_D. The sequence goes on from NZ_JAQQDU010000059.1 coordinate 52,723, forward strand.
GGACAGGCGTACGCGGGCACTTCATGGTTCAGGACGACGTTCCCGTTGTCGATCCCAGCCGGCGATGACGTTTCGGTCGGTATTCAGATCGGCGGCGCCGACGGCACTATCACTGGCGGCAACTATCGCGCCTTGATCTTTGTAAATGGCTGGAACTTGGGTCAGTACATTGCGAATGTCGGGCCCCAGCATACCTTTGTCGTCCCGAATGGCATCCTCAATCCCAACGGGCAAAACACGATCGCTATTGCAGTGACCAGCAACGGCAACCCGGCCGACGGGCTCGAGAGCATTCGACTCGTCAATCTGGGCACTGTTCGTGGAGGCGTGCCGGTTCAATTCAATGATTCTCCCGATTATTCGGCTTGGGCTGCGGCCAACCCATAACAATGGATCGTGGGGACTTCCAGTAAGCGCCGAGACCCCTGCCGGGGTCCGGCCTTGATTGTTCCCACCGTGAAGCGCCGGGGCGTCACGCACATTGAACGCTCCGGATTCTGTGGAGGCTCGCTAGCTTGAGTGAAGCCGCGGAAGTCTGCCCGATGAGTCGCCAAGACGCTATCTGATATCAGGTGAAAGGACGCATTCATGATGCTTCACTACTTTGCATATGTAAGTAATTAGCAATCCAAATGAACGTTAGAGCGAAGATTCTTATCGATAGGTGCCGGCATGCTGGCGGACCCGTCCAGAACAGATAGGTAGTACAGGAGACATCAATGGAAAATAAACCGAGTGCAAAACGCCGTTCCCTGATCAAGCTTGGTGGGTTATCGCCGCTTCTGCCGTATATATACGGGTGCGGGGGCAGCAGCGATTCCTCGAACCCGGGTAGCCCCCCGTCAGCAACAACGGGAACCAATCCCGCGGCCGGCGCCGTTTCTGCACCCACTGCCAGTTCCAGTCCCGCTGCCAGTCAGGAGCCCGCGACAGCAAGTCTGATTGCCGATGCCGACGCGCTACAAATGAAGTACGCCTACGGCGCGGGGCAGTCTCCCGATGCAATTGGCGCCAATACGTCGGCATCGACGTACATGCTGTATGAGGGGCTACCCATTGGCAACGGTCGTCTTGGGGCGCTCGTTAGCGGCGCTCCTGCCCAGGAACTACTCTATCTAAACGACATCACCCTCTGGTCCGGGCAATCCGACATAATGGATTACGCTTACACGGCAAGCGGGATGGGTTCCTATCAAACGCTAGGCACATTGACGATCAGTTTGCCTACGCACACTAACGCGACCCAGTACGAGCGATTGCTCGATATCAGTAATGGTCTTGTCAGAACAACCTATACCGCTAACCAGGCAAACTACCAGAGGACAATTTTCAGCAGCTTTCCGAATGACGTCATCGTGATTCGGCTAACCAGCAGTTCACCCAATTCTTATACAGGATCGATTGCGCTTGCAGACGGTGGGAGAGGCGCGGCAACATTCTTGGATGGGAATACCCAGATGTTGTCGTTTTCGGGAACCTTGCCGAACGGGGAACTCTATTCCGCCTGCGCGCAGATATTGCCTGACGACGGCGAATTGGCCGTAAACGGCAACCAGATTGTCTTCCTCAATTGCAGCGGCATTACCATTCTGATAGCTGCCAGCACTAACTATGATGGCATTGGTGCAAATCACTACCTGGGCGGTGGAGCGCCATTGGACACCGCCCATGGACAGATCGCGGCGGCCGAAGGCAGCAGCTTTGCAACATTGCTCGCTAACCATCTCGCAGACTATCAGCCGTTGTTCGGAAGATTCAACGTGGATTTTGGGCCGTCAACTTCTGCTCAAAATGCGATGACGATTCCTGATCGCCTGCAGGCGCGTGCTGCTCCGAACAGTCCGCCTGATCCGTGGCTGGAATCGTTATATGTGCAGTTCGGGCGCTATCTGAGCATCGCATCGTCGCGTACGTCCTTGCCGATGAATCTGCAGGGACTGTGGAACACGACGAACGATCCAGCGTGGTTCTCGGACTATCACACCGATATCAACGTCCAGATGGCCTACTGGCTTGCGGACCGGGGTGGGCTGCCGGAATGTTTCGAGCCGTTCCTGAACTTCATTCTCAGTCAGTACAAAGACTGGGAAGCCTTGACGCAGAGTAGTTTCAATAGTTCGAGCAACCCATTCGCAAATTCGAGTAAAAAGATTGCGGGCTGGACGGTGGGCATCTCGGCAAATGTCTACGGATCACAGGGCTGGCAATGGCACCCTGCGGGAAATGCGTGGCTTTGCAGAAATCTGTGGGATCACTACGAATACACGGTAGACAACAGTTATCTTTCGACGATATATCCAGTCCTGAAATCTGCCTGCCAATTCTGGGAGGCCCGTCTGGTCTCCGTCCAGACGGGTACGAATCCCGATGGATCTCCGTTGATGCAACTCGTCGACGACTTTGATTGGTCGCCCGAGCATGGAAATTATTTGCAGGGCATTACCTATGCGCAGGAGCTTGTCTGGGATCTCTTTACTAACTATGTCAAGGCTGCGTCTATTCTTGGAACCGATTCAAGTTACGTTGCGACCATCACGTCGTTGCTATCGAATCTTTATCTTCCACAATTGAATCCTCAGAACGGCAACCTGCTGGAGGAATGGATGCAAGCGTCATACGACGCGCAAACGGAGCAATCCGATCCCACTCATCGTCATCTTTCGCCATTAATCGGACTCTTCCCGGGGGAGCGTCTTTCGATCAACAGCGACCCAACGTTTATGAGTGGCGTCAAGGCGTTGCTGACAGCCAGAGGCACCGCCAGTTTCGGGTGGGGGATGGCCTGGAGAGTAGCGTGTTGGGCTCAATTGCAGCAACCGTCGATAGCGTATTCGATGGTTCCGATGCTGCTCAATCCGGTGACCTTTTCCAATCCAGGAAACGGCAGTTTTGCAAACATGCTCGACGCCTACGACGATGGGCCGGAAGTGTTCCAGATCGACGCGAATATGGGAGGACCCGCTGCAGTGTGCGAAATGCTGCTGCAAAGCAGACTCTCATCAATCACGTTGTTGCCGGCGCTTCCGTCACAGTGGGGAAGCGGGCGGGTGACGGGTTTGCGGGCCAAGGGAGGGTTCTCCGTCGATCTGGCATGGACCAATTCGGCACCGACTTCCGTGACGCTGACGAGCGTAGGGGGAACTTCGACGACGCTGTTCTACATGGGGAGAAGCAAACTCGTCAAGGTGCCCCTGAACGGCTCGATTACCTTGAGCGCGGGCCAATTTCCGTGACCTAGGAGTGTGCGCGGCAGAAATCTGATGTCATCCGGCCGGGCGGGGTAAACGTTGTTAGAAGAGGCCAACAAGCTATCTCCCATACGAGCCGCAGCAGCAGATGTTGCTGCCCCACGCGCTGCAAGACTGGCTGCCTGAAGGGCACCG
>NZ_JAQQDU010000006.1:0-170167 GCF_046027825.1 Paraburkholderia sediminicola
CCTGGCTGCCGGCTATAGCTATACGCGCGCGACGGAGTCGAACGGCATTACGAGCGCGGCCAGCTATCAGCAGTTCAACCTCTCGCAGTACTACAGTCTCTCCAAGCGCACCGGCCTGTACGCGCTGGAAGCCTATCAGCGTGCGGGTGGCCAGACGCTCGGGACGAACGGCAAGAGCATCATCAACGCAACTGCCGATATCGGCGACGGCCAGAACAGCGCGCCGTCTTCGTCACGCAGCCAGTTTGCTGCCGGCGTGGGTATCATTCACCGGTTTTAATCGTGTAGCGAAGTGGCGGAGTCGGTCGACGCCGCCACGGCGACGCGTTTCAGATAAGCGTCGCTCAGAAGTACCTGCTGCGCGCGCAATGCGCGCAGCATTTGCACTTACGCGTCCGGTTCGGACCACAAGCGTCCACCCGTCGCCCAGTTTTCGCGTTTGACGTCGGTGAGAATGATGTCGACTGAGTTCGGCTCGACGCCGAGCGATTCGCAGGTCGCCTTGGTGATGGCTTCGACGAACTGGCGTTTCTGTTCCAGCGAGCGGCCTTCGAAAAGTTCGATATGAAACGTGGGCATTGCGCGACTCCGTGATGAGTGACGTTGGGAAGCGAATTTAATCGCGGTACGTGCGGTCGAGCCGGTCGAGCTTGCGTAGCAAAGCGGGCCATTCCAGCGCCCCTTCGATCGCACCGCCGTCGTACAGTTGGTCGGCTGTGCGCGCGGCTACGGCTTCGCCCGGCACGACGAGTTCGCGGCCGCATGCTTGCGCCTGCAACTGGATTTCGCAGGCCTTGATCAGCGTTGCCATCAACACGTAGGCTTCGGCGACGGTGCGGCCGGCGGTCAGCGTGCCGTGATTGCGCAACAGCATGGCCGGCTTGTCGGCGAGATGCGCGACGAGGCGTTCGCCCTCCGCAGGTGAGAACGCGAGACCTTCATAGTCGTGATACGCGAGATGGCCGTAAAAACGCAGCGCATGTTGTGACGCCGGCAGCAAACCTGCCGGCTGAGCGGAAACCGCCACGCCCGCCGTATTGTGCAAGTGCATCACGCAAAAGGCATCGGCGCGTGCCGCGTGCACGGCGGCGTGCAGCGTGAAGCCGGTGGCATTGACCGGATGCTCGCTCGCGCCGACGATGTTGCCTTCGATATCGATCTTCACCAGGTTCGACGCGCACACCTCGTCGAACGCGAGGCCGAACGGATTGATCAGGAAGTGGCCGGGTTCGCCAGGAACACTGGCTGAGATATGCGTGTAGATCAGGTCGTCCCAACCGTTGAGCGCCGCGAGGCGATAGGCGGCGGCGAGATCCACGCGGGTCTGCTGTTCGGCCTCGGACATCGGCCCGGCCTCGGCAACATGGCCGACGGGCGTGTGGGTGAACGACATGGCAGTCTCCTGAGATTGTCTGGTGGGCGGTGGCTGCGGGCTGAGTCTGGGCGTTAAACCTGCGGGCAGAGTCTGCGGCCCGAATCTGCGGCCTGAATCCGCACCCAACTTTACGGTTCAAGCCCGCGGCCCAAACCTGCCGCCTAACCTGCGCGCCTGGCCGATGCCGACGCCCTGGCTGGTGCTGGTGACCTGACGGGCCGCCCGGCTGCGGTGCGCGCCGATGCGGGCGCTGCCGCAGCACGCGTAAAACGGCCCGTGAGCCACTGCATACTCCACGTCGCGAGTACGAACGGTGCCGTCATGGCCGGCAACGCATAGTAAGCAGCGGCCATTTGCAACACCACCGAAAGCACAACACCGCCTAGCGTCGCAGCGATGCAGTAATCGGCCAGTGCGATCGCGGTCAGCGCACCGTTGAATCCTAACAGGCCTGTGTCGAACGAGCTTGCACTCGCGCCGAGCAGCAGGTGCACGGCGCTCGCGAGGCCCGCGCCGACCAACGCCCACAGCGCATGTCGCCGTGACGCCACGGCAATGCCGATCAACACGAGCAAGCCCGGCAGCGCGCCTGACGCAAAGCCGGTTTGTGCGAACCCGGAAAGTAATCCGCTACTCAATTGCGCCGCGCCGAGCGTGGGCTCAGTCACGAAGCTCGCTGGCTGAGCGACACGCGTGACCAGCGGCAGCCAAAACCACGTGACGATCAAACAGGGGCTTGAGAAATAGCCGAGATCACGCGCGCGCAGCCAGCGCGACCACGGTTCCAGCAGCCACGCGGTGCCCGTCGCGGCCAGAATTGCTACAGCGGCGGCCGTCGCATTGTCGGCGATAAAGCTGAACGCGGCGAGCCCGGCCAGCGCACCGTTAAAGCCGTGCAGGCCGGTGCGTGTGTCGCCCTCCTGGTAGCCGGCCAACACCGCGCTCACGTTGGCCGCGATTGCGCCAATCAGCGCCGCGCAGGCGAGGCGTGGATCGCACAGGAGCCACGCGGCGAGCAGGCATGCGCCGGTGAAAGCGTTCGGTTGCAGCACGATTTGGCCGAAACTGCGCAACAAGGTGGGCAAGGCGGCGGATTGTGCTTCGGTTGCGGCGGCGTGCATGGTTTAAGGGGCGGCGAATTCGATGCGGCGCGACTTTGCCGCGCGCGACTCAGGCGCACGTGGCGGGGTCAGGTTGAAAATGAACCGCGAGCATAGGCTACTGGCGCCGTGCCGGGCATTGCCGGGCGTTGATAGTGGCTATTTGCAACACATGCGGACGAGGGCGCCACGAGCCGAAACGCAGTGCGTCGACGATCCGAAAACTTTCGCGCTACGATAGGAGCCCGGCGCTTGCCGCGCCGTTCCACAGGGAGACAGACGGATGCGTGAATTACGGTGGGCATCGGAAGAGGACGACGGCATCGAACATCTGGCCTTTGACGCGCGTGCGGACGGCTTTGCGGTGGAAAGCGTCGTGGTCGGGCAGCGCTATGGCAAAGCATATGGGCTGCACTATAAGGTGCGCTGCGATGCGCAATGGCGCACCACCTATGCGTGGCTGAAGATCGTCGGCGGGGGTGAGCTGGAATTGCACGGCGACGGCGCGGGCCATTGGCACGATGGCCATGGCGTCGTCCTGAGCGCGATTGAAGGGTGCATCGACATCGATATTGCCGCTACGCCCTATACGAACACGTTGCCGATCCGCCGTCTGCAACTGGCCGAAGGCGAGCGCCAGCCGATTTCGGTGGCCTATATTTCGACGCCGGATTTACAGGTGACGCGTGCGGAGCAGGCGTATTCGTGCATCGAATTGAATCGCGTGTATCGCTATGAGGGCATCTTCCGCAATTTCAGCGCGAACCTGACGGTGGATGAAGACGGCCTCGTGATCGACTATCCGACGCTGTTCACACGCCTGCCGCGCGGGCGTTGATCGTCGCGGCGCCGGCGCCACCGCGGTTTGCCGGATGCTGCCCCCGATGCTGTTCGACAAAGCGCTCGATGCCGGCTGCGATCCGCTCGGGGTCGCGCAAGACGACCCAATGGCCGGCATCGATTTCAGTGCGGGTATAGGCGCCTAGCCAGTCTTCGAGTCCCATGGAGAGCTCGGGCCCGACGTAGCGATCGCGCAGTGGCACGATGAACTGCACCGGCGCATGCGCATGGCGCGCGCGCGGGTGCAGCAACGTGCCGATGAAATTGGCGCGGTAGAGATTCAGACCGTTGATCGCGTTGCGCGTTTGCGCAGGATCGCGCTCAGTGCGGACCCGTTCGGTCAGGCGCAGCCAGAACGGCCACATCCGTGCACCGCCCGCGCGCCACACCAGCTCAGGCAGCACAGGCAGGTGAAAGAAGACGATGTACCAGGATTTGAGCATTTGCCGAAGACCGCTGCCGAACGGGCGCCTGGTTGCTTGATGCGCTGTGGGCCGTTCCGCCCGATCAACGCCAGCATCAGCACCAGCACCGCGTAAGCCGAACGACGCATGATCGAGGCAAGGCCCGGAGATCGACGTGTACGACGCAATGCGGCCGTTGAAGGCCGGGTCGGTGACCGCTTCCCAGCTTTGAATCGATCCCCAGTCGTGGCCGACCAGGTGAAACGGCCGCGCGCCACACGTTGCATCGGCGACGGCCGCGAGATCGGCAGCCAGCCGTTCGAGCCGGTAAGCCGCGCGCGACGCCGGCGCGTCGGATGCTCCCGCGCCGCGCACGTCATAGCTGATCACACGGTAGCGCGCATCGAGTTGCGCGCGCACTGGCTCCCACACTGTCGCCGAATCCGGATAGCCGTGCACCAGCACGATCGGCGGCGCGTCGCGTGGACCGCTCACGTAGACCGCGAGCCGCACGTCGCCGGCTTCGACCGACAGCGTGTCGCGTATCACGCGGCCGCCTGCGCACCGCGCCGCGCAGCTTTGCGAGCGCTCGGCGTGGTTGCGTTGCTGGCGTCGACCGCGGCGACGAGGCCGTCGATGCGCGACAGTTGCGCGCGATTGTCGTGATCCCACGGATGGAAGCTGGGTCGGAAAAAGCTCAGCCATTCACCGGCAATACGCGGAAACACACCGTGACGCGGGCCATACAGATACTTCACGACGCGCCACATGCCGCGGATATGCCCGCCGCGCTTGCGGTCGGCGATCAGCAAACGCACGTGGTAGTCGAACACGATCAGCCAGAACAACACCGTTGTGGAGAGCATCGTGCCTGTGCGCAGCAGGTAGCGTCCGAGGCCAGGCTTCAGCACCGCATTCCACACGTCGTACGAAACCGACTTGTGTTCTGTTTCTTCGAGCGCATGCCAGGTCCACATCTGCGTATAACCTTCGACCGAGCCGCCAATGCGCGAGGCGTCCTCGAGCAGCAAACCGGCGAGCATCGCCGTGTAATGCTCGAGGCAGACGGTGACCGCGAGTTGATACGAATGCGGCAGGATCTTGCGGCCGAAGTTGAGCATCGCCCACAGACGCTTGTCGAGCTTATGCGCGGGCAAGCCGGCTTCCTGCAGCAAATCGTTGTATTCGATGTGCTCGCGCGTATGCATCGCTTCCTGGCCGATGAAGCCGAGCACCTGCTTCTTAAGCACGGTGTCGTCGATCTGGTCGCGGTAGTTGCGCACGCTGTCCATGAAAAAGCGCTCGCCGGCAGGAAATAGCAGCGAAAGCGCGTTGAAGAAGTGTGTCACATGCGAGCCCTGGACGTGCCAATCGGAGGCACGTTCGGGCGGTAAGTTGAAGCGGAGGTCGCGGCGAACCGGCATCATGGCCATTCTCCTTGTAATCCTTTATGTGTTGCTGATCGTTCTGATCGGGTGTTTTGCATTGCGCGCTGTGTGGAGCCCGATGACGGTCGTCGCATCACGCGCGTCGGCCGTCCACTTGCGCGGCGCGGCGTGCGCGCTTTTCCGCAATGCGCTTCATGCGGCGCGTCTGCATCACGACCAGCGCCTGATAGGCCGCCGGCAACGTACGCGCCAGCCAGTCGGCGGCGCGTGCATCGCGGCCGATCAGCACGCGCCGCTTGTTCTTGCGCACGCCGTCGAGAATCACGCGTGCGGCTTCGTCGGCGGTGGTGATGAAAAACTTCTCGAAGTCGTCCTTGCCTTGCTGTTCGGTTTCCAGCATGAAGCCGACCATGTTCGACGAGATCCGGCTCGACTGCGCGATGCTCGTGCGAATGCCGCCGGGGTGCACGCACGTCGCCGACACGCCGCACTTCATCAGATCGAGTTCCTGGCGCAACGCTTCGGTAAAGCCGCGCACGGCGAACTTGGTCGCGTTGTAGCCGCTCATGCCAGGCTGCGAGAAGAGGCCGAACACGCTCGACGTATTGACGATGTGTCCCGCACCCGACGCCTTGATATACGGCAGAAACGCCTTCGTGCCGTGCACCACGCCCCAGAAATTGATGCCGACGATCCACTCCAGGTCGGCGTACTCCATGCCTTCGATGGTGCTCGACAGCGCCACGCCCGCGTTGTTGAACACGAGGTTCACGCGCTGATGCTGCTCGGCCGTTTCGGCGGCCCATTCGAACATCGCGGCGCGGTCCGACACGTCGAGCACACGCGTGGTGATACGCAGCGGCGAGCCGACGATATGCGGCGCGGCGGCCTGTGCGAGTTGCGCGGTTTCGGCGAGGCTTGTCGCATTGCGGTCGGCGAGCGCGAGGTGGCAGCCTTCGCGCGCCAGCCGGATCGCGAGCGAGCGGCCCATGCCCGAGCCTGCGCCGGTGATCGCGGCCACTCTGTCGGTGAAGTTCTTCATTGGCTTATCTCCTGTCCTCTCTGAACGGTGCCTTGTCGTTGTGCTTTTTTTGTCAGGTTGCTTCGGCGGATGTCGTCGCCGCCGTCGTGGCCGCCGTCGTGGCCGCATTGCCATGCGCATGCACCGGCTGCTGCGAGCTCCCATGCCCGCTCAGCGGCTGCGCCGCGGGCGAATACGCGAGGTAGTCCTCCATGCTGAAGGTGCGCGTGGCCTGGCGGAATTTGTAGGCGAATCCCGGCCACAGGGTGGTGTTCTTGCCGGTCTTCGGGTCGAGATACCAGCTCTTGCAGCCGCCTGTCGACCAGATCGCGCGGCCGAGTTTCTGCTGGATCTGTTCGTTGTAGGCACGTTCGACATGCGGACGCACTTCGATCGCATCGGCGCGTTCTGTGTTCATCGTCTTCAGCGCGCGCAGGACATACTCGACCTGTGACTCGATCATGAACACCATCGAGTTATGACCGAGGCCGGTATTCGGGCCGACGATCATGAAGAAGTTCGGGTAACCGGGCAGTGTCGTACCGAGATACGCATGTGCGCCATCGCGCCACGTATCGACGATATCGACGCCGCCGCGCCCGCGCACCACGCCCGCCGGAAACGGATCGGCCACCTGAAAGCCGGTGCCGAAGATCAGGCAATCGGCCGGATGACGCGCGCCGTCGGTCGTGATCACCGCGTCTTCTTCGACCCGCGCGATGCCGGTGGTTGTCACCGACACGTTCTGGCGAGACAGCGCCGGGAAGTAGTCGTTCGAGATCAGAATCCGCTTGCAGCCCATCGTGTAGTTTGGCGTGAGCGTGGCGCGCAATTGCGGATCGGGCACCTGGCGGCGCAGATGTCGTTCCGCGACTTTCTGCGCGGTCTTCATCAGCGAGGGGTGAATCGCGAAACCGAAGGCGCGCGATTCAAGCATGCAGTAGAGCGCCGAACGCATGATCTTCTGCGTGAACGGCAGATGTTTGAACAACCACTGTTCGAACGGCTTCACCGCGCGGTCGGCCTTCGGCATGATCCACGGCGGGGTGCGCTGGAACAGGTTCAGATGCGAGACGCGCGGCGCGATCTGCGGCACGAACTGGATTGCGCTCGCACCGGTGCCGATCACCGCGACGCGTTTGCCTTCGAGCGAATACGTGTGGTCCCAGTGCTGCGAGTGGAACGCCTTCCCCTTGAATGTCTCGATGCCGGGAATGTTCGGGATGGCCGCGCGCGACAGTCCGCCCATGCCCGAGATCAGCACGCGTGCCGACCATTGCTGGCCGTTGGCGAACGTCAGTTGCCAACGGTGGCGGGTTTCGTCGTAGATCGCGGAGGCTAGCTCATGGCCGAAGCGCAGATGACGCTGGATGCCGAACCGTTGCGTGCACTCTTCCAGGTAGGCGCGAATTTCCGGCTGACGCGCGAACATGCGGGTCCAGCGTGGATTCGGGGCGAAGGAGAACGAATAGACGTGGGATTGCACGTCGCAGGCACAACCAGGGTAATGGTTGTCGCGCCAGGTGCCGCCAACCGACTCGGCCTTTTCGGCGATGACGAAATCGGTCATGCCGGCTTGCCGCAGCCGGATCGCCATGCCGAGCCCCGCGAAGCCGGAGCCGATGATGGCGATATCGGTATCGATGGGCGCGGATGCGTTGGGCACCGCGTCGTCGGGGGGCATCATGCGTGCGTTCATCCGATCCGTCTCCTTGTTATTCACTCTTAACTGTTACATTGGTTGATGTAACAATAGGGGCTGTCAAAGGATGACGCAAGCAGCGGGTTAGACGGGGAACTCTATGAAGCGGGGAAGGTTGTGGCGCAAGGCTCTCGCGGCTAAGGCGCGGACCGGGTAGGGCTTGGGGACGGATGCGGAAGCGTGTGACGTTCCGCTATGTGAAAAATACCGGGCGGATTCGCATCGGAAGTCCGCCCGGTTGGTTTGCAGCTTTAACCGTTATTGCATCGAAGCCTTCGGCGCGGCAGTCACGCGAGCCCTTGCGGACTCGTCGGTGTCGTTGCTTTGCACGATATGCAGTTCGCGGGCGCGAACCGGCAGGCCGCATTGCGCGTCGTTGAGCGTCTGGCGGACCTGGCGAGCGAGGTCCCAGCGCATGTCCCAGAACGTGTCGATGTTGGCCCACACGCGGATGTTCAGGACCACGGTGCTGTCGTCGAAACGGGCCACCATCACCTGCGGCGCAGGCTTCTGCAGTACGCGCGGGTCGGCAGCGGCGAGGTTGCGCAGTGCGGCCAGCGCCTGGTCGACGTCGTCACGCACGGAGATTTCCACTTCCAGATCGAGGCGCCGGGTCGGATTACGGTTGTAGTTGCGGATCGAATTGCTCCACAGCGCGCTGTTCGGCACGTATTCGCAAATACCGTCGGATTTCGTGAGACGCGTGGTGAACAGGCTGATTTCTTCGACGGTGCCCGCGACGGTGCCCGTGCCGGCTTCAATCGAATCGCCCACCTTGAACGGCCGCAGCAACAAAAGCATGATGCCGGCCGCGATGTTTTGCATCGTGCCCTGCAGCGCGAGACCGATAGCGAGGCCGGCGGCGCCGAGCACGGCGACGATGCTCGCCGTCTGGATACCCAGTTGCGACAGCGCGCCGATGATCGAGACGACGCGAATGCTCCACAGGGCGGTGTCGCAGATGACCGGACGCAGCGTGGCGTCCATACGCGACTGGCTCGCGAGCAGCCGGTTGAGCGAGCGTGCGACGCGGCGGGCGACCCACCAGCCCACCACCAATATCAATGCGGCCGCGCACAGGTGCATCGCGATCGTGGTGAGTGCGTCCCAAAGGAAGGTCCACTGGTTAGAGTGGATCCCAGCGAGTAGATTCTGCATGGCCTTGACGGTCCTGATTTTTTAATCGACGGCGTGTTGTTCGCCGCACGGATTGTAAGAAGCATGGATGCCGCGGCGTCCGCGTAACGCGCGTGCAGCGTAAGCGCAACGCAATGACGAAGAGGTATCCGGAAAATGACGCGAGTAAAGCGTGCGGAGAAGGGACCGCGTTGCAAAAGGAAAGTTCTACCGGTACACACTTTGTGACACATTGAGTGCCGGACGCGACGGGCGGTGCGTCGATAGCGACGTGACGGGGGTGTGACCCCGTCACGGATTGAAAGCCGGGTGGCGAGTGAAATGTGGCGTTGGCCTGAGCGAATAGGTCTCAAGCCACCGTAGCGTCATGGCCTGATTTGCTACGGATAGCGAAGTAACTGATCGTGCTGAATTTTCGAACTGCTAACGTCTATTTTCCCGCAAGACGACTGGCTGCCACCTCGTGGCTTTGCCAGACGTTGTCTTTCACCGTGATTTTTTGCGGGATCAGATGCGCGCCGTAAAACGCATCGGCGACGATCTGCTGCGAGCGTACGATCTCGTCGGTCACGGCGGTGGTGCCGTACGGATAGCGGCGCACCCAGGTTTCGACCAGCTTCTGATCCAGACCGACCTTCGGCGCGATCAGCGCGGCGGTGTCCACGGGATGATCGTTGGCCCACAGACCGGTGACGCGCAACTGCCTGAGAACTGCGCCGATCACATCGGGATGCCGCTGGGCGAAGTCGCGCGTGGCCTCATAGAAGTTATAGGGGGCGTTGAGTTCCGAATAATCGACCAGTGTGCGGGCCTTCAGCGCCTGTTGTGCGGATGCGTAGTAAGGGTCCCAGATCACCCATGCGTCGACGGTTCCGCTTTCGAAGGCGGCGCGCGCGTCGGCGGGCGCCAGGTAGACCGGGCGAACGTCTTCGTAACGCAGGCCGGCTTTTTTCAGCGCCTCGAGCAGCAGATAGTTCGAACTCGACCCTTTTTGCAGCGCGACGCGCTTGCCCTTCAATTCGGCCACGCTGTGCAGCGTCGAATCGCTTCGGACCAGGATCGCTTCAGCATGACGGCCTGACGGTTCCGCGCCGACATACACGAAGTTCACGCCACCGGCCTGCGCGAACACGGGCGGGGGCGCCCCGGTATAGCCGAAATCCAGGCTGTTCGCGTTCAGGGCTTCAAGCAATTGCGGGCCGGCCGGAAATTCGAACCACTTGATGCTGTAGCCGAGCGGCTTGAGTTTTTCGTCGAGCGCGCCTTGCGCCTTGAGTATCGCGAGCAGGCCCGACTTCTGGTAGCCAATTCGCAGCACGTTGGCCGGCTCGCCGCCGTTGCCCGTGCTGCTGTTCTGCGCGGTCGCGCTCAAGGTGGTGAGCGCCGCCAGTAACGCGGCGGTGACGTGAAGCGAAATACGGGTATGACGGGCCATGCTGCGAATCTCCATTGCGTTCGATCGATTGATCGAAGATCGTCGCATGGACGTCCCGCGGATCAAACGAAGCAATGCAGATTTGAATATGACGCGGGCACGAACGCGGAGGAGGGCATGAATGCGCCCGCGTAGGCGGCGACAGGCAAGGCGCTTATCGTATAACGCGGGTGGCCGCGAGCGCCCGCCTCTCTGCCTATTTTTTGGGTTTGTCTTTCTTTGCCGCAGCGCGTTCCGCGGCGGTGCCCTCGGACGGGTGGCCCAGCTTCTTTTCCATGATCGCCGCGACGCGGTCGCCGAGATAATCGCCGGAGGCTTCTTCCAGTGCGCGGTTCATTTCGCTTTCGACCAGTACCATTGCCAGCGGCCGCACACGCCAGATCGCGTCGACGAGGGCGGGCACGTCGGCAGGCGGCGGCAGCGCGTCGGCGTCGTAGCGATCCAGTTGACGGACCACCAGATCGACCAGCGCCTTGGCGACCGCATTGAAATGCGGCCTTGCGACGCCCACGGCGTCGAGCAGGTCGGCGAGCGGAATGCCTTCTTTCGCCATGGTCGCGCCGGCGGCCAGCGCCGTAGGGTTGCCGGACACGAAGGAGAGGCCGTTGCGCTCTAGCAAACCCAGGTCGACCGCTTTGCCGAGCGCGCTCGGCGAGGCTTTGTCGCCGAACATTTGCAGCAGATCGATCAGCGAGTATTTTTTCGGCCGTTCGCGCGACCAGCGGCCGCCGATCGCGGTCTCAAGGCCGAGGATCGAACGCAGATCGTGGCCTTCGTCGACGGCCATGATCAGATCCTGGATGTTCGCGAGCGTGTAGCCGCGCGTGAGCAGATGGTTGATCAGCTTCAGGCGCGACACATGCGTGTCGTCATACACGCCGACGCGGCCGCGCTTTTCCGGTGGCGCGAGCAGGCCGCGGTCCTGATAGGCGCGCACGTTGCGCACGGTGGTGTCGGTGACGCGCGCGAGTTCGTCGACCGTGTATTCGTTGCGCGGCGTGTCGCTTGCCGGGACGCTCGGGGCGTCGGGCAAGGGCGGAAAGGGGGGCGGCGTATTGGGCATGGGGGGATTTTAACGCGCCGCACTTAGTCGCAAATTGCGATGATCTGGTTCAACTGCTCGCACGCCGCTGCAAAGACTTCATCCGGTACACGTTTCCACGGATGCGCTTTCGCACCCCGCGCTCGCCAGTCGAACGACTTGGGCTGGTGTCCAAGCACGTAGCTCGTAACGTTTTTCGGCCCCTGAAACTTGATGGCAAACGGATTCGTGTCGTTGAACGCGGCTGCCGTCATCGGGAGTCCGATAACGATGCTGGTTCGCTCGTTGAACGGCTTCGGTGACAGGACCAGCATGGGGTGCAAATCCTTCATCTCGCGGCCGACCTGAGGGTTGCAGTCGATCCAGATAATGTCGCGGCGATCCGGCACCCACAAAGCGCCTGCCATCAGACCACCTCCGCACCGATGCGCCCGGTGACCATCGCCTCGCTGCCGTGCGTTGCAGGATCGAACTTCGCCAGCTTCTCCGCGAGCGTGAGCTTGCGCGGGCCAACCGGCTTTACCGTCACGCCGATCTCGTCGGTTGTCACCTCGACTTCCTGGCCGACCTCGAAATGCGCCGAGCGTGCGATAGCTGCGGGAATGCGGACAGCCAGACTGTTCCCCCATTGCTGGATCGTGAGCGTCGCTGTTTTTGGCATGATTCCGATCTCCTATGAGCGTTTAAACAAGTTTATACGCTCAGTCGGAATGTTTCAACATGTTTATACGCTCAGCAGGCAGGACGTTAACAGCTTAAGCCGCCTCTCCGAGGCCGGGGTGACACTGGGCGCGTTATCCGCGTCCCTGCGCGACGTCGTCCGGCACGGTCGAATCGCCGAGCCCCAAGGTGCGCTGCATCAGCGTGGTGTCGAGCCAGCGGCCGTGCTTGAATCCGACTGCTTTCAACGTGCCGGCCAATTCGAAACCCAGTTGAGCGTGCAGCGACAGCGATCCGCCGCTGCCGCCGTCGGCGATCACGGCGACCATCTGGCGCCACGGTCCGGTTTCGCAGCGTTCGATCAGCGCCTGCAATAGGACGCGCCCGAGGCCTCGGCCGCGATACGCGTCGCTTACGTAGATCGAATCTTCGATTGTGTTGCGGTACGCGGCGCGCGGACGGTACGGCGTCGCGTAGCAATAGCCGGCGACTTCGCCGTCGATCTCGGCCACCATGTACGGCAACCCGTGACTGCGCACCGACGCGAGCCGTGTGCGCAGGTCGTCGACGGAAGGCGGGATTTCTTCGAACGACGCGACCCCGGTCAGCACATGGTGCGCGTAGATCGCCTGGATCGTGGGCAGATCGGCTTCGGTGGCGTCGCGGATCACGGGCGGGGTCAGCGGCGCCTGGGTGGCAGAGTCAGCGGAATGGGGCGTGGAGGGGGCGGGGCGCGTGGTGCTCATACGGGTTCCTGTTGTGGCCGGCGAGTCTGCGGATACGTTTTACTATGCCCGCCGCGCGCGAGAATTTGAAGCGAGTCAAAAATCGCCCCGATCTATAGGCAGTATTGGTGCATGCATAGGTGACTGGCGCGATTCCGCGCCCGGCCATGCGGCCGTGGCGGGCACTACGGATTTTCGTCGCAAAGATGCACGCGTGTAGCGGGCGTTCCGGCGATTAGTTATGCGAGTACGTATCCGGCTGGGTCACATATGTCCACGATGATGCCGGTGATGCTTTGCCTTGTGCTTCGGCTTGGCCGGGGCATGTTCCGCGGGTTGCGGTTGCTGCTGGGCTTGCATTGGTTGTGGCTGTTGAGCCTGCGCGCCTGGCGCGGGTGCCGGGTGGGTATTGCCGGACGGCAGCGTGCTCAGGCCTTCGCCGAAGCGAAAGGCTTGCGAGGTTTGCGCGTACGCGGTGGCGGACAGCGTCAGGGCGGCGATCGCCACGCAAATCGAAAACTTCATGAATCCATCCTCCTTCTGAACGAGCCGGTGAGGATACCGCAATGCGGCTTGCGGCTCCTTCGGCGTGCGCAGGCGGATTCGATTGGAAGGATTGATTCGTGAATTCGCCTACCGCGCGGGTGCAGCCGGAAGCATTGATTCGCCATTTAGCATCTACCACCCGCTGTCGGAAGCACCCGATCGTCACCGGGCATCACGCTCCAGTTTGCGGAAACACCGGTTCGCCAAGCGTGAGCATCAGGCGGTTAGCCCACGCGAAGATCGCGATCGCGTGCGTCAGGTCGAGAATTTCCGCGTGCGTCAGGCCGTTTGCTTCGAGTCGCTTGATCGCGGCGGCATCGACTTTTTCAGGGTGGTCGGTCAGTTCGATCGCGTACCGGATGATCGCGCGCTCGCGCTCCGTGGTTCCTGCCGTCGACGGGTCGTCGAAAACCTGCTCGATCGCGTCGGTCCGTTTGGCGAGCTGGCCGAATCGTTGCGCATGCACCGAAGCGCAATACACGCAGCCGTTCACGCGCGACACCACGGTGCTGGCGAGTTCGCGCTCGGCGCGCGGCAGGCCGCCTGGCGCATACATGATCGCGTTGAAAACCCCGGAGCGCTGGCGCAGGATGTCTGCCTGTTGGACCAGCAGCAGGTAGTAATCGGAGGTTTTGGCTTGCGGATGGCTCTCTTCGAGTACGGCGATCTGCTCGGGCGTGGCGTCGGCGAGGCTGACCGTGTCGAGCCATGCGCGCCAGCCGAGCGTATCGAAGGTGAAGCCGTTGAGCCGGTCAACCGGCGATGCACTGGTAGTCACTTGACTCATGCTGCCTCCTGGGCGGCGCGCAATGCCTTCAGGCCTGCTACCACGCGCAATTGATAAGTGACGAACGCAATCAATTGCGACAACGCGACGATGCCGCGTGTCGTGATACCGGCTTGCTGCAGCGTTTGCGCATGTTCGGGGCGTGCTTCGACTGGCTTCAGCGTCAGCAGCTTGACGTGAGAGAGGATCGCGATCAGGCGGGCGTCGGTAGCAGGGTCGAGTGTGCCCGCTTCGATTGCATCGAGCGTGACCGGCTGCGCGCCGGCGGCGATGAGCTTCGCTGTGTAAGCATCGGCGAGATCGTCGGCCAGCGAGAGGCGCGCGGCGTACCATGCGGCAAACAAACGCTCGTGCAGCGACAGGTCGGGCAACGCGGGATCGAACAACGCGTCTTCGCTGCGTTGCGTGTGCAGCACGACTTTCTCGCGGGCATGGCGGATCGCGGCGAGCGGGCTGCCCGCTGGCAGGCCGGCGAGGGTGTCGACGGTATCGATGGAGTCGAGGGTGTCGGTGCCTTCGGTACCTGCAAATGCGGACGATTGTGTTAGTGACGCGAGGTCGGTCATGTCTGCTCCGGCGGGTTAATCAGTGTTTTCAGCGGTGTTCTCTGCTGGCAGGCGAGCGTGCGGCGTGTCGGACAATGCATCCGCATCAGTCCATTCATCCCCTCGCAACTCCGCTGTATCGAAGGCGAGCAGCGCCTGGTAGTGACGCTCGCGATCCGCGTCGAACAGGCGGCTCGCGATGCCGCGCGCAAGACGCTGCGCGCCGTCGCTGATCGCCGGGATGTCGCCGGACAGCTTTCCATGGCTGAGACTCGCCGCATGATTGAAGCAATGAATCTGCGTCAACGCTGCGCAGGTGCCGGGTTCTCGCTCCTGAAACGCGAACGCGGCGCCGAGGTCCGGCGACTTGGCCAGTTCGTACGAAGGTAGCGACGGGTCCGCCCGATAGCGGTCTTTCCAGCGCCGCACAAAACGGGCGAATGGAGCGAATTCGGCACGCGTGGCGATGTCCGAGTGAAAGCCGGTCGCGAAGATCAGAAAGTCCACCACGTAGCGATCTTTCGGTGTCTTTACCGCGAGCGCACCGTCGAGTTCGTCGAGCGAAACCACCGGGCTACCGACGTGAAAGCGCGCACTGGCATGGCGTGAAACCCGCAGCACGCTATCTCGCGGCGGAGGCGTTTGCTCAGTCTGTGCGTAATGCAGGAAACGCCATTTCGATGCGTCCTCGAGATCGGCGAAACCATGCACAAGGCCCGGACTGCCGATGCCGGTCAGCTTGTTCACGCGTGGAATGTCGTCGCGGCGGATAAACAGATCGACGCCGGCCGCACCCGCTTCGAGCGCGGTCGCTGCATTGTCGAAGGCGGACGCGCCCGCGCCCACAACACCGACGCGCTTGCCGGCCAATGCGGCGAAATCGATTGCATCCGCGGAATGCGCCCAGTAGTGGCGTCCAACCGTATTGGCGATAGCCGGTACCGATGGACCGCCCAAGCCGTCGCGTCCGGTGGCGAGCACGACATGCCGCGCGAGCACCGTGCGCGGTGCGCCGGTTTCAGCGAGATCGAGTTCAAGCAGGCCGTCGTCGCGCGGACGCAGCGAGGTCAACTCGGTGTCGTTATGCACCGGCAGATCGAGCACATGGCGATACCAGCGCAAATAGTCCATCCATTGCGTGCGCGGAATCTTGTAAAGCGCATCCCACGCGGTGCCGCCGAATTGCGCTTCGTACCACGCGCGAAACGTGAGGGCCGGCATGCGCAGGGCGGGGCCTGTGAGCTGTTTGGGCGAGCGCAGCGTTTCCATTCGCGCGAACGATACCCACGGGCCTTCGCGTCCCGATGGTGCGCGGTCGAACACCTGCAGATTGTCGATGCCGAGCCAGCGCAGCTCCGCCGCCGCAGCGAGCCCCGCCATGCCACCGCCGATCACGGCGACATCGAGCACGCGTTCAGCGTTGGCGAAACGCGGTGGGACCCATGAGGGCGCGGGCAATTCCAGCCAGCGCAGATCTTCACGCAAGCGGGCTTCGAGTGCGGCAAGGCGATTCATACTGTGTGTTCCGGATGTTTGATGCGCGCACGAGAGACGCGCGTTTCGCGCTGCAGCAGCGCATCGTGTTCCTGGGCGGGATGCAGCACCACGCCTTCGAGCAGTTCGCGGGTCGCGTGTTCGATGGATTGCAGCAACGCGTCGACGGCGGCGCGGCGCGGTTTGCCCGCCGGCGTTACAACGCCGAAGAAAAACGGAATCGCGCAGTCGAGCGGCCGTGCCGTCACGCCTTCGATCGACAGGCCGAGACCTGTGGCGGGATCGACGATCGCAACACCGGCGCCGGCGCGAGCGGCCATCACCGCGTTCAACGACGCATTGGTTTCGAGGAATACATCGGCGGAAATGCGCGCGGCCGCGAACGCCGCATCAATCCGATGCCGCAACCGAAACCGGTTCGCCACGGTGACGATGCGCCGGTTCGCCAGATCGCGCAGCGCGATATGCGGCTGCGCGGCGAGCGGGTCGCCGCTCTGCACGAGCGCCACGCAGGGCGCTTCGGCGATCCAGTGGGTATCGAGTCCCGCGTGCCCAATCGGCAAGGTGACCAGACCGATATCCGCGGTACGGGTCAGGACTTCATGCACGACGTGTTCCGCCGACAGACTGCGTAGCTGGAATTGCGGCGCGTGACCGAGCGGCGGCAGCGCGGCGATCGCGGGCGGCACGATCGACGCAGCGAGCGCGGGTGTGGCCGCCACGCGCAGCGGTTCCGCTTCGCCGAGACCGATGGCGCGCGCCCGTTGTTCGATGGTCTTGAGGCCGATCAGCGAGCGCTCGACTTCCTCGTAAAGCAGGAATGCACGATGCGTCGGCGTGACACGCGGACCGTTGCGATTGAACAGCGCGTAGCCGAGATCCGCTTCGAGCTCCTGAATCTGGCGCGTGACAGCCGGCTGTGAGCGTTCGAGCAAACGTCCCGCACCGGTGATGCTGCCGGCGGACATGACCGCCGAAAACGCTTCGAGTTGATGCAGCTCCATGACTCGCCCTGGCAATTCGGTCTGCGCATTGTAGGGTCGTCTGAATGCGGGATTTATATAATCAATTCCGATATCGACAGCGCAAAAAATGCGAAGAGGATTGGTGGGCGAGTGCGTAGCGTCTCGGGTTTTGTTCTGTACGGCGCGGGTCGAAAGAGAGAAAGATCAATTGCATCAAGGGGATGCCTTGGTGTGTCTGCATATGACCATGTGCTGAGGCTCATCACGTTGTCTTGTGCGAGCTAAGGCATGTTCGCCAACGTGATAACCATATTCCCAAAACTTCGTTGGGTCGTCCGAATTCACCGTGGTTACATGGCCTCACTTTGAAGATGGGAGTCGGGGCAAACATGAAACACGTATCCAAATCGTCGCGGAGCAACTGGTCACGCTGGTTGAAAACGCTTCCGGTGCTCGCCGCAGTGATAGGCATCGCAGCAACCTCGCCGGTCTATGCTGGCGCCGCAGCGGGCGAACCGTATCTGATCGGCGTGAGTGGACCGCTTACCGGACAGGACGCGCAATACGGCACGCAATGGAAGCGCGGCTTCGATCTCGCGTTGGAGCGGATCAATAGCCAGGGCGGCATCAAGGGCCGCCCGCTTGCCTACGACTTCGAGGACAGCCGGAGCGACCCGCGCCAGGCCGTATCGATCGCGCAGAAGTTCGTCGGCGATCCGCGCATTCTGCTGGAATTGGGTGACCTGTCGAGCACGACCTCGATGGCGGCTTCGCCCATTTATCAGCGCGGACAACTCGTGCAATTCGGCTTCACCAATTCACACCCCGACTTCACCAAGGGGGGCGACTACATGTGGAGCACGGCACTGAGTCAAGCTGAAGAGCAGCCGCTGCTCGCACATTACGCGACGAAGGAACTCGGCTTCAAGCGCATTGCCGTGCTCTATCTGAATACCGACTGGGGGCGCACCAGCAAAGAAATTTTTGCGAAAGCCGCCGCGCAGGATGGCGCACAGGTCGTCGCGGCGGAAGGCTATCAGCCGACTGAAAAAGATTTCCGCGCGACGCTGGTGCGCGTGAACGAAGCGAAACCCGATTCGCTGGTGCTGATCTCGTACTACGCGGACGGTGCGCAGATCGTGCGCCAGGCGCGTTCGTCGGGTTTGACGCAACCCATCGCCGCAGTGGGCTCGGTCTATTCGCCGAAGTTTCTCGAACTGGGCGGCGAGGCCGTGAACGGCGTATTCACCGAATCGAATTTCTTCCCCGGCGACAAGCGGCCTGAAGTGCAGGACTTCGTGCAGCGTTATCGCGCGAAGTACAACGGCGAGCCCGACACCTTCGCCGCGCGCGCTTACGACGCGATGATCGTTTCGGCGGAAGTCATGCGCCGCTATGGCGTGACCCGTCAGGCGGTGCATGACGGCCTGAAGCAGATCAAGGATGTGCCGAGTCTTATTTTCGGCAAGGTGCAGTTTGATCCGCAGACGCGCCGTGTGGCCGGCGCGCGCAGCGTGTACCTGGTCGTCAAGGACAATCAGTTCACGCAATGGGACGGTGCGAAGCCGCAGATCGTTTCCAAATAACGGTTCAGTAACGCTCACGTGTCTGCTTCTCACCGGATCTGAATGCTATGGCTTCATGGCTTGACTACACGATCAACGGACTGATCGTCGGCAACATCTATGCGTTGCTGGCGGTCGGCCTCGCGCTGATCTTTGGCGTGTCGCATCTGATTAACTTCGCGCACGGCTCGGTGTACATGATCGGCAGCTTCATCGGCTGGCTGTGTCTGACGCGGTTCGGGTTGCCGTTGCCGCTGGCCTTGCTCGCGGTGGTGCTCGGCTGCGGGCTGCTGGGCATCGCGATCGAGCGCATCGGCTTGCGGCCGCTGCAGGGCGCGGCACGCATTGCCCCGTTGCTCGCCACGATCGGTATCAGCTTCGTGCTCGATCAGTGCGCGCAGTTGCTGTTCGGCGCCGATCCGCGGCCGGTGCCGAGTACGCTGCCTGATTGGCATTTCCGTCTTGGTGGCGCGACAATCGGTTCGCTGGATCTGCTGATTGCCGGTATCGGCGTGACGGCGGCTGCCGTGCTTTATGTGTTCCTGCGTTTCACGCGCCTCGGTTGGGCCGTGCGCGCAACGGCGCAGGACCGGGACGCGGCGCAGCAGATGGGCGTCAACGTCAACGGCGTCAATCAGGCGGTGTTTGCGATTGCGTGCGCGCTCGGCGGCGTGAGCGGCTTGCTGGTCGGCATGTACTACAACAGCATCGATCCGGCGATGGGTTTCCAGGCCACGCTCAAGGGCGTGGTGGCGTTGCTGATCGGTGGTCTGGGCAACGTGCCGGGCGCGATTGTCGGCAGCCTGCTGCTGGGTCTGGTCGAGAGCTATGGGGTGGCGATCTTCGGCACCAGTTACCGCGATCTGTTCGCGTTCGTTCTGCTGCTGTTGTTTCTGGTGTGGCGGCCCAACGGACTCTTTAGCGGCAGCCGTCGTTTGCCGCCCGAGCCGATGACCGGCACGTTCCTGTCCGCGGGCAAAGCGGTGAAGGTGCCGCGCGCCGTGGTGATCGCGCTTGCGTTGGCGGCGGTTGCGCTGCCGTTCGTTGCCAGTTCGTCCTATCTCCTGCAAACACTCACCAATGCCTGGCTGTACGGAATGTTGGCGTTGAGCCTGACACTGGTGGCGGGCACGGTCGGGCAGATTTCGCTCGGTCATGCCGCGCTGCTGGTGATCGGGGCGTACGCGTCTGCGTTGCTATCGACGAATCTCGGCTGGTCGCCGGTCGTGACGATCTTTTGCGCGGGTCTGATCACCGCCGCGCTCGGTACGCTGCTGGTCTATCCGGCGTTCCGTTTGCGTGGGCACTACGTGTCGATTGCAACGCTCGGTATCGGCGAAGTGGTGAGCCTCGTGATCCTCAACTGGGACAGTCTGACGCGCGGCCCGCTCGGCATCGCCGGCATTGCGCCGCTGTCGGTGTTCGGCTGGACGCCGGACAGCGCGCGGGCGATCTACTGGTTCGCACTGGGTGTGCTGATCGTCCTGGCGCTGCTGCAAACGCGGCTGTTGGGCTCGCATCTGGGGCGCACGCTGCGTGCGATTCGCGAAGACGAGGTCGCGGCGCGCTCGCACGGGATTCGCCCGAACCGCTACAAGGCGATTGCTTTTGCGTTCGGTGGGTTGGCCGCCGGCATTAGCGGTGGGATTGCGGCGCATCTGTATAGCTACATCAACAACCAGACCTTCGACTCGCAGGTGTCCATCCTTGCCTTGACGATGGTGATTCTCGGCGGCCTCGGCAACGTGCTGGGTGGGATCGTTGGCGCGGTCGCGTTGATCGGCTTGCCGGAGATTTTCCGCTGGGCCGCCGACTATCGGATGCTGATCTACGGCCTGGTATTGCTGCTGCTGGTGCGGTTCCGGCCGCAGGGTTTGCTGGGAACGGTATGACGGAGCGCACATGACACAGACTCTTCTCGACGTGCGCGGCGTGACGCGGCGCTTCGGTGGACTGACCGCTGTGAACGGGGTCGATCTTTCGATTTCGGAGGGCGAACTCGTCAGCGTGATCGGGCCAAACGGCGCGGGCAAGTCGACGCTGTTCAATCTGATTACCGGGCTCGATACGCCGGACGCAGGCACCGTGCAATTCGACGGCCGTGACATTACCGGCGTACGGCCGGAAAAACTCGCCGCGCTCGGGCTCGCACGGACGTTTCAACATGGCCGGGTGTTCGGCAATCTGAGCGTGTTCGACAACGTGTTGATCGGTGCGCACGCGCGTTTGCGCGCCACTCGCACGGGTTGGCCGATTATCGGCGCGATTGCCGAAGTGGCGCGCGCGCTAATCGGACCGGCTTCGCTCCGCAGTGAAGACGCGGCGTTGCGCGACGAAGTGCGCGAGATCGTCGCGGGATTTGGCGAGCGCCTGACGCCGCGTATCGATCATCCGGCGCATAGCCTGTCGTATGCGAACCGGCGGCGCGTCGAGATTGCCCGCGCGCTCGCTTTGCATCCACGCATCCTGCTGCTCGACGAACCGACGGCCGGCATGAACGAGTCCGAAACCGCCGAAATGCTGGTGCTGATTCAGCAACTGAAGGCGCGCGGACTCACCATCCTGCTGATCGAACACAAACTCGACATGGTGATGCGGCTATCGGATCGCGTGATCGTGCTCGACAACGGCGCGAAGATCGCTGAAGGCCTGCCGCGCGACGTGCGCAACGATCCGCGTGTGATCGAAGCGTATCTGGGGCATCGCAATGTCGGCGGCGCGGCGACCGTGCGCGTTGCGGCCTGAACTTTTGGAACATCAACGATGAGCGACGCTTTACTTAAACTCGAACACATCGAAACGTTCTACGGCCCCGTCCAGGTGCATTTCGATGTCAATTTCCAGGTGCGGCGCGGCCAGATCGTGAGTCTGCTCGGCGGCAACGCGAGCGGCAAGTCGACCACCATGAAGCTGATTCTCGGTCTGCACAAGCCGCGCACCGGCAGCATAACGTTCGAAGGCGAAGCGATCACCGGACTCAGCACGCCGCAGATCGTGCGGCGGGGTGTCGGTTCGGTGCCTGAAGCGCGGCGGCTGTTCGGCGACATGACAGTGCGTGAAAATCTGCTGATGGGCGCCTATACGCGGCGTGACCGCGATTCCATCGACGAAGACTACGAGCGTGTGCTGGGCCTTTTCCCGCGCGTGAAAGAACGCCTGACGCAAAAGGCTGGCACGCTCTCCGGCGGCGAGCAGCAGATGCTAGCCATGGCGCGCGCGCTGATGAGCCGGCCGAAACTGATCTGCATGGACGAATCCACCATGGGTTTGTCGCCGCTCTACGTCGACAAGGTGCTGGAGTTGATCGACACGATTAACCGGCAAGGTGTGACGTTCTTCATGGTCGAGCAGAACGCCAGCCTCGCGCTGGAGATCGCGCATTACGGCTATGTGCTGCAGACGGGCCGCGTCGTGCTCGAAGGCACGGCCGAATCACTGCTCGGCGATGAGCGGATCCGCGATGCGTATCTCGGAGGCGAAGCTGCGGCGACGACGGCATCGTGACGCGATCAACGAGCACCATTAAGCGCGGCGAGCCGCTGGTGCTGTTGCGTTCAGCCGTTCATCACTCTGAAGAACAGCCTGTCATTGCCATGCGTGGCGCAGGTAACATCGACGAGCCGATAGTCAGTCATATGGCTGTAGGCGAAGGCGGCTTCAAAGGTCGAACTGGTCGAATTCGCTTTGCAGTTCGCGATTGCGTGCAACGCGTTCATCGATGCCCGGCCCAAGCCGTTCGACAATCGCCGAGATCAGCAGGTTGAACAGGCACGTGAGCGGCGCCAGCGAATCCCAGAACTGACCGACATCGGTCTTCACCTGCAAAAGATCGCCGTCGAAGTCACGCGCCCACGGACAGTAAATATCGGTGACGAGCGCAAAGGGCAGGCCACGGCGCGCAGCGGCTTCACAATAACGGCGCGCGATCATCGAATAGGCGCGAGTATCGGTGATGATCAGATACGGTGCCTTGAACTCAGAGTTCAGCGAATCGACATAGGAACCCGACATGCCGTCGGAATAGAACACTCGCGGGCGGATGTACTCAAGGTAGCTGTAAAACGCGTTGCTGATGCCACGCGTGGACTGGATGCCGAGGATATAGACGGCGTCCGCATTCGAGATGTGTTCGGCCACGCGGGCGAACACCGGCGATTGCGCAAGCTGGTAGACATGCTGGATCGCGCCGATTTCTAGTTCGAGCGAGTGAGCGAGCGCCGGGTTGGTGGCGGAATGGGAAGCATCAGGCCCGCTTGCGGCCGGTGTGGCTTCGTCGTGCTGGCCGGAGGCGCGGCGAAACGCGTCGAGCCGGTCGGTGATCAGCCACGGGCGTTCCTCCGCGCCGCGCAGTTCGCGCTTCAGGTCGTCGAGGTTCTGGTAGCCGATGCTGCGCAGGAACCGGCCCACCGAGATGCCGCTGGTGCCGGCTTGCCGGGCGATCTGATCGGCGTTTTCGAGGCCAAGCCGGTCGAGATTCGCCAGCATGTAACTGGCGACGCGCTTGGAGGTGGGCGTGAGTTCGGCGAAGTGAGCTTCGACGGTTTGTGCAAAGGCGGTCGGCATCGTAGTCGCGGCGCGGGGCGAGTGGTGGGTCGATTATTGAGATGATGACATAGTCAACCGCTGGCCGACCCCGCGCGATCCTGAAAATCAGGGCGCGCGCACGCGCGGGCGAGACTCCGTTCAGACTGCTGGCTGCGCCGGTCGCGCTGGCGCGGCTCGCGAGAAGCGCCGCGCGCCCGCCACACAGGCCACCACCACGACCGTCACCAGGATCATCGCGGGCGGTACCTGTTCGTGCAGCAGCAAACCGGCGAGCAGCAGGCCGAAGAACGGCTGCAGCAACTGCAGTTGCCCGACCCCCGCGATGCCGCCGAGCGCCAGTCCGCGATACCAGAACACGAATCCGATCAGCATGCTGAAGAGCGATACGTACGCGAGCCCCCACAGCGCCGCGTGGCTCACCCCTTCGAACGAGGCGGGCCGCGACCACCAGGCGAGCGGCAGCATCAGCGGCAGCGACAGCACCAGCGCCCACGAAATCACCTGCCAGCCGCCGAGATGGCGCGACAGTCGCGCGCCTTCGGCATAACCCAGGCCGCAGACGACGATCGCCGCCAGCATCAGCGCATCGCCGAGCGGCGATGCGTCGATGCCGTGGCGCAAGGCGAACGCCACCACCGCGCCGCTGCCGAGCGCCGAGAACAGCCAGAACGCCGGCTGCGGGCGCTCGCCGCCGCGCAGCACGCCGAAGATCGCCGTGGACAGCGGCAGGAGCCCGACGAACACCACGGCGTGCGCCGCGTTCACGTGGCGCAGCGCGAGGGCGGTCAGGAGCGGAAAGCCGACTACCACGCCGAGCGCGACCACCACCAGCGGGATGAGGTCGCGCTTGGCCGGCCGAGCCTGGCGAAATACCAGCAGAAGCAACAGACCCAGCGTGCCCGCGATGGTCGCGCGGGCGACCGTCAGAAACACCGGATCGAGGCCCTGCACGGCGATGCGCGTGGCGGGTAGCGAGCCGCTAAAAATCAACACGCCCACCATGCCGCTCA
This sequence comes from Paraburkholderia sediminicola, assembly GCF_046027825.1. GTDB lineage: Bacteria > Pseudomonadota > Gammaproteobacteria > Burkholderiales > Burkholderiaceae > Paraburkholderia > Paraburkholderia sediminicola_D. The sequence continues at coordinate 24,287 of NZ_JAQQDU010000006.1, forward strand.
CCCAGCCGTTCGTTGTCTTGTCCATCGAAAAAGTCCATACGCATTGAAAATGGAATCTATAGCATCCGCTTTTGGGCTGCAAAGGGTAAGCTACGGATCAGTACAATTCGTACAAACTGTACCGAACATGGAGCAGTACAGATGGCGGAAAGCGATAGCAACCGGATGGTTTCAGGGATGCAACCCGGTATGCAAGCCGGCACGCGTGTCGGCACCGTGATGGACAACTTGCGCGAGCGCATCGCGAGCCGTTCGCTGATGCCGGGCGCGCGCGTGCCGTCGATCCGCGTGATGACCGAGGCACTCGGCGTGTCGAAGTCGACCGTGGTGGAAGCATACGACCGGTTGGTCGCGGAAGGGGTGATCGTGGCGCGGCGCGGTTCCGGCTTTTTTGTGTCCGGCCACGCGCCGCCGCTCGCGCTCGCCGATCTCGGGCCGCGGCTGGATCGCGAGGTTGATCCGCTGTGGCTCACGCGGCAGTCGCTGGAGGCCGATGCGAAGGTGCTCAAGCCGGGCTGTGGCTGGATGCCGCCTTCGTGGCTGCCGGAAGATGGCGTACGCCGCGCATTGCGTGCCGTGGCGCGCGATCCGCAAGCGCCGCTCGCCGACTATGCGAGCCCGGGCGGTCTGCCCGCGCTGCGTCAGCAACTCGCCTGGCGGCTCGCGCAGCACGGCGTGGAAGCGCCGCCCGAGCAGATCCTGCTGACCGACGGCGGCACGCACGCGCTCGATCTCGTCTGCCGTTTTCTGCTCGAACCGGGCGACACGGTCCTGATCGACGACCCGTGCTACTTCAACTTTCAGGCGCTGCTGCGCGCGCATCGCGTCCGTATCGTCGGTGTGCCTTATACGCCGTCCGGGCCCGATCTGGCGGCATTCGAGCGGGCGTTGATCGAGCATCGTCCGCGGCTCTACGTGACCAATTCCGCGGTCCACAATCCGACTGGCGCCACGCTCGCGCCGGCCATCGCGCACCGGCTGCTGAAACTGGCGGGCGAGCACAATCTGCTGATTGTCGAGGACGATATCTTCGCTGACTTCGAGGACGAACCGGCGCCGCGTCTTGCGGCGTTCGACGGTCTCGCGCGGGTGGTCTCGATCGGCAGTTTTTCGAAGACCTTGTCCGCCGCCGTGCGCTGCGGCTACATCGCGGCGCGCAGCGAATGGATCGAGCCGCTGGTCGATCTGAAGCTGGCCACCACGTTCGGCAACAGCCAGCTCGCGGCGAGCGTCGTGCATCGTCTGCTGGTGGACGGCACGTACCGGCGGCATCTGGAATCGATGCGCACGAAGCTCGCGGACGCCATGGGCGAGACGATCAGGCGGCTGGGCTATGCAGGCCTTGAAGTGTGGACGCGGCCACGCGCCGGTATTTTCGTGTGGGCGCGCCTGCCGGATGCGCTCGACGCCGCCGATATCGCGCGTCACGCGTTAGCGGAGAGTGTGGTGTTCGCGCCGGGCAATGTGTTTAGCGCGTCGCAGTCGGCGGCCGGCTTCCTGCGCTTTAACGTGTCGCAATGCAACCGGCCGAAGGTGTACGAGGCCCTGCAACGGGCGATGGACGTGTCGGCCGCATCGCAGGAGCACGCCTGAACGCGTGCTTCTCACCACGCGAGCTTACTTGCACAGCAACAGCAGACGCTCCTGATCCGTGCACGTGGAGTGCGGTTTCTGCGCGGCTTGCGCCGCCGTCGCACTGATCGCCGCACTCTTGTTCGTGAGACACGCGCGCAAATGCTTCTCTACGGGCCCGTAGTATTTCCATCCGCGCACGAGCGTCGGCAATTCGAGTTTCACCTGCTTCCACTTCGGATGTCCGTGCTCCTGCAGATTATCGAAGTTGGCGCACAGCGAGTCCGCAAAGCGGTTCAGGTTGACGACGGTGTCGCGCAGACCGTAATCGTAAGTGACGAGAAAGGCCTTCACCGTCAACGTGGGGACATCTTCTTTCAGCCAGTTCGGATAGCTCGTCGCGCGGAGCGTCGCGGGAAAATACGTCTGCTTCGCACGGGCGGTTTCGGGCGCGTTGGGATCAACCCTCAGAGGGCGGAGTTGTTGCAGCAGTTCGGGATTCATGTCGGTGAACAGTTTCGCCGGCTGCCCGACCACGATGATCGCAACGTCCACTTTCTTGACGATCAAGGCGGCTAGCGCGTCTTCGTTACTCAGGTGCTGGATGTTCTGCTCGGGAATCGCCTGTCCGAACATCAGGTGATAGAGGGTCGTGGCCGATTGCGCGGTGCCGCTGCCGATCAGGCCCACACTGATGCTCTTGTCCTTGATGTCGGCGAAGGTTTTCATCGGCGAGTCCGCGCGCACCACGACGTTAATTTCCTCGTCGTAGAGCGGCATGATGAGCCGTAGCGGGCGGATTGCGGTGCCCGCATCGGCATTGCCCGCGTTGGCCATGTCGATGTAGGCCTGATACACGTCGGACTGCACCAGCGCGAGCTTCACGCCCGGCTCGAAGCGCATGCGCTGTACGTTTTCAGCCGAGCCCTTCGACGCCATGACTTCCAGGTCGATGCCCGCCGGTTGCGCCACCCATTTCGACAGATCCTGGCCGATCTGAATGTACGTGCCCCGTTCCGGACCGGTGACGATCTTGTAGTGCGCAGGCTCCGCGCCCGCGAACGAACAGATGACCATTAGCGCCAGCCCCAGCCATCCCGCGAGAAGTCTTTTCAGCATGGTCTATCCACCCATCGGTCAGGTTTGAACAGCCTCTCGCGTCGGCGCGCGCGAAGCACCGGTAAGCCGGTTTGCCATCTCATGTTCGATGCGCTGCGCATGCCATGTCCGTCTGTTGCCACTCAGAGAACACGCGAAACGCCAGTGCGATCGGGCGTGCCATGATTCAGTCAGTCACTCAGGAAAATCGGTCGTACGAACAGCTATGAAATTCGGTATCCAAATGATTTATCGCTGACCGGACTGTCGATTGCCGCATGCGGTTTGAGCGGCGCCCAACCTGTTTCGTGAATCACGCGTTCGAGGATCGTCTTCGCCGTGTCGTTGCCGGTGTCGATCGCCAGCGCCTCATTGGCATGCTGGCGTGCGCAACTCCACGACTGCTGCGCGGCACACAACTGTGCGGCCTGCAACGCGGTGTCGCGGCGCGCGGCAAGCGGTTTCAATTCGCTCAGCAGGCTTTGCGCGTCGGTGCTGTCGGGTTGCAGCGTTTGCGCAGCGCCAAGCGCCGCTTGTGCCGCGGACAGATCGTTGGCGCGGAAGGCCAGACGCGCAGCCTGCAGCGCTTGCGTCGCATCGCGGAACTGCGGCGCCGCTGGTTTCACAGGCGTTGCGGCTACCGGCGGCGCAATAGGCGTGACTGGGATCGCCGGCGCGGCCTTGGCGAGATTGGCAGGATTGGCGGGAACAGCGGGCTTAGCCGCTGCGGCCTGATTTGTCGATTGAGCCGGTGCGTATTGCGCAATCGTGCCGGTCGCTGTTCTTGCGTCCGGCGCGTTGTCGGCGCTCTGTTCGGTGGCGTCGTTCTGCGAGTCGTGGTTGTCGCTGAATAGTGCGTAGGCGACATACGCTAGTCCGATTGCGCCAATGGCCACGATGGCGAGCAGCACCCAACGCAGTGAGAGCATGTTGCGGCCGCCAGAATGCGGCGGATCGGCAGAAGGCGGCAGGTTGGAGGAGGGTGGCGGATCAGCACGCAGAGGAAGCGACGCGAGTACCGGTAGCATCGGGGGCTCGATAGGGACGGCTTCGTCGGTGAACGCAGCCGGCGCGGCGAGCTCGGTTTCGCTCGGTTGCGTCGGATCGAAACTGCTTTTCTGCGCAGTCTTGTTCATGGCACTGGCGCGGCTGCCGGGAATCACAACGCGCTTGTTTGGACCGGTGTCGAGCGGATGCACCGCGCCGCAATATGGGCAATAGTCGACTTGCCGGTATAGCGCACCGCCACAGCGCTTGCAGGGCGTCGGAAAACTATGGCCGGGTATTGTCTGGGTGGACATACTGTGGACCCACCTGTGGAAAACAATGCCTATACGGCATGCTCCAGATCGCGTTCAGACAGGAAGCAACTTCCGCGAAAACCACGATCCACATGCGCTGGAGAACCTTGGGACGCAAGTTCTCGCTTGCGGTGCCGCTGCTTGCAATATGTGGCGTTTCAGTGAGAACGTCAATCGACGTTCTCACCTACTTTATGTGCGGCGGAGCACGTTTGTAGGTACGACGAAACACTGCATATGTCTGCAGAACGAACGGGCGGATGAGTTTTTTCAGTGCTTGCGCAGCGGATGATCCTTCAGAAGCCACGCGAGTGCGAAGGCCAGTACCACGACGCAGGCCGCCGACAGATACACCGTGTGCAACGCACCGGCAAACGCTTGCAGATAATCGTCGCGCAACGCTTCGGGCAACTGGTGGATGGCCATCGGTCCGAGTGCGTGCGGCAATTCGGTGCCGGGCGGTATCAACGCTTCCAGGCGCGCGGCGAGGCCATTGGAAAACACCGCGCCAAAACTGGCTACACCGATCGAGCCGCCGATTGAACGGAACAGCGTCGCGCCCGAAGTGGCCACACCCATGTGCTTGAACTCGACCGTATTCTGCACGGCGAGAATCAGCACCTGCATCACCATGCCGAGGCCGAAGCCGAGAATGCCCATGTAGAGATACATCACATGAATGGGTGTGTCGATCTGCAGGCGTGCGAGCAGCACCATGGCGACGGCCACGAGGAACGTGCCGGCGATTGGGAACATGCGGTACTTGCCGATCTTGCTGATTACGCGTCCGGTCACCATCGACATCACGAACAGACCGCCCATCATCGGCAACATCTGCATGCCGGCTTCCGTCGGCGTCGAGCCTTTAACGACCTGCAAATACAGTGGCAGGAACGTGACCGAGCCGAACAGCGACACGCCGATGATGAAGCCGATCAGACTGCTCAGTAAAAACGTGCGCTGTTTGAAGAGTTCGAGCGGCATGATCGGTTCGATAGCCGTGCGCTCTTCGTGGATGAAACCCCAGATCGCCACGAGCCCCATGCCCAGCGTGAACCACAACTGCGGCGACGACCACGGCAGGATCGTGCCGCCCTGGCTCGTGAACAGGATGATGCAGGTGAGCGCGCCGGCGAGAAACGCGGCACCCATGTAGTCGATGGTGTGCTTTACATGACGCACGTGCGGCTTGAAGACCGCGCCGATCACCGCCAGCGAAATGATGCCGAGCGGCAGGTTGATGTAGAAAATCCAGCGCCATGAGAGGTGCTCGACGAGAAAGCCGCCGAGCAGCGGCCCGATTACCGTCGCGAGACCGAACACGCCACCGAATACGCCCTGGTAGCGGCCGCGCTCAGCCGGCGGAATTACGTCCCCGATTGCGGCCATCGTCACGACTAGCAGGCCGCCGCCGCCGAGCCCTTGCAGCGCACGCAGCACGATCAACTGGGTCATGTCCTGCGCGATACCGCACAACGCGGAGCCGACGAGGAACACGACAATCGCCGTCTGAAGCACGATCTTGCGGCCGAACAGATCGCCGAATTTGCCGTACAGCGGCACGACGATCGTCGAGCTGAGCAGGTAGGCAGTCACGACCCATGACAGGTTGTTGAGCCCGCCGAGTTCGCCGACGATGGTCGGCAGCGCGGTCGAGACAATGGTCTGATCGAGCGCGGCGAGCAGCATGACCAGCAGCAGCGCCGGAAACAGCAGGCGGATCGGCGGGTGGTCGGTTGCCCGCGAGCCGGGCTGCGCATCGGGCGTTGCCAGTTCGGCGGGTTGAGTCGTTGTCGGTTGGTCCATGGCGCCACGGTCTTGAAATTAATTAATTCGGAGATTAATATATGCGACATCGCGTCACTCGTCAAATTGAATGCAATGGCAAGGATTCCGGCAGATGAACAGAAAGTGAAGAGCACACCGCGCAGCACGGCCGCCGTGAAGGCAGGAAAGCTTTCGAAGCCTGCGGCGTCCGCCGGCGCGAGTGAGTCTGCGAACGTTGCGATGCAAGCACCCGCACGGCGCCCCGGCAGGCCGTCGGGCTCGGCGCGCGGCCCGGAGCAGCGCAGCCGCCTGCTGGACGCCGCGCTCGCTTTGTTCGCGCGGCAGGGCATCGTCGACACCACGCTCGGGGAGATTGCCCGCGAGGCGGGTTTCACGCCGGCGATGATGCATTACTACTTCAAGACGCGCGATCAACTGCTCGACGTGCTGATCGACGAGCGTTTCGCTCCGCTACGCGCCGGGCTCGGCGTGCCGTTTCAGGAAAATCCCGACGACCCGGTGGCGGCCATCACGCAACTCGCGCAGCGTTTGGTTCAGGTGGCAAGCGACAACCCGTGGTTTCCGTCGCTGTGGGTGCGCGAAGTGATCAGCGACGGGGGCCTGCTGCGCCAGCGCATGCATGAACGGTTCGGCAATGCGCATCAAAAGGCCTCGCTGCTAGCCATCGCGCGCTGGCAAAAGGAAGGGCGGCTGAATGCCGGGTTGGAGCCGGCACTGGTGTTCGTCACGCTGCTGGGCATGACGATTCTGCCGCTGGCTACGTCGAAGCTCTGGCGTAACGATCCCGTGCGGCGCAATATCGGCGGCGCGGAGATAGCCCGGCATGCGGTGGCCTTGCTGGTGCAGGGCATCGGTCCACGCAAAGCGGACTGACACGCCCACGGACTCACGCAAGATTACGTTTCTGCCGCCACACCTCATAAGCCTCTTTCGTCTGTTGATGATAGCGTCGCCATGGACCGTGAGGCAGGCCGCGCAACCATGCAGACGCAACGGCGAAAACCAGCGAGGCACGCGACGTGCTACCTGAGGGGTGGATGTGAACGCCGCGCGCTAAAACGCAAAAGCGCGCAACAGCGCCGGCGTCGCAAAAGCACATGAATGTCAGGGAAGACGCCGGGCGGGCAAAGCGGCGCGCATGAGTTTGCAGCGGCCGCCACGGCGAATCGGGTGTCGGCATCGGTCTGCCAGGACAATGGCCGCGAGAGCCGGTTTTTCATCGGCGTGCAATTTTGGCGCGTTACTGTGCGCACGCGTTGCGCTCAGGCCATGTTTTACAATCGCGGGCCTGCATGCAACTCGACGCATGAAATCGAGTCGGAACCATGAACACCAAACCCGTAGCCGCGCAGCTCGGCGGCAAACAGCAGGACGATACGTTGGCCACGTTTGAGGGCCTAACCGGTTTTTTAGAGCAGCAACAGAACATGAACGGAGCATTGAGACTCGATCAGGCCACGATCGTGCTCGTCGAAGACGACCTGGATAGCCGGGAATCACTGGCCTTGTTACTCGAGGCGGAAGGCGCGCATGTGGTTGCTGTGGCGGATGCCGAAGAGGGCGTCGAAGCGGCGCTGCGGCTGTTGCCTGACGCCGTGGTGTGCGACCTCGAGTTGCCGGGCATGGACGGCTTTTATCTGATCCAGCGGCTGCGCGATCACGAGATTCGCGGGGACCACGCACCTTCGGTGGCCGTGGCGCTCACGGGCCATACCGACGACGCTTACCGCTTGCGTAGCATCGGCGAAGGCTTCCAGCATTTCATGACCAAGCCGGCATTGCCGGAAGACCTCGTGACGCTATTGCACGACGCGATCGCCTCTCGCGCGGCGGGCTGAGCGGTTTCATTGGCGGGGGGGCGAGTGGCGGTTGGCTCGCCACCGCATCTTCGGCGGCTAGCTATCGCTCAGCGAAGCGCCCGGCAATCAGCCTGCAAATCTGATTGCCGGCGCTGCCGTCATTTTGTGGCGGCGACCGGTGTTGCGGCACCGGCGCTCGCCGCTTCCGCTGTCTGACAGGCGGAACACAGTCCCTTCAATTCGATTTCATCACTGGCAAGGCGGTAGCCCGCGTCTTCGATTTGCGCGACGAGCGCCTGGCGCAGTTTAGGCTGGTGCAGTTCGGTGACGTTGCCGCATTGCTGGCAGACCACCAGAATGCCGTGCTGGCATTGCGTCAGGTCGTGGCAGACGGTGAACGCATTGATCGATTCGATGCGGTGCACGAGTCCGGCCGAGAGCAGAAAGTCGAGCGCCCGGTAAACCGTGGGCGGCGCCGAGCCGGGATGGATCTGGCGCATGTCGTCGAGCAGCGAATACGCTTTGGTGGCGCGCCCGGAATTTAGCAGCAATTCGAGCACTTTGCGGCGGATTGGCGTGAGTTTTTCGCCGCGTTCGCGGCAATATTCTTCCGCGAGAGTCAGTGCGGCTTCCTGCGATTCGCCGCGCTCACCGTGCGTGTGCCCCGGCTCATGATGATGAGCGGAGGCGGCAGGGGTGGCTTTATCGGCGGTCGTAGCGGGCTTGGCGATCTTCATGCGTCGATTATAAAGGTCATCGTGCTTCGCTGTGCCGATGTCCGGTACACCTGCCGGTCGCGGCTGGGCGCCGCCGCGAAGCATGTGGCTGCCGGACTCAGTCGAGCTTTACCGCAAAGCCGCGCTGCACGCCGGGCCGCGCGAACAGCGCTTCGTACCAGCGTTTCACATTTGGATAGGTGGCGAGGTCCACTTTGTGCCGTTCGTGACGCCACGCCCAGCCAAGAATCGCGAAATCCGCCACTGACAAGTCTCCCGCCACGAACTCCGTTTGTGCGAGGCGCCGGTCGAGCACGCCATACAAACGGTGGGTTTCGTCCGAATAACGCTTGAGGCCATAGGTGCGGTCGGCGGCTGACTCGAGCGCGGCGAAGTGGTGCACCTGACCCGGTATGGGCCCGAAACCGCCCATTTGCCACATCAGCCACTCGAGCACCGGGACGCGCTCGCGCAGCGTCTTCGGCAGGAATTTGCCCGTCTTTTCAGCAAGATACAGCAGCACCGCACCCGACTCGAACACGCTGATCGGCTGGCCGTCCGGCCCGTCCGTATCGACGATCGCAGGAATCCTGTTGTTTGGGCTGATGCGCAGAAAGTCGGGCTGGAACTGCTCCCCACGGCCGATGTTGACCGGCTTCACCGTGTACGGCAGTTCCATTTCTTCGAGGGCGACGCTGACCTTGCGGCCGTTCGGCGTGCCCCATGCGTAGAGCGTGATCGTCATGTCGGATGGGCGCCGGATGGCCGCCGTTTGAATTAAGTCAGCGGGAAATCGATGTATTTCTTGAAACCCGGGCGCGTCGCAATCCGGGAATACCAACGCTCCAGATTCGGCAGCGGAGGACGTTCGACGCCTTCCAGTCCGAACCAGCGTTTGGCGTACGCGCCGATCACGATATCGGCGAGCGTGAACTTCTCGCTTTCGAGGAAGAAGCGGCCTTGCAGAAAGTTGTCCAGCAGGCGCCACTGCAGCGTGACCGCGCTGAAGTCGGTGGCGAGTTTGGCGGCGTTGCGCTCGGCGGCGGGCGTGCGTACGAGGGCCCAGAACACGGGCTTTTCCGCGGGTTGCAACGTGGTAAGCGACCAGTCAAGCCAGCGGTCGATGCTGGAGCGCAGTTTCGGCTCGGACGGATACAGGAGGCTCGATTCGCCGTATTGCAGCACCAGATAGCGCAGGATCGAGTTCGATTCCCACAGCACGAAGTCGTCGTCGACCAGTGTCGGAATCTTGCCAGTCGGGTTCATCGCGAGATAGTCGGGCTCGTTGTTGCGGCCGAATTGCAGGCCCGCGTCGATGCGTTCGTACGGCAGCACGAGTTCATCGCAGCACCACAAGACTTTCTGTACGTTGACCGAGTTGGTGCGTCCCCAGATCGTAATCATCCGGCAAATCCTTTTTTTACATTGACGGTTGGCAAGCCGCGCGAGGTGCGTGGCGTTCAGCCAGTAACGATACACGATGCGCATGGGTTTGCGCGCCGCCGGCCTGCAATCTGCCGCATGAAGTGTCGACCAAAGCGTCTTGCTCATCGAGCCTCGCATGCGGCCCGACGCGCCGTGCCGGCAACGCGCGGGCGTTGCGTACAATGGGCGCACCCGAATACGACGAGGCACCGCATGGCCCGCATTGTCCCCGACGACTGGAAGAGCCTCGCCGCCACCGGCGCGGCGGCACGCGAACGCGAAACCCTCGCGTTGCTGGAAGAAGCGCTTCCCGATGGCTACACCGTCTATCACGGGGTGCATTGGACCCGCCTGAACCAGAACTTTTCGGTGTTCGGCGAGGCCGACTTCGTGATCGTCAGCCCGGCTGGGCGCGTCATGATCGTCGAACAGAAAACCGGTTTCCTGCGCGAAACGCCGAAGGGGCTCGTCAAGGTCTATCTTCAGACGGAACGCAATGTGGCGATCGCGCTCGCGCACACCGTCGAAACGCTGCAGCGGCGCTTCACCGCGGCGTTCGGCGCGGGCACGTATTTCATCGAAGAACTGTTGTATTGCCCGGATCACATCGTCAAGGACGCGGCGATTGCCGGCGTCAATCCCGCGCGGATCGTCGACGCGACGCGTAAGGACCGGCTTGCCGCGATCATTCGCGAAGCCTTGCCGTCCGACGAACCGCGGCTCGCCTGCGCACCGAAAATTCACCACTTTTTCGCCGACGAACTTGCGCTCACGCCCGACGCCAGCGCACTGGTCGGCCAGGCCGGCACGCTCGTCACGCGTCTGGCCGGCGGTCTCGCGACCTGGGCGCGGCGGCTCGAGTTTTCACCGTTCCGGCTGCGCGTGATCGGCACGGCCGGCTCCGGCAAGACACAACTGGCAGTGCAGGTGATGAACGACGCGGTGGCGCGCGGCCAACGGCCTTTGTACGTGTGTTTCAACCGGCCACTCGCGGATCACATCGCGCGGGTCGCGCCACCTGAGGCGAAGGTCGCGAACTATCACCAGCTATGCGACTGGATCGCACGCGACGCGGGCCGCGAGCCGGATTTCCAGTCCGGCGACGTGTTCCATCAGCTCGAAACGATTTTCGCCGAAACGCCGATCGACGCGCGCTGGCAATACGACGTGCTGATCGTCGACGAAGGGCAGGATTTCCAGCAGCCGTGGGTGGCTGCGCTCGCGCGCCTGTTGCGGCCGGGCGCCGCGTGGTGGTGGCTCGAAGACCCGCTGCAGAATCTGTATATGCGCGAGCCGGTCGAACTGCCCGGCTGGACCACGCTGAAAGAAACCACTAACTACCGCAGTCCGCGCGACATTCTCGATTACGTGCGCGACGTGGTCGGCGCTTCGGTGCCGGTCGCGGCGGGTCTGGCGTCGGGCAGTCCGTTCGACGGCTCCGATATTTCGCTTTCCGTCTACGACGAAGCGAACGCCGTCGAAGGTAGCATCGAAGGGACCAAGCGGGCGATCACGCAGGCGTTGTCGCTCGGCTTTCGCAAGCAGGACATTGCGGTGATCTCGTTTCGCGGCCGCGAAGGCTCGGCGATGACCGCGCAGGATCATCTCGGCCCGCATCGGTTGCGCAGTTTTACGGGTAAGTACGATCTGTTCGGCAACCCGGCGTACCGCGAAGGGGATGTGCTGTTCGAGTCGATCTATCGCTTCAAGGGACAGGCGGCGCCGTGCGTGATTCTCACGGAAGTCGACTTCGAGTCGTTCGATGAACGTATTGCGCGCAAGCTGTTCGTCGGCGCCACGCGGGCGACCATGAAACTGATCATCGTCGCCTCGCAGCGGGCCGCGCGGCATTTGCATCTGCGCGATGGTAAAGAGGTCAAGGAAACCAAAGAGATCAGAGAGGCGAGAGAAGCCTAGCAGCCGCTCAGGTTGACGCTTGCGCTACTGGGTCACGCGTTCAGGCTTGACGCACTCGGGTATAACGTCCCGAACCTATGCTGGCCCGCACAGGTCGGCACGCGCTCACTCAAGTCCACGCGCGCGCGCCCACCAGCATCCCGGTTTGTGTAAGCGCGTCCCACCAGATCACGCGCAGCAGCGGCGCCTGTTGCGCGATCAGCAGCGCCTGCACCGGATCGCTCTCGACAAAATGTGTGACGCCGCCGCGCAATGCGGCAGCCGCCTTGTGAGCGGCGGCGCCGGCGGGGCTTTCGTCGTGCGTGCCGGGTGTGCGCATCACCAGTTGCATATGGCCGAAGCCGTGCCGCGCGAGCCACGCTTCGGTGCGCGCGCGATCCAGTTCCGGCCGGCCCGTGATGATCGTGCGAACGCGTTGCAGATCGATGCCCGGCAGCACCTCGAACGGCAGCAGTGCGTCGCGTTCGGCGAGCGCCGCGGCCAGATCCTCGTCGTAGCGCGCGAGCGGCACGTCGGGTAGCAGAATGCCGTCGAGGTCGATGGCGTAGGTGGCGTATTCGTGATCGTCGGCCATGGCGGGTGCGGTGCCCGCTTCAACGCGCTCCCAGTCCTCGCGATAACGCTCGGTGTAGGCCTGGCGCTCCCACGGAAACAGCGCGAAGTAGCCGCGGGCATCGATTGCGTAATCGGGTTGCGTGCGGCTCAGGTCGTCGACGGCGGCGGTCAGCGTCCTGACGTCGAGGCCATGCTGCTGAAGGAATGCGATGCAATCGGTCAGCGTAAAACCGCGCCCCGCGATGTCCTCGCACAGCAGCACTTTCGAGCCTGCGGGCGGGATCGGCAGCGTCGAATCCCACGCGACCGTGCGCGACCGGCGGTCGTAACGCAGGAAGGCGACCGGCGTGCCGGCCGCATGCGACACCATCAGCGCGAGCGGCGCGCCGCCACGCAGTATGCCGATCGCCAGCGTGAACCGCTCGGCCAGCAAGGCGGGTTGCAGCGACTCGATCCAGTGATCGAGCTGTTCGTACGTCAGGGGCAAAACCGGCTTGTTCATGACTCGTAGGGCGTCGCTTTGCGCGTGTAGAGCAGGTGTCCCGGAGACGGAGCGTAGCGCGAGGCGCAGTGCTGCGGCGGATCCCCGTTTTTGAGACAAAGAAATTTGGCGATATTATGCATGCGGTTCAAAGATCGCGCGTCGGGGTGACGCGCGTCGCCGGACGGGACGTGTCGCACAGACCACCGCCGCGGCGGAAAGGGGCGCTGCAGGTTCGCTGGCAGGTTGAGGCGGCGCCGCGTGGAGCTGCCCGCAAAAATAACAAACAACGGAAAGGCCAGGTAAATGAGCAAGGTGAGTGCAGCGATGGATGGCAGGACGGGCGTGGCCAGGGGCGCATGGTGGGGGCTGCTTCTGCTCCTCGCCCTCGCCGCATGGAGCATGCGGGCCCAGGCGCAGGCAGAGTCGTTGCCGTTATCGCTCGACGTAAAGGGCAAAATCAGCAAGACTAATGACGCGGCGCACCAGGTGTATCACTTCACCGAGGCACAACTGCTTGCACTGCCGGTCCATTCCATTACGACCGCCACGACCTGGACCCCGCGTTCCACCTTCACGGGACCACTGCTCGCGGATATCCTGAAGATAGTCGGCGCATCCGGCAGCGCAGTCGAGATCCATACGCTCGACGACTATACGTACACCATTCCGGTATCGGACTGCGATCGCTACGGCGTGATCGTTGCCTATAGCATGAACGGCCGGCGCCTGAAGATCAGCGACTTCGGGCCGCTGTTTCTTATGTATCCGCGCGACGCGTTCCCCGATGAACTGATGGGCGCGGCGGGCGACTCGAAATTCGTATGGCAGATCAAGGCACTCATCGTCAAATAACGCGCCGCCCCTGGCGTCGTGTCCTCTATGTGCTGATCTGGTTGACCGCGCTCGCGGCGCCGGCCGGCGCAATTGGCTATCTGTTGTACGCAAACCTGCTCAATCCGCGCGCCACCGAACAGCTGACCGGTCAGTACGACGGCTTCTACTGGGACGCCGCGCAATTGCAGATTGCCTACGCGCGTTTTGAGAACCAGTTGCTGCTGTATCAATCCGGCGTCGACGACGACTATCAGCGGCTCATGCTGCGCTACCAGTTGCTGCAATCGAAGCTGCATGTGATGGCCGGTTCGACACGTCGGCTGACCACGCAGGTCGCGCTGCTGCAACGGCAAATGGACGAGATCCAGTCGCTCGATCATCTGCTGGGCGGGATTCAGCCTGAGGTGGATGCCTTGCCGAAGGATCGCAGCCTCACCAATCAGATCGTCGTGGAATTGCGCCAGCATTGGAATGAGGTCAACGATCTCGCGTTGAGCCGCCGTTTCGCCGACGTGGCCGACCGTGAGGCGATGAACCGCGATTTCATCGACAAGCGCCGTATGCTGTTCGCGGGCGGCCTGCTGCTGCTGTTACTGTCGGCGGCCGCGACCACGTTGCTGGTGCTCAACGGCCGGCGCCGTACCCGCCTGATGCGTCAGCAGCACGCGGCGCTCGAAGCCGAGCACCAGGCGAGCCAGGCGGCGCGCGAGGCGAGTCTCGCGAAGGACGCGTTTCTCGGCATGATCAGCCACGAACTGCGCACGCCCTTGCATGCGATCGTGTCATCGATCGAATTGCTGGGCTTCAACTATCACTCCGAGGCTGACCGCAAGGTCATTCAGCGGCTCGAAACCGCAGGGCGCCATCTGGAAGCCCAGATGAAAGACCTGACCGACTACGCGCGCCTCGGCGCCGGCAAGCTCGAGTTGCGTCACGAGCATTTCGAGCCGCGCGAACTGCTGGCGTCGATCGTCGACGAACACGCGATGTCGGCCGCCTCGCGCGGCCTCAAGCTGGAAAGTGAGGCGAGCGGCATGAACGGCCTCGTCGATTCCGATCCACACCGGATTCGCCAGATCGTCAACAACCTGGTCACCAACGCGATCCGTTACACCGAAACCGGAACGGTGCGCGTGCAATTGAGGCAGCGGCCGGCGGTGCTGATCTTTGTCGTCAGCGATACGGGGCCGGGCGTGCCACACGCGCAGATTCCGCTGATCTTCCAGGAGTTCACGCAACTCGACGCGTCGCGCACGCGCCGCTTCGAGGGGGCGGGGATGGGACTCACGATCGTGAAGGGGCTGGTCAGGCTGTTCGGCGGCACCGTCGAGGTGGCGAGCACGGTGGGTCAGGGCACCACTTTTACGGTGACGATCCCGGTCACGCCGGTCTCGGCAAGCGCGCCGTCCGGCGTGGCGGCGCACGCCGAACCGGGCGGTGCGCGCCCGTGCGTGCTGATCGTCGACGACAACCGGCTGATTCGCGAGTCGCTCAGCGAAATGATCGCGCACATGGATTTCGACGCGCACGCTGTCTCCAATGCCGACGATGCGCTAGCGTGGCTCGACGCGCGTCACTGCGACGTGGTGTTGCTCGATCTGCATATGCCGGATCGCGACGGTTATACGTTCCTCGCGGATTTCGCGGCTCGCGGTGGGCCGTCGTCGGGTGTTCCGGTGATCGTGGTGAGCGCGTATGCGCCGCAGGGAGAGAGCGCGGGCAATGCGGGAGAGGACGGGAGAGAAGCCGGCTCGGCGCCGTTTTTCGACGCGCTATTAAAGCCAGTACATTACGACGAACTGCGCAGCGCGTTGCAGCGTGCTTTGGCCTCGCGGCATACGGTGTGACGTGACACCTGGGGAAACGCAGAGGGAGGAGGACTCAACCTGAGCACACACCTTCAACTGCTTGCCGACACATGCCGGCATCAAGGCCCATTAAGACCCGTTAAGGCCCATCAAGGCCGATTAAGGCGCTTGGACAGATCGGCGACCAGGATCGCCATACGCGCGGGCTTTTCATAGCACGCGACGTCGTAATTACGGATGACCTCGCTGATCTCCGATTCGCTGGCCTTGCCAGTCAGCAATTCGCCGGTCAGCACGAAAATCGGCGCGTCCGGATTCTCCGAGGCCCGCACCGCGCGGATCGCCGCCGCCGAAGTCTGCGAGCCGAACAGCCAGTCGATCACGATGCCGTCGAAGATCTGTGTTTGCAGTTGTTCGGCGAACGCCGCGAGGCCGTAGATCGCCACCGCCGTGAAACCGCTGCGCTCGAGATAGTCGCGCAGGTTGTCGGCAGAGGCCTGATCGTCGTCGACCACGGCGATAGTCGGCTTGTCGGTTTCAGCGCGGCGCGGATAGATCTCGATCTTGTGGACTTCGTACGCGCTTTGGTAAAGCGTGCCGTCGTGACGCGCAACGCGCCATTGACCGAGCTTCGAATACGCCACAAATTCCGGACGGCTGCCCGGTTCGAGCGCGGCGCCGACCCATGCGGTGCAAGCCAGTTCGATCGCGCCGATGCAGAACACCGCCTCCTGGGCGATGGCGCCGACCATGCCCGGATCGAGCGACTGCGCGCCGAATAGCTGAGCGGCAGGTTCGCCGAACACCTCGGCGACCTTCTTGATCTGCGAGAGGGTCCACGGGCTATTGCCGCGCAGTTTGCGGTGTCCCTGGGAAAAACTCAGATCGAGGATGCGGCACAGCTCAGTGGTTTGCTGGCGTTTACCGATTCCATGCCGGCTCATCAACTCGCGCACGCGCTCGGCAACGGCGATGGCGTCAGGTGAGTGTGTTTCGTTGGTCATACTGCGTGAAGATCCGCCTTCTTGAAGGGTGGCTGTGGAGCATACGTTACGGCACGCGCAGCGCGGGCATGCACATGGGATGTGCATCGACGCGGCGACGCAGGGGACAGCAAATGTACAGTACAAAACATCGCGGCCAGTGTCTTTGTATGACCGCTGTTGGGTCCGCCAGTGCGAGGTGCGAACCGACAAATTCGATGACCGATTGATGCAATTAGCATTGAATCTATTTTACCGATGAAACTGTGCGCGTCTGTAGAGAAATAGGTTTAACCGGTATATTCTTCCGGCGTCACGCCGGCGGCATGGTATCGAGCCTGGCCGCCGAGCTTTTCAGGCCTTTGAAAATCCGCTCGGCGACCTTGGCGGGAAATCGCTCGGGCAAGTCGGCCGAGACCCGCGTGATGACCGCTGGCGTCTGTTCGATCAGCCGCTGGATCAACGGCTCGGCGTTCGCGCCGTGCGAGCACCTCAGCGCCATGGTGTTGAAGTGGCGCCGCTGCACGTCGCGGAAGGCGTCGTGTTTGCTGCGCGACCACATCGCCATGGCAAGCCTTGCCTTGAACCATGACCACTGGTTCGGGCCGTTGCCCTCCACCGGCCAGATCGACATCACGTCGTAAAGCGGCGTCAGGCGGTACTGGCCGCCCGCCAGCAGGCGAATGCTGAAATTCTTGGCGTGGCCGTCCGGCGCCGCCAGCATCCAGAACAGGATCTGGCTCGCGAGCAGCGTCTCGATGTCCTGTTGCGCCGACACCGATTGCTGAAGAATCCGCGCAAGGTCCAGCACGCCCGGACCGCCTTCGTTTTCGTACTTGCGATGCGACGGCACGCCATACACCTGGCAGAAGTCTTCCTGCGGCAGGCGCAGCAGCCATTGGCCGCCTGAATGCAGTTGCCGGTCGAAGCGTTCGACGCTCAGCACCCGTTGCTTGCCGAAGGTCACGATCTCGGCGTTGGCCACCGGCAGGCCATAGGCGCGCAGGATCCGCAGACACAGCCATTCGTTTTCGACCGAGGTGCTGAGATCCGCGAGCTTGTTGCCGACCAGTCCGAGCGGCAGCTTGAAAATATGGGTGGTGGGCGTGGCGCCGTGCGGGCGTTGCCACTTGCCGTCGTGCCATAGTAGAGCGGTCTTCTCCTGCGCGCCGGCGAGCGAGATGCGGAAATCGTCCGCTTCGTTGGGGGCGCCAAGGGCGGGATTGCTGACGGTACGCGCCAGCATGGTCTCGATCTCGCTGTCGGAGAGCGGCGTGCCTTCGATCCGCTCGACGCCGGCCGGCGCGTCGTCGACGGCCAGCAACTGGACGGCGCCCACGCAATCGCGGCCGATGGCTTGCAGCAGGTCGAACGCGTCGAGCGTATCGGTCTGGTAGCGCTGGGCGATGCGTTTTCTGATCGCCTCGCTGTCGGGTAGCAGATTGTCGAAATAATTGAGTACCCGTGGCCCTTTGTGCGCCTCATTGCTCGGCGTGAACGGCAGCGAGAGCGAAAGCGGCCGGCCCGCGGGCGAGGCGACCCACGCGGGATCGTAAGCGAACTCCATGGGGCCGCGGGTGGGAAGGCGCCAGACACCGACGCGCTCGCCGTTGGCCCACACCGAAAGCGCCCGCGAATGCGTTTGGCGGCCCATGCTTACCACTCGATCAAAGGCGCCGGCTCAGGCGCCGGCTGGCTCTTGTCGCGTACCTGCAATTGCAGGCCGTAGGCGCCGCACAGCGCGAGCAGTTGTGCGAGGGTGAGGGCAGTGGCGTCGGTTTCCAGCGCCGAGATGCGGCTCTGGCTGACGCCGATGCGCGCGGCGGCGTCGGCTTGGGTGAGGCCGGCCTGGCGCCGACCGGCCGCAAGCAGTTGGCCCATCTGGTCTGGCGTGGCGACAAGGTGGATCATGGCAAATTATCCGCGAGACGAATAAATGTACTTTATGCGTCACACGAATATCTGTCAAATATTCATGTGACGCATATTTGTAAAATATCTGTCTAACGGATAAACGCTCATTATTTGTGTGGCGCATAAAATGCATTTGCCTGCGCCCGGTCTGGATCGCCGTGTAGCATGTCGTAAAAACATCTTCTACCGACTTCGCGCGACTCATGAATCCACCGACGTTACGCCACACCGACGTGCCGTACTACACACAATGGGGCAGCCCCGAATGGGTGCGCCACATCGTCGAACAACAGGGCGACCCGTGCGACGACCCCTACTGGCAGCGCAGCGGTTTTGCCGACCCGCAGCGTTACCGGTTCTGGGCCAAACGGCTGTGCGGTCTGACCTGCCTTGAATCCGCGCTCGACTACTGGCACATCGAGCATGCGCCGCGCGCCACGCTGCTGGATGACGCGCTGCGGCACGGCGTGTACCGGCTGCGCGATGACGGCGGCGTCGACGGTTTGATCTACCGGCCATTCGCCGATTGGGTCGGCGAGGCATTTGGTATTCAGGTCGAGGTGTTGCCGCAGACGCCGCTCGAAGAGATCGCTGTGCGCATCGACGGCGACACGCTGGCGATCGTCTCCGTGAGCCCCGAGATTCGCTACCCCGAACGGCCGAATCAGCGCCAGGGCGGGCATCTGATCCTGCTGCACGGGCGCGATCGCGATGGCGTATGGTTTCATAATCCGTCGGGCATAGCGCCTCACCAGGCGGACGTCTATTTGCCGTTCGCAACGATGGCGCGTTTCTACGCAGGGCGTGGCATGACGCTCACCCGCATCGCGCGCTAGACGCGGCAGCAGGCCAGCCGTATGGCAAGCGCACTGATCGGGCCCGTTTTCTGCTGAGGAGCTTGACACCGACCTTTGCAATCGTGGAGCGAGTCATGAATCGAATCGCTGCCTTGCTCGTCGCCAGCCTCGCCGCGCTCAGCGCCGTCACCGCGGCGAATGCGGCCACCCGGGACGAACAGACCAAGGCCTGCCGCCGGGACGCGCTGCATTTCTGCATCGTTGACGTTCCGAACAGGGAAAAAATCATCGCCTGCATGAAACGGCATCTCGACGAACTCAGTCCGGCGTGCCGCGCGATGTTCGATGGCGGCAAGAAGAGTGACGCGAGCGACGCCAACCCCAAAGCCAACGCCATCGATCCCAACGCCGCCTCGCAGTGAACGTGGCGGCAGCGCGCCACTGCTTTTCGGTGGATCACGCTAAGCCCTGCGCTGCATGGCCGCGTTCCCGATCCGGCCCCACGGCGCGCCGGGCGTCGTAGAATCGCTTGTTCCCGACTCCCGGAGTAGCCGCGTGTCTGACCAGCCACACCCGCAGCCACGCCCGCCACGCTTTCGCCTGCCGCGCCGTGCCCGCACGCCCTGGCAGGCGCCGCGCGCCCGCACGCTCTTCACGCGCCCCGCGGCGTCGCCGCAGCGCGTGCTGCTGCAGCGTGTCTATCTCGTGCTCGGCCTGTGCGTGCTCGCCTTCGCCGTGCTCTACCTCGACCGCGACGGTCTGCGCGACGCCAACCGCAAGGTGCTCGGCATCGTCGATCTGATGTACTTCACGATGGTCACCGTCGCCACCGTCGGGTATGGCGACATCGTGCCGGTCACCGCCCGCGCGCGGCTCATCGACGCCTTCTTCATCGTGCCGATCCGTATCGTCATCTGGTTCGTGTTTCTGGGCACCGCTTATCAGTTCGTCATTCAACGCGTCATCGAGGAATTCCGCATGAAACGCCTGCAAAAACAACTGCGCGATCACGTCGTGGTGTGCGGCTACGGATTGAGCGGTTCGGTCGCGGTGCGCGAACTGCTGGAAAGCGGCTTCGCCGCGGAAGCGATCGTCGTCATCGATTCGCAGCAGGCGGCGCTCGAAGCGGCTACGGCGTTAGGTGTGGCGGGGCTGCTCGGTGATCCGTCGCGCGAGGACCTGTTGCAGCAGGCGCAGGTACGCATCGCCAAAGCGGTGATCATCGCCGTCAACGACGACGCCATCGCGATCCTGCTTACGTTGACGGTGCGCAGCGTCGCGCCGGACACGAAGATCGTCGTGCGGATTCAGGAGCAGACCTATCAGCGTCAGTTGCGCCAGGCCGGCGCGGACGTGATCGTCTCGTCGACCAAGATCGGCGGGCTGCTGCTCGCCGACGCGGTGGGCAGCAACTACATCGTGCCGTTCGTCAACGATCTGCTGTCGTCGCGCGGCCGTGTCAATCTGGTGGAGCGGCCGGCGACGACACTCGAAGTCGGCCGCTGGAGCAATGCGCTGCCGGGCGCGGTGGTGGTCGGGCTGATACGCGCGGGGCGCATGCTGTCGTTCTATGAAGACGAGCCGTGTCCGATCGAAGCGGGTGACCTGCTGATGGTGATCCAGTCGTCGCGCCATGCGGGCGAAGCGTCCTGCGGCTAGTGCACCGTGCCAGGCGCGAGACTGGGGCCGCTCACTGGCGTTTTCCACTTTTCACACGCAGGAAGATTGCACGCATGAAACTGAACCGCATGATCAGCACGGTCGAAGTGCACACCGCCGGCGAACCGTTTCGCATCGTCACGAGCGGCTTGCCGAAGTTTCCCGGCAAGACCATCGTCGAGCGGCGCGCGTGGCTCAAGGAGCATGCCGACCACTTGCGCCGCGCGCTGATGCTCGAGCCGCGTGGCCACGCCGATATGTACGGCGCTTATCTGACGGAGCCGGTGAGCGACGGCGCGGACTTCGGTGTGATCTTCGTGCACAACGAGGGGTATAGCGACCACTGCGGCCACGGCGTGATCGCTCTCGCGACCGCGGCTGTCGCGCTTGGCTGGATCGAGCGCAGCGAACCGGAAACGCGTGTCGGCATCGACGCGCCCTGTGGTTTCATCGAAGCCTTCGTGCAATGGGACGGCGAGCAGGCGGGGCACGTGCGCTTCGTCAACGTGCCGTCGTTCATCTGGCAGCGCGATGTGACGGTGCACACGCCGAGTTTCGGCGAAGTGCGCGGCGATATCGCATTCGGCGGCGCGTTCTATTTCTACACCTCGGGCAAGCCTTTCGATCTGAACGTGCGTGAAGCCGAGATTGACCGGCTGATCCAGTTCGGCGACGAAGTCAAACGCGCGGCGAACGCGGCCTTCAAGGTCGAGCATCCGCTGATTCCGGAAATCAACCACATCTACGGCACGATCATTGACAACGCGCCGCGTCACGCCGGCTCAACCCAGGCCAATTGCTGCGTGTTCGCCGACCGGGAAGTCGATCGTTCGCCAACGGGCTCCGGCACCGCGGGCCGTGTCGCGCAACTTTATCTGCGCGGCGAGTTGGGCCGCGATGAGACGCTGGTCAACGAATCGGTGATCGGCACGATTTTCCGCGGCCGCGTTTTGTCGGAGACGAAGCTGGACCGTTTCGACGCGGTGATTCCGGAGATCGAAGGCGACGCGCATGTGTATGGTTTTGCAAACTGGATCGTCGACGAACGCGATCCGCTGACTTACGGTTTTCTGGTGCGCTGAATCGAATCGAACGCAATATCTAGCAAGGAGAGGAAAAGCCCGCTTATGACCCGCCCGACCACGCAGATTTTCGACGCCGCCGCCACCGCGCGGCTGATTCCGTACACGACGCTTGTCGACGCATTGAAGCGCGCGAGCATCGACTACGCGCAGCAACGTATCGCGAGTCCTGAACGGCTCGTGGTGCCGCTCAACGAGGGTGGCATCATGCTCTCGATGCCGGCCACTGCGCCCGATCTCGCGATCCACAAACTGGTCAACGTGTGCGCGAGCAATAAACCGCGCGGCATCCCGACGATCCACGGCCAGGTGATGGCCTTCGACGCCGACACCGGCGAGACGCTCTTCATTCTCGATGGTCCGACGGTGACCGGGCGTCGCACGGCGGCGATGTCGATGCTCGGCGTCCACACTTTCGCGCCGGCCACGCCGCGCGAATTCCTGCTGATCGGCACGGGCACGCAGGCAGTGAATCATCTGGAAGCGATCGGCGAACTATTCCCCGAAGCGCGCGTGTGGGTGAAGGGCAGTGCGCCCGCGCGGGCCGAAGCGTTTTGCGCCGACCATGACGCCCATGGCGGCAAGGCGCGCGAACTGCGACCGTTGACCGATCCCAATGCGCTCACCCCCGATTCAATCGACGTGGTGATCGCGCTGACCACCAGCAAACAGGCCGTCTACGACGAAACGGCGCGGGTGGACCGGCTCGTCATCGGCGTCGGCGCGTTCACGCCGGCCATGGTCGAGATCGGCGCACGCACGATCGAAGGCAGCGCGCTGTTCGTCGACGACGAAGCCGGCGCGAGGCATGAAGCCGGTGATTTCATCCAGGCCAACGTCGATTGGGCGCGGGTCGGCGGAATTGCCACAGTGTTGGAAAATGCCACTGTGTTGCCGTCGGGAAAACCAGTTGTTTTCAAAAGCGTGGGTTGCGCGGCGTGGGATCTGGCAGCCTGCCGGGTGGCGCGCGAAGCCTTGTCAGGCGGCTGATCGCGGGCCGTTTGCGGCGGCCGGTGCCGCGCGGTTCGCAGGTCCCGGTTGGCATCTTGCGCCAACCTGCGGCACATGTTGCCGTGCAAACAATCTCAAAACGTTGCACCATAGGCGTTTGCCAGAAAAAAGCGCCGGTCCGCCGGCGTTTTTTTGCCCTTTGTCCGTTGATTTGACGCCTACCACGACGCTGCGACCGCGCTATGACGACCCACCACGCTTCTGCCACCCCCGACCTGCCGCTCGACATGATCATCTTCGGCGGCACCGGCGACCTGTCGTTTCGCAAGCTGCTGCCCGCGCTCTACATGGCGCATCTGCACTGCAATCTGCCGCCGGATACCCGCATTCTCACGATCGGCCGCAAGCCGTGGTCGCGTGAGGAATACATCAACGAATTCATGGAAGCGAAGGCGAAGCCCTTCATCGAAAAGAAGGCGTTCGATGCTGCCTCCTGGGACAAATTCCTGGCGCTGTTCGAATACGTGCGCATGGACGTCGATTCGATCGAGGACTACCAGCGTCTGAAGGAAGTATCGCGCGAAGGTGTGCGGCGCGTGTTCTATCTGGCGACCTCGCCGGACCTGTTCACGAATATTTGCGACAACCTTTCGGCAGCGGGGCTGATCAACGAGAATTCGCGCGTCGTGCTCGAGAAACCGCTGGGTCACGATCTGGCGTCCGCGCAGGAGATCAACACGGCAGTCGGCAAGCATTTCGGCGAAGCGCAGATCTACCGGATCGACCACTACCTGGGCAAGGAAACTGTGCAGAACCTGATGGTGCTGCGCTTTGGTAATGCGATTTTCGGCCCCCTGTGGCAGGCGCCTTATATCAAGCGCGTGCAGATCACGGTGGCCGAAGAGGTCGGCGTGGGCAGTCGCGCGGGCTTCTACGACAAAACCGGCGCGCTGCGCGACATGGTGCAGAACCACCTGCTGCAACTGCTGTGCATCGTGGCGATGGAGCCGCCTGTGTCGCTCGATCCGGATGCGGTGCGCGACGAAAAGCTCAAAGTGCTGCGCTCGCTTCGCCCCATGACGCCCGAGGATATCGCGCGCGATACCGTGCGCGGCCAGTACACGGCCGGTGCGGTGAACGGCGAGCCGGTGAAGGGCTACCTCGAGGAAGACAACGTGCCGGCCGGCAGCCGTGCCGAGACTTTCGTCGCGTTGCGGGCGCATATCAACAACTGGCGTTGGGCCAATGTGCCGTTCTACCTGCGCACCGGCAAGCGTATGCAGAAGAAAGTGTCGGAAATCGTTATCGAGTTTTCCGAATTGCCGTTCTCGATCATTCCGAGCGGTGGACGCAACTACGGCAACCGTCTCGTGATCCAGTTGCAGCCGGAAGAGTCGATCCAGTTGCAGATGCTCGCGAAGGAGCCGGGTAGCGGCATGCATATGCTGCCGGTGAATCTGAACCTGGATTTGCAGCAGGCTTTCACCGAGCGCCGCGCGGAAGCGTACGAGCGTTTGCTGATCGACGTGATTCGCGGACGCCTCACGCACTTCATGCGTCGCGACGAACTCGAAGCCGCATGGGCGTGGGCCGAACCGATTCTGGAAGGCTGGAGCAAGTCGGGCGACAAGCCGCGTGGTTATACGGCAGGCACGTTTGGGCCGGCTGCGTCGACCGCACTGATGGCGCGGGAAAATGCGGTGTGGGCGGAGGAGTCGCAGTAAGCACGCAGGCAGTCAGGCGTCGGCGGTACGTCGGCGCTTTGACGCTTTAGCCTCATAGAAAAAAGGCGCCCCGTTTTTGCGGGCCGCCTTTTTTCGTTGCGTGCTGCCGTCCTGACTTACGGCAACGAAATCGTCAACGTGGCCGATTGCGGTCCGAGCTTGACCACCTGCGAATACGGCGCGAGCGTGCGCAACGTCTGATCGCGCAGATAGGTGTTCAGGCCGAGATAAGCGAGCAGTCCCACCAGCGCGAACACCGCACCGATCGACCACAATGGCACTTCGCGCTTGAGCCGGTGAGCGACCTGATCCGGCAGCGGCCAATGCGGGGCGAACGGTGCACGCTTGCCCTTCATGTGCGCGATCTCATCGCCGATCCGCGCGGTCAGATAGGCGAGCTTCTCAGGTCCCTCGAGCAGATACTTGCCCTGAAAGCCGAGCAGCAGGCACATGTGGAACACTTCGAGCGACTGCAACCGTGCGGCGCCCTGCGCGCGGCATTCCTCGAGGTACTGGAAGAACTTCTCGCCTGCCAGTTGCTCGCCGAACAGCACGAGTTGCAGCGGCCGGCGCTCCCACTCTGTGCGGATCCTGAACGTCGACGACAACACCGATTCGTCGATGGCCGCGCAGAACGCAAACTTGGAGGCGTAGACGTCTTCCGCAGAAGCATTGAGCTTTTTCGCGCCGCGCTCGAA
This sequence comes from Paraburkholderia sediminicola, assembly GCF_046027825.1. Classification (GTDB taxonomy): domain Bacteria; phylum Pseudomonadota; class Gammaproteobacteria; order Burkholderiales; family Burkholderiaceae; genus Paraburkholderia; species Paraburkholderia sediminicola_D. The sequence goes on from NZ_JAQQDU010000006.1 coordinate 49,392, forward strand.
GTCGCCGAGAAACTGCTGAATACGCTGGCTGAATTCCTGCGCGTCACCCGGCTCGCGGCCGTTCTTCAACAGGAACAGCATGAAGAAGCCGTCGTACAGCAGATCGAGCAACGAGCGGACCTGATAGCTCGGTTCAGTCATGGGGGCGGGCGGCGCGGCTTGCGTGCTGCCGCCAAACAGGGAAGGCGCGTAGCTCATGATGTGACGGCGATCAGTTCGAGTTGAAGATCGTTGATGCCCGACGGCGCATAGATCATTGCCGATTGGGCCTGCAACATGCGGTCATACAATGCACCGCGCGATTCGCAAGAGAAGTAGCACGCACCCGGCCGCACCGGAATGGCGGGCGGCACTTGCGGCGTGTAGACGAGGCGCACGCCCGGCATGGCCGAGAGCACCAGCTTGTCGACGTCGTCCGGCGCACCGACCTTGAAGCGGGCGGGGACGGCTTCGACCAGTTCGGCGGTCGGCATGTCCGCGGACACTGCGATGTAGAACAGGGTCTTGTCGTCGATCTTGCCCGAGTCAAGGCGGCCTGCATGGAACGACGGACGCACTTCTTCGAGTGCGATGGCGAAGTAACGCGTCGAGATCACGGTCTCGAGCAGATCGCGCAGGATCGTGTCGAGGCGCGCGAAGCCGGGGCCTGGATCGTCATGCCGGTAAGCCGGCAGGTCAGACAGCGCATAGCCCTTCGAAAACGTCATCAACTGGCCGGCCAGACGCAGCAACTCCTGAAACAGACGTTCCGGATGCAGCGCTGAGTGCTGATACAGGTGCGCCAGCGAGGCAAACGCGGCGCTCGCGGTGTGCAGCAGCCAGAACGATGCGATGTCCCCTGAGCGGAACTCGATGATGTTCTTGGTCGGCTCGCGGTGAAAACCATAGAGCGCGTTGACCTTGGCCTGCAGTGCGTCGATCAGTTGACGCAGCCGTTGATGCAGGATCGGCGACGCGTCGATCGCGAGGCAAGGCGGCACGAACGTGTCGTCGATTTCGAATCCCGACGTGGCAGTGCGGCGCACGCGCACGAGCGGCACCGACAGCAACTGGTCGCGCGGCTCGCTATGCGCAATGAGTTTGACGCTGGTCTTCAGGAAGGTAATGTCGGCTTCGGCTGCGTCGGTGAAATGATCGGCCACCGGCGTCTGCTCGCTGACATAACGCGAAACGAAACCGGCGTTACTGTCTTGCGAATAGTTCGCGCCGGTTTCGCGCAGCGGATGCAGCGCCAGATAGAAGGTGAATTCGTTGATGCCGTCGGGCAGGGTGTCGAGCGCGATGGGCGGCGGCAGGTCGTCGGCTTGCGGCGCGGAGTAGAGCGCGCCATCCGGAAACACCAGCGAGAGTTCGCTCACGCGCAGCACATTGCTGCCGAGCGCGTCGCGGTCGAAACGTGCCGAACGCACGCCCCAGTTGTATGGCTGGATCGCCTGGATCGATTCGAACAGGCGCGCCTCGTGGTAGGCGTCCTGACGCTGAAAATGCTGCGGCCTCAGAAACAGGCCTTCCCCCCAGAGCACTTTTGCTGAATAACTCATCTCAAACCTGTTATATGCGTTCAGCGTGTGGCGCGTCCGGAAATAACCGATTCGAACGCCGCATTGTTAATTCTATAAAAACTGTTAAATCGTATTTGTCCGGCATCTTTAACCGCAACTTACCGAAGAAAGCATATTCAGCGGCTGGGCGGGCAATCCCTGTTCAGGCGGGATCACAGTGCCATTGGTCACGGTCATTGCACAGTTATGCAGGCCGATCATTATGCCGGATTTCTCCGACTTCGCCGGGTCGAAGGCGAATTTCCAACGCTGCATCGCCGGGTCGCGGAATAGCGCGACGATACCGAATGCCTGCGCTTCGCGCGAGACTTTTTCGGTGACGGTGTAACGTTGACCGGGGATTAGCGTCACTTCACGCACGCCCAGCAGATCGCCGCCGAGTGTGGTCTTCTCCTTGGCCGGGTCGGTAAAGGCGTCGAATGGCGCCTGCTGGAATGAGGTTGGGTCTTTCAGCACGTAAAGCCGCACGACCAGCGCCAATGGGCGGTTATCAGTGGCGGCATTCAGATTCTGCGCGGCGTATAAGGTGAGGCCGACATTACGTGGCGGCTTTTGCGCATCCGGCACGTCCGGCTTGCCGAGGCCGCTCGCCTGCAAAACCGCGTTGGCAGCGGCTCCCAGCGCCGGCACGGCCGCCGCGCAGCCGGCCAGCTGGGCGCACGCCACGGCGCTGGTAATCAATAGCGATGCATGGCGAACAAGACGCGAATTCATATACATCGACCGGCTCGGCGCCGTCCCCCGTCAAAACATCAATAACGAAATCAATCTGGAAAATTTTCAACCACGCTATGCCGCGTAATGCCGTTCTATGCAAAGCGCATTGCTCTCCGGTACTTACGTGTTTGCCACCCGGTATGCGGAAATTTTTTCCGCCTCTCGCTTTTCTGCTATTGCACCAGGAAACAATTTCTGCCTATTGCGTTTAAATCATCCACATGCATTCTTTTTGTGCAATGCTTCTTCACACGAAAGTTGAATTATCGAAAATTGGCCTGTACTATACCCGCGCAGTTGAAGCAAAGCAAAACTCCGGTTTCTCCTTGAATTAAAAAAATCGCACGTCGGTGAAAAACGATGAATGAGCGTCTGTTAGTAAAACTATCTGGGGTAGTGTTGGCATGCGGCGTGATTGCCGGTTGCGCGACACAGGGCAACAACACAGCGACCACACCGGAGGCTTTTAATAAGCAACTCGCGGACGCGGACACCGTCGCCAAGGGTGGTGATCAGGATCGCGCCATCGCGCTTTACCAGCAATTATCCAAAACCGATCCGACGCGTGAAGAACCGTGGTCGCGCATTGCGCAGATCCAGTTCACGCAGGGTCATTACGGTCAGGCCATCGTCGCCGCGCAAGAAGCGCTGCAACGCGACCAGACCGATCGTCAGGCCAAGAGCGTGCTCGCTGTAGCCGGCCTGCGTGTGGCCACGCAATCGCTCGGCGAATTGCGCCAGGATGCGTCGCTCGCGGGTGATGCGAAGTCGGACGCGCAGGCGCTCGCCAAACAGTTGCGCGACACGCTGGGCGAAGCCACGTTGTTCCCGCCCGACCCGAACGACAAGCCCGTCGTGAAGAAGAAACGCATCGTTCGTCACGTCGTCGCCAAGGGCAAGCCCGCGGAGACGCCGGACGCAACCCCCGGCGCTGCAGCTCCGGCCACTACGGCGGCAGCAGCTCCCGCTGCGCCTGCCGCACCGGCGCCCGCGGCACCTGCCAAAGCCGCACAAAGCGGCGGCGCGTCCGATCCGTTCAGCGCGCTGCGCTGATCCACACGCCTGATCTATCTGCATCCGGGAGCCGACGATGGCGAAGAAAGAAAGTATTCAAAAGCGCTTGCAAAAAGTGCGGCCGCCGCGCGTTCAACTGACGTATGAGGTTGAGCGCGGCGATGCGATCGAGGTGAAGGAGCTGCCGTTCGTCGTCGGCGTGGTTGCCGATCTGGCAGGGCAGTCCGAAGTCGAGCAGCCGAAGCTGCGCGATCGCAAATTCGTCAATATCGATCGCGACAATTTCGACGACGTGATGAAAGCGATTGAACCGCGCGCCGCGTTTCAGGTGGAAAACCGCCTGAGCGAGGCTGGCGGCAAATTCGCCGTCGACCTGCGTTTCAAGTCGATGGCGGATTTCAATCCGGATGAAGTGGTCGCGCAGATCGAGCCGCTGCGCCGTCTGCTCGAAGCGCGTTCGAAGCTGGCCGACCTGCGCAACAAGCTGGCCGGCAACGACAAACTCGAAGACCTGCTGAGCGAAGTGCTCAACAACACGCAGCAGTTGCAGACACTGGCGAAAGACCAGGGCAACGCAGCAGACCAGCACGCCGGCGCGCCGGATCACGACAAGCAGGGCGAATAAGTACGCACGGGGTGTGAGATGAACCAGCAAACGGCAGCAGCCCAACTCGCCACCGCGCAAAGCGGTACGGAATCCACGCTGCTCGACGAAATCGTTGAGAAAAGCCGCGTGGCGAAGTCCGATTCCGAACACGCGCGCGCGAAAGACCTGATCGGCGAACTCGTGCATCAGGTGCTCGACGGCACGGTGGTGGTGTCCGACAACCTGTCGGCTACGATCGATGCGCGCGTCGCGGAACTCGACCGCCTGATTTCCGCGCAATTGAGCGCGGTGATGCATGCACCGCAATTCCAGCGCATGGAAAGCACGTGGCGCGGCCTGGACTATCTGTGCAAGGAAAGCAATACCGGTTCGACGGTCAAGATCAAGGCGCTGCACGCGCCGAAGCGCGACCTCGTGCGCGACTTCAAGAACGCCATCGAATTCGATCAGAGCGCACTCTTCAAGAAGGTTTATGAAGAAGAGTTCGGTACTTTCGGTGGCGCGCCGTTCGGCACGATCATTGGCGACTTCGAAGTGACGCGTCAGCCGGAAGACGTGTACTTTATCGAACAGATGGCGCACGTCGCGGCCGCGGCGCACGCGCCGTTTATCGCATCGGCGTCGCCTGAACTGATGGGCCTCGAAACCTTCGCCGATCTCGGCAAGCCGCGCGATCTCGGCAAGGTGTTCGATACGGTCGAATACGCGAAGTGGAAGTCGTTCCGCGACTCCGAAGACTCGCGCTATGTCGGTCTGACCTTGCCGCGTTTTCTCGGCCGCCTGCCGTTCAATCCGAAAGATGGCGCGACCGCCGAAGGTTTCAACTTCGTCGAAGACGTGGACGGCACCGATCACAGCAAATACCTGTGGTGTAACGCAGCATGGGCGTTCGCTGCACGCCTGACGGCCGCCTTCGACGACTTCGGCTGGTGCGCGGCGATTCGCGGCGTGGAAGGCGGCGGTCTGGTGGAAGACCTGCCGACCCACACGTTCAAGACCGACGATGGTGAAGTCGCGCTGAAATGCCCGACCGAAATCGCCATTACCGATCGCCGCGAAAAGGAACTGAGCGATCTCGGTTTCATTCCGCTCGTGCACTGCAAGAATTCGGATTACGCCGCGTTCTTCGCCGCGCAATCGGTGCAGAAACCCAAGAAGTACAGCACCGATAGCGCAAATGCGAACGCCGTGCTGTCCGCGCAACTGCAGTACATCTTCTCGGTGTCGCGCGTGGCGCACTACCTGAAGGCGATGATGCGCGACAAGATCGGTAGCTTCGCATCGGCACAGAACGTCGAAGTGTTCCTGAATCGTTGGATCTCGCAGTACGTGCTGCTGGACGACAACGCAACCCAGGAACAGAAAGCGCAGTTCCCGCTGCGCGAGGCATCGATACAGGTCTCGGAGATTCCGGGCAAGCCTGGTGCGTATCGTTCGGTCGCGTTCCTGCGTCCGCACTTTCAACTGGACGAGCTGTCGATCTCTTTGCGGCTTGTCGCTGACCTGCCGAAACCGGCAAATTCATAAACCAAGTCAGAAAGCCCGTGCCGGCCGCACGGGTTAGCTGTTAAAACCACCTCTTTGGGGAGTCGATGAGTTATGAAGGACATCTATTTAAAATTCGGCAATCCGGCGATCAAAGGCGAGTCCGCCGATAAAGATCATGCTGGCTGGATCGAGATCGATTCGTGGAGCCACTCGATTACGCAACCGCGTTCGGCAACGGCTTCGACGGCGGGCGGTCATACGTCCGAGCGTTGCGAGCACGCTGACATGCAGTTCACGAAAGACATCGACGTGGTCAGCCCGCTGATCTATCAACACGCATCGGGTGGCACGACGTTCGACGAAGTGACGATCGACTTCATGCGTTCGGACGGCGAAGGCAACCGCATCAAGTACCTGGAAGTGAAACTCAAGTACGTGATTATCTCGAGCGCCACGCCGAGCGTGGTGGGTGAAGGTCTGCCGACCGAACAATTCTCGCTGAAGTACGCTGCCGTGCAGTGGAAGTACACGCAGCAGAAGATCGGCGGCAACCAGGGCGGCAACGCGCAAGGCGCGTGGAGCCTGACGAAGAACGACAAGACGTACGCGGTCTGATGCCGGCGTGCACGCGGCGTGCGGCCTGATGGCCAACGCACGCCGCGCGCGCCTCGCGTCGCACCGGTTTTTCGGACGCCGATGAAACGCTTCGAACCCAGCTTTCTCGACAAGCTGTTCGACGACGAACCGCATCTGCCGGCTTCCCCGGCGATGCGGCAATTGTCGTTGGACGAATTGAAGGCCACCGTCGCGCGCGACGTCGAGGCGATCCTGAACACCCGGATCGCCCTGACCGAGCACGAGTTGGCGGCGCTGCCGGAATGTCAGCGCTCGGTGCTCACGTACGGTCTGAACGATTTCGCGGGCTTGAGCCTCGCGAGTCACTACGACCGCACGTTTATCTGCAAATCGATTCAACAGGCAATCGCACGGCATGAGCCGCGCTTGCAGCAGGTGGCGGTTACGCTCGAATTGAACGAGCAATCGACCAACGCGCTGAACTTTGCGATTCAGGCGCTGCTGGTTGTGCACCCGGCGGAAGAACCGGTGAGTTTCGATGCGATGTTGCAGCCTTCTACGCTGCAATACTCGGTGACGCGCACACGCGCGAAGCTTTAGTACCTGATTTTAGCTGTTGGGTTTTAGTACCTGCGTTTTAGTATCTTGAGTACCGCCTGGCCACCGCTCTCGCGCAACGGTGGCCATAGATTGGGCGGAGAGGGTTCAGGTTCGGGGATAGATCGATGGAAGAATTGCTGCCGTATTACGAGCGCGAATTATCATTTCTGCGGCGCTATTCGCGCGATTTCGCCGAACGCTATCCGAAGATCGCGGCGCGCCTGGCGATGTCCGGCGAGCACTGCGAAGATCCGCACGTCGAGCGGATGATCGAATCATTCGCGCTGTTGGGCGCGCGCATCAACAAGAAGCTCGACGACGATTACCCCGAATTCACCGAAGCGCTGCTTGAAGTGCTGTATCCCCACTACCTGCGGCCGTTTCCGTCGTGCTCGATTGCGCAGTTGGGCACCTCGGCCGCGCTCAGTCATCTGACCGAACCGGTCCTGGTCGAGCGCGGTACCGAACTCAAGTCACGCCCGATTCGCGGTGTGCAATGCCGTTTTCGAACCGCCTACGACGTGACGCTGGCGCCGATCCGTATCTCGGAGGCGAAGTACACGTCGGTGGCGATGGCGCCGAGTGCGACCGTATTGCCGGGCAACGCCACGGCGATCGTGTCGATCACGTTTGAATCGACGGCGGCGCAGCTCGATCTCTCCGCATTGAAACTCGGCACGTTGCGCACGCACCTGCATGGCGAGCAATCGTTTATCGCGGCGCTGGCGGACTGCCTGTTCGTCAATGCGATGGCCACCTATGTCGAAGCCGACCGCCGCGGAGTGTGGAAGCAACTGCGTGAATCGCCCGTCGTACAAGCCGGTTTCGATGAAGACGATGCGCTGATCGACTATCCGGCCAAATCGCATCCGGCATACCGGCTGCTGACCGAATACTTCGCGTTCCCCGAAAAATTCAATTTCGCCGATTTCGATCTGGCGGCGATGACACGCGCGAGCGGCCGCTGCCAGCGTCTGACGCTGCACGTCGTGCTCAAGGAAGTGCGTAGCGATTCGCACGTCGCGCGTCTGCTGGATTCGTTGTCCGCACATCAATTTCGCCTGTTCTGCACGCCTGTGGTGAATCTGTTCGAACAGCACGGCGAACCGATCCGCATCAGCCATCAGGCGATTTCGTACCCGGTGATCGCCGAAGCGCGCCGAGCGTTCGCGTACGAGGTCTATTCGATCGACTCAGTCAAACTCATCAGACAGCAGGCGCATGAAGAATCGGTGATCGAATTCCGCCCGTTCTATTCGTTGCATCACGGGGAAGCGGCGCGTGCGGGGCACTACTGGTTCGCGCGGCGCAATGATTGGGTCGCGCAGAAGAGCCCGGGTTACGAGACCGAAATTTCGATCGTCGATATCGACTTCGAACCGGCCGCGCCGCAAACCGATACGTTGAGTCTCGATCTGACGTGTACCAATCGCGATTTACCTGCCGGCCTCGCCGTGGGTCTCGAAGGCGGCGACCTGTTTCTGGAAGGCGGCTCGCTGACCGGCAGCATCGCGATGCTGCGCCGGCCGACGCCGAGCGTGCGTTTCGAGCGCGGGCGCGCCTCGCACTGGCGGCTGATTTCGCATCTGGCGCTGAATCATGTGTCGCTTGCCAATAGCGGCCTGTCGGCGCTCAAGGAAATGCTGGTGCTTTACGATTTGCGGCGCACGGCGGTATCGGCGCGGCATATCGACGGGTTGGTCGGCATCGAGCAGCGCGCCGCGGTGCAATGGCTGCCGGGCAAGCCGTTCGCGACCTTCGTGCGCGGTATTGAGATTCGTTTGACGATCGACGAAGAGCATTTCGTCGGCACGAGTCTCGCGTCGTTCGTGCGGGTGATCGATACGTTTTTCGGGCTGTACGTACATCTGAACAGCTTTGTGCAACTGGTCGTCGTGTCGAAGCGCACCGGCGAGGAGATTCTGCGATGCAAACCGCGCAGCGGCGAATCGATCCTGGCGTAGTCGAGCAGCTTCTCGACGAGCCGCATCGCTTCGAATTTTTTCAGGCAGTGCGGATTCTCGAGAAGTGGTTCGCGCAGCAAGCGCCGTCGAGTAATGGACGCCCCGGCGAGATCGTCGCGCAGCGGATTGCCTTTCGCAATTCGCTGTCGATGTCGTTTCCGCCCAGCGAAATTCATAGTGCACAGTCTTACGACGATGAAGGCACGGCGCTGAAGGAGAAGGTGCAACGCACCGCGGCGCTTGAGGAGGGTTCGCTCCACAAGGTTGATATCACGCCGGCGTTTTTCGGTTTGCTCGGCGGGCAGGGCGCCTTGCCGCTGCATTACACCGAGCAGATCATCGCGCGTGAGCAGATCAAGCGCGACCGGGCCGCGCGCGAATTTTTCGACGTGTTTTCGAATCGTGCGACGGCACTGTTCTACGCGGCATGGAAGAAGTACAGGCTGCCGTTTCATTATGAACTGGATCGCGACGAACGCTATCTGCCGCTGTTGCTCGCGCTGGCGGGCGTCGCCGACGACGACACGCGCAACAGTCTGCAAAGCGGCGACGGTGCGCTATTCGACGAAGCGATTGCGGGTTATGCGTTGGCCGCACGGCATCGGCCGGTTTCAGCGGCCTATTTGCAACGCACGCTGTCGGAATACTTCAAGGTGCGAGTGCGGGTCGAGCAGTTCGTCGGCAAATGGTACGACGTGCCGCGCGATCAATTGACCGTGCTCGGGGGTGTCAACGCGACGCTCGGCGCTACGGCGCTCGCGGGCGAGCGGGTCTGGCAGCGCGATATGCGCGCGCGGCTCGTGATTGGCCCGCTCGACAAGGCCGATTACGAAGCGTTCTTGCCTGGCGCCGACCGCGCCTTGGCGCTCGAACGCATGCTGACGCTGCTCGCCGGTGTGTCGCTCGAATACGAGGTCTCGCTGGTCCTGCGCCGTACGGAAGTCGGGCCAAGCATGCTGAGCGGCGGCGCGCGCCTCGGCTGGGACGCATTTCTGTGCACCAGGGACGCCGACCGCGACCGCGCGGATGCCCGCTATGAATTGCACGTGATTCACTGACTACAACAATAGAACCTGGACCCGGATCGCACGACATGAGCACGTCCCTCAATACCCTGATCGCCAAACTGAATCCGACCTGCCGGCAGGCGGCTTTGCTCGCGGCGAACAACTGTCTCGCGCGCGGTCACTATGAGGTCGACCTCGAGCATCTGTTGCTGGCCTTGCTGGATGAACCGGCGAGCGACGTCACACTGGCGCTGCGGGCGAGCAGGGTCGATGCGCATGCTTTGCGCGTGGATATCGAGCGCGAATTGCAGCGGTTGAAGACCGGCAATACGCGCACGCCTGTTTTTTCAAAGCATCTGATCGACTTGCTCGAACAGGCGTGGTTGATCGCATCGCTCGATTCGCAGATCGGACGGATTCGTTCGGGGCATTTGCTGCTCGCATTGTTGACGGCGCCGGACCTCGCGCAGTTCGCCGAACGCATGTCGTCGCTGCTGCGCGACGTGCGGGTGACGGATCTGAAGCACAAGTTCGATGAACTGACCGCGGGGTCGCGCGAAGTCGAACGTAGCAATGCCTCGGAGAACGCCGCGGAAGGCGTGAGTGACCTAACTTTGGCCGACTCCGCGCCCGGTTCACCCTCCAAAACGCCCGCGCTCGATACGTACACCAGCAATCTCACGCAGCGTGCGCGTGAAGGCAAGATTGATCCGGTGATTGGCCGCGAAGGCGAGATTCGCCAGACCATCGACATCCTGATGCGTCGCCGGCAGAACAATCCGATCATGACGGGCGAGGCGGGCGTCGGTAAAACGGCGGTGGTCGAAGGTCTCGCGCTGCGCATTGCGGCCGACGACGTGCCCGCGCCGCTGAAAGGCGTCGCGTTGCATGTGCTCGATATGGGACTGCTGCAAGCAGGCGCGAGCGTCAAAGGCGAGTTCGAGAACCGCCTGAAGAACGTGATCGACGAGGTGAAGAAGAGCCCGCATCCGATCATTCTGTTTATCGACGAAGCGCATACGATCATCGGCGCCGGTGGTCAGGCAGGGCAGAACGATGCGGCGAATCTGCTGAAGCCGGCTCTCGCGCGCGGCGAATTGCGCACCATCGCGGCGACCACGTGGAGCGAATACAAGAAGTACTTCGAGAAAGATGCGGCGCTGGCGCGGCGTTTCCAGGTCGTGAAGATCGAAGAGCCGAGCGAGACGCTCGCGGCGGCCATGTTGCGCGGCATGGCCGCGTTGATGGAAAAGCACTTCAACGTCCGCGTGCTGGACGATGCGATCACCGAAGCGGTGCGTCTGTCACATCGCTACATCAGCGGTCGTCAACTGCCGGACAAGGCCATCAGCGTGCTCGATACCGCCTGCGCGAAAGTCGCGCTCGCGCATAGCTCGACACCTGCCGCAATCGACGACACGAAGAAACGACTCGAACGCATCGACGCCGAAATCGCCGCGCTGGAACGCGAAGTGGCGAGCGGCGCGCTGCACGATGAGCGGCTCGCGGAACTGCGCAGCCTGCGCGAAGAAGACGTGAAAGACCTGGCCGAAGACGAAGCGCGCTACGACAAGGAGCGCGCGTTGGTGACGGAGATCGTCGGCCTGCGTGCTGAAATCGACGCCGCGCGCGTGAGCAGCGCGGACGCCGGGCAGGCCGACAAGGCCCGGCAGGCGCGCGAAACGCTGGCCACGCGTGTTGCGGAGTTGCATGCCTTGCAGGGCGGCCAGCCGATGGTCCCGTTGCAGGTAGATGGCCACGTGGTCGCCGAAATCGTCGCTTCATGGACCGGCATTCCGCTCGGCCGCATGATCAAGGACGAAATCCAGACCGTGCTGAATCTGCAGCCGCAGCTGGGCGCCCGTGTGATCGGGCAGGACCACGCACTCGATGCGATCGCGCAACGCGTGCGCACCGCCAGCGCGAATCTCGAAGACCCGAACAAACCGCGCGGCGTGTTCATGTTCGTCGGACCGTCGGGTGTCGGCAAGACCGAAACCGCGCTGGCGCTCGCCGATGTGCTGTACGGCGGCGAACGCAAGATGGTCACGATCAACATGAGCGAGTACCAGGAAGCGCACAGCGTGTCGGGCCTGAAGGGCTCGCCGCCGGGCTACGTGGGTTACGGCGAGGGTGGTGTGCTGACCGAAGCGGTGCGTCGCAATCCGTATTCGGTCGTGTTGCTCGACGAGGTCGAAAAGGCGCACCCGGATGTGCTGGAAATGTTCTTCCAGGTGTTCGACAAGGGCACGATGGATGACGCCGAAGGACGCGAGATCGATTTCCGCAACACGCTGATCATTCTGACCTCGAACGTCGGCTCGCAGGCGGTGATGCAGGCATGCCTGAACAAAAGCGCGGAAGAACTGCCGGATGCGGACGAACTCGCGGAGACGTTGCGCCCGCAACTGTACAAGGCGTTCAAGCCGGCGTTCCTCGGCCGCATGAAAGTGGTGCCGTACTACCCGATCTCCGACGACGTGCTCGCTGAAATCATCGACTTGAAGCTGGAGCGGATTCGCCGCCGCATCGAGTCGAATCACAAGGCGGTGTTCGAGTGGGACGAGTCGCTGGTTGACGCTGTGCTGGCGCGCTGCACTGAAGTGGACTCCGGTGCGCGCAATGTCGACCACATTCTGAATGGCACGCTATTGCCTGAAGTCGCGCAGCAGGTGCTGGAGCGCATGGCCAACGGCGCCGCGATCCAACGCATCGCGGTACGCGCGAGCGAAGCGGGCGAGTTCGAATACACGGTTGTGTGAGCCGGCATGCCCCGCCTGCTTGCCAATCTGTTTTAATGCCGTACCGGAACCTTATTGCTTTCTGTCATGCCGACTAATCTGAACACGCTGCTGGCGCCGATCAGCGAAACCTCGCCGTGTGGCGAAGATCTGCTGTTTTCAGCGGATTTCGACGCGATCCAGCACGCGCGCCGTTTTGAAGACCCGTCGCTGGATCAGGGCGAATGGGTCACGGATATCAAGGAGGCCGACTGGCCCTTTGTCGTCGAGCGTTCGGGCAGCCTGCTGCAGACGCAGACCAAGGACTTGCGTCTCGCTGTCTGGCTCACCGAGGCGCTTGCCATCGAAGAGGGCGTGACCGGTCTCACGCAAGGTTACGCGCTGCTCACGGGGCTGTGCGAAAAGTACTGGGATCATGTGCATCCGCTGCCGGAAGGCGACGACACTGAGTACCGCCTCGGCAACGTCGCGTGGCTGGTCTGCCGCACCGGCGATCTGCTGCGGGCGATGCCGCTCACGTCTTCGCAAGGTAGCTCATACAGCACGATCGATTGGGACGTGGCCACACATGTCGCGCAAGCAGTCAAACGCGATCCGGATCACGCTGACGATATCGCGCGCGGCAAGCCCTCCATCGAGCAGATCGAGGCGTCGAAACGAGCCACGCCGCCAGCGTTTTATTCGGCGTTGCTGGCCGATCTGAAAGCGTTCGAAGCGGCGATGCTCGCACTCGAACACGAACTGGACCAGCGTGCCGCCGACTCGGCGCCGAGCTTCCGCCAGGCGAAGGATGCGTATGAGAGTGTCTATCGGCTGGTGGAACGCTTCGCGCGCGAACTGGGCGTAAGCGCTGAGACGGCTGCGCCGAAAGCGCCGAAGGTCGAAGAACATGAACGCGCCGAGCCGACCTTCAAGACTTCACCGCAACGCGAGGAACCCGTGTTGACGACCATGCCGACCACGATCAGCCCGATTGCAGGAATCCAGAGCCGTGCGCAAGCCGTCGCGCAGTTGCGTGCCGTGGCCAAATTCTTTCGCAGCACCGAGCCGCATAATCCCGCTGCTTACCTCGCTGACAAGGCGGCGGAATGCGCGGACATGCCATTGCACCAGTGGCTTTCTTCGGTCGTGAAGGACGACGGGTCGCTCGCGCATATTCGCGAACTGCTGGGCGTGAAGCCCGAAGAGAACAGCTAGCACTTCCGTCGTGCAGAAAGAAAAGCCTGGCATCGAATCTCGGTGCCAGGCTTTTTTTAAACTACGGGGTCAGGCAAACAACAACTCAAGACCCCGCGCGGAACTCAATGCGCCGGTTACGTGCGCGCCCATCGGTCGTATCGTTCGATGCGATCGGCTGATCCGGACCGACCCCTGTAGTTGTCATCTGCTCGGGCGGGATGCCCTTGGCGACCAGATAACCCTTCACCGCATCCGCCCGCGCCTGGCTGAGCGCGATATTCGAAGTGCGATTGCCGGAGTTGTCGGTATGGCCGATGATCGCCACCGTCTTCGTCTGCATCTTCGACAGCACGGCCGCCATCTGATCGAGAATCGCGCGGCCTTGTGGCGTGAGCGTCGCGCTACCCGTCTCGAACTCGATCGTGCGGTTCGCCAACGTCTGGTCGAGCAGGCCTTGCTCAGATGCACTCACGCGCAGGCCGTTCTTGATCGTGTAGGTCGGATTCAGTGCGTTCGCCATATCGCTCGCGAGCTGCTGGCGTTGCGATTCGTTGTGCACTTCACCTTTCACGTCGATCTGCGTGCCGTCGATCTTCAACTGGCCTTTGCTGATCTGCTTCAACTGCGGGCCGATCAGCTTTTGCACGTTGGCGGACCAGTTCGGCGGCGTCGCGACGTCGGCGACTTCGATCTGATCGACTACGTTGGCCGCGCCGTAGGTGTCGCGCAAACGCGCGAGCACCGCCGCCTTGGTGGCTTCGTCAGGCACTTTGCCGCCCACCACGACCTGGCCCGGCATGGCATTGGCGGGCGGTGGCGACGCGGTGATCGCACCGGTGCCGGCGCCCGTGGTGCCACTGGCGAGGCCGGCCGTGTTGACCGCTGGCCCGGCATTGCCCCCTTGTGCCGACGAAGGCGCTGGCAGGATGGTCGTATGAATCGAAACGCCGCTGTTGTCGACCGGGGTGACGCGTGCCGGGCCGTCATTGTCGGCATGGGCGAGCGCGCTGATGAAAAGCCCCGCGAGAAGCGCGGCAATGCGCGTGTGTTTGCTCAACATCGTGTCACGCTCCCGTGAATGCTTCGCGGAACGTGTCGATGCTGACACGCAACGACAGTTGCGGTTGGTCGAGGTAGCTGACGAGCTTGCTGATGCCATGATCGTTTTGTGCGTGTTCGTCGATCCACTCGGGATCGTCGATATCGATGTTGTGTGCCGCGTACGCCTGCGGATCGACCACGCTATGCAGCGTTTTGGCCGAGGCGCCGTTAAAGCCGATGATGAGCCGTTCGCGCTCGGCGATCGTGCCGATAAAAATCGCCAGTTCGAAATCGGCCTGCGAGACGAACGGTGCGATCAGTTCGAGCCAGAATGCCGCGACGAGCGAGCGATAGAACGGATCGTTCGGCAGCGGCAATGTCAGCCCGCGTTCGAGATGCGACGACCCGCTTTGCATCACCGGACGCAGCAGCGAGCCGAGCGCCAGCATCGCGCCGCGCAGGCGCACCGGATGGCCGCTCGCAAGCAGCATCTGTTCGAGGCCGGAGAGGGTTTGATGCTCGACGAAGTCGTTGAAGGTGCCGTCGTGCGGATTGCCGGGGCCAGCGCCGATTTCGATCGGCACCTGCGTTTCGCCGAGCGACTGTAGCGCACCAGCCGGTTCGCTCACGCCAAGCAGCGGCTTCATCTGCGACGCGATGCGCGACCATAGGCGCGCAAAGGCCAGTGGACTATGCGCCAGAAACGTCAGCGGTTTTTCAACTTCCAGCGCGGTAGCGGCAAGAAACGGAAAACGCCGCGACGATTGATCCTGGCTCGCCACCATATGCCCGGCAATCGCCAGCTTGCTGCGCGAACCGAGGAACGCGAAATGCATCGGCTTGGCGTTTTCGTAGACGATCTTCCAGCGCGGATCCTCGGTGAGCAACTCCATGGCCTCGGCGATCCAGCGGTCGAGCGTGGCCAGCAACTGCGGGTTATGCGCGCTTTTGACGAAGTCGCCGCGCGACGGAATCTTGCCAAAGTAGGCGATTTGCGCCTGCACGGTTTGCGTCATTGCGCACCCCCTGTGTTCGAAACGGCAGCGGCGGCCGTTGTCGGCCGTGCCGCTGGCGAAGCCGGCGCGACGCCTGCTGTTCCTGTTGGTGCCGCTGTACTCGGCCCACCCGCGGCCGTCGCATTGACCGAATTCGCCGCCGCGCTCACATCCGCCACCGACGACGGCAGCCGCAAGCCGCGCAGGCTCTGCTGTTGCGGCGCGTCGCTGCTGGCGCCGCCCGATGCCTGCGAGGTGCTGATGATGCGCATGCTGACCGCCACCGTCACGTTGCCTTGCGTCCACGACAGATCGAAGGTGCCGTCCGGACGGCGCTTGCGCTGCGCCGAGTTGATCAGCTTCTCCAGACCGTAGCGGCCCGGCTCGTTGACCAGTTGCAGCGTGCGGCCGTCAAAGGTCGTGGCATTCAATGTAGCGCCAGGTGAGCCTGACGGATTCGGCCACACGAAGTTGGTCCACTGCGGCGGCGTATTGCGGTAACGCATTTGCTGGCCGTCGATCGCGAGTGTGTATTCCGTGGTGCCGCTGCTTGGCTGCGGCAGGATCTGGAACACGGTCTGCGGTTCAGCCGAGCTTTGGCCCGACGAGGTCGCGGCTCCACCGGCAAGCGGCGCCACCCAGCGCGCAAAACCGCTGGTGAAGTCGGGCGTCAGCGCAAGACCCATATCGCCCCATGTGCGTGAGGTCAGCGTGTCGCCGCGGCGCACCGCGAGCGGTCCGAGCGTGGTGCCGACGAACTTGGCGATTGCGCCGTCCGGCCCGAACACCTGGGCGATTTCGCCGGCGCCGGCTTCGACCTTCGCATCGCCTGCAAACGGATACTTGTTCGCCAGCGATCCTTGGAAGGTCTGATAGACCTGCGCGTTCCACACCTTGTTGACTTCGACGCTGGCCGGCTGGATCACCACCGCATACGCCGCCATCAGCGGACGCACCAGCAGCGGGCGCAGTGCCTTGCGTTGCGAATCGGTGAGGCCGGTCAGCATCTGCTCGTCGACGTACTTCAGCGAATCGGCCAACTCGGAGCCGCTGCCGTCGAGCGTCTGCTGCATCAACTGACGCGCGCCCGGTCCCGGATCGCCCTGGTTCTTGATCACGTTAAAGCGGGTACGGACCTTCGAGAGCGTGTCCATGTAGCCCTTCAACATCGAGCCATTGTCGCCGGAGACCACGATGCGGCCCAACGCGGAGAACTCCTGACCGATCGGCCCCATCGGCACTTCGACTGGATTGCCGTTGATGTCGATGTTGGCGTTCAACTGGCCGGTCGGCGCACGCGAGAACCAGTTCTTGAACCAGCTGGTCACGCCGGTTTGCGCGCGCTTCAGGTTCGCGTTGAACAGCGAGGGGTTGTCCCACGAGGTCTGGTCGTACGCGGTTTCGAGGATCTTGCGGATCGGCGAATCCTGCGGATCGCCGAGACGGTTCATCGCATCCACCGCCTGACTGAAGCTGCCGAAATTCTGCACGGCGATGCCTTGCATGAACTTCTGCCAGTGCATCGCGTACTCCGTCTTGTACATCGCCACGAGCGCTTTCTGGATCTGCTCGGGGCTTCCTTCCAGCGTCAGGTCATCATGCGCGGAGGTGTTGAGCACCCAGTCCTTGGCCTGCAGTTCCTTGGTGGCGGCGTCGCGAATCGCCGGCTGCACGTACTGGAACCACGCTTCACGCGTGAAGGTGCCGGGGATCGCGTAGCTGCCGGCCACCAGCGCCGTATTGTTGTCGCCGACAATGCGCGCGATCGTCATCGGCGCAAAACGGGTCGACGCACGGGCCTTGATTTCTTCGTAGACGCGCTGGCGAGCCGGCATGCCGCGCACCACGCGGCGCAGGTTTTCACGCGTCTGGTCGACGAGGCCGAGGTTCTCGTCGATCATCGGCCAGTCGTTGTCGGATACGCGCGACAGGTAGAAGGTGATCATGCGCTCGGCGCTGCGGATCATCTCGTCGCGGGGCATGTTGCCGCGATTCGTTTCGAGCCAGCCGCGCCAGAAGCGGGCGAGCTGGTCGGTCAGGTGAGCGGTTTCCACGTGACGCTTGTCGCTAAGCATCAGGTAGGTCTTGAGCGCGTTGTACGCGTCTTCGACGTTGGTCGGCGACGCGTCGCTATACAGGCCACCCTGGCTGTTCGCCGCCATCGCCGTGTGGGCGGACACGGGAATCGCGGCGGCGTCCGGCGTGCGGTTCATCGGCGCGAGCTGATCGGGATGCGCATTGACGTCTTTCAGGAACGAGGCGAGATTCTGCGAAACCGGGTCGAGCAGGATCTGGCGCACGCCGTTGTAATACTCGGTGAGCAAATGCTGTTCGAGTCGGTCGCCCTGATACAGCCCGAGCGACACGGCCAGCGGCTTGTCGCGGCGGAACTGTTCGAGCTGGTCGATGCGATCTTCCAGAATGTCCATTGCCTGCAGACGCGATTGCAGGTCGTTGCGGTTCTGCTGCAGGCGCACCACGTTATCGAGGTCGGCCTTCACATTGTCGGCGAGCTGCTGATTGCCGATCGTCGACCACGTCCAGCCGCCGAGCGCCAACGCGAGCACCGCGACGAAGCCGAAGAAGGTGGCATAACGCATGCGCGTCTTGGCGGGGCTGGCGAACTGCTTGACGGTCTGCCGGTCGGCGAAGATCACCTTGGAGAACAGATCGCGCAGGAAGAAGCCGTTCTTCGAGAACGCGCTATGCGGCTTGGGCAGGCTGTCCGCGGAGAGGCCGAAGCGGTTGGCGATACGCGTGGCGGCGGCGCTGTTGGTTTCGCCTTCCTGCAACGCGCTGGTGAAGTAGAAGCCGCGGAAAATCGGCTTGTGCTGGAACGGATTGGTTTCGAACAGCGTGGCGAGGAACGCGCGCAACGCGGGCTTGATCGCCGAGAACTCGAGCGGGAAGCTCAACTGACCCGGCGAGAGCTTGTTGCCGCGGTTGATCGACATCTGCGCGACGCTGATTTCCTTCAGGCCGTCATACAGTTCTTCAAAGTGCTCGTCGAACAGACCCACTACGTCGCGCTTTTCATCCGGCTCGTAGGGCAGGGTGGCGCCCCACACGCGGTCGTATTCGTGACGGTCGCTGCCGCTGAAAAATTCGGTGAAGCCGGTGATCAGGTCAGCCTTGGTGAACATCACATACACCGGCGCGAACACTTCGAGCTTCTCGGTCAACTCCTGCACGCGCTGGCGCAGATTCTTCGCGAGATTGATCGCGAACTCGGGCTTGCTGTTGGTCAACTCGGCAATGCTCGCCGTGACGATGATGCCGTTGATCGGCGCCTTCGGCCGGAAGCGTTTGAGCAGGCCGAGGAAGCCGAGCCATTCGGTGCGGTCTTCTTCGTGCACGGAATAGCGGCCGGCGGTGTCGAGCAGAATGCCTTCGGTCGTGAAGAACCAGTCGCAATTCCGCGTGCCGCCGATGCCGTGAATCACCGCGCTGTTCTTGTCGGCGAAAGGAAATTGCAGACCCGAATTCAGCACGGCGCTACTTTTGCCAGCGGCCGGGTTGCCGATCACGATGTACCAGGGCATCTCATACAGCGCCGAGCCGCCGGACATCTGACCGATCTTCGAGGTCTTGATCGTTTTCACCGCATCCACGAGGCGCGTACGCAGCACGTCGAGTTCGGCCTGGCGTGCCGGCGTCGGCGCGGGGCCGCTTTCGGTCTGTTTTTCGGCCTGTTGCTCGAGCATTTCGCCGAGCTTGTCGTTCGCGCGCCGCGCGCGCAGGCGGCGCACCACCCAGACCAGCAGCCATAGTGCGATCACCGCGCCGAGCACGATGGCGGGCCACATCAGGTCGATCTGCAAGGTATCGGCGCCGATGAATAAAACAGCAGCGAGCGCTAGCAGGCCGATGATCGAGAGCGTGCGTGGGTGGGTCAACACGTTAAGAATGCGTCGCATAAGCCGTTCAGGTCTTGGTGATGTGTGTTGTGGCGCGTGTGTGGCAAACAGCATGACGCGAGCGCGGGCAAAATCTGCCTGCGCTGCGTTTAAAACAAAACAAAAGCATATTCAGACGAAGATGAGGGTGGCCGGATTGTTAAATCCGCCAGGGGATGTCCCGCCGATGTCGATTGGACTCATGCCGTTATGCATGCGGCATTGCCGACTTGTGCCAGAAAAATTGATTGAACGCCCCATTGCCGACCTCTTTATTGCCCGCTTCACCTTAATGACCGCGTCCGAGGACGAAGCCAGGTTTGTGATATTCAACGTGCCCCAGATCCATCATTTTCCAGCGGCCACCCCACGTCAGACCGACCTGTTCGGCCGTCTGTCCGTATAACTGATAACCTCGCATGGCCCAGGGATCTTTTTCTGAAATGACGAGCTTGCCGTCGCGCAAAAACGCATTGTCCGCGGCAAGGCCGTATTGGTGATAGCTCTGAAACGCTGCAGCATTGGTGACGTTGCCCCCCATTTGCGCCAGGCGGTTTTGCCGCTCTGGACTGCGATAACCTTCCAGCAATGCCATTTCATACCCGTATTGCTCGTGCATGATTTTGTAAACGAGCAATAAACGCGTTCTGAAATCGGCGTCGAGCAAATTCCAGTCGCGGCTCGCGTCTTTCAGCGCGGGCCGAATCTGCTCCACTTCCTGCGTTGCAAATACCTCGGGCGGCAGCGGCGGCGGGGGCACAAGCTGTTCGCCATTCAATAACGCGGCAATTTTCTCGTCCGGTACCCTTGCGGTGTCATCGAATTGGAATAATTGCCGTCCGCGTAAAGCCAATGCCACCAATGGCGGCGTCGCAAGAATACCTGTCGTGGTAAAAATCAGCAAGCGCCGCTTTACCAGTAACTTTTGCATATCGATTGCGGTCGATTGCGAAATTTTTGCCGAACGGGTTAATTGACCGCGAGCACGTGAAGCACCTTGCGATGCGCCACGCATCACGCGGCCGTGAATGGCGAGTGCGGCGCCTAATAAAGAGGCGCGTACCGCCGGCAATAGCAGCATTGCTGCGATCACAACGGCGATGGCGAAATAGGCGAGAAGTACTACGGCAATCAAAGTCGACCCCGGAAATTGGAAACAATTGTATTTTGTAATGCTTGCTCTTAGAATCAGGCCTGCTCGGAGAGGAGCCGGAACGGTATTATCACGGCGAAATAATCCAGGATTCAATGAGACAGTGAATGAGTGCGCCGGAAAGTTCGAATTCCAAAGCCCCGCCTAGCCTGTTATCCGATAAGGCTAAAGGTGCCGATGGCAATGGTTCGCGAATTCTCGCGAATCTGGAGGGCCGCGTCGCGCCGCCTACCGATCAACCACGCCGGTCGAAAACGCCGCTTGTACTGGTCGCCTTGTTAGTGGTCGCGGCGGGTGGCTGGGGCGCGTGGCATATGCAGCAGCGCGTGCAGACGGAGTCGTTGGCGTCAGCCGCGCCAGCCAACGCTGAGAAAGCTGCCGTGGCGGCGTCTGCCGCCGGCAGTGCGCCGCAGGTGACCGCGAAAGCGGAGGCTCCGGCTGCAGCGTCGTCGCAAGCAGCCACGATTATCGCTGACGATAGCGACAGCAAGGCGCCCGCGGCATCCGCGAGCGTACCTGCCAGCGGCGATGACAGCCGCTTATCGCGCGCGCTTGCCAATGGCGCTGAGCCGAGCAACGCGTCGACACCGGTCGCGTCCGCAACGGCGGCATCGGCGGTCACGGTGCCGACGGCAAAGCACGGTAAGAGCTCGACGGCTGTCGCCAGCAGTGCGAAACATGAGATGACGGCCCACGGCAAGAAGGAAAGTGCAATCGCAAGCAGTCGTCACGCGAGCGCGCCGACCGCGGTCGCTCAAACGAAGAAATCTCGCGCGGCAGGCAATGCTTCGAAAGATGATTCGGATGCCGATCTATTAGCCGCGCTCGTGGCACGCACCAAACCGGCTGACACGAAAGCGGCAGACGGCAGCACGACCACCAAAGTCAGTGCATCGGCTACCCCAGGGAACGCCAAGCTGGCGGAACGCGTGAAAGAGTGCGGACAACGCGGCTTCTTCGAAGACCAGTTGTGCCGCTGGCGCGTATGCGACGGACATTGGGGTAAAGATCCCGCCTGTCCGGGTTCGACGCCGCAGGCGCGACAGCCGTAAGTTCAGGCCGTGCGCCGCGCGTCTTCGTGACTCGCGGCATCCGGGCACGTGATCCGCGCGGCCCACATCCGCCGCTGCGGCGTTCGTGAGCCTGCGGCTCGGTCGGTGGCGATGCGTGTCACTCCACGCGCATCCGCACTACCAGAAAGTCGAGCAGCGCGCGCACGCGAGCGGGCAGGTGGCCGCCTTGTCCAAGATAGAGCGCGTTGATCGGCTCGGTCTCGCCGGTATCGAATGCTTCGAGCAACACGGTGAGGCGGCCCGCAGCGACATCTTCGCGCACCTGAAAGGCGGCAAGCCGCGCTAACCCGACGCCCGCCAGCACGAGTTGGCGCAGCGTCTCGCCGTCGCTGACCTGCGCATTACCTTCCACAGGCACGTCGATCCTGTGTTGTTCACAGTCGAGCAACGGCCAGCTGTTCGTCGCCCTTGCAAAGCCAAATCCCAGCCGGTTGTGCGCGGCCAGATCAGCGGACGTCTGTGGCGTACCACGGCGGGCCAGATAGGCCGGCGCGCCGACAACCACCATTTTCGCATCGCCCAGCTTGCGCGCCACCAGTTGCGAATCCTTCAGCGGACCGCTGCGCAGCGCGATATCGGTGCGCTGTTCGAGCAGATCGACCACCTGATCGGTCAACACGATATCGAGCGTCATGTCGGGATGGGCGGCGAGAAACTCAGGCACGAGCGGCAACAGATAGTGCCGTCCGAGTGGCACATTCGCATGCACACGCAGGCGGCCGCGGGGCGTCGAGCCGGTGGCCGCGCCGCGTTCGGTTTCGTCGAGTTCGGCGAGCACGCGCACATCGCGTTCGTAGAACACACAGCCTTCCGCCGTGAGTTGCAGATTGCGCGTCGAGCGGTTCACCAGTCGTGCGCCCAGCCGGGCTTCGAGACGCGACACCAGTTTGCTGACTGCCGACGGTGTCATTCCCAGCGCGCGTGCCTCTGCCGAAAACCCGCCTAGCTCGACCGCGCGCACGAACACTTCGAGTTCGCCAGAGCGGTTCACATCCAAACGTGCCATCGTGAGTTCAATTCACAGGTGATATGCCATCTGGCAGTCTACCGAAAGCACTGCGGTGCCGATATCTTTCAGTTACCGAACGGCGTGAGCCGTCGCAACGAAACGTTTTATCGGGAGCATGGCAATGAACGCAGCGAAGAAGGTCGCTTTGGTGGTGGGTGCACAGGGTGTGATCGGCCCCAATCTGGTCGATTACCTGAGCACGTTCGACGATTGGGCGGTCATCGGCCTCTCGCGCCGTGGCGGCGAAGCCAAAGAACGGCTGCAATACATTGCGGTCGATTTGCTCGATCCGACCGAGGCGCAATCGAAACTGCGCGCTTTGAATCACGTCACGCACGTGTTCTATGCCGCGTATCAGGACCGTCCGACCTGGGCCGAACTGGTGCCGCCCAATCTGGCGATGTTGATCAACGTGCTCGACGCCATCGAGCCGGTCGCGGCGGGCTTGCAGCACGTGAGCCTGATGCAGGGCTACAAGGTGTACGGCGGCCATCTCGGCCCGTTCAAGACGCCGGCGCGCGAGGACGACGCGCATTTCATGCCGCCTGAGTTCATGTTCGATCAGCAGACGTTTCTGGAGGCGCGCCAGAAGGGCAAGCGCTGGAGCTGGTCGGCGATCCGGCCTTCGGTGGTGGGCGGCTTTGCGTTGGGTAACCCAATGAATCTGGCGGTGGCGATTGCCGTGTATGCGTCGATGTCGAAGGAGCTCGGCTTGCCCTTGCGCTTTCCCGGCAAACCTGGCGCTTACGACAAGCTACTGGAAATGACCGACGCCGGTTTGCTTGCACACGCGACCGTCTGGGCCGCGACAGAGCCGCTCGCCGCGAATCAGGCGTTCAACATCAACAACGGCGACCTGTTCCGCTGGAATGACATGTGGCCGAAGATCGCCCGTTATTTCGAGCTCGACGTGGCGCCGCCGTTGCCGATGTCGCTCGATACGATCATGGCCGACAAAGCGTCATTGTGGGAGGCGATGGCAGCCAGACACGGCCTGCGGCATGTTCCCTATCGAAACGTCTCCTCGTGGCGTTTTGCGGATTTCGTTTTCTCGTGGGATTACGACATGTTCGGCGACGGCTCGAAAGCACGGCGCTTCGGTTTTCATGATTTTGTCGATACCGAAGCGATGTTTATCGGTATTTTCGACGATTTACGGCGCAGAAAGTTGATCCCATGAATGACGCATTGAATCTGACAATTTTATTTCGTTATGTTTACGTCTATGATGAACTTCCTTATTCGGGTAGCACCGCCGCATAAAAAAGGAGACATCGGTGAAGGGACTCTTCGTGGCATTGACGTGCGTGGCAAGCGTGGTGACCGTCTCGGCACTTTCAGCTTGCGGTGGCAGCGATCTCAATGCGCAGACTGATCCACCCAAAGTGATTGTCGACAGTGACTACAACACGCTAAGCGACGATGGCCAGCTCGGCGTCATGGCTGTGCAATTGCAGGCGCAAGGCTCGCTAAAAGTATTGGGTATTACGGTGGTCTCCGGTAATCAATGGTTGAAGCAGGGCGTATCGGACGCATTGAAATCGGTTGAGCGTCTTGGCGTTGAGAATCAGATCGGCGTCTATGCGGGCGCCAATTATGCGTTGTCGCATAATTTCGCCACCATTCAGGCCGAGCAGAAGCAATTCCCCGGTGGCGACGGTTATCTCGGCGCGTGGAATACGCCCGAGCCGAAATCGAACGGCGACCTTGTTGCTCCGCCGGACGGCTTCGCCACGCACACCAAGGTACAGAGCAGGAGCGCGGTGGATTTCATTGTCGATTCGGTGAAGCAGTATCCCGGCGAGGTGACGATTCTGGCGATCGGCCCGCTGACCAACATCGCGCTCGCCACGCGTCAGCATCCGGAGATCGTGCCTCTGATCAAGCAGATCATTTACATGGGCGGGGCGATCGATGTGCCTGGCAACACGACGCCGAGAGCCGAGTTCAACTGGTGGTTCGATCCTGAAGCGGCGAGGACCGTGTTGCGCCTGCCGATCAAACAGGTGGTGATGCCGCTCGACGTGACGGACACCGTGAAGATGGACAAAGCGCTGTACGACCGTGTTGCGCACGATCCGAACAGGCAGACCATCGTCACGCAACTGTTCAAGACCTTGAACGGCTATGGTTTCGACGGCAAGAACGGTTTTGAAACGAATCCGAACTACACCACGAACATCTGGGACACGCTGACACTGGCGTATCTGATGCATCCGTCGTTTGCGACGCAGACGGTGGATGAATGGGTGGACGTGGATACGAGCTTCGGCGCCAATGACGGCAAGTCGACCGGTTACACCCGTTCGCCGCCGGCGGGTTTGCAGAAGATGACGGTCGTCAAAAGTTTCGACAATCCGAGTTTTTTCAATTTCTATGTTGATCTGCTGACGCGGCCGGTGCCGGTGACACTGCCGAACTAACGCGTCCGTGCTGTTGCGAGCCTGCATGAAACCTGCCTCAGGCGGGATGCAGGCCACGCAACAGTTGACGGACTCGCGACAGGTCCTGATCGACGTGTTCGGTCTGCTCGAACAATTCCGCAAGCCAGTCGACGAAGGCCCGCACGCGTGGGGACACCCGGCGATTCTTCACATACGCGACCGAGACCGGCATCGGCACGGGTTTCCATTGCGGCAGCACTTCACGCAACAGTCCTGAATCGAGGTAGGGCTGTGCGGCGATCCGCGCGGGTTGGATCAGACCAAGCCCTTGCAATCCGCAGGTGAGATAAGCCTGCTCGTCGCTCACTTTGACGAAGCCTTTTATCTTGACGTTTTGCGCTTCGCCGTCCACTTCGAAGTCGAAGTCGACTTCGCGGCCGTTATGCGGCGACATGCAATTGACGGCGACGTGTCCGCGCAGATCGTCGAGGTTGGTGGGCGTGCCGTGGCGGGCCAGGTAGGCTGGACTTGCGCATGTCACGTGCTCGAGGGTGCCTAGTTGCCGCGCGATCAGATTCGAATCTGGCAATTCGCCTAGCTGGATGCTGCAGTCGATGGCTTCCGAGATCAGGTCAACGGTTCGGTTGCTGATGCCGATGGCCAGATCCAGGTTTGGGTAGCGGGCGTGGAAGTCGTCCAGTGCCGGCAGGACGATGGTGCTCGCTACCGCGCCGGGCATTTCGATGCGCAGGCGGCCGGTCAGGTTATCCGTTGCGTGACGGAGGCTGGCTTCCATTTCGTCGATGTCGGCGAGGATTTGCGCGCAGCGCTCGTAGTAGGCTGCGCCTTCCGGCGTGATGCTCAGGCGCCGCGTCGTGCGGGTTAAGAGGGCGGTGCCTAGCAGGGCTTCCAGGTTCTGGACGATAGTTGTCGCCGTCGCGCGCGGGATGTTGAGGGATTCCGCTGCGCGGGTGAAGCTGTTTGTGTCCACGATTCGGATGAATGTCCGCATTGCAGTTATTCTGTCAATCACGATTCAAACTCCAGTTAGTGAAGGGTTGGGTTTTTTGCCTTTGGCGGCGGCATTGGGGGTATGCCTGTGGCGTTCGGTTTTGCCTGGTTTGTTTGCCTGTGCGGCGCTTAGCTGTACGCCTGCGGTGTTGGCCTTTCCTTGATGTGTTTGCCTGCTTGCGCTTGTTTGCCTGTATGCCTATGGCGTTGGCCTTTCCTTGATTTCTTATTGGTTTATTAGCGTCGCCCCTGTGCGGGGCGGGCACCTGCTTTTCTTTGCCTGCCGCGAAGAAAAGTAGGCAAAAGAAAGCGGCTCAAACCGCTAATTCTTAAGCGGGTCCCTGGCTTGGAGGGCGCAGTGGTGCATCTGGAATCTGTGCCCTCGCACATTCGGCGCTAGTGACAAGGCAGTCATACTTCCGGCGGCGCTGCGCGCGCCGAAGGGTGCTTCACAAAACCAGGTACTACGTTCTAGCTCTCGTGCGGTGCCTTGTACGGTGGTCTGATAATGCCATTGCCGTACATCGACATTTCATTCGAAGTAGGGGGCGCTCAAGAGTGCAGAAGGGTTTCTCTAAGGCGAAGCTGATGACTTCCGCCGCGCACAAACGGAGCGCCTGATTTCCCATACAGTCTTGTCTTGTCTTGTCTTGTCTTGTCCTGTCCTCGCCGAGGCGAAGCGAAGCCGATGGCCCCGCTGGACCGAACCAAGCTCTTGGTTTCCATACAGCTCTGTCGTCACCGAGGCAAAGCCGATGCTTCACCGGACCAAACGAAGCTCTTGGTTTCCGATGCAGCCCTGTTCTCACCGAGGCAAAGCCGGTACTCCGCCGGGCCAAAGGAAGCTCTTGGTTTCCCATACAGCCTTGTCATCGCCGAGGCGAAGCCGAAGGCCCCACCGTGCCCAAACGAAGCCCGGGGTTTCCCATGCATACCCATCCGCGACGCACGCAGTGCGGAGTGGGAGCTGATGAGCGCTTTGTCACCA
This sequence comes from Paraburkholderia sediminicola, assembly GCF_046027825.1. GTDB lineage: Bacteria > Pseudomonadota > Gammaproteobacteria > Burkholderiales > Burkholderiaceae > Paraburkholderia > Paraburkholderia sediminicola_D. The sequence continues at coordinate 76,397 of NZ_JAQQDU010000006.1, forward strand.
ACGCCGAATGTGCGAGGAAACGGATTCCAGATGCACCACTACCGCAACTGTGCGAGGGACCCGCTTATGAGCTGGCGGGTTGAGCCGTTTTCTTTGCTTATCTTTCTTTGCGGCGGCAAAGAAAGTAAGTGCCGCCCCGCACAGGGGCGACGCTAATAGACCACTAAGAAATCAAGGAAAGGCCAACACCACAGTCACACAGAAACCAAGCGCCGCGAAGGCAAAAAAACCAAATTACTTCCGTAAGGAATCCAAATCAACAACAAACCGATACTTAACATCACTCTTAAGCATCCGTTCATAAGCCTCATTAATCCCCTGCATAGGAATCACCTCAATATCCGAAGTAATCCCGTGCTCGCCGCAAAAATCGAGCATCTCCTGCGTCTCAGCAATCCCGCCAATCAACGACCCAGCCAGACGGCGACGCTTGAAAATCAGATTGAACACCTGCGGCGACGGATGATCGTGCTCCGGCGCACCCACCAGCGTCATCGTCCCATCAAGCTTCAGTAGACTCAAAAATGGATTCAAATCATGCTGCGCAGCCACGGTATTCAGAATGAAATCGAAGCTGTTGGCATGCGCGCCCATCTCGTCAGCATTCTTCGAGATGACAACCTCATGCGCACCAAGCCGCTTGGCATCCTCGATCTTCGACGGCGACGTCGTAAACAACACGACATGCGCGCCCATCGCACGGGCCAACTTCACGCCCATGTGACCCAGGCCGCCAAGGCCAACAATCCCGACCTTCTTGCCAGGACCGGCACCCCAGGTACGCAGCGGCGAATACGTCGTGATACCCGCGCACAGCAACGGCGCTACACCCGCCGGGTCGAGATTCTCCGGCACGCGCAGCGTGAATTCTTCATCCACCACCAGTTGCGTCGAATAACCACCGTAGGTGATCTGACCGTCAACCCGGTCGACACCGTTGTACGTACCGACAAAACCGTTCTCGCAATACTGCTCGAGACCTTCCTCGCAACTCGCACACGTACGGCACGAATCGACCAGGCATCCCACGCCCACCAGATCGCCTGCCTTGTATTTCGTCACGTCCGGGCCCACCGCCGTCACGCGGCCGACAATTTCGTGGCCCGGCACCACCGGAAAAACGGTGTTCTTCCATTCATTGCGTGCCTGATGCAAATCGGAATGGCACACGCCGCAAAACAGGACTTCCATCTGCACGTCATGGGCACGCAGTTCGCGGCGCTGGATATCAAACGGGGCGAGCGGCGCGGTAGCGTCGGTCGCTGCATAGGCATAAGTCGTGCTCATGGGTAGCTCCAGCAAAGAAGGTGATGTCGCAAGGCGCCAACGATGGGCGACGTATGTCGCCGATGCGGCCAAACCTTGTTGTGAACCGGGATCACGGCGCAGGCGGTGGTCGGCGTATTCACCGAAACAGCAAGTGGGCAACCAGGCCCGGCGCAGCGCGGAAATAGATGATCCGGCAGGGTTCCCATAGTAGGAGCCAGGAGCGAACCGGGGAATACCTGAATATCTTGAAGGTTTGCCTAAAACTCCTGGCGATGAGCGCAGTAGGTCGTTTGGTGCTAAATTTCAAGCATTATTCTCTTGCGCGTCACTATACCGTCATGTCAACCCGTTCCATTGAACCTGCATCGGCGGAGCGCGACCCGGCTGTGCGCAGCCCGGCCGATCCCGCCCAGCAGCGTCTGGTCGAATTATTCGATTTGCTCGCACCCACCCCGGGCATTACGCGTTCGAGCTTTGAAGGTGTAAACCTGATGCGCGCCAATAGTCCGATGCCGCGTATGCCCGTGATGTACGAGCCGAGCATCGTGATCGTCTGCCAAGGACGCAAGCGTGGTTACCTCGGCGATCAGGTGTTCCACTACGATGCGCAGCAGTATCTGGTGTTGTCGGTGCCGTTGCCGTTTGAATGTGAAACCGAGGCGAGTCCCGAGGAACCGTTCCTCGGTATCTCGGTGCGTGTCGATCTGAGCATGGTGGCAGAGCTGTTGATGGCGCTGAATGAAACGCAGGGCGCTGCCCAGAACGAACCGCTCGGCATCTATTCAACGCCGCTCGATCCGGCCTTGAGCAATGCCGTTCATCGTCTAATGGAAGCGTTAGCGTCGCCGCTCGACGCGCGCATCCTCGCGCCGGGTGTGGTGCGAGAAATCTGTTATCGCGTGTTGACGGGCGAGCAGGGCGATGCGATTCGCGCCGCGCTCACACATCAGAATCATTTCGGCCGTATCGCCAAGGCGCTCAGGCGCATCCACGCCGACTATCACGGGCAACTCGATGTCGATACGCTCGCCTCTGAAGCGGGCATGAGTCTCGCCGTTTTTCATGCGCAATTCAAGGCCGTGACGGCGACCTCGCCGATGCAATACGTGAAGACCACGCGTTTGCATCACGCGCGTTTGCTGATGGTGCAGGATGGTTTGAATGCAGGCGCGGCCGCGGCGCGAGTCGGCTACGAAAGCGCGTCGCAGTTCAGTCGCGAGTTCAAGCGCCTGTTCGGCTTGAGCCCCGTCGATGAAGTCAAGCGCATGCGCACCGTGTACGATACGCCGCCGCCGCGCGTGGTCAAGCCGGTCGCGCGTTACGTGACCGCGGTATAAGCAGCGTTTGCAGGACGCGTTACAGGCCGCTAAACCAGTTGTACCCCTGGTCTTCCCAATAGCCACCGGGGTTCGTGTTGGTCACGAAGATCGCCGCGATGTGCTTCGGATTCTTGAAACCCAGTTTTGTCGGCACACGCAGCTTTAGCGGGTAGCCGTATTTGGCCGGCAGCGGCGCGTCGCGGAAATCGAGTGTTAGTTGAGTTTGCGGATGCAACGCCGTCGCCATGTCGAGGCTCGAGTAGTACCGGTCTGCGCATTTGAAGCCGACATAGCGTGCGCTCAGATCGGCGCCAATACGTTCGAGGAACGTGCGAAACGGCACGCCCCGCCATTGTCCGATCGCGCTCCATCCTTCAATGCAGATGTGCCGTGTAATCTGCGAAGCCTGCGGCAACGCGCGCAGTTGATCGAGATTCCAGGTGCGCTTGTCCGATACCAAACCCGACACTTCCAGTTGATACGTCGAACCGTCGATATCCGGTGCGTCGAACTCCGGATAGAACGCGTTAAACGGGAATGGGTCGGTGATTTCGCTCGCCGAATAGGTGGGCGCGAGCTTGGTGGGATTGAACAGCCATCCTTGCACGCGATCGTTCCAGCGCGACATGGCCCATAGAACCTTGTCGACGGAATCGCCGTCCTGCATGTTGCAGCCCGAGAGCATCGCCAGCGCGCCGATCGAAAGCGATGAACGCAGGAACAACCGTCGTTGCAGGCGCTCGATTTGCGGTTTGTGGTCGGCGAGGACGATGCGCGTGCTGCGTGAGTCCTTGCGTTTTGATTCGCTCATGCGTCGCTCCTTTCGTGCGTGGAGATTCGGGCGCGGCCGGTCAACATCGGCAGCAGCGTGCGGGGCACCAGCAGCACCAGCGCCAGATGCACGACGACAAAGCCCACCACGCCCGCCATCGCGACAAAGTGCACGCGACGCGCGAAATCGAAACCGCCGAAGAGGGCGGTCAGCCACGAGAATTGCACGGGCTTCCAGATCGAGAGCCCCGAGGCGACCAGTAGCACGCCAAGGACCAGTACGAGAAGATAGAGCGCGCGCTGCACCGCGTTATATTTGCCGGAATCGTGCTGCAGCTTGAACTGCATCGCCAATGCGGCATCGTGTACGACGTCGCGCGGATAGACCGGCAATAGCTTGCGACGGAAATGTCCACGCCCGATGCCATACGCCAGATACAGCAGGCCGTTCGCGCACAGCAGCCACATCGCCGCGAAATGCCATGCGATCGAGCCGCCCAGCCAGCCGCCGACGGTCGCCCACAGTGGAAATTTGAACGGAAAGAGGGGCGACGCGTTATAGATCGCCCAGCCGCTCATCACCATGCAGACCATCGCAAACGCGTTGATCCAGTGCGTGATTCGTACGACGAGTGGGTGGACGATCAAGCGTGCTTGCGGTTCGGGCATGGTGAGCGGCGATGAAACAAGGAAAAAGCTGAAAGCCGCGCCATTGAGGCACGCGGCTTGTTCGAACGGCTGAAGCAACGCCGGATTACATCGGCGGCGTTACACCGTGCTCGCCGGCCGAGATGAAGTTCGCCGCCAGCGAGCCGTCGGCTTCCTTGTGGGCGAACAGCACGACCTTCGCGCCCGGCACCAGCAGCGAACGGTCACCCAGTTCGAGCGCGACGATAGGCACGTCCTGCGGAATCACGATCTTCTTTTCGCCGTCCTTGTACTTGACCGTGATCGTGCGGCCGTTGCTGACCACGAGAGAGCCCACCGTGCCGTTGGTCATCGTGCTGTTCGAGCCGAGATCCCACGGGCGATGACCTTCGCCGGAGCCGCGCATACTGGCCGGGAAGACGTGCACTTCGAGCGCCTTCAGCGTGCCGTCGGGCTGCGGGATCGCGGCGGTGCCGACGTAGCTGTCCGGCTTGATGTCGTTCACGTCGGCGAGGGCGACGCCGCGAATCGGTGTGTCTTTTGTGAGTTTCACATCGACGTCTTTGCCGTCGCGCGTATGGACCTTGAGTACGTCGCCCGAGAGTGCGGTCACCGTGCCGCGTACGCCGGTGGGCGCGGTGGTCTGGGCTTGCGCGGCGGATCCTGCGGCGAACAGTGAGGCAGCGACGAGCGCGGGGGCGACAATAGCGCGTATCGCATTAGCGGAAACGATCTTCATGAGTCTGCTCTGGGTGGGTGAAGGATGAGTTCAGCTTAGGTACGCGATCGGCTCCGGCGAGTGACAGACGGATGACAAAAACGTCATGAACGGCGCGCCGGGGCCACGTAGAATGGCTGCCATATCCACGTCCCTATCCATAACCCGCGCCCGTGGCAGCGTGCGGGGGTGGAACAGCAGGCACCATGAGCATCCTCGTCATCGAAGACGATCCGAAAACCGGCGACTACCTGAAGAAGGGGCTGCGCGAAAGCGGCTACGCGGTCGACCTCGCGCGCACCGGAACGGACGGCCTGCACATGGCGTTGGAACACGCATACGACCTCGTAGTGCTGGACGTGATGCTGCCGGGCATCGACGGGTGGGAAATCATGCGTAAGCTGCGGGCGCGGCGCGACCTGCCGGTGATTTTCCTGACCGCGCGCGATCACGTCAGCGACCGCATCCGCGGCCTCGAACTCGGCGCCGACGATTACCTCGTCAAACCGTTCTCGTTCACCGAGCTGGTATTACGCATCCGCACGCTGCTGCGTCGTGGCGTGATCCGCGAGAGCGATGTGTTCGAGATCGCCGATCTCAAGCTGGACGTTCTGCGCCGCAAAGTCACGCGCGAAGGCGTCGAGATTCCGCTGACCAACAAGGAATTCATGCTGCTGCATCTGCTGGTGCGCCGGCAGGGCGAAGCGCTATCGCGCACGCAGATCGCTTCGGAAGTGTGGGATATGAATTTCGACAGCGACACCAATGTGGTCGACGTGGCCGTCAAGCGGTTGCGCGCCAAGATCGATCATCCGTTCGAAAAGAAACTGATTCATACGGTGCGCAGCATCGGCTACACCTTCGGCGACGGCTCATGAAACTATGGACCGAGCGTTCGCTGACGGCTCGCACCACGGTGCTGTTCGCCTCGATTGCGTGCGTGGTGATCGGCACGCTAGGCGCGTATTTCTACCACTCCGCCGAGGTGTCGTTGCAACGTCGGGCGGACGTGGTGCTCACCGGCCGTGTCGAGCATTTCAGCCGCATCGTGCGCGATCTCTATTCGGTCAGCGAATTGAAGAGCCGGCCATTGCTGTTCGAGACCATGCTCGGTGCAGAGGAAGACGTACTGCTGTTCCGCCGGCCGGGCGAGGCGCCGTTCATCGACGTGAACCCTGGCAATATTGCGGTGCCTGCACTGCCGGCTGGCACAGAGAACCGGCTGCCGACGCTCGCGGATATCCGGCAGACCGTGCTGCCGGATGGCGTGCCGGTCCATTGGGCGATGGCCACCGCTAAAGCACGCGAGGACGGTAGCGAGGTCGAAGTGATTGCCGCGCATCCGATGACTCAGGAAATGCAAATGCTGGCCGCGTACCGCAATCGCATCGTGCTGGCCACGCTGATTGGCATGCTTGCTGCAACGCTCCTCGCCTATTACGTGACGCGCCGCGCATTGCGGCCGGTGCGCGAAATCGCCACGCGGGCCGCGCAGATCAGTCCGGCGAGTTTGTCGGTGCGGCTCGACAGCGAGGCTGCGCCGGTCGAATTACGCCAGCTCACGCACGCCTTCAACGCCATGCTCGACCGTCTCGCCGACGGTTATCAGCGCCTCTCGCAGTTCTCCGCCGATCTGGCGCATGAAATTCGTACGCCTGTGGGCGCCTTGATCGGCCAGACCCAGGTGACGCTCGCCAAACCGCGCGAAGCTGATGAGTATCAGCAACTGCTCGAATCGAATCTTGAAGAGCTGAACCGCTTAAGTAACATCGCGGAAAATATTCTGTTTCTCGCGCACGCGGATCATGCGGCGCTGTCCATCGACCGTGAGCCGGTCGATCTGCGCGCCGAACTCGTCAGGATCGCAGACTATTTCGAGGGACCCGCCGACGAACGCGGTATGCGCTTTGCGGTCGAGGCTCAGGGCGTGGCGTTGGTCAATCCGATGCTGTGCCGGCGGGCAATCAACAATCTCGTTGTCAATGCAGTGCGATACGGCGCGGGCGATACGGTCGTGCGTTTGAGCGGCACGCAGGACGAACGGGGCGCGACCGTGGTGGTGGAAAACGATGGTGCGCCGATTCCTGGCGAGCAACTCGACCGCCTGTTCGATCGCTTCTACCGCGCGGATGCGGCACGCAGCGAGTTCACCGAATCGAGCGGCTTGGGGCTCGCGATCGTCAAGGCGATCATGCATCTGCACGGAGGCACGGCGCGTGTGGTGTGCCCGGTGCCGGGCGTGGTGCGCTTCGAATTGCGCTTTCCGGGCGCTTAGCGAGCTGCCTGCGTGGCTGTCTGCTCGGCTGCGGTCGTGTCCGGCTCATGGCAACAAACGCAGAGCTTGTTGCCGTCGGGATCGCGAAAATACGCACCGTAGTAGTCCGCGTGATACTGCGGGCGCAAACCCGGGGGCCCGTCGCAGGCGCCGCCGTGAGCCAGCGCGGCAGCATGCGCGCGATCGACCGTGGCGCGGTCCGTAGCGAGGAGGGCCAACATCTGCCCGTTGCCTACGCTGGCGGGGCCGTCGTCGTAGGGTCTGCTGATCACGAAGAGCGGCCGCGGTGTATCTGCCGCCATCCAGCCAGCCCAGCACCCCTTGTCGTCACGGAACTTCAGCCGCAGGCCTAACGTGTCCATCAGCCCGCTGTAAAAGCCGAACGCGCGCTCGAAATCCGTTATGCCGACGAATACGTGGGAAAGCATCAGTGTCACTCCTCGTTTTCACTGCAAACCGGCCCATGCCGGATGCTTCAAACCTTCTTCAGATACTCGGCTTTCAGCATGAAATTGCCGGCGTCCATTTTGCAGTCCACTTCGTGATCGCCGCCGACAAGGCGAATGCTCTTCACCTTGGTGCCCATTTTCAGCGTGATCGACGAGCCTTTCACTTTCAGGTCCTTGATCAGCACCACCGCGTCGCCGTTGGCCAGCGGGTTGCCGTTGGCGTCCTTGACGACGCGCTCGTCGGCCTCGTCAGCGCTCGCGGCGGCGCTCATCGGCCACTCGTGCGCGCAATCGGGGCAGACGTAATTTTCGCCGTCCGGGTAAGTGTTTTCCATTGCGCATTGCGGGCAGGCGGGAATCGTCGACATGATTTTCTTTCCAGATCGCGGCTCGGCGCGGATAACTTCGGGGCTGGCGAGTATAGCGGACGCGGGCTGTGCGGCATCCATCCGTCGCGCCGGAAGCTGTTTTCGCGCAAACCGGTAATGGCGATACCGGGATGATTGCGCAACTGGTTGCGGCGCCGCTTCGTCGATACGATCAAAACATCTCATCCTAACCGTCAGGACAACCGCTATGAAACGCTTCCATATCGCTTTGGCTGTCGCCAGCCTCGACGCGTCCATCGAAGATTACACCCGCCGTCTCGATCAGCCGCCCACCGCGGTTGTACCCGGCCGTTACGCGATGTGGCGCACCGATCTGCTCAATTTCTCAATCAACGAGATGCCGGATAAGCGTGGACAGCTTCGGCACGTCGGCTTTGAGGACGATTCAGTAGACGGGTACTCGAGCAGCAAGGATGTCAACGGGCTCGAATGGGAACTGTTTTCCGTCGAAGAGCAGGATCGGCGAATTGTCGAGACATACGGCGAAGCGGTGCGTAGCGACAAGGGCTGAGGCTCGCCACAGCGGGCGCCTGCTATCTCCGGACCGGTGACATCACCTGGCGGCAACGCGCGAGTGCTGCCTATACTTTTCTACGAGCCAGCACGTTTTACAGCGCTTCGCAAAGCCACGCGCCGCCACGCTGCGCGAACGCGCCTTTTCCGTGTCACAACAGGAGTCGCGCCATGGTCAAACTCGCACTGTACGTTCGCCTTGAAGCCAAGCCCGGTAAGGAGAAGGACGTCGAGGCTTTTCTGCTCGACGGCTTGCCGCTGGTGCAGGAGGAGCCCGCCACCACGGCGTGGTTCGCCCTGAAGTTGGGGCCGTCCACCTACGCCATTTTCGACGCTTTCCCCGACGAGGCTGGCCGCGAGGCGCATCTGTCAGGCAAGGTGGCGGCTGCGTTGATGGCGAAGGCCGGCGAACTGCTCGCCACACTGCCTGCCATCCATAAGATCGACGTGCTGGCGGCGAAACTGCCGGGCTGATTCAGCGTTCAGTCCGCTCGCGCGTCCGAACCCGGCTGATTGGCGTAGTGCGCGCGCTTTTCCTCATACATCAGCAGGTCGGCGCGCTGGACGCCGGCTTCGAGCCGGTCGCCCCGCTGGCAGGTCGCCGCGCCCATCGAAAAGCTCAGCACCGAGCCCGGATAAAACTGGTTGTTCATCTCGACCAGTTGGCGAATGGCATCGATCATCGCGACGCCGCCGCGCTCATCGGTGTCCGACATCAGAATCGCAAATTCGTCTCCGCCGATGCGTGCCGCGTGGAACGGTGCGTCGGTCGCCTTGGCGAGCACCTCACCGGCGCGCCGCAGCAGCGCATCGCCCGCAGCGTGGCCGAGTTGATCGTTCACGCGTTTGAGGCCGTTCAGATCGGCCATGATGATCGTGACTGGCCAGGGGCCCTTGCGCTCCAGCCGGTTCAGTTCATCGACATAGAACGAGCGGTTGCGCAGCTTGGTCAGCACGTCGTGCTTGCCGAGGAACTCAAGATAGGCTTCGGCCTTCTTGCGCGCCGTGATGTCGGTGAGGGCCACCAGCACCAGGTCCCACTGGCTCTCATGACCGGGGAGCACCGAGAACTGCAGATGCACGTGCACCTCGCTGCCGTCGAGCGAATAGTTGAGCACTTCGCGCTGCTGGAACAGCTTGCCGTCCCATAGATCGATCAACTGCTCGCGGAAATGCGGGCGCATGTCGTCGCGGAAAACGTCGGGCAGGCGCGCCAGCAGCGTCTTCTTGTCTTTCGCCGCGAACATGTCGAGCGTGTGCTGGTTCACGTCGAGCACGTGAATTTCCTGCATGCAGCGCTCGACAAACTCGGGGTGCACGTCGGTAAACACGCGAAAATCGCTGATGCCGGCCGCGCGCGCGTCGTCGAGCAGCCGCTTGACGGCGCTGAAATCCTCCACCCACAGCGACACCGGTGAATACTCGAACAGGCCGCGCACGTATTGTTCGGCGCGCGTCACGCGATGCCGGGCGCCTTCCAGTTCAGTGATGTCCTCGACGGAGACGAGCACGCGGTCCCAGCGCGCTTCATGGCCGGGTAGCACGGCGCCCTTGAGCAGCACGTCGAGCCGGCGGCCGCCGAGCGTGTAGTTGACCGTCTGGCTCGTGAACTTGGCCTGTCCCGCCCACAATTGGCATAGCTCTTCTAGGTGGGTCTTGAGCATGTCGTCGCGGAACACCGAGGCGAGATTGGCAGTGAGCGCGTCGAAATCGGCGGCCTCGAATTGCGCCAGCGTCTTCTGATTGACCTTGATGACGCGGATGCTGTGCGCGCATTCGACAACCCGGCTTGGATCGTCGGCGAAATGGGCGCGCAGATCCGTCACACCTTGTGCCCGCCATGCGTCGAATAGCGCGCGTACGCCGCTGAAGTCTTCGAGCCAGAGCGAGACGGGCGCGAGGTCGAACATTTCGGAGTCGTCTCCCAATCCGCGAGGGGGGCTTCCTTCGGGGCGGGGTACTGCGTGCGGGGCGTCGTGGGCGGGCGCTGAGCCGCGCGGGAGGTTGTCCAGCATGAGATTCCCGTGGTCGGAGTTCCGGCTATTCTAAAGCGGCTTGGATCTGGCTAAAAAAAGATGTATGACGCATTCAGTTTTCGCCGGTCTATCCACGAAGATAACGGCGTGGTTCGGATGGACTTTAGGCGGCACGGCGGCAGGCTCGCCGCAGGGCCTTCGCTTTTGGCTGCGTGTCGCCTGTGGCCGCTTGCCAGCGGGCCGACGGGGCCGGGGGAGGCTTGTTACACTCACTCGTCGTGTTTCCAGTCCGTCACCGCCCAAAGAAAAACCGCCACGTTATGAAGCCATCCCTGCTGGTTCTGATCCCCCTGAAGGACGCAAGCCGCGCCGGTGTCGAGGCCGCTTTCGACGTCGTCTATGCACCCGATGCCACCCAGCGGGCCGCCGTGATTGCCGCGCATGGCGAGGCGATCCGTGCCGTGCTGACCAACGGCACGACCGGACTGACGGCCGCTGAAATCGACCGGATGCCGCAACTCGAGTTTGTCAGCGCGCTCGGCGCCGGCTATGAGAACCTCGCCGTCGACCACGCCCGCTCGCGCGGCATCGTGCTCGTCAACGGCGCGGGCACCAACGATCACTGCGTGGCCGATCACGCGTTCGCCTTGCTGCTCGCCGTGGTGCGCGACGTGCCGCAACTGGATCAGGCAACCCGCGAGGGCGTCTGGCGCGACACGTTGCCGATGCGCCCGAACGTGTCCGGCAAGCGGCTTGGCATCGTCGGGCTCGGCAATATCGGCGAGAAGGTCGCACGGCGTGGCGCCGGGTTCGATATGGAAATCGGGTATCACAACCGCAAACCGCGTGAAGACGCGTCGCTGCGCTATTTCGACAGCGTGCAGGGGCTCGCGCAGTGGTGCGATTTTCTGGTGGTGGCGACGCCTGGTGGCGCCAGCACGCGTCATCTGATCGGCGCCAGGGTGCTGGAGGCGCTGGGGGCCAACGGTTTCGTGATCAATGTCTCGCGCGGCAGTGTCGTGGATACCGCCGCGTTGGCGCAGGCGCTTGCCACGGGAACGATTGCCGGCGCGGGCCTCGACGTCTACGAGGGCGAGCCGCATCCCCCCGAAGCCTTGCTGACGTTGCGCAACGTGGTTTTGACGCCGCATGTGGGCGGCCGCTCGCCGGAAGCGATCGCGGCCTCGGTCGACAATTTTCTGGCCAATGCGAAGCGGCATTTCGCGGGCGAAGCTGTGTTGACGCCGATCTGATAGCTGAAGGCTAATTGAAACTATCAGCGCAGCGGATAGTTTCTCTCGTAAATCGCGATTTCCCTTGTGGGCCTGCGGCGAATAGGATGGTCGATATCGAACCATACCGCTTCGACACAGCCGGAGCAGCGACGGAGATCCCCAGCATGGAACACCACGCCCGCACGCAGAACGAACGGCTGGAGGTCAAGACGACCACTTGTTACATGTGTGCCTGTCGCTGCGGCATTCGGGTGCATCTGCGTGAAGGCGAGGTGCGCTACATCGACGGCAACCCCGAGCATCCGCTGAACCAGGGGGTGATCTGCGCGAAGGGTGCCTCGGGCATCATGAAGCAGTACTCACCGGCGCGCCTGACCCAGCCCTTGATGCGCAAGGCGGGCGCGGAGCGGGGCAGTGCGCAGTTCGAGCCGGTGTCGTGGGAGGTCGCGTTCGACGTGCTCGAAAAGCGCCTGGCCACGATCCGAGCCACGGATCCAAAGAAATTCGCCCTGTTCACCGGCCGCGACCAGATGCAGGCGCTCACGGGCCTCTTTGCCAAACAGTTCGGCACGCCAAATTACGCGGCCCACGGTGGCTTCTGCTCGGCCAATATGGCGGCCGGCATGATCTATACGATCGGCGGCTCGTTCTGGGAATTCGGCGGCCCCGATCTGGACAGCGCCAAACTCTTCTTCATGATCGGCACGGCGGAAGATCATCATTCGAATCCGCTCAAGATCGCCATTTCGAAGTTCAAGCGCGCGGGTGGCCGCTTTATCGCCATTAATCCGATCCGCACCGGCTATGCGGCGATTGCCGACGAGTGGGTGCCGATCAAGCCAGGCACCGACGGCGCGCTGTTCATGGCATTCCTGCATGAATTGATTGCCGCCGACGCCTGGGACCACGAGTTCGTGCAGCGCTATACGAATGCGGCGGAACTCGTCGATCTCGACGAAGCCAGCGAAAACTTCGGCCTGTTCGTGCGCGACCCGGAGCGGCCGGTCGGCAATCCGCTGTTTCCGCAGAATCATCTCTGGTGGGACGCTGAGGCCGCGCGCGCCGTGCCGCATCATGCGCCGGGCGTGACGCCCGCGCTGGACGGCCGCTATACGCTCGCCGACGGCACGCCGGTCACGCCGTCGTTCGCGTTGTTGCGCGAACGCGTGGCTGATTGCACGCCCGAGTGGGCCGCTGAGATCACCGGGATTGCGGCGGACACGATTCGCCGCCTCGCGGGCGAAATGATCGAGACCAGCCGCAACCACCGGATCACGCTGCCGATCCCATGGACCGACGCCTGGGGCCAAACGCACGAAACGGTGACCGGCAATCCGGTGGCCTTTCATGCGATGCGCGGACTGGCCGCGCATTCCAACGGCTTCCAGTCGATCCGTGCGCTTGCGGTGCTGATGTCGCTGCTTGGCACGATTGACCGCCCCGGCGGCTTTCGCCATAAGTCGCCGTATCCGCGCGCGGTGCCGCCGTCGGCCAAACCGCCGAACAGTCCCGATGCCGTCAAGCCGAATACGCCGCTCGCAACCGGGCCGCTCGGCTGGCCCGCCGCACCCGAAGACCTGTTCATCGACGAGCAGGGTGGCCCGGTACGGATCGACAAGGCGTTCTCCTGGGAATATCCGCTTGCGGTGCATGGCGTGATGCATAGCGTCATCACCAACGCGTGGCGCGGCGATCCGTATCCTATCGATACGTTGATGATTTTCATGGCCAACATGGCGTGGAATTCGTCGATGAATACGATGAAGGTGCGTGAGATGCTCGCCGACAAGCACGCGAACGGCGAGTACAAGATTCCGTTTCTCGTGGTGTGCGATGCGTTCCAGTCGGAGATGACAGCGTTCGCCGATCTGATCCTGCCGGACACGACCTATCTCGAGCGGCACGACGCGATGTCGATGCTCGACCGGCCGATTTCCGAGTTCGATGGTCCGGTGGATTCCGTGCGCGTGCCGGTCGTGCCGCCGACGGGCGAGTGCAAGCCCTTTCAGGAAGTGCTGATCGAACTCGCTTCGCGGCTTAAGTTTCCCGCTTTCACCACGGCCGAAGGCACACGGCGCTTTCGCGACTATCCCGACTTCATCGTCAATTTCACGACCTCGCCCGATTCCGGCGTCGGCTTTCTGATCGGCTGGCGCGGCAAGGACGGCGACAAGGCGCTGGTAGGTGAGCCGAATCCGCAGCAATGGGAACAGTACGCGAAGAACAATTGCGTGTTCCATTACCGGTTGCCCGAGACCTTCCAATACATGCGCAACGTCAACGGGCCGTATCTCGACTGGGCGGTGAAAAACGGCTTCCGCAAATTCAGCGAGCCGATCCTGATCCAGCTTTACTCCGACGTCATGCAGAAGTTCAGGCTCGCCGCGCAGGGCCGCACGAGCGGCAGGCAGCCGCCGGAGCACTTGCGCGCGCGCGTCGAGAAGTACTTCGATCCGCTGCCGTTCTTTTATGCGCCGCTGGAGAGCCATTCCACCGATCTCGCGCGCTTTCCGCTCGCCGCCGTGACGCAACGGCCGATGGCGATGTATCACTCATGGGACTCACAGAACGCGTGGCTGCGGCAGATTCATGGCGAGAACTATCTCTACATGAATCCGCTGATGGCGGCGGAGAACGGCATTGCCGACGGCAGCTGGATCTATGCCGAATCGCAATGGGGCCGCGTGCGCTGCATGGCGCGCTTCAGCGAGACGGTCGAGCCGGGAACGGTATGGACGTGGAATGCGATCGGCAAGGCCGCGGGTGCATGGAACCTCGGCGCGGGCGCGAACGAATCGCAGCGCGGCTTTCTGCTCAATCATTTGATCACCGACGAACTGCCCGCCGCGGATGACGCGGCAGGACGCGTGTCGAATTCCGATCCGGTCACCGGACAGGCCGCGTGGTACGACGTCCGGGTGCGCATTTATCCGGCGGAAGCGGACGCGCGGCACACGCTGCCCCAGTTCGACGCGATGCAGGCGTTGCCGGGCTCGAACGGCGTGATCTCGCGGATCGTGCAGACCTACTTCGCGGGGCGTGGCGAGTTCGCGGCGCGGCTGCGTGGCGCGGCTGGGCGCAAGTGACGCAGTAATTCAGCAAGGAGCCTTTGATGACTCAGATGGCATTGGTGATCGACCTGAACGTATGCGTGGGATGCCAGGCTTGCGTGACCAGTTGCAAGGAGTGGAACACGTCGGGCGAATCGGGCAGTCTCGCCGACCTGAATCCCTACGATGCCGATCCGTCCGGCACATTCTTCAACCGCGTGCAGAGCTTCGAGGCGGGCAGTTATCCGAACGCCGAAACGATCCATTTCCCGAAGTCGTGTCTGCACTGCGAAGACCCGCCGTGCGTGCCAGTGTGCCCGACCGGCGCCAGCTACAAGCGTAAGGAGGACGGCCTAGTGCTGGTCGATTTCGACAAGTGCATCGGCTGCAAGTATTGCGCGTGGGCTTGCCCTTACGGCGCGCGCGAACTCGACGAAGCGCGCAAGGAGATGACGAAGTGCACGTTGTGCGTCGATCGTATTCATGACGAAAATCTCTCCGAGCGCGACCGGCAACCCGCCTGCGTGCTTGCGTGCCCGACCTCCGCGCGGCTGTTCGGCGATATCCACGACCCGGACTCGGTGGTGTCGAAGGCGATCGAGGAGCGTGGCGGCTATCAGTTGATGCCTGAATGGAACACGAAGCCGGCGAATCATTATTTGCCGCGCGTCACCACGTCGGCCTCGGGTTGCGGCAGCGACGGCTGTTCGTGCAAATCGACTGGGTCGGTCGTGGATTCGCCGGCCTCGTTCGACGCGCAAGTCGAGCGCGGAGAGTTGCATCTGGCGTCGATGGCGACGCGCATCTAAAGGACAGACAAAGGACCTCACGATGAATCCTGCTTTCTCCGTGGTTTTTCTCACTACGCTAAGCGGCGCGGCGCAGGGGCTGCTGATTGCGCTCGTTGGCGTGGAGGCGGCCGCGCATCTGGGGCTGATCGCGGCGCCTACCGATGCGTTCTATGTCACCGGCGCGGCGCTGTCGGTCGTGTTGGGCGGCTTGGGACTGATCGCGTCGTTCTTCCATCTCGGACATCCGGAGCGCGCGTGGCGCGCGGTCGCGATGTGGCGAACCTCGTGGTTATCGCGCGAGTGTCTTTGCCTGCCGGCGTTTCTCGCCTGTGCTTTTTTCTATGGCGTCGCGCATTGGTTCGGTTCGCCGTGGTCGCTCGCGATAGGCGCGCTCGGTGTGCTGGCGAGCGCCGTGCTATTTGTCTGCTCGGCGATGATCTACGCGTGCCTGCGCTTTCTGCAGGAATGGGCCACGCCGCTCACGCTGGTCAATTTTGTGCTGCTCGGCTGCGCTTCCGGGTTCACGCTGGCGACGGCGCTGACCGCCTGGTTCGCGCCCGCGCTGACGGCGGGGTTGGCGCTGTGTGCCTGTGTGCTCACGCTGGCCGGTTGCGCGAGCCGTTCAGCATCGCTCGTGCGTAATGCCCGGTTGCGGCCGAAGTCCACGGTGCAAAGCGCGACCGGCATCAAAAACCCGAAGCTCGTGCAGGTCTCGCGCGGCTTTACCGCTGGTGCGTTTAATCTGCGCGAATTCTTTCACGGCAAGTCCGCGGGGACGCTGCGTGGCGTCAAATGGGGATTCCTCGTGGCCGCGTTTGCCGTGCCCGTGTTGCTGATGGCGCTAGGCGCGGGCCTGCTCCCGATCGGTGTGTCGCTTGGCTTGCTGGCCGCGGCGTGTCTCGTGCAATACGCCGGTCTCGTGGCTGAACGCTGGTTCTTTTTTGCAGAAGCCAAGCATCCGCAGAATCTGTATTACGCTCGAGTCGGCTGATAAGCCGAAAGCTGCACGGGTTCGCGCGTGCGTGTGGTCGGGCCTCGCGCGATCAACTCGATCAGCAAGCGTTGGTGCAGCGACGAGTCGCGGTCCGCAAGCCAACTTGATGGAGAGCCGGGTGAGACTAAGCGCTCACCCGTGCGCGGCAGCATAGGGCTGCGCTCAGTTGCCACTCACCCGCACGCGCCAACCTCACCACACGCGGTACAAAAGTCGCAGCCATCCTTGCGAATCACTGCGTTCGCACCGCACGAGCCGCATTTGCGCCCGAGCATAGTGTGCAATCCTTGTGTACCACCGGGCTGTAGCAGGGCATTATCCTCTGCCGCGTCAGCGTCACCAGGATGTGGACGGATGCCGAAATCCGCAGGCAACGCCGTCTCGGCCTTCATCTGCCCGCGCGGCAAACGCGCCAGTATGCGCGACGGCACCTGGTTGCCTTCGGCGTCGAGAAAGCCGCGCCGGTGCAGAATCTGCTGGATCGCAAAAGCGAGCGCCGCCACTTCGGAATCGTGCCAGCGCGGTGTGCGGTGACCGTCGAGACGCTGCACCTCGCCGAGCCGCACCTGCCCGCGATCCCACGACACCTTGCGCATATCCTGCAAGTTACGCGCGACAAAACCACCACGTGCTGCGAGCGACAGCGAACGCATCGTTGCCGTAATCCATTGTTGCGATTCGTCACGCTGACCGGTCGGAATGAAGAACTCGATGGGGCGCTCGATCGTGACCTCTTCACCGCCGAGCCGTCCCGTCACTTCGATGAACGACACCGCCACGTAAAGCGACTTCTTGCCCGCTTGCGTCAGGTACTCGACCTTTTCGATGATTGCCGGCAACTCGCCCTTGGGCCGATGATCGATCGCGATCCGCAGCGGATCCTGATCCGTCTCGGCCAGCGTGTCATCGACTTGCGGCGGGCTCACGCTCAGCACCGCGCCGAGCGTTTCATTCGGACGGTACGTGGCGAGACCCTTGAGGCCATTTTTCCACGCGTCGAAGTAGAGGCTTTCGAATGCTTCGAACGGATAGTCCGCCGGCACGTTCACGGTCTTCGAGATCGACGTGTCCACGTACGGCTGCACGGCGGCCATCATGTCGAGATGGTCGCGTGCCGACATTTCCAGTGCGCTGACGAAGTAGTCGGGCAGGTTTTTTACATCGCCGCCAAGCTCGCGATAAAGGCGATACGCGTAGTCTTCGACATCGAACGATTCGCGGCCGCCGTCGGCCATCACCTTCATGCGCGTGTAGGTCCACGAGAAAGCGGGTTCGATGCCGTTCGACGCGTTGTCGGCGAAGGCGAGGCTGACGGTGCCCGTCGGCGCGATCGATAGCAAATGACTGTTGCGGATGCCGTCCTGGCGTATCGCATCCTTGATGTCGTCGGGCAGGCGCGAGGCGAACGTGCCCGCTTCCAGATAGCGCCCGGCGTCGAACAATTCAAACGCGCCGCGCTCGCGCGCCAGTTCCACCGACGCCCGATAGGCTTCGTCGCGCATCAGCCGGGCAATGCGCACCGCGAAGTCGCGGCCTTCCTGCGAGTTGTAGCGCAGGCCGAGCATCACCAGCGTATCGCCGAGGCCGGTGAAGCCGACGCCGATGCGCCGCTTGGCGCGCGACTCGTCATATTGCTGCTGCAGCGGCCAGAGCGTGACGTCGAGCACGTCGTCGAGAAAACGCACCTGGGTGCGGGTGCGTTTGGCAAGACCGTCCCAGTCGAACGAAGGCTTGCGGCCTTTCATTTGCGCGAACGGATCGAGCACGAAACGCGTGAGGTTCAACGGCCCGAGATTGCAGCAACCGTAGGCCGGCAGCGGTTGTTCGCCGCACGGATTGGTGGCGCGGATGGTTTCGACGGCGCGCAGATTGTTATCTTCGTTCATGCGCGAGATGAACACGATGCCGGGCTCGGCGACGTCGTAAGTGGAGCGCATGATGCGATCCCAGATCTCGCGGGCGGGTCTTTCGCTATAGACCCACAGGCCGTCTTCGCGTTGCCGCACGTCGCCTGCCGCGCGCAACGCCGGCGACGGGTCGGCGCGGTGCACGAGTTGCCAGGGCTGATCGCCTTTGACTGCGCGCATGAATTCGTCGGTGACGCCCACGGACACATTGAAGTTGTTCCAGCGGCCTTTCGAATGTTTCGCCTCGATGAACTCGATCAGATCGGGGTGATTGCAGTCGAGCACGGCCATCTGCGCGCCGCGCCGTGAGCCGGCGCTCTCCACGGTCCGGCACGAGGCGTCGAACACGTCCATATAACTGCACGGTCCGGACGCGGACGAACTGGTGGTATGAACGCGGGCACCCTTGGGCCGGATCGCGGAAAAGTTGTAGCCGACACCACCGCCGCGGCGCATCGTTTCGGCGGCTTGCAGCAGCGCCACGTAGATGCCGGGCAGGCCTTGTTCATCGACACCCTGAATCGCGTCGCCGACCGGTTGCACGAAGCAATTGATGAGCGTGGCGGCGATGCCCGTGCCGGCCGCGCTCATGATGCGTCCCGCGCCGAGTGCGCCGTGCCGCAGATTGTCGACGAAAAGCGCTTCAACTGATTCGCGCAGCGCTTCTGGCTCTGCCTGAGCCACGCCGCGGGCGACGCGTTTGAACACGTCGTCGGCCGATTGCTCGTCGCCTTTCGCGTATTTCTCGAGCAGGACGTCCAGCGAGAAGTGTTGCGGTGCAACTAGCTGGGCGGGAGCCGCAGCTGCGGCGCGGGTTTCCGAGGTGTCTTCTGCCATGGCGTGGCCTCTAACGGCGTCGCAAGAGTCGCGGCGCGGTGGGTGGGATTGCGGGTCACTATACCGCCGCGCGTGGGGCGAGTGAGGTGACCAGGCGCAATGAAGCCCACCTTAGCACATGGCGAAGGGCCGCAATCAGGGGAGGGTTTTTTCCAGACTCATGCGGTGCAACAGATACCGGCCGCACCTTGCCGCCACCGGAACATCTCATCGCGCAAACGGTCTATATCAGGATATCGCCCTTCTTTTTGGGGATCTCAAATGGCCGCCACGCAATCAGGGGCGATGCCCCTCTCCGATCACGACGCTCGGCGCCAGTTGCGCCGCGCAGTCATCGCCAGCACGATTGGTACTACGATCGAATGGTATGACTTCTTCCTCTACAGTACAGTTACTGGCCTGGTTTTCGCGAAGCTATATTTTCCGGGATCAGACCCACTCGTCGGCACACTGCAGGCTTTTTTGATTTACGCCGTCGGCTTTATAGCGAGGCCGGTTGGCGCAGCCATTTTCGGCCACTATGGCGATCGCATCGGACGCAAGGCTACGTTGATCGTGACGCTGTTACTGATGGGACTCGCGACGTTTGCTGTGGCCTTTGTTCCGACCTATGCGACGATCGGCATCTGGGGCGCCGTCGCGCTCACGGTGCTGCGCTTCATTCAGGGCGTGGGCGTCGGCGGAGAATGGGGTGGCTCGGTCCTGATGTCGATGGAATGGGCGCGCACCAATTCGCATCGCGGTTTCGTCGCCTCATGGCCGCAGTTCGGTGTGCCGGCGGGACTATTTCTCGCCAATCTGGCCGTGCTGGCCATGAGCCAGATCTCCGGCAGCGGATTCCTCACGTGGGGCTGGCGAGTGCCATTCTTCCTCAGTATTGTACTGGTCGCGATCGGCCTCTACATCCGCCTGAATATTCTCGAGACGCCGATCTTCGCGCGGCTCCTCGCTGAGCGCAAGATCGAGAAGACGCCGATGCTCGAGGTGTTGCGCCGCCAGCCGAAAGACATCCTTTTCTCGGCCTTGGCGCGCATGGCCGAACAGGCGCCTTTCTATATTTTCACGGCCTTCGTCTTCACCTATGGCGTCACGACACTGGGCGTGACACGCGACTTGCTGCTGACGGCGGTGCTGGCTGCTTCCGTGCTGGAATTCTTCACCATCCCGCTGTTTGGCCACGTGTCCGATCTGATCGGGCGACGGCGGATGTATATGATCGGTGCCGCCATCGTCGGCGTATTTGGCTTCCTCTATTTTGCAATGGTCGACACCCGGGATCCGATGTGGATCTTCGCGGCCATCGTGCTCTCGCTGGTACCGCATTCGATGCTGTACGGTCCCCAGGCCGCTCTGATCGCGGAATCCTTCACGGGGCGGCTGCGTTACAGCGGTGCGTCCATGGGCTACCAGTTGGCCTCGGTCATTGCCGGCGGCCCTGCGCCGCTGATAGCGACCGCGCTCTTCGCCTACTACCATTCGGGCTATGCCATCGCGGGCTATATCCTGGTGTGTGCGGTGCTCAGCCTGATCGCCGCTTCGCGGCTGGGTGACTACACGAACAAGGACATCTCGCGGGAATACGACGAAGCACGGACGATGGGCGATAGCGGACACGCCAGACCGACCGCATGATTAATCGGATTGACGCGGTTTCCGTCAATCCGGCCGATTGCGTCAGATAGCACAGGCAGGCAGTGAGGCCTTGCGCGGCATTATTCCTATCAAGTAATGTAGGCGTCTTCAGTCAACCTCTACCTGTACTGGCATGGTCACTGTCCGCCTTCTTGCTCCAAATGATGCCGAGCGTTTCAAATCGTTGCGTCTTCTCGCCGTAGAAAACTCCCCTATATCGATATGGCCAACGCGCGAAGAGGAGATGGCGCGATCGATCGAAGAAACCGCCAATCGCATCCGGTTGACGCCCACGCAAGCCGTGTTCGGCGCCTTCGATGGCGAGGTGTTGACCGGTATCACGGGCATACGGCGAGAGCCGCTGCATCAGGTAAGCCACAAGGCGACAATCTGGGGCGTGTTCGTGCACCCTTCGTACCGTGGGCACGGGATTGCCGGGATGCTTCTGGCTGCCGCGACAACGCATGCATCAGAGGAGTGGAATACCATCCAGCTAATGCTGTGCGTCAACGCGGAAAACGTAGCGGCGAAGAGCCTCTATACATCGCAGGGGTTTGAGACCTTCGGATTGGAACCCCGTGCCATGCAGATTAATGAACGATTCTATGACGAGGAACACATGTGTAAGCGGCTGCGTTGACGCCGGTAGCAAGGCCGGTATCTTTCGCGGCAGCCTTATCGCATGATGAATCGACGGAACGGGTGTCGCTCGGGTGTTGCTTGCACCGGTTCGCCAGAGGGTAGGGTGAGGCCAACAGCGGTCGCATGGTGTGCGGCACGGGTGCGGTCGATTGCAGATCGTCGCCAGCAATCGTCGATCAGGGTCTCTTTCATACAAGACAATGTTGCCGGGCGCAGCCGCTATGACAATTGAATTGAATAAAGAAGTTCGAGCAGCTGCGATTACCTCCATTCAGCGCTATTTCGAGAAAAATATGGAGGAGCCTATAGGCAACATCGCCGCTGGGGCGCTCCTCGGTTTCTTCCTTGAGGAAATCGGCCCCACTATCTACAACAAGGCCGTGGCTGACGCGCAAGAACGGCTCCAGCAAAGCGTCTCGGAGCTCGACTTTGAGGTGCACGAAGAAGAGTTTCAGTATTGGAAGAAGTATGACGTGAAAGCCAAACCACGCAGGTAGGCGTGATGGGATGGAGCAGGTATTCGCAGCATCCTATCGAATAATTCGCGGTGGCGGCTCAAATGGAATGAGTTCAAGTTCGAGTACGGGCATGAGGCGCTCGGCTTGATGCTGTGCTGAATGGCAGCGTAGGTGCGGCGTGACTGACAGTTTCGGAGCGATCAGCGCTGCTCGGCGCGACCGCGCATGCGAGGGAGCAACCGCGGCGACGCCACACGAAACATGAGCGTCAACCGCGTAATACGGATACCTGGAAAGGGAAAGGCCAGTGGCGCAGTCTTGCAGACAACCAGGCGCCGCGCAGGCAATCGCGCTGGCAATAAAATCAAAGCTAAAAAATCAAACTTCAGCAGCGAGCGCGCCCAACACCTCAGCACAAATCATTGCAGACGCATTAGAAGGTGCCGGCCGTTCCGCCGGTTTGAACACCGCATCGCCGCGGCGAATCTTGCGGCGCGTCACGGCGCACGTCCCCGACGTATGCGCCGAGCGCCGGCGCCAGCGCTGCTCGCCATAATGACAACGCCCCGGTTCGACCCACCGGATCACCAGCGTCGTGTCGGAGCGCTCGAGAATTTCAATGCGTACGCCGTTGCTTCCGTCAAGGGGGATGGACTCTAAGGTCATCATCGTCGGCTCCGTATTGTGGTGTGCCGAATGTAGTCCTACGCGCGCCGGATAGCCATTGTGCCGCAGTTGAAACACTGTTCTCGAAACAGCAACAATGAAACTTGACATCCACACTTACCCGAAGCGACGGGGCTTTGCGGGCCGTATGCGATATGAATTTGCGATAGCGTGGATTTTTGCAACGCTGTGTTGTACGTGGTGCGACGAGAATGCCGCTCGCGAGGGGCGCCGGTGCTTCCTTTAAGATGTCGTTATTGATGAGCGACCGTGCAATGCAAGTGTAGCGGGTTTGCATTTTTCTGGTCGGCTCGCGCGCATCGCTACAAGACCCTAAGAGCTCACATGAATTCACGTCCCCCCGCAGCACCCCCCGAATCGCCGACACCGCCTGATCGCCTGAAGAAGCAGAAAGCGGCGTCACTCGTCCTGTACATCGCACTGGTGTTGCTTGCGCTGTGGGTCGTGCGCGATTTCATCGCGGTGGTAGCGTGGGCCGGCGTCATTGCGATTGCCTTGTGGCCGCTCGTGAAAAAGGTGGAGGGCAGCCGCTGGTTCACCGGCCGCACGACGCTGATCGCCGCGGTGCTGACGCTCGCAATCGCGTTGCTGGTGGTGCTGCCGGTCGGTATCGGCATTGCCCAGGCGCTGCACGAAGCCCACGACATGAATGAGTGGTTCAAGACCGTGCAGGAAAACGGTATTCCGGTGCCGGACATCCTCGAGCGCTTGCCGTTCGGTGTGCAACAGATTTCAGCCTGGTGGCAGGCCAATCTCGCTCAGCCGCTGCGCGACTCGGCGGCAATGAAGGGGCTGCACAGCACCACGGTGATGTCGCTCGGCCGCCACTTCGGCGCGCGCGCGGCGCACGGCGTGATGGTGTTCGCCTTCATGCTGGTCACGCTGTTCGTGATCTTTCAGGCGGGGCCGCGTGTGTCCGGCTCGCTGATGAAAGGCGCGCGGCGCGGCTTCGGTGAAGATGGCGCGCAGTTGCTCGAGCGCATGGCGGCGGCCGTGCGCGGTACGGTGTCGGGGCTGGTGGTGGTCGGGCTCGGCGAGGGCGTGTTATTGGGCGTCGCCTATTTCGTGACCGGCTTGCCGCACGTCGCGCTGCTCGCCTTCATTACGGCGATCGCCGCGATGCTGCCGTTCTGTGCACCGATTACGTTCGGCCTTGCGGCCTTGTGGCTGTTTTCGCAAGGCTCGGTTGCCGGGGCCATCGGGCTTGCGGTGTTCGGCGCGGTCGTGGTGTTCGTCGCCGAGCATTTCGTGCGGCCGGTGCTGATCGGCAACTCGACGCGATTGCCTTTCCTGCTGGTGCTGTTCGGCATTCTCGGCGGGGCCGAAACGTTCGGTTTGCTCGGCCTCTTCATCGGCCCCGCGCTCATGACTGTGCTGGTGGTGCTGTGGACCGATCTCGTGCAATAGTTGCACGCAATTTCCGGTGCAATCAGGACTGCTGACTCGCCGGCTCACTGGTCCTGATTTACTTTTCCTGATCGCGCGCTGACTGTTTGACGCAGTCCAGCGTATATTTCAACGCGGCGGGCAGCAGCGCGCTCCAGACATCCCAGGTGTGGCCGCCGTCGATGATGCGCAGCGCTGCCGGATTCCCCGCCAGCCGAAGATGCGTATAAAGCGATGACGCATCGGCCTGGATTGCGAGGTCGTCGTCACCGGCGGCGATGAACATCGGCAGGCGGTACGGCCGGCTCATGTACCGCTCCCATTGCGCCGGATAGTTGAGCGCATGCCAGACATGCGGATCGAACTGCCGGTCGCCGAACACGCCGACGCGGCGCGCCGCCGAAGCGAGCGGCGGCTCATTCGGATAGATCGCGGGGCTGAGCAGGAGCGCGCCGCAAAAGAGCTCGGGTTGCGTCATGGCGTAGCGCAGTGCACCGAACCCGCCCATCGACACGCCGCCGATCATCCGCCCGCCGCGCTGTGTTGCGACCGCGTAGTGCGTTTCGATCTCGGGAAGCAGATCGACGAAGAACGCTGTCTCCATCTTCTCCTTGCGATCGACGTACCAGTCCGTCCCGCCTTGCGGCATCACGATCGCGACCGGCGGTATTTCCTTGCGCTCGATCAGCGCGTCGGCGGTGGTCTGCAGATGGCCCAGCGTGAGCCAATCGTTGGCGTCGCCGTTGTTGCCGTGCAGGAGGTAGAGCACGGGAATGCGGGCGGCGTCGTGGCGATAGCCGGTGGGCAGATAAATCGTGTAGGTCCAGTCGCGGCCGAGCGCTTCGGAATGGAAGCTTCGGCTGATGACGGTGCTGGCACTCGCCGGCGCGCCGACAACGGCGCATAGCGCGAGGAGTGCGGAATGTAGGAATAGACGCATTTCAAAGTAGGAGGCCGCCGCGCATGTCGCGCGCGGCTGTCATGCTATCAGTATCGGCAGTGGAAATCGGCAAGCGGCAGCGGGGTAAGCGATAGCGCGGTAATTCGTCAGGCACGCACGCGACAAGCGGCTAACCGTACGCGGTGACACAGCAAGCGGCAGCACAGCGAAATCTCACACATGCATGCGCACACCGCTCACTGACTCAGGGCGACGTTCTAAGACGCAAACCCCACAGATGCGTCATGAAGCGCTTGAACGGCTCCGACGCCTTGGCGACGGCGAACAGCGCGCCGACCGCACAGGCATCCGCCACCAGCCCGAGGGGGTAGTTCAGATAGCCGTCGGTCGCGGCATACAGCACGGAATCGACGACCAGCGAAATCACGGCGCCCGCGATAAAGCACAGCAGCCCTTTGCGGCCGATCATGCCGATCCACGGCGCCCATTGAGCGAGCTTCCTCGCCCAGCCGAGCCGGATCAGGTTCGCGACGAGCCACGCGATCGCGAGAAAATTGACGGCGCGCAGGTAGGAGAGGTTCTGTTTGAAGCTGCCATCGAGCGGCTCGCGTTCGATAAACAGCTTGTAGTAGGCCGCGGCGGCCACCACGGCGAACGCCAGCACGCTGACCAGCCAGCCGAGACGGTGTGCGCTGATCCGCCGATAGACCGGCTGGCAACGTGCGAGCACGCCGAACACGAACAGTAACTGCCATGCAAACGGGTTGAAATCCCAATGCATGTCCGGCGCGGCGGGCAGGTAGACGTTGACAGCCGGTGCACCCGCCCACAGCGCCACACTGCCGGCCAGCAGCAGCCAGGGTTTGCTGCGCGCGAGCGGCAGGATCATCGGCACCAGCAGGGCGAAGAGCGCGTACATCGGCAACACGGAAGCGAGATAGGGCTGGCGGCGGAACAGCAGGATGTCGCGCAGGGCGGCGACGGGGGCGTTCATCAGATCATCGAGATCGGTGGTGGCGAGATTCGGGCCGTCGATACTGAACGCGGTCAGCACCGCGCTGACCAGCAGCATCAAGCCGGCCGTGATGAGGAATGCGCGATAGATTTCGAGTGAGCGCCGCAGGAAGCGACTGCGCGCGGTTGCCTCGTTACGCCGTTCGGCGAGCGCCGCGTAGGCGGTGGCGGTGGCGAAGCCGCCGAGGAACACGAAGACCTCAGCTGCGTCGCACAGCGCATACGCGTGCAGCGTGACGCGCGACAGAATGCTGCCGCCAATGTGATCGACGACGATGATCAGGAGGACGAGCCCGCGGAAAAAATCGAGCTCGATCAAGCGGGATTGCGACTTTTGCATTGTGTGGTGCCAAAAGCAGCCCCGTGCAACGGCGCGCTAGTCTAGCGCAGCAGGCGTCTCACGAAGCTTTTTGAAATTGGATTGGGTGCGGCGGCAGATGGCCGCGTTGCCGCTTGAACCGGCCATACGAGGCTCGGTTATAGAGGCCAGTAAAAATGACCCGTTTGACGGCGCGGAGTTCCGCTGCAGCGCCGCAAAAGCTTTCAATTATATTTCTTTCTATAACAAAACTGCTACGAGACGTGCCAGGGCCGGCGCCGCCAATCCGATAGCCGGCTTAAGTCCGGGCGGCGCGGTGCCGTTTACCTGAATAAGCGCCGCGAAAAAAGGGGCTGCCTCACGCAGTGGAGATTTCGCAACGTTTTGGGCTATGCGCACGACACCCGATGGACGGCGACGTAACGGCGTGTGAGGATTTCCTTAAAGCGCGTCGGGGTCAAAAAACGCCTCGACTAGCGTCAAAAAGAAAGCAGTCGGATCGAGTTGTCCCATTACTCGAGCTCAGGGAGATCATCATGAACAAGCAAGTGTTCGCGCTGGCTGTCTCCACTGCTTTGTCCGCCACTTTGCTAGCTATTTTCTCCCCACCCGCTTTTGCCCAGACGAGTGTGTCGCTGTATGGCGTGCTCGATGAAGGCATCAACTACACCAATAATGTCGGCCGCGGCCATGTCTATGAACTCGCGAGCGGCGATGCACAAGGCAGCCGCTGGGGCTTGAAGGGCGCCGAGGATCTGGGCGGCGGCCTGAAGGCGATCTTCCAGCTGGAAAACGGCTTCGACGTCAGTTCCGGGCAGCTTAACCAGGGCGGCCGGATGTTCGGCCGTCAGGCGTTCGTCGGCTTGAGCTCGGAGCCATACGGCACATTGACGTTCGGCCGCCAGTACGACTCGGTGGTCGACTTTCTGGCGCCGACGACGGCCAACGGCAACTGGGCCGGTTCACTGTTCTCGCATCCGTACGATAACGACAACACCGACAACTCGTTCCGGCTCGACAACAGCGTCAAGTACACCAGCCCGTCGCTCTCGGGTTTCCAGTTCGGCGGCGTCTACAGCTTCAGTAACGACACCAACTTTGCCAACAATCGCGCGTACAGTTTCGGCGGCCAGTACACCTATGGCGGACTGCTGGTGGCCGCGGCGTATCTGCAGGCCGACAACCCCGGCAACGGCTCAACCGGCGCGATCACCGCGAACGACGCCAGCTTTATCGCCGCCCGCATGCGGGTGTTCGGCGGCGGCATCACTTATACCTTCGGCCCGGCCACGGCCGGTTTCGTGTACACCAACTCGAACTATCTGGACCCGACCGGCAACGGCTATCTCGGCGTGATGCCGCTTGCGCCGGCGGGCGTACTGTTGAACTCGTTGAAGTATCAGAACTTCGAGGTGAACGGCAAGTATCAGATTTCGCCGCTGCTGTTCGTGGGCGCGCAGTACGTCTATACGATGGAAACCTACGACGCTTCGAGCGGGGGCGTGAAGCCGAAAATTCATTCGTTCGGCCTGATGGCGGACTACAACCTGTCCAAACGCACCGATGTGTACATTCAGGGCGAATACCAGCAGGTGACCGGCGACTCCACCTATTCGATTCTGGACGATGCCTTCAACGTCGGCACCCAGTCGCCGTCATCGACATCGAAGCAGGTCGTGGTGCGCGCGGCGATACGGCATAAGTTCTAGGCGCGGCGGCCGGGCGTGCCGGCCGTGTGTGTCTGGCGGGCACGGCCGGTTCAGTTCATCACGTAGTTCTGAATCAGAATCCCGATAACTACGCCGGCAGGAATGCCGAAGGTTCTGCCTCGAATGGTCGCGCTCAGATCTTCATCGAGAACGAAGCTGCAACGGCGTTCACGCCAGACGGTCTTATAGGCCAATGGCTTTGCATCGACGATCACGATTGATACGAGCGCGGTCAGGATGACCTGTTCCAAAGCATGCAGCTTCGCTATGAACGGCGAAAATTCACCGGCGTTGCACAGCAACACCATCACGACTGCAGCGACCACGGTGCCGAAAAAGAAGCCACCCATGAATCTGTTCGCTGAATTAAGAGAATCCACTTAAACCTCAAATCATCCGCCGGCTTGATCAAGCTGACGAAGTAAAAAAATATACTGACGGAAAGGGTTGTTCCGGTTAAAGACTTGCAACGCTTTAACAGCGGGGCAGCCTTCAAAGGGACCCGTAAGGATATTTTTTTGACGTTCTTCAACATATCGTCTTTTTCCTAAAGTCGCGTGAGACTAGTCCGAAATGTTTGGCTCGCCGCCAGGCCGCGGACAGGGCAGCCGTAGCGGCAGCAGGGCGCTCGCCATACTCTGCGTATGCGCCCACGCCTGTCACGGCGGTCTGGTCGAGTGACCGGCGAGCTGCCGCTTACACGCCGAACAGATTCAACTTTGCGTACTGCAACAACATGATCGTCTTCCCGTCGACGATCTCGCCGTGCCCGACCATCGCCAGTGCTTCGTCCACCGGCAGTTCCAGCACCTCGATATCTTCGCCTTCGTCGGCAATCCCGCCGCCCGCGCCGACCTTGGCCACCGCATCGTATTCCGCGACGAAAAAGTGCAGCTTTTCCGTTACCGAACCCGGACTCATGAAGGCTTCGAACACCTTGCGCACCTCATGCACGCGATAGCCGGTTTCCTCTTCGACTTCGGCGCGAATCCGCTCCTCAGGCGAGGCCGCCTCCAGCAGGCCCGCCGGTGCCTCGATCAGCATGCCGTGATGGCCATTGACGAAGGCCGGCAGACGGAATTGCCTTGTCAGCACGACCGTCCGGCGGCGCGCGTCGTACAGCAGCAGCGTCGCGCCGTTGCCGCGGTCGTAGGTTTCGCGGCTCTGGCGTTGCCAACTGCCATCCGCGCGCTGGTAGTCAAAGGTGGTTTTCTTCAGCACATACCAGTCGTCCGATAGCACTTTCACGTCGACAATCCGTACCCGCCCGGCGATTTCGTTCATGGCTCACATCCTGTCCTGTTGGGAAACGCGGTCTGCACCGCATGCAATTTATGGTATCGTGCAGTATCGTGCAAAAACAAGAAATTTCGTGCAAATTGCCAAATTGCTTCCAGGACCGCCGCCGTGCTTACATCGCAAAGAAAACAGCTGATCCTTGAGGCGCTCAAGCGTGACGGCCAGGTGATCGCCAAGGCCTTGAGCGTGGAGTTCGACGTCTCTGAGGACACCATCCGCCGCGATTTACGCGAGCTCGCTGCCGAAGGGCAACTTCAGCGCGTGCATGGGGGGGCGTTGCCGGCGTCGCCAGCAACAGTGGATCTCGCCGGGCGCGAGCGTATCGAATCGGCGTCGAAAGCGGCAATTGGCCGGGCGGCAGCGGGCATGATCGCGCGGGGGCAGATTGCGTTCATCGACGGCGGCACAACCGCCGTGCAACTGGCGCGTCATCTGCCGCGCGACTTGCGGGCGACGATCGTCACACACAGCCCGAGCATCGCCGTTGAACTGGCGGAGCACACGGAGCTCGAGGTCATCATGATCGGCGGGCGCCTGTTCCGGCATTCAATGGTCAATGTCGGTGCTGCCGCTATTGAGGCACTCAGCCACATTCGCGCCGACTTCTACTTTATGGGCGTGACCGGTATACATCCGCAAGCGGGCCTGAGCACCGGCGATATAGAGGAGGCCTACATTAAACGTGCACTCTCGGAACATGCGGCTGAGACGGTGGTGCTGGCATCGGCGGAGAAATTCAATGCGGCCTCAGCGTACAAGATTGCGGACGTGACTGCGGCAAGCACGATCGTCGTCGAGCGGAACACGCCGGAAGCGCATACGGCTCCGTTCGAGGCATTGGGCATCACGATCTTGCGTGCTTAGTTTTGCGTTATAACCTCGTCACCATAACGCTTCATCGTAATCTCACGTGCCTGGTTAATCGATATAAACTCGATTTTATAACGATCCATACCCGATCCGTTATTTTCGAGATAGAAGACAAAAAATGACGCACCGTGTGTCTAAACAGCGAGATAATCCGGCCCCTTGCCCTCTGTAGGGCAGGGAAAAGGCAACTCACGGTAGTTCAAGGTAAATCAGATCGACTGCGACATCGCCGACGTGATGTCCGCTGCACGCCGCCGGCATGCCCGGGGGCGCACGTAAGCGCCCGCGGTTCGAACACCTCCCTCGTGGTTAACAGCAGTTCAGCGCAGGTCCGTCGCGTGTAATCTAGTATGCGGCCGCGCCGGCCTGTGTTCCGCGTCCGTCCTGCTATCGGGTTGCCGCTGTGTTCACTAAAGGAGAAGTCCATGGGGAAACTCGACCTTTCGCGTCGTAGTTTTCTGAAGGCCAGCGTGTTGGCGGGGGTGTCGGTATATATCGCGCCGATGGGTAGCCGCGCATTCGCTGCGTTGTTCGAAGACAAAATTCTGACGCCGGTTCAGTGGGACGCCGCCAACGGTCAGGCGAAATTCCGAATCGACGGCCTTGCCAAAGTGACCGGCTCGAAAGTGTTCGCGCGCGACGTCCGCGCCACCGACATGCCGCACTGGCCACAGCAGCAGTCGCACGCCTTCATCCTGCGCACGACGCAAGCCGATCGCAGCTACGAAGGTTTCGATCTCACGCTGCTCGGCGACGAACTGAAGCCTGATCGCGTGGTCACGGCGGACGATCTGACGCGCGACGGCCTGATCTTCCCGGCCTTCTACGGCGACGACATGTTGCTGCCGCCGGGCAAGACGCCCGCGTATCTTGGCCAGGCGGTCGCGATCCTGATCTATCACGACTTCGCGCGCTTCCGCTTCGCGAAAGACAAACTGAAGTTCCAGGATCAGATCATCCGTTACGGCGCGCAAACGGGGCCGCTCGAACGCGATCCGTGGGGCACGTTCCGCTTCGTGCGCGTCGGCGGCAAGACGCCCTATGACGACGATGTCTTCTCCAGCCTGAAAGATGCACCGGTGTTCCCGAGCATGATGCGTAAGCACCAGCCGGTGTGGCCGGACGGTGTCGAACACGGCAAGCTCGACGAGCAGGGCATGTTCTATGCCGGACAGATGCAGCAGGAACTGGATCATCCGTCGGCGGACTGGCTGGTGATGGAGCGCGAGTACAACACGCAGTCGATCGACACCGCCGCGCTCGAACCCGACAACGCGAACTGCTGGTACGACGCCGCGACGCAATCGCTGCACATGGTCGTGCCGACCCAGGCGCCGTCCGAGGTCGCGGACAGCGCAGCCGGCATGGTCGCGAAGTGCGCGTTCCCGGTGAAGAACCTGTTTATCCACCCGTGCTACACCGTCGGCTATGGATCGAAGGACCACTTCAACGTGCCGTTCTACGGCCTCGTCTGCGCGATGTATGCGGACGGCCGTCCGGTGCGTCTCGCCAACGATCGCTACGAGCAGTTCCAGACGTCCTTGAAACGCCACGCGTTCAAGATGAACTACCGGATCGCGGTCGATAAGAACACGGGTCTGCTGCAATCGTTCAAGGCCGCGATGGAAGCGAACGGCGGCGGTCGTTGCAACTTCTCGCCGTCGGTGGCGATGGTCGGCGCGACCGCTGCGCAATCGATCTACTACTTTCCGAAGAACGATCTCTCGGCCGTGGCGATCGCCACGCGCGCGATCGACGCCGGTTCTGCACGCGGTTACGGCACGCTGCAAAGCATGGCCGCGACCGAAATGATGATCGACGAAATGGCCGCGCAACTGAATGTCGATCCGATCGACTTCCGCCTGAAAAACGCGCTGCGTTCAGGCATGAAGAACACCCAGGGCGCTGTGCCCGCGGGAGCGATTCGTGTCGACGATGTGTTGCAGAAGGCGAAGGTTCATCCGCTGTGGGTGAATCGCGCGAAGCGTAAAGCGGAGTTCGAAGCGGCGCATCCTGGCACGCGTTACGGGGTCGGTTTTGCCTGTGTGCAAAAGGACTTCGGCACGGGCGCGGAGACTTCGTTTGCGAAGGTCGAGTTCAGCGCCGACGGCAAGATCAGCCTGCAGCATACAGCTGCCGAAATCGGCACCGGCATGTCGACTTCGCAGGCGGTCGCGGTCGCGAAGTGGCTCGGCATGCCGGCCACCGACGT
The DNA here is from genome assembly GCF_046027825.1 of Paraburkholderia sediminicola. Classification (GTDB taxonomy): domain Bacteria; phylum Pseudomonadota; class Gammaproteobacteria; order Burkholderiales; family Burkholderiaceae; genus Paraburkholderia; species Paraburkholderia sediminicola_D. The sequence continues at coordinate 108,667 of NZ_JAQQDU010000006.1, forward strand.
GCACGTTGCGATCACCGATTGGCCCGATCTGCCGGTCGTCACGAGCGGCGACCCGTACATGATGTCGCAATCGGACCAGGACAAGCTGGCCGCGAATCCGCGCTGGTCGCCGGGTTATGCGTCGCCTTCGAGCGCGACGAATTCGGCGTTCTACTTCACGCACAGTACGCGTGAAGCAGCACGGGTCGTTTTCTCGCACGGCTTGTGGCCGGCGGCGATGGCGATCTGGAGCCAGGGCGGCGGCGGTGGTCAAGCCGCGCCGCTGGTGGTGCGCATCGAGGACGCGCGTTGGGTCGACGGCAAGCTGTCCGCGGCGGGGCTCGAAGCGCTGCCGTTCGAACAGCTCGCGAAGAAGGCGCACGAGTTGGGTCTGGTAACGGGCGCGACGGTGCACGTGTTCAATCGCTGGCAATGGACCGAGTCAGACTTCGAAATCGACGGCAGCGTCGAGCGCCTGCCGCTCGATGGCCTTGCGCTTCGATATGGCGACAACGCTTCGGCCGATAAAAAGAAACTGCAAACCACTGCGAACCATTATCGCGTGCTTGATCGTCAGCGCGTGTTCTATCCGCCGGTTCAGCGCAACAACGCGGCGGTCACGTACTACAGCGCGGTCGGCACCCTGGTCGAATTGTCGGTACATGAAGCGAGCGGCAAGGTGAATGTGCTCGCGCATCACTCGATCATGGAATGCGGCAATCAGCTTTCGCCGCAACTCGTGTCGGGCCAGTTGCAAGGCGGCCTCGCGATGGGTATCGGCCACGCATTGCACGAGTATCTGCCGCTCTATGAAGACGGCCCCGGCAACGGTACGTGGAACTTCAATCGTTACCAGTTGCCGCGCGCAACCGACGTCGCCGTCTGGACCCAGACCGGCGAAGTGCTGCCGCCGCTGACCGATACCGATCCGCCGAAGGGCATCGCCGAAGTGGTGATGATTCCGGTGGTCGGCGCCATCGTGAACGGTATCGCGCACGCGATCGGACATCGCTTTACCGACCTGCCGGTCACCCCGCAACATATTCAGAAGGTGCTCGCATGACGGCCCCCACTCAAACTCCCGCCAGCGCCGCGAGCGGCGTTAACCCGGCCAGCGCTGTTGCTGCTTCAGGCGCTGTCGCCACTGCTTCCGCTGCTTCCGGCTCTGCTGCTGCGTCCGCCGGCGTTCCTGCCAGCGCGCCGGCGGCAACGGTGGTCGAGCGTCCGTTGACGCATTTCCGCACGCTGCCGGTGTCGATCAAGGTGAACGGCGAGATCGTCGGCCCGACCGACGTGCCCGCCGGTCTGATGATGATCGATTACCTGCACGAGTATCTGCACCTGACCGGCTCGCGCCTCGGCTGCGGTCAGGGCATCTGCCACGCGTGCGTCGTGATCGTCGACAAGCCGGACGGCACCAGCGAAGAAGTGCGCACCTGCATCACGGGCGCGAATTTCTTCAATGGTAAAGCCATCCGCACGATCGAAGGCCACGCCAAGCGCAACGAAGCAGGCGAGGTCGTCGAACTGTCGCCGATCCAGCAGAAGTTTCTCGAGCACTTCAGTTTTCAGTGCGGCTACTGTACGCCCGGGTTCGTCAATGCGGCGACGGTGCTGATTGAGCGTCTGAAGCGTCAGCCGGTTGCCAAAGACAAGGTCGAGCAAACCATCACCGAAGCACTGAACGACCATATCTGCCGCTGCACGGGCTACGTGCGCTACTACGAAGCCGTGAAGGACGTCGTGATGACGACGCCCGGCCTCGTGAAGGACGCCGCATGATGAGCCCCTCGATGAATGTGCGTCGCGCGCTGCTGTTGCTCGGCACGGCTGCTTTGCTAAGCGCTTGCGGCAAGCAGGACAACTCCGCCGCAGCGATGCAGGCCGCCGCCGCAATGGGCCCGCAATCCACCGCCGCCGATCCGCTCGCGCGCGGCCGTTACCTCGTCAAAGCCGCCGACTGTGCCGCCTGCCACACCACGTCGGACGGTGCGCCGTTCGCCGGCGGCGTGAAGCTGGCCTCGCCGTTTGGCACCTTTTACGGCACCAACATCACGCCGGACAAGGATCACGGTATCGGCAACTGGAGCGCGGACGATCTGTACAAGGCGCTGCACGACGGCGTCGCTGCGAACAAGCAGTTGTATCCGGCCATGCCGTACACGTCTTACCGCCAACTGTCACGTGCGGATAGCGATGCGATCTACGCGTATCTGATGGCGCAGAAGCCGGCAGCCGTGGCGAACCACGAACCGGAGTTGTCGTTCCCGTTCAACATGCGTTTTGGCGTGCGCTTCTGGAACTGGGTCTTCCTGAAGGACACGTTGCCGGACGCATCGACAGGGCAATCTGCCGACTGGAACCGCGGACGTTATCTGGCGAGCGCGCTCGGTCATTGCGCCGAATGCCATACACCGCGTGGCAAGTTCGGTCAGCTCGATGGAGCGAAGCCGCTGACGGGCGCGGCGCTCGGCCGGATCGCCGCACCGGACATCACGCCGCATGGTTTGGCGGCGCGTGGCTGGACGGCTACCGACCTGCAGACGTTCTTCGCCACGGGCATTGCACCGCAAGGTTCGGCCTTCGGCGAGATGTATCCGGTCGTGCATCTGAGCAGCCAGTACATGACGCATGACGATCTGCGCGCGATGTCGACGTATCTGCTCGGCGACCAGGCGCCAGCGCCGCAACCGTTGCAATCGGTCTCCGCCGATGCCGCGCAACTCGAGGCGGGGCGTAATGTGTATCTCGCGGTGTGTGCCGGCTGTCACGGCCTGGGCGGTGAGGGCAAGCCGCACGTCGCGGTGCCGATGCATGCCAACTCGACGGTGCGTCAAGGCGATGCGCACAACCTGATCGTGGCGATGCTCGACGGCATTGGCGCGCAGGATTTTCCGGGCCTCGAAAGGATGCAGGACATGCCGGGCTTCGCCGCGCAACTCAGCGACACGGAACTCGCGCAGCTCGCGAATTATCTGCGCGCGAGTTATGGCGGCCAACCTGCCGACGTGACGGCGGATGCGGTGAAAGCATTGCGATGAGCCATGCCATGCGTCGGGGCGCTGCAACCTTGGCGTCGGGCGTTATGTAAGAAAGAGCCGGTGCCGTCAAAGGTGCCGGCTTTTTTTATACATGTGCTGCCAGTGAACTCACGCGTCATGACTTGCTCAAACGGTATCGCGCCGCTACCGCCCGGCGGCGCGCGCTACGTTTCGCCGTAGACCAATCTGATGCCCTTCACGGAGACTTCATGAGTAATCTCGCAACGCAGACTCTTCCGCATCATAGTGACCCTCATTCGCTGGGCGCGCCGCTGGCTTGCGTACAGGGCACGATCAGCAAGGTGTTCCTCAACCCGGAATTTCACCACGCCGCTGAGCACCAGCAATTCGTCATCAAGATCAACACGGTCGTGAAGTTCGAAGGCGGAACGCAGAACCTGGTCGGCACCGAAGTATTCGTCGCCGTGCGCTACGGCGATAGCGAAGGGCTCGCGCAGCAAATCCCCGGACTGCAAGTCGGGCAGCCGATCGAGGCGCAAGGCGAATACATCGCCGAAGCCAGCGCCTATCCCACCGCCGACAACAACAATCCCGTTCTGCCGGTGCTGCACTTCACCCATCACCCGGTCGGCTACGTGCAGTATCAAGGTCATACCTACAGCTAGGTCAGGCCGGTCGCTGCGAGCCGGGCGGGCGCACGCCTGTCCGCCCGCTCGCCTGCCCATGTCCCCATCCTTGCTCATCGTCTCGAGTACCGGCAATTCAAGTTTTCGCAACGTTTTGCCGATAAGCAAACGTTGGCTTCCGGTCGTCCGGCGGCGCAGCCGTTTACGAGCCTTTGCTGGTTGCACACACAACTGTGTCTGCAACACCGTGCGTAAGGTTTGTATCAAAACGTGTGGGGCGGGACGTTTTTTGCAAAACGCACTTTACAATTCCGCGTGAATTTTAATCGGTAATCTGGCCCTTTTCGCGGGAGATCGCCTGTTATAGGGCATCCGGGCATCCGGCGTCCGGGCATATGGGAAGGCGAAAAGGATTGGGTTGGACGGCAGGGCACGAGTGGGCGCCGCACGAGGCGGCCTCGCTGTGTCGCGAAAGAAAGCAGCGCTTCGTCAGAACGCGCGCATCGCACGTGACAGGGCAGCACTCGGTCCGCCAATAAAAAAGCAGGAGTCGAATATGTTGGGAAAGCGTTTCGACAGAACAATGATGGCCAGTCTGGCTGGCGTGTGGGTCGCGCTGGCGGTCAACGGTTGTGCGAATGTGGGACAGCAGGGCGCGCAAACTGGCGCGGCATCGGCTGCGTCCGGTGTGCCGGCAGCGGCTGCAGCACCGGCTTCCGATGCGATCGCAGGTCCGTCGGCCCAGCTCAGCGCTGACGATGGCACGCCGCTTAAAAAGGCGCCGCCCCTGGTGTATCGCGTCAAGCGTGGCGACACGCTGGCGCGCATCGCGCAGCATCATCATTGCACTGTCAGGCAGTTGCAGGCGTGGAATGGCCTCAAGTCTTCCTCGCGGTTGAAGCACGGACAGGTGCTGCGCGTCGCTTCGCCGGAAACGGTGCGGGCGGTGAATGCGGCCAACGCGGCAGCCGCCGCTGCGAAAGCTGCAGCAGCGTCCGCGCCCGCTGTTCCCCTCGCCGCGCAACAGGCGTCCGCGGCAGCCAGCGCGCAGGCATCGGCTCAGTCCGCCGCGCAATCACCGGCGCCCAGCGCCGCCGAGGTGCGCGAAGTCGCGCGGGAGACTTCCCGGCATGCGAACGGCGTGTCGTTGGCATGGCCTGCGGGTGGCAGCGTCGTCGAAGCTTTCCAGCCGGGCGAAACGCGCGGCATCGAAATCAGCGGCAAGGCGGGCGATCCGGTGCGGGCCGCGGCCGACGGCAAGGTGATGTACGCCGGCACGGGGCTAAATGGCTACGGCAGTCTGATCATCGTCCAGCACAACAAGGACTTTCTGACCGCCTACTCGCATAACCGCAAGCTGCTGGTCAAAATCGGCGACATCGTGCGGCAAGGCCAGCAGATTGCCGAGATGGGCGATGAAAACAACTCGCGCGTCTCCGTGGGCTTTGAGCTGCGCCGCGACGGCAAGCCGATCGATCCGATGCCGTATTTGCCGCAGGGCCGTGGCTAGGCTCGTGGTTAGGCCTGCAGTTAGGCACTAGCCGGCGATTTTCGTGCCTTCTACACCAGCAGCGCCCCCGGTCAGTCATTGACCGGGGGCGCTGCCTTGTCACATCCACGCGTCCTGGATCCGGTAAGGAACCGGTCGGCCATCGGCTGCGTCTTCAATCGAACCACCGCAACGCCGCCGCAACGATCGCTTCGGGTGCATCTTCCTGCAGCAGATGACCGGCCTTGGGCACTGCCTGAAAGCGCGCCTCGGGTATGACTGCCGCCAGTTGCCGGCCGCGCTCGAGCGGAATCCACTGGTCGTCTTCGCCCCACAGGATTTGCGTCGGGCAACGCATCTGCGAATAACGTGTTTCGACCGCGTCGGTGTAGCGCTGATCCATTTGGGCGATCTGTCGGTAGAACGCGGCTTGTCCCGTTGCGCCGAGCCACGGCGTCACATAAGGCGCGAGTTCCTCATCCGGAATGTCGCGTGCGATGGCGCCGCGCACGTATGCCTTCACCACCGCTTCGTGGATGTACGGCGGCAGCCCGGCGAAGGCCGCGCCGTGTTCGCGCACGTGCTGCACGAACGGCGAACCCCATGGCGCGACGGCAACCGGATCGATCAGCGTGAGGCTGCGATAGTCGCACCCGTCAATGAGATGCGCGCGCAGGGCAGTCGCGCCGCCAAAATCGTGCGCGATGACGTCCGGATTCGTCAGTTGCCAATGCACGAGCAATTCCGCGAGCAACACGTTCTGCACGCCGAGCGAGACGTCCTGAGCGTCGCGTTGCTCGGATTGGCCGTAGCCAAGAAGATCGTAGTAATACACGGTGCGAACTTGCGCGAGATGTGGGGCGATGCGATGCCACACATACGAAGAAAACGGTGTGCCATGAACCAGCACCAGCGGCGGGCCGTTGCCGGTCACGCGAAAACGCACGGTTTGATGACGGAACGTATAGCTTTCGGGAAGCGGCCAGTTTTGCATGGTGATGAGCGTCGCGAGAAAGTCTGCTTACCTTAGCAGGGCGCGCCAAAGCGCGCTGACCGGCTTGTCGTAGCATTCTCAGAAAGCCTCCCGCAAAAGCTCACCTTTGATTTATTCCGCAAAGCCAGGCAAATTCAACAGAGTGTGACTCGCGGCGTCGCCGGATTGAACGGTGAGCTGCGCAGATCGCGCGCACCGTTACGAAACAAGAATAAATCACCTTGAAATAAGGTGTTTTTTTGTTGGCTGGATTCGGGAAGCCTGGTAATCGTAGAGGACGCGTCGATTCGTTATTCAACGAAACGACGCATGATCGACCAAAGCGTGCGCGTGGCAAGGGTGAGCGAATTCGGGAGCCGAAGGCGCAATCAATACCGGATGCCGCGCTCCACCACAGCGACGGCCTCCGGCTAACGCTAACGAAGCGCCAGGCGAAGTCACCGGCCGCCGGCTACTTCGCTTCAGCGCTGCGCAGCAATTGCGAGACCTGCCCGTGGTGGTGCAGGATCGCCGGGTCCGCTTGCAGGAGCGGCAAGTAGCGCGGCAGGAACGCGTTGTCGGGCTGGTCGGGAGAAAAGAGGCCAGTCACGGCTTCGACTGCGGCGAGCCGGTCGGCGGCCTCCGCTTCCTTGTCGTCGAGAATCTCGTCGACATTTGCGATCACCGTGGAGAGCGGTGTGAGCCAGCGGAACGCCGAGCCGTTGATGAGCACTTGCAGGAAGGCCGCCGGCGTCACGGGGCCGAATTCCTTTTCGTACGACGCGCGTTCGTGATCGAGAATCGCCTTATGCAGCGCCAATAGCGGTCTGCGAATCTCCGAGAGGAATTGAGTGCATTGCTGGTCGTTCATCGTGCCGCTCCTTCGGATAGTCATGCCGGATCAAACCGGGCGATCAGGTGAAGCCAGATCCATGCTAACAAAATCGCTCGAGGATGCCTCAATAAGAATGAGGCGGGGACGCGACAGGCGCCGGCTCAAGCCAATACGACAATGGTAACGCATTGATTTGAATATCGTTTCACTTCCAACAAAGGCGGCGCTACGTTTCTTTTCGCGCGGACACGCTGCGGACATGGGCGCGCTGTCAGCGAACTTCTTTATCCACGACTACAATTTCCCGATCCCTTCCAGCGCACTCGCGCTGCGCCTGATCTACTGTAGTCATTGAACTGTAGCCGCATTGCCTATTAGCACGGCTTGTCGAATAAACAGGGCAAGTCTTTGCGTTTTGGTTCGACGTCTCTGTCTAAACAGCCTCACAAACAATAAACCCCACTCGGAGCCGCCCATGACAACGTTCAACATAAACGGCCAGACTCTTACGGTCGACGCGCCGCCGGACATGCCCCTGTTGTGGGTGTTACGCGACCTTGTCGGCTTGACCGGCACCAAGTTCGGTTGCGGCATTGCCCAATGCGGCGCGTGCACCGTGCATCTCGATGGCGTCGCGGTGCGCTCGTGCGTGCTGCCGGCGGCAGCTGTCGGCGACAGGAAAATCACCACCATTGAAGCGGTCGGCAACACGCCGGCCGGCCAGAAGGTGCAGCAGGCGTGGCGTCAACTGGATGTTGTGCAATGCGGCTACTGTCAGTCGGGGCAGGTGATGTCGGCGGCTTCGCTGATCGCGAGCAATCCCAACCCGACTGATGCGGATATCGACGCCGCCATGGCCGGCAACATCTGCCGCTGTGGGACGTACAACCGCATCCGCGCGGCGATCAAGCAAGCCGCGAAGGGGGCCTGACATGTCCCAGGGATTGCTTGATGCACAAAACGGCGCACAGCCGTCGAAGGGCGGTGCAGGGGGTATTTCGCGCCGCACTTTTCTGAAGTTCGGCGTGACGATCGGTGCGGCGGCAGGCGGCGGCTTGCTGCTAGGCTTCAGCATGCCGGCTGTCAGTCAGGACCAGAAGGCCGGCAAATCAGTGATCGGCGGCGATGGGGATGAGGCGCCGCAAACGGGCGTATTCGCGCCGAACGCCTTCATCCAGATCGACACGGCGGGGAAAGTCACGCTGGTGATTCCGAAGGTCGAGATGGGGCAAGGCGTCTATACGTCGATCCCGATGCTGATCGCCGAAGAGCTCGAAGTGCCGCTCGAATCGGTCACGCTCGATCACGCGCCGCCGAACGAAAAGCTCTTCATGGACCCGTTGCTCGGCGGCCAGCTCACCGGCGGTTCGACGTCGATCCGCTACGCCTGGGAGCCGATGCGCCGTGCCGGCGCGACCGCGCGCACCGTACTGATCAGCGCTGCCGCGCAGCAATGGCAAGTCGATCCGGCAAGCTGTCATGCAGAAGCCGGTCAGGTGATTCATGTGGCCAGCAACCGCAGCGTCGGTTACGGACAGTTGGTGAACGCCGCGGCGAAACTGCCCGCGCCGCAGAACGTGCCGTTGAAAGACCCGAAAGACTTCAAGCTGATCGGCACCGCGGTCAAGCGCCTCGATTCGCCGGAGAAAGTGGACGGCACGGCTATGTTCGGACTGGACGTGCGCGTGCCCGACATGGTCTACGCGGCCATCGCGAATTGCCCGGTGTTCGGCGGCACGCTCGCCAGCGTCGACGATACCAACGCGAAGAAGATTCCCGGCGTGCGCCAGGTCGTCAAGCTCGATAACGCCGTCGCCGTGATCGGCGATCACACGTGGGCCGCCAAACGTGGTTTGCAGGCGCTGGATATCAAATGGAACGAAGGCGCGGGCGCGCAGATCGGGATGAAGCAGATCGTCGACGATCTCGCCAATGCGTCGCAGCGCAACGGTGCGGTGGCGCGTAAAGACGGTGACGTGAACAACGCGTTTTCAAACGCGAAGACACGCGTCGACGCGGTCTATCAGCAACCGTTCCTCGCGCACGCCACGATGGAGCCGATCAACTGCACGGTGCACGTGCGGCCCGACGGCTGCGATATCTGGCTTGGCTCGCAAGTGCCGACGCGGGTGGTGGATGCGGCGGTTGCCGTCACCGGTTTGCCCGCTGACAAGATCGTGGTGCACAACCATCTGATTGGCGGTGGCTTTGGCCGGCGGCTCGAGTTCGACATGGTCACGCAGTCGGTCAAGATCGGCAAACAGGTGTCGACGCCGGTGAAGGTGCTGTGGACGCGCGAGGAAGACATCCAGCACGACATGTACCGGCCGTACTACTACGACAAGATCTCCGCCGGACTCGACGCGAACGGCAAACCGATAGCATGGCAGCACCGGATTGTCGGCTCGTCGATCATGGCGCGCTTTGCGCCGCCGGCTTTCCAGCATGGGCTCGACCCCGATGCCGTGGAGGTGGCCGCGGACCTGCCGTACGACCTGCCGAATCAACTGGTCGACTATGTGCGGCAGGAGCCGCATGCGGTTCCCACCGCATTCTGGCGCGGCGTGGGGCCGACGCGCGGGACCTTCGTGGTCGAGAGTTTCATCGACGAACTCGCCGCGCAGGCGAAAGTCGATCCGGTCAAATACCGTCAGGATCTGCTGGGCAAAACGCCGCGCGCGCTGAACGTGCTCAATACCGCCACGCAGGCGGCGAATTGGGGCAGCGCGGTGCCGAAGGGCCAGGGGCGCGGTGTTTCGGTGATGCATGCGTTCGGCAGCTTCTTCTCGATGGTCGTCGACGTGGCGGTCGATCAGGGCGAGGTCGCCGTCAAACGTGTCGTGTGCGCGGTCGATTGCGGGATGGTGGTGAATCCCAACACGATCGAAGCGCAGGTGCAGGGCGGCATCATCTTCGGCATCACGGCTGCGCTCTATAGCGAGATCACGATCAAGGACGGCCGCGTGGAGCAGAACAACTTCACCGACTACCGGATGCTGCGGATCGGTCAAGCACCGCCTATCGAGGTGCATATCGTGAAGAGCAGCGAGGCGCCAGGCGGCATTGGCGAGCCGGGCACGGCGGCGCTCGCGCCCGCGCTGACGAACGCGATTTACGCGGCCACCGGCAAGCGGCTGCGGCAATTGCCGGTCGGCAGCCAACTGCAAACCGCCTGAGCCTGACTGGAGCCCAACATGAACAACACACTCAAGGGATTCGGTGCGGCGCTGTGCGTGGCGTTACCTTTCCTGACGCAAGCCCCGGCGCAAGCAGCGGATCAGGCACTGGTGCAGCGCGGCGCCTATCTGGCGAAGGTCGGCGATTGCGTCGCCTGTCATACGGCGCCGAAGGGCAAACCGTTCGCGGGCGGCCTGCCGATGACCACGCCAATGGGTCAGATCTACACCACCAACATCACGCCGGATCAGCAAACGGGCATCGGCAATTACACGGAAGAGGACTTTGCGACAGCGATGCGCGAAGGCGTCGCGAAAGACGGTCACAACCTGTATCCGGCGATGCCGTATCCGTCGTATGCGAAGGTCAACGACGACGACATGAAGGCGCTGTATGCGTACTTCATGAGCGGCGTGGCGCCGGTGCAGCAGGCGAACCGCGAGCCGGACATCAAATGGCCGTTGAACATGCGCTGGCCGTTGAAGTTCTGGAACATGGTGTTCCTGGAGAAGGGTGTCTATCAGGACAAGCCGGGCAAGGACGTCGCGTGGAATCGTGGTGCGTACCTGATTCAGGGGCTCGGGCACTGCGGCTCGTGTCATACGCCGCGCGGCATCGCGTTCCAGGAGAAGGCGCTGGATGAAAGCGGCAACGCGTTCCTGACTGGCGGACTGCTCGACGGCTGGTTCGCGGCGAACCTGACCGGTGAGCACAACGTCGGGCTGGGGCGCTGGAACGATCAGGACCTGCAGGCGTTCCTGAAAACCGGTGCCAATCGCCATGCTTCGGCATTCGGTTCGATGACCAGCGTGATCAACAACAGCACGCAGGGCATGAACGATACTGACATCGCCGCAATGTCCACGTACCTGAAGTCGCTACCCCCGGCAGGCGGCAGTGGCGCGCCGCCTTATAAATACGATCCACAGGCGACGAAGGTGTCCCTGAACCGTCCCGCGAACGATGCGGGTGCGCGTGTTTATACGGCGTACTGCATGCACTGCCATGGCGTCGACGGACGCGGCTTTGCGCCGATGCTGGCGCCGCTGGCGGGGAATCCGAACGTGCTCCAGAAGGATCCGTCGTCGCTGATTAACGTGACGTTGAACGGCACGGGGGATCTGGTGATCGACGGCATCCCCGCGCCGTATCCGATGCCGAAGTACGCGCTGGTGCTCAACGACCAGCAGATCGCCGATGTTCTGACCTTTGTGCGGGCCGGGTGGAATAACGGTGGGCCGGCAGTCACGCCGGGTGAGGTGGCGACATTGCGGAAGTCGACGCAGGCGGCGAGGTAGTCAAATCGCAGTGGCAATGAAAAAGCGGCAACCGGATGAAACGGTTGCCGCTTTTTTTGGGGGAATGCGTCTGGGCGCTACTCAGCGTTTCCGGAACCGTTCAGTGCGGCAAGGAATCGATCGATCGCAGCAAAGAACAGCCAACGGCAAGTCAGCGGTGCTGCCCCACCTTCGCACGTTTCTCCAGCACGCGCGCATACCAGGTCAACGGGAAACACATCGCGAAGTAAATCATCGCGACCATGCCGTAGATCGGGAACGGGCGGAATGCGGCGTTCGTAATCATCGTGCCGGTCTTGGTCAGTTCCGTGAAGCCGATGATCGACGCGAGCGCCGTGCTTTTCACCACCTGCACGAGGAAGCCGACCGTCGGCGCCACGGCGATCTTCAGCGCCTGCGGCCAGATGATGTAGCGCAATTGCTGGCTGAACGTCATGCCCAGACTCGCCCCCGCGGCCCACTGACCACGCGGCACGGCTTCCACGCAACCGCGCCAGATATCGACCAGATACGCGCTGGTGTAAAGCGTCAGCGTGACAGTTGCCGCAACCCAGGGCGAAACATCGACGCCCAGCAAGGGCAGGCCGAAGAACGCCAGAAAGAGCTGCATCAGCAACGGCGTGCCCTGAAACACTTCCACATACACCACGACGATCCGTCGCAGCCAAGGCAAGGGCGACACGCGCATCGCGAGCAGAATCAGCCCGACAACGCCGCCGCCGGCAAACGCGATCAGCGACAACAACACCGTCCAGCGGGCGGCGAGCAACAGATTGCGGGCGATATCCCACAGCGTGAATTCGACCATGATCAACGCTCCGTCGGCAGAGTGCGGGCGCCGCGCCACATCAGGCGGGTGCGCCAGTTACGCGGCGCGCTGTCGCTGCCGCCGCGAGCCGCGCGACCCGCGAAGAGGTTGCGGCCCAGCCGGTTCATGAGTTGCCGTAACACGATCGACAACACCAGATACGTCGCGGTGATGATCACGTAGCTCTCGAACGAGCGGAAGTTGCGCGACTGGATGAAGTTGGCTGCGTAGGTCAGATCGGGCACCGAGATCTGCGAGACCACCGCCGAGCCGAGCATCACGATCAGCACCTGGCTCAGCAGCGCGGGAAATACGTTGGCGATCGCCTGCGGCAGCACCACGTAGCGAAACACTTGCCGTCCATGCAGGCCGAGTGCTTGCGCCGCCTGCACCTGGCCGCGCGGAATCGAATCGATGCCGGCGCGCACGATCTCGATCGCATAGGCGCCGAGATTGACGGTCATCGCCAGAATCGCGGCCTGTACCTCGTCGATATGAATGCCGAGGCTCGGCAAGCCGAAAAAGATGAAGAACAACTGCACGATGAAGGGCGTGTTGCGGATCAACTCGACGTAAGTCGCGACCACCCAGCGCGCCCACTTCGGTCCGGCCACCGCGATGCTCGCGCCGCCTATGCCGACGAGACCGCCGAGCACGGTGGACACGGCGGTGAGCCCTAGCGTGACGGCGACGCCGCGCGCGAGCAACCCCGCATAGAGGCCGAAGCCGCTGAAATCGAACGCATAAGTCATGGCGTGGCGCTCATCGTGAGGTCAAACTCCGGCGTGGACCGGTCTGCCGGTCCACGCAATAAAGGTTCAGAGGTCGGCCGGCAGCGGCGCACGCAGCCATTTCTGCGAAATCGCGTTCATGGTGCCGTCCTTGCGGGCCTTGGCAATCGTTTCGTCGACTTTCTGCTTCAGACGCGGCTCGTTCTTGTTCAAACCGACGTGGTCCGGTGAGCTGAACAGCGCGAATTTCTGCTCCGGATCGTTCGCCGGATGACGCGCGAGAATGGTTGCGCCGACGTCGTTGCCGACTACCATCAACTGTACCTGACCAGAAAGAAACGCCGAAATTGCGCCGTTAGGATCATCGAACCTTTTGATGTTCGCCGTGGGCGGTGCGATCTTGGTCACGCTCAGGTCTTCCAGCGTGCCGCGTGCGACCGAAATCGACTTGCCGGCGAGGTCGGCGGCGTTCTTCACGGGCAGCGTTTTCGGACCGAAGACGGCGAGGTAGTAGGGCGCGTAAGGCTGCGAGAAGTCGATCACCTTTTCGCGTTCAGGCGTCTGACCGACTGAAAGCAGCATGTCAGCTTTGTGGTCGGCGAGGTAGGCCATGCGGTTGTCGCCGGTCACCTGCACCAGTTCGACCTTGGCGTTGAGCGCCTTGCCGATCAGGTTGGCGACGTCGATGTCGTAGCCCATCGGTTTCATGTCCGGGCCGATCGAGCCGAACGGCGGATAGTCCTCGAATACGCCGATGCGGACCGTGCCGGACTTGGCGATGCTGTCGAGCGCATCGGCATGCGCGGCAGACGGAAAGGCGCACAGTGCGCCGAGGCCGGTGAAGGCGAGCGTCGCGGCGAGGGTGGCAAAGACGCGGCGTGCGTTCGATTGGGCAACGTGGGGTTGATTCATGGTCTTTCCTCTGTCGAAAACTCGGTCTTGGAATAAGGTGCTGCGAGCGCTTTAGTACAGTGCTTCATTGGCGTACCGCAGTGACACGCTTCACGGCGCGTTTCAATGCGCCGCGCGGGCAGCGATCAGTTTGCACGCGTGCGGTGGCAATTCCGCGAGCACCGGCATGCCGAGCGCCAGCCCCGGCGTTTCGCGTGGCGTGGTCGCGGCAGTCAGCGTGAAGCCCGCGCAATCGATCGTCGCTTCGAGCGACGCCCCTACGTCGCGGATAAAAGTCACGGTACCCGCGAGCCGGTTCGGCCCTGCATCGGCAGACGCCGATTTGACGCACACGTCCTCCGGCCGGATGAGCAGACGGATATCGCTGTTGGACTCCGGCATCCGTGCCGGTTGCGCAACGGCAATGCGCCTTCCGCCCGGCAGACTAACGCCGCCCGTGCCGTCGTAGGTGACCGGCAGGATGTTACCGAGCCCGATGAAGTCAGCGACGAATTCGCTGACCGGGTCGCGATAAATATCGAGCGGTTTGCCGACTTGCGCAATCCGGCCTTTCTCCATCACGACGATTTCGTCGGCCATCGTCATCGCTTCGCGCTGGTCGTGCGTGACCATGATCGTCGTGATGCCGAGACGCTGTTGCAGGAGGCGAATCTCGACCTGCATCGCTTCGCGCAGCTTGGCGTCGAGCGCGGAGAGCGGTTCGTCGAGCAGGAGCAGTTTCGGTTGCGATGCGATTGCGCGGGCAATCGCCACGCGTTGCCGCTGGCCGCCGGAGAGTTGCGTGACCGGCCGGTTCGCCATGTGCGGCAACTGGATCAGCTCCAGCAATTCGGCGACGCGACGCGCTTGGGCGTCTTTCGCGGTCTTGCGCAACTTGAGCGGATACGCGACGTTCTGCGCGACCGTCATATGTGGAAACAGCGCGAGCGACTGAAACACCATGCCGAAGTCGCGCTGGTTGGCGGGCAGACGCGTGATGTCGCGGCCAGCGAAGTTGATGCTGCCCGAACTCGGCGTTTCCAGCCCGGCGATCATCCGCAATAGCGTGGTCTTGCCGCAACCGGACGGCCCGAGAAAGCACACCAGCTTGCCGTCGGGCACGCTCAGATCGACGCTGTCGACGGCATAGGCCGCGTTGAAGCGCTTGGTCACGGCCTGCAAGGTCAGATGGGTCATCGAATGCTCCAGCAAAAAGACGTCAACGCAGCGCGAATCGAAAGGGCGCTCAAAGCGCCACCCCTTCGTCGCCGATCAGCTTTTCGAGCAGCCAGATCAGCGCGAAGTCGATCGCGACGATGAATACGGCGAAACAGAACACGGTCGGATCGAGCGACGACACCGTGCGGCTGTAGAGCCACACCGGCAGCGTCATCGTGTCGATGCCGTACAGGAAGAACGTCACTGTGAATTCGTTGAACGAGATGATGAACGCGAACAGCATGCCGGCGAGAATGCCTGGGCGCATGAGCGGCAGGATCACGTCGATCAGCGCGCGGCTCGGGCTCGCGCCCATCACGCAGGCCGCTTCCTCGAACTCAGGTCCGATCGAGGCCACCGACGCCGCGCAATTTTTCACGGTGAACGGCAGCGCCAGAATTACATGCGCGATGATCAGGCGGAACACGCCGAGTTCGACCGGCAGCACGTTGAATACCAGTAACAGCGACAAGCCGAGCATCACCAGCGGATAGACGAGCGGCAACGCCACCAGTTGTTCGACCGCGGGTTTGCCGCGAAAGCGGTAGCGGCTCAGTGCGTACGCGGCGGGCACCGAGACGAGCGTGGCGATGACCATCGTCGAGAGCGCGACGGTCAGGCTCGTGCTGAGCGCGGCGCCCATGGAGAGCGAGTCGCTTGCATCCGGCGAGACGAAGCTGTGCCACGCCGCACGGTACCAATGCAAGCCGTAGGCGTGCGGTGGGAATTCGAGCGTGTCGGCGGCGCTGAACGACATCGTGATCATTGTCAGGATCGGCAGCGCGGCGAGGAACAGCACGATGGCGGCGAGCAGCGCAGTCGCCTTGCCGAGCTGGCCGGGCATGGTGGTTGGCAAACGCGGCAGAAGCGGTGAACGCGGGGGACGCGTCAGGCGCGGAGTCTGGATCGGCGTGCTCATGCGTGAGGCTCCTCGGCAAGATGTTGCGTCCGGCGCACGAGGCGCTGCGACAACGCCATCACGGTGAGCGTCGCGATCATCAATACGACGCCCGATGCGGAAGCGGCAGGCCAGTTCAGCAAGGGCGCGACCTGGTCGTGGACCAGCACGGCGAGCATCGGCACGCGGCGTCCGCCGAGCAGCAGGGGCACGGCGAAGGCGCTGGCGTTGTAGGCGAACACGAGCAGGGCGCCGGACACGAGACCCGGCATGGCGAGCGGCAGCAACACGTGACGCAGCGTTTGCCAACGCGTTGCGCCGAGCGTGGCTGCGGCTTCTTCATACGAGCTCGAGACCGCGCGCATCGCGCTCGACAAGGGCAGTACGGCCAGCGGAAACGCTGTCTGAATCAAACCGAGCAACACGCCGTGTTCGCGATACAGCCACATCACCGGGCGGTCGACGAGGCCGCTGCCGAGTAGCGCGTGATTGAGCAGGCCGGCTGGGCCGAGAATGATCAGCCAGCCATAACCTTGCAGCAGCAGATTGACGAGCAAGGGCAGCAGCACGCCCGCCAGCAACAGCCGCCGCGCCATTCGCGACTGGGTGCGCGCCATCGCCAGGGCGACGGGGATGGCCAGCAGCACCGCGCAAACCATGCTTTGGAACGCGAGCTTCAACGTGAGCCACAACGACTTCAGGAAATAGCCGTCGAGGAGGTCGGCGTAGTTTTGCAGCGTGAAGCCGTGCCATTCATTGCCTTGGGTGCCGAAGCTCATACGGAGCACGACGAGCGCTGCCGCGCCGAGTATGGCGAGGAATAGCAGGATCGGCGCGAGCAGAAGCCACGGACGCGCTTTCGCGAGTGCCGTGGACGCCGGGTCGTCCGGCGCGCCGGATGTGGTGCCGGGGGTGCCGGCCGTGCCGGAAGCTGCGCCCGACGCATCACCCGATGCGTCACCCGACCCAGCGTCCGACGCCGACGAGGCACGCCGCGAAAAGCGCGCGGGCATCGTGGTCATGCCGCGAAGATCTCGGTGTAGCGCTTGATCCACGCCGCTTGCACCGCGGCGAGCGACTTGTCGTCGTGCAGGACAGCTTTCTCGGCAATTTGCTGCGGGCTCGGTACGAACGCGCGGCTCTCGGCGGGAATCACCGCTTTCGAATTGACCGGGCCGTTCAGCACGTCGGCAGCCATGCGGCCTTGCACGCCGGCATCGAGCGAATGGTTGATGAAGGCGTGGATCAGATCGCTGTCAGCCGGGTGCGACTTCGGGATCACCGTGAACATGAGCTGCGTGGCGAAGCCTTCCTTCATGCCGTAGGTCACGCCCATTTTGTATTCGGGCTTGCGGATCTGGTCGGGGAAAAAGGCCGGCGAGTAGATGCCGCCGATATCGAGCGAACCGGTGCGGAACAGATCGGCCACCTGGTTCGGATTCTCGCCGAGTGTCATCACTCGATCCTTCAGTTCCAGCAACTTCTTGAAGCCGGGCTCGATGTTCTGTTGCGAGCCACCGTTCATCTTGGCGGCGATGATCGCGAGGTCTACGGCTTCGGCCCATTCGGGCGGCGGCAGGAACAGGCGTCCGGCGTACTTCGGGTCCCACAATGCTTCGTACGAAGACGGTGCCGTCTTGACCGTCGACGTGTTGTAGATCAAACCGTCCGACCACAGCAGATAACCGACGCCGAAGCCGCTCGCACCCGTGCGGTATTGCGGCGCGACGTCTTTCAGGTTCGGCAGCTTGTCGAGATCGGGTTTCATCAGCAGGCCCGCGTCACCGAGACCCGCCGCGCCGACGCCGGCCAGCGTGATGACGTCGTACGTGGGGCGATCGCCCGCGGCCTTGACCTTGGCGACCATGCCGGAGGTGCCGTCGGCGCGGTCGGCGATCACCTTCGCGCCGGTCTTCGCCATGAACGTGGCTGCGATGTTGCGCAATGCAGCGGCGCCGGTGTCGTCCGACCAGGTCAGCAAGCGCAGCGTCTTGCCTGAGAAGTTGTGCTCTTGCGCTCGCAGATTGACGAACGGCATCGGCAACGTGGACGCCGCGAGTGCCGCGCCGATCGCCTTGATGGCCTGCCTTCTACCCCGTTTGATCTCTTGCATGGCGGTCTCCTGTGTTGAACGCCTGTTGCCTGGTGAGTGTCGCTCTGACCGCTGCCGCTGCCGCTGCCGCTGCCGCTGCCGCTGCCGCTGCCGCTGCATCGCCCATGTGCGCTGCCTGCCGTACTCAACTTCAAGTACTCAACCCCTCAAGTACCTAAACTCACGCGATACCGGATGCGTTGCGTGTGGATGCACTCTAGGTTTGCCAAAATCCCCCAACAAACGAAATATGCGCATGGAGCGCATGACGGAATCTCATGGGCTGGTTGTCGTGTGGCGCTAGCGGCGGCTTCGCTGCGATCCGTGGGAACGCCAATCCAGTGGTGTATCGGGGTTAACGTCCATGATTGTTTTGCGCGTGGGACCTGCGCGGAGGTATGAGGAAAGCTCGGTTCTGGTGCGGTGTCCGGGAGGATTTGCCCTGAGTCGGTGCACGCGGGTGTGCCTGGCGGGAATCGATGGCAGGGTCATGAGCGAAATGCATGCGCGTTTGCCACGCGTAACGCGTGCAGGCATTTCTGATCGCGTATCCTGTGGGCTTAATGGGCGCGACGGCACGCAACGCCGTCTACCCACGCAATGATTTTTTCTGATTCCCGACTGGACTCATCCCGATGCGACGTCTCCCGCCGCTCAACGCGCTGCAGATTTTCGAAACTGTCGCACGGCATCGCAGCTTTACGCGCGCCGCCGACCATCTTTGCCTGACGCAAGGCGCCGTTAGCCGGCAAATCATCGCGCTCGAGGATTACTACAAGTTTCCGCTCTTCAAACGCCATGCGAAGGGGCTGACGCTGACCGCCGAAGGCGAATTGCTGCTGCCGGCCGTGAAGGAGAGCTTCGCGCGTATCGAGGAGATATCGCTGCGCCTCACGCGTCAACGCACCGATCTCGCACTGAAGGTGCCGACCTGCGTGATGCGCTGGATGCTGCCGAAGATCATGCGTTTCCAGGCCGAGTATCCCGAGTTGCACGTCCAGATCACGACCACCTGGCAGCACGACGTCGACTTCCAGCTCGAGCCGTTCGATGCGGCGATCATCTATGGTTCGTCGCCGGGTGTGGACGTGCAGGCGGTGCCGTTGTTCGAGGAGCGTCTGACACCGGTGTGCGCGCCCGATCTGCTGAAAGACAAACCGTTGGATGAGGTCGCGGATCTGGTGCGCCACACGCTGCTGCATCCAACACGTGATCACCGCGACTGGAAGATGTGGCTCGCCAAGGTGACCGAGGTGGATGCGACGAATACTCAAGGTATCGACGCCGAACACGGCCCGAGCTTCGACACGCTCGACATGGCGACCAACGCCGCTTTGCAGGGCTTCGGTGTCGCCATTAGCGACCTTGCCCTGATCGACGAAGACGTCGCGGCCAAGCGCCTTGTGCGACCGTTCGATACGGTGCTCAAGACCGGCTGGCGCTATTACTTCGTGTATCCGGATTCAGTCGCGCATCAGCAGAAGCTGAATCTGTTTCGCGACTGGATCGCGGCGCATTGGGAGGAGTAGGAGAGGAGCCCGTTGTTTGGCTAGCGCACGGGCCCCAAGCCTATCGTCAGGGCGCGAAGGACAGAAACAGATACGCCGCGAACAAGGACAGATGCACGGCGCCTTGCAGGATCGTTGTGCGCCCGCTGCTGAGCGTCAAGGTGCCGACGACCAACGTGAGCATCAGCAGCACGGTTTCCTTGCCGTCGATACCGAGAATGAGCGGCTGCCCGGTCCACAAAAACACGGCGGCCACCGTCGGAATGGTCAGTCCGATACTGGCCAGCGCCGAGCCGAGCGCGAGATTCAGGCTGTTTTGCAAGCGATCGGCGCGCGCCGCGCGCACGGCGGCCAGCCCTTCGGGCAGCAGCACCAGCGCGGCAATGATAATGCCGACCACCGCCGCCGGCGCGCCTGCGTTTTTCACCGCGGTTTCGACCACCGGCGAGAGTACCTTCGCCAGCAACACGACGGCGACCAGGCACACCACCAGCAAGCCGCCGGCTGCCAGCGCGACACCGGAACTTGGCGGGGCGGCATGGACGTCCTCGTCGGGGACGCCGGCAAGAAAGTAATCGCGATGCCGCACGGTCTGAACGAATACGAACACCCCATACAGCACCAGCGACGACACCCCGGCGAACGCCAGTTGCGACGATGACAAAACCGGGCCGACGCTGGTCGTCGTGTAGTTCGGCATGACCATGGTCAACACGGACAGCGACGCGAGCACCGCTAGTGCTGCAGCCGCGCCACGACTCTGAAAGTCCTGCTCGCGATGCCGGATGCCGCCCACCAGCAGGCAAATGCCTACGATCCCATTGCAGACGATCATGACCGCGGCGAATACGGTGTCGCGCGCGAGGCCGGCCTTTTCGGGGCCAGACGTCAACATGACTGAAACGATCAGCGCGACCTCAATCACCGTCACGGCCACAGCCAGCACCAGCGTGCCGAACGGCTCGCCGACGCGATGCGCGACCACTTCAGCGTGATGCACCGCCGTGAACACGGCTGCGCACAGCGCGACCCCAATCAGCGCGAGCAGCAGTCCGTTTTCTGGCAGGGCATACGCCACACCCAGCACGATCCAGGCGACGAAGGGCGCGGCAATGGTCCAGCGGGGCAAAACGGTCGCAGATGTGGTCATTCTGGGCTTCCTTTTGGTGCTTGGTCTCGTTGCTTGTATGGGACTGATGCGGTGCGCACGGATGGGCGCCGGCGAGATATTGAGCGGGCGGGAATGCTAACCTATCCTGTCAACAACGCACCCTAACGCATTAAATTATAAAGGATAGTTCAAGGCGGACGAGGCTTTGTCAGCCTACGGGGCGAATTGTGCCGACGCCGTGACGAAGGTGGTGAGGCAACCGGCGCCCGTTCAGCATCTGAAGGATTGAGCCACGCAGGATTGCGCGGAAAGTGCGGCGCGGTTTCGATGGGTGAAACACCATCGGTCCAGAACGCTAGGGTGAGCACGTTCAGGAAAGAGAAGAAACCGGATATTCCGATCCGGACGCACCGCCTCGTGACGAAGCGGTGCGTCCGGGTGTAGCGCTAAGACTCGCTAACGCAGATTACTGTCCGACCGGACGGATCGTCAGTGCGTTCTTGACCGACGTCACGCCAGCCACGCCTTGCGCTGCCTGAGTGGCCAGGTCGATTTGCTGCTGTTCAGGCACCGTGCCGGCCAGCGTCACTGCGCCGCTACGCGCGCGCACGGTGATGTTGGTCACGCTCAGGCCCTTGGTCTTCGACAGTGCGCTGCGCACTTTGCGTCCCAGCGCACGGTTGGCTGCCTTGACTGACTTGGCGCTAGGCGCCGACGAAGCCGCCATCGGGGCTGCCGGCGTGGCGGCCGCATCGCTGCTTTGCGCGTAGGCACTGACGGACGCCAGAACGATCAGCGCGCCGCCTACCATCTTGATTGCCTGGAATGCTTTCATTCAACTCTCTCCTATTGTCATGAACACGACGGCCCCGGGGTGGGGCCGGTGTACTGCACCAGCGGGTACTGCGGGATCAAACTGAATGGAACGCTATTGCGGGTCGTGCAACTTCTTTCAATCTGTAATCTGATGGGGCGCGCCTAAGCACACGCATGCCGGCAAAGGCTGTGCTGCAGGCCGGAAACACACGATACTCCAATTAGTTCCATGGTGAATGCGCCGCTGCCCGGAAATGAGGTTTTGATACAACGAATGGGCCGATGAAGGCAGGCCGATGGCGCACTACCGCTTGGTGCGGCGCGGCTGGGACACGCATCGGTGCGTCTGCTGCGCGTCGGTCGCGCATCCTTCGAACCCTGCGCTTCACGCTTCACAACCAGTGCGAACCCCATGCCGAATCAGCCGCTGTCCATCTTTCCATTGCTTCGTGACGATTTGCCGCTCGATGCGGTCGCACTGGCGCGCTTCATGGTGGGGAAATACCTCGTGCATGACCTGCCCGAAGGCCGTATCAGCGGCCGGATTGTCGAAACTGAGGCGTATCCGGTCGGCGATTCGACCAGCCACGCGTTTCTGGGGCGCCGTCCCTATAACGGCTCGATGTTTCTCGCCCCTGGACACGCGTATATCCGGCTGACATACGGGCTCTCGTACATGCTGAACATCTCCGCCGAGGCGGACGAGATCGGCGCCGGCATTCTGCTTCGCGCCATCGAGCCGCTGGAAGGCCTGCCTCTGATGGAAGCGCGGCGCCCCGGCGTGCCACTGCGCGACCTCGCGCGCGGTCCCGGCCGGCTCACCATGGCCTTAGGCATCGATCAGTCGTTCGACGGCCGTGATCTTTGCGCCGGGCGCGATCTGTGGATCGGGGCGATCGAGACGGGGGATATACCGATTGGCGTGACGACGCGTATCGGCTTGTCGCGCGAGATGCACCGGCCGCTGCGTTTTTTCGAACCCGGCAGCGCGTTCGTCAGCGGGCCGCGAAAACTGTTGCTACCGCCGCATGCCGACGCTTCGGCGAGTGCGCGATTTTGACCCTCAGCGACAAGCAATGCAGCAGAACACACTCAGTGCGGGCGCATTGTCGAAACATCAGACACTAAGGGTTACGATCCCGACAATTATTACGGTAAAGCGATGGCTTCAATTGTGCCAGGCGGTAAATTTCTCCAGATTCTTGCGTTTTGAGCAATTGTATATCTCGCAATTAAGGGTTTTCCCTTGATGATTGGGTGACTAGACTTGAATCACTCGCTTCCCACATCGTGTGGCAAGCGAAGCAAAAAACCAGGTCTGGAGGTAAGTCATCATGAAATCGCTCATCAAGGCAGTCGCCATTGCAGCCATTCTCGCTGCCCCTGTCGCTGCGTTCGCTCAGTCGAGCAACCAGCCTATGACTCGCGCGGAAGTCCGCAATCAATTGATCCAGTTGGAACAAGCCGGCTACAACCCGGGCGCGAGCAACGACCCGAACTATCCGGCTGACATCCAGGCCGCAGAAGCCCGTGTGCAGGCGCAGAGCCCGGCTGTCGCGCAGACGCAGGAGCCGGTCGCGAATGCCAGCGGTTACGGTGGCGCGGTGAGCGGTTCGTCGCAGTCAGGTGGCGTGGTACAGCCGATGTCCGGCCCGAAGTCGGTTTATTTCGGTAACTGATTCAGGGTGGTAGCCGGCTGGCCCGGCGAGCAGTTCAGTGTGTGCCGCCAGCCGAACGAATCCGCAGCGCCGCGCAGTGTCGCGGCCCACAATTCAAGAACCTCCGCTGCCGCAAGGTAGCTTCGCCCAAGCTTTTTCAAGGATTGGGCTTTTTTTGCGCCCTGTTTCGACAGCGTGCGACAGGCGGCGAACCCTTAAGGCCGTTCGCCGTGGATATAGAACTCGAGTTGCTGAATCGTGAACTGCTGCTCGGCGATGATGTTCTTCACCAGATCGCCGATCGATACCATGCCCACCAGCCGGTCGTTTTCGATGACCGGCAAGTGGCGCATGCGCCGTTCGGTCATCAGCGCCATGCAGTCGTCGGTGGTCTGATTGGGGCGGACGAAGCGCACGGCCTTACTCATGATGTCGCGTACCGGCGTGTCCTTCGACGAACGGTCCATCAGGACGACTTTGCGCGCATAGTCGCGCTCCGTAATGATCCCGGCAATGCTGTCCCCGTCCGTCACGACCAGTGCGCCGATGCCTTTTTCAGCCATCAGCTTGATCGCCTCGTAGACGGAATCGTCGGCCCCGACCGTGAACACGGTGGTGTTATTCGGTTTCGTTTTAAGAAGTTGTGCAACGCTTGTCATGGAGCGGCTCCGTTTCGCAGTGCAGCACGCCGATGCGGCGCGCTGTCGTGAGGGACAGGCCATTCCAGTATAGGCGTGACGCGCGGCCGAAGTACCTCGGGAATACCTGTGGCGCGCAGCGCGTGCAGCCTGGTTTAGCCTTGGCGGGTGGTGCGGCGCCACGGCGGTTCCTTGCGCGGCGCATGGGCATCCGGGTGCTGTGCGCCGATTAGCGGTAAACTCCCAGTCCATACCTTATCCCCGGATTGCTCGGGTTCATGTCAGCACCATTGTCCAACGCCATGCTCACGTCTCACGATCCGTCGCCAGCAGCAGACGGCGCAATCAACGGCGAGTGCGTCATTCTCGACGCTACCGCCACGCTCCCCACGCGCTACGGCACGTTCACTTCCTATGTGTTTCGTGTGTGCGAAAGCGGCGCCGAACATCTCGCGCTCGTGATGGGCGATGTCGCAAACAAGTCGTCCGTGTTGACGCGCCTGCACTCCGAGTGCCTGACGGGCGATGTGCTCGGCTCGTATCGCTGCGATTGCGGTGAGCAGCTCGATCTGGCGCTGCGCTATATCGCGGCCGAAGGCTGCGGCGTGCTGTTGTATCTGCGCGGCCACGAAGGGCGCGGCATTGGCCTGTCGAACAAGATCCGCGCGTACGCGCTGCAGGAGCAGGGCCGTGACACCGTCGAGGCCAATCTCGATCTCGGCTTGCCCGACGACTCCCGCGAATATGATTCGGCGGCGGGCATTCTGCGCACGCTCAAGGTGACCTCGGTGCGCCTGATGAGCAACAATCCGGAGAAGTTCGACACGCTGTCGAAGCATGGCATTCCGGTGTGCGAGCGGGTCGCGCTGGCGATTCCGATGCGCGAGGAAAACGAGCGCTATATCCGCACCAAACAGTTGAAGTTTGGGCATTATTTCGACGAGAACGAATAGGCGGCGCATGCGCGCCGGCCGCCTTGTGCAAACGGCGGCCGGTGTTGTGGCGTCGATTTCGTCGATCTAATGCGCGGGTGGGCTGGTGGCCTTCGCGGTGTCTTAGGCGTATCTATTACGCATTGAATTGAGCCTGGCCGACCCAAACATCGAGCGGACGCAAGCCTCGAGACAATGCGAGCCTCGAGCCGACCCAAGTCGGCTCAGCTCAGGCCAAGCCGCGCCGAATTGCGGCGAATCAGAACAAGCCAAAGTCGTCGTTGCTATCGGGGATCGCGTTAAGCACGTCCCTAAGCGCTCGCCAGCCGACCAGTCCCGCAAAACTTGCCGAGATTGCCGTCCAGTAGCGGGCGTTCGTGCTCGCGTGCGTTCGCGGGTTTCGATGCGCCGCGATTTTTCGCGATGCCATCGATGCGCGCAGTAGTGGGCAGGTATGCATGCCGTTCCTCCTCTTGCGAGTGTCGATTAGCGTGCCGCTGTGGTTGCGGCAGCAGTTGCGGTTGTAGTTGAAGTCGCAGCAGCGCGCGCCAGGATCGCCGCAAACACGTCTGCTAGCGCGGTCGCGCCGAAGCGGCGCTCGCTGATCTCCGTTTCAACGTCGATGCGGCCCGCGTTGTGCGCGTCGTACAGATCCATGATGAGATGCGCGTGGTTCTCGCCGAGCCCCGCGTCATGGAGCATGGCGGCCCATCCGTCACGCGGCACTGCGTAGGCCGTGATCTGACGGTGCGCCAACTCACCAAGCGTGCGTGCGACGTCCAATGGGCTAACGCGCGTTTCGCCTTCGATACTCACCACCCGTGGTGACACCTTCGCCGGCCTGTCGTCGAGCAGGAGTTCGGCGGCCAGCAGGCCGACATCCTCGGCGGCGACCGTGGGAAACAGCTTGCTCAACGGATGATGCAGCGTCGGCAGTACGCCTCGCGTGAGCGCAATCGGTAATACGCGAGCCCAGTTGTGCATGTGTTCCGCGGCGCGCAGGAACGTCAACTGCGAGGCAATCGGCGCGAGTTGCATTTCGAGGTAGTGGAACAGCGTCGTGATACCGGTGCCGCTTGCGTGTTCCGCGCCGTAGTCGGAGAGCGCAAGCAGGCGTTGCGGCGGGTTGGCGCGCAATACCTTCGCGCTCGCGTCGATCATGCGCCGCATCTCGGCCCCGGGATCTGCATGTGCGAGCGGTACGGGGCACAGTATCTGAACCGCGTAAGCGCCTTCGATAGCGCGCGCGACTGAGTCTGGATCGAGCAGATCCGCGATGACGATTTCACAGCCGATCTCCGCTAACACTTCGCCTTGCCTGTTGTTACGGACCACCGCGCGCACTTCACGGCCCGCCCGGCGCAGTGCAGCGGCGCTCACTCGGCCTACATTGCCTGCTGCTCCAAAGATCACAAACACGTTGAGCTCCTGACTGGATCGGTATGCCGTCATCTTAGGGAGAGGGGGATCGGGAAACGCGCGGGCACGGATCGTCGTGCGCAGAATCGGATGATTGTTTTCTTCTGCGGCGGCGCAGCATGCGCGTTGAGGCGGTGCGAGCCCAAGCAAAACCACGAAAAACCCAGCACAATGCACACACGTTGGCCGTCGTCTACGAGGGGAACACATGAATGCAGTGACACCGATACCGCAGCCGCACAGCGGTTCCCGCATCGCATTGCGCTCCAGCAAAACGCTTGGCTGGCAGGGCTTTGGCGCGGAGTTGGTCAGCGTGTCGGCCGGGCTGCACCGGATTCCGGCGCTCAAGCATCATCGTGTGGGCGTGCATGTCGGTGCGCCGGTCAAGGCGCGTTGCATGTGCAGCGAGCGTCGCCTCTCGCGGATTCAGGCGCATGGCGATGCCGATGTGATTCCCGCAGGCGTTGACGGACAGTGGACCGATGAATCCGCCTGTACGATTTTCAGTGTGTGGCTTGACAAAGACTTCGCGCAGAGGACCGTCGAACAGTTGGAGTTGACGACGAGCGAAGCTCAGCTTCGTCCGCAGTTCCAGATGCGCGATCCGCGCTTTCAGCATCTGGCCTGGGCGTTACGCGCCGAGCTCGAAGCCGATGATGCGTCCGATCCGCTTTACGCCGAAAGCCTGTGTACGGCGATGGTGGTGCGGCTGATCGCCAGCGCGCCGGTGCTCGACAAACTCGAGAACAAACGCCGCATGCTGGCGCCGAAGACCGCCGCTCGCGTGATCGAGTTTATCGAAGCGCATCTGGATCAGCGCCTCACGCTTGACGAACTGGCTGCGCATGCCGAGTTGAGCGTGCCGCATTTCAAGGCGCTGTTTCGCGAAACGCTCGGTATGCCGGTTCATCAGTATGTGGTGCAGCGGCGAGTAGAGCGGGCCAGAGCGTTATTGCTTCAAGGCAGGCTGAACGCGAGTCAAATCGCGCTGGAGACGGGCTTTGCGCATCAGAGTCATATGGCGCATTGGATGGGGCGGTTGTTGGGGGTGACGCCGCGGGAGTTGGTTAAAGCGGGCGCGAATCCCGGCAGCGTTATCGAACTCGATACGTTCAATGCCCGCCGCATCGCCACACCCCGCTAAACCTTAAACCCGCACCGCAGCATAGCCAGTTTGGAGTTCCCGCTCTATTGCCCTCACCCGATTTGTATAGCTAAATACGCGGACTTCGCAACCGGAGGCCGTCACATGTCGAAATCGAAGGGTTCTCGCATCGTCGCCTGGGCGATCGCTGCTGCTGTCGCTAATGCTCCGCTCGCTGTTCTTCTGACACTCGCCACGCCAGCCGGCATCGATCGCGCGGTCGCCGCGACGTCCAACACAAGCACCGACGATTACGCGGCAACCCGCTATCCGATCATCCTCGTACATGGCCTCACAGGCACCGACAAGTATCTCGGCGTGCTCGACTACTGGTACGGCATTCAGTCCGATCTCCAGCAGCACGGCGCAACCGTGTATGTGGCGAACCTCTCGGGCTTTCAGAGGGACGACGGTCCGAACGGCCGCGGCGAACAGTTACTCGCCTACGTGAAGCAAGTCCTGGCCGCAACCGGCGCGCAGAAGGTGAACCTCATCGGTCACAGCCAGGGCGGCTTGACCTCGCGGTATGTCGCGGCAGTAGCGCCGGAACTCGTCGCTTCAGTAACGACGATCGGTACACCGCATCGCGGCTCGGAATTCGCCGATTTCGTGGAGGACGTACTGCAAAAAGACCCAACGGGTCTTTCGACGCCAATCATCGGCGCCTTTGCGAATATATTCGGCATCCTGACGAGTAGCAATCACAACACCAACCAGAATGCAGTCGCCGCGCTGCAAACGCTGACCACGGCTAACGCGGCGGCATTCAACCTGCGTTATCCGAGCGCAGGCCTTGGTGCGCCCGGCTCGTGTCAAACCGGCGCGGCGACTGAAACCGTCAGTGGCAACACGCATCTGTTGTACTCGTGGGCGGGCAGTGCGATTCAGCCGACCTTGGTGTTCGGCATCCCTGGCGCCACCGACACCAGTGTTGCGCCGATCGATGCGGCTGATGTCCTCGATCCGTCGACACTCGTTTTGTACGGCACCGGCGCGATCATGCTGAGCCACCAGTCGGGGCAGAACGACGGCCTCGTCTCGGTGTGCAGCGCGCTCTATGGCAAGGTGCTCGGCACCAGTTACAAGTGGAACCATCTCGACGAAATCAACCAGTTGCTCGGCGTGCGCGGCGCGAATGCAGCGGATCCCGTCGCGGTGATCCGCACGCAGGCAAACCGCTTGAAGACACAAGGCGTGTGAACGGATGCGGCGATGGGATCGGCAGCGGGGTAGTGCACGAAGTCAGTGGCTGATTTTCGTGGCGGTGGGTGCGGTGTCGGCGGGCGCTGCGTTGTGGCTGAACCGCCCGCCGTCCACGCATGACGCGTCGGTGTTGCACGCGATGAATGCCGCGAGTTCTGCGCAGCCGGCGCTCGCTTTGAACAAGGACATGGCCGCCGGCGCGTCAATGACCGGTGCATTGCCCGCGTCGCTCGACGGTTCGACGCCGCCGCGTCTGCCAACCGATGGCCGTGGCCACCTCGCACGCACGCGTGCGGTCCGTGATTTTTTCGATTACTTCCTGACGACGCAAAACGAAATATCCGCCGCGACGCTCGACGCCCTGGTGCGCCGCCAGATCGCCGCGCAACTCGACGGCACACCGGCTGCCGACGAAGCGGTAACCGTCTGGCAGCGTTACAACGCATTTCTCGTGGCGCTCGACCAGTTGCCGCAAACCTCTCCGACTCAAAGCCAAAACCAAAGCCAGAGCGCCGCAAAGCTGGACCTCGACGCGCTGCAACTCTCGCTCGACCAGCGCGACGCGCTAGGTACCCGCCTGATGGGCGAATGGAACGAGCCGTTCTTTGGCGCTGAATCGCAGCAGCAGCACACCGATTTGGCACGCCTTCGCATCGCGTCAGATAGCTCGTTGAGCGCCGCACAGAAAGCGGCGCGTCTCGCTGCACTCGACGCGGCACTGCCGCCGGAAACACGCGCGGCCCGCGAACGAGCACGCCAGCAGCAGGCCTCGCTCGACGCGATTAGCCAGGCGCAAAAGCAGGGCGGTTCGCTAGACACGCTTCGTGCGCAGATCACGCAGACACTTGGGCCTGAAGCGGCGCAACGTGTCGTGCAGATGCAGCAAGCCGACGATGCCTGGCAAGCCCGCTACGCGGACTATTCGAGCCAGCGCGCCCAGATCGACAAGCAGGATTTGCCGCCTCAGCAACGCGACGCGCAGATCGCGCAGTTGCGCCAGCAGTTCTTCACCAATCCGAGTGACGCGATGCGCGCCGCATCGCTCGACCGCGGCAGCGGTTCAGCAAACTGAACCCGCTATTGCGACGTGGCGCGGCATCTCAACCCGGCGCGGCACCCGTCAACTGCGAGTACACGTCGTGCGACAGTTGCAGCAGAACCTTGCGATCGATCCCGCCTGACACGGCATAGCCGAAGTCACCATCGACCCAATAGAACACGTTCACCGGCCCGTCCTGATACAGCTTGAACGCGGTGGTATTGGAGTTCACCTGACGATGCGAAATGCACAGCGTCACGCGTTCGCCGTTTGGCCCGCGATACATGAACTGCGCGGTTGGCCCGTCGGCGCCCGGCAACAGACGGCCGCCCGACAGGTTGAAACCGTTCTTCGACAGAATCGGCGGATGCACATTGGTGCCGAGCTTGTTGGCCAGGTACTGCACGAAATCCTGTTCGTGGTCGGCATTCAGCTCGGCCGGACGGTCGACCGCTGGCATGTAAACCACATGCGCCACCGCGGCTTGCCGTGCGAAACCCTCGGCGCTATCCAGGCTGACAGGGCGCGTGTCCGAGTGGGCGGTGACCGGCGCCACGACGTCCTGCCCCATATGCGTGCCTACGCCGATGCCCACACCCATCACCAGCGCTGCGGCCATCCCGGCGAACTGCGGCCAGTTGGCGGCAATGCGCCAGCGGCGCCCACTGGCCGAAGGCGTCTGCAGACGTTTGGGCACGGGCTCGCTCAGCACGCGGTCATAGCGGTCATGGAACATGTTGTTCAGCGAAAAATAATCGCTGATGCGCGCCGCCAACTCGGGGTTCTGTTCGAGCGCGCGCTCCACTTCGACGCGTCGTTCGTCGGACAGCGTGCCGTCCACGTACGCGTGCAGGTCCTCTTCGCCGATCGGCGTGTGTTGGTCGCTCATCGCACCACCTGTAATTTTGCACCGGGCTGCGAGCCCGACATCAATGCCCGAAGCCTTTCGCGCCCGCGCGAAAGACGCGACATCACCGTGCCGATCGGAATGTTCAGCGCAAGGGCCACGTCGGCGTAGCTCATTTCCTCGAGACCGACCAGCAGCACGACTTCGCGCTGTTCCATGGGCAGGCGCTGCAACGCGTAGTCGAGATCGCGCATTTCCAGCGAACGGGTCTGATCGGACGGCACGGCAAATTCGCTTTCGTGGACACTGTCGTCGTCGACCGCCACGTGGACAGCGCGCGCCGACGCCTTGCGCGCCTGATTAGCGAACACGTTGTGCATGATCGTGAACAGCCACGCCCGCAGGTCGGTACCCGGCTGGAACATGCCGGTGCGGCCGAGCGCGCGTTCGAGCGTGTCCTGCACCAGGTCGTCGGCGAGGTCGCGATTGTTGATCAGCGCTCGCGCATAGCGCCGCAAGCGCGGCACATGCTCCATCAACTCGTCACGGACATCCATTTTTCATCCCAATCGTGGGGCTTCTCGTGGGGCGCCGGGTGGGCGGCCGTCGATTGAATCACCACGCGCATTCGAGATGCAAACACGCGTGGGCGCATTTTATTCCGTTGTTTTTTATGACGCTGCGAAAAAACTGGCAAAGGCTTACCGCATGGTCATGACGTCGGCGGCGCGCATCAAGCCGTGGGTGCGGGCGTCGCCGGCGACCACGAAGTGCTGCCGCTGCGCTGTCCAGGTCAGCAGGCGGATCTCGCCGATCCGGCGTGCGGCCCACTGCGGCTGGGCCGGCGCCAGCAGCGCCAGCGTGGCAATCAGCACAACGGGCCGGTTGTCCCCGTTCAGGTAGATGAATTCGCTGGCGCGTTGGAACGGGCCGAGCGATAGGACCCTTTGATCCACGAGTCGCAATCCGATCGTGGCAAGGTTGGGCGCGGACACGTCGGTTCGCGTCGGCGAGGCGGCGGAGTACGACGCGGCGACGGTCTCTGCCAGCGCCATCACGGCGGCATTGTTGAGCGCCTGACGGGACACCTGGGTGGCGGCAAGCCAGCCGCCCGCGGCCACCAGCGTCAAAACGAGCGCCGCGAGCGCATTGACCACCTTGCCCGGACGCCTCGCGGCCTTCAACCGGTCGAACCTTCTGCGCCATCCGTCGGGACGGCTCGGAACGGGTTCGTCGGTTGTTTCGAACGCTTTCTGCATCTGCGCGTTCAGCCTGCCGTAGAACGCCACCCGGCGCGCTTCCGCCGGATCCTTGCCCAGATAGTCCCGCAGAAACGCGGTGCGCTCCGGCGTTAGCGTGCCATCGGCATAGGCCTGGATGTCGGCTTCGGAAAGCGGCGAGTCGGAGGGGGCGTCGGTTGAGGTCATGGTGTCGGCGTTCGTCGGATTTCAGCTATCGAGTGGCGAACACGTGCAGGTCGGCGTTTATTCCATGCTCTTCTTGCGTTTTTTTCGATGGGGGCGCTCCGCCGTCATGACCCGACTGAACGACGTGTAAACCCATTTGCTCGCTGTTTTCTTCCAGGTTCGAGATATGTTTTTTCGACGTGAAAACGCAGGAATAAAAAACCGAAAAAGGTGGTTCTCCCTCATGCAAACCCGCACAAAACTCACTGGAGTTCATCATGAAGAAGATCACTTTTGCCGCGTTGTCCCTCGTCGTTCTCGCCGCATCGTCGAGCGCATTTGCAGAAGGCAAGACACGTGCTCAGGTGTACCAGGAATTGATCGAAGCCCAACAGAACGGTCTTAACTACGTGACCGACGCATCGTATCCGGATGTGAGTCCTGTCTTCGCGCAGCAGGTCGCGCAGCACAAGGAAGCGCTTGCCGCACAGGCAGCCGCCGCAGGTCGCGTGGCGAGCGGCAGCGCAGCGGTGGGTGACGTCAATTGACGATTTCGATATCCGGCGCGCGTAGCGGATGGACGCGCCGGACATCGAATGGAATAGATCGCTGAACCGGGTGTTAGCCGATGAGTGCATCTATCCGAGAGTCGAGGAGTCGTCGTGAAAAAACCATCCGTTCCCAACCCTGAGCCTATGTGTGTGCCATGCCGGCTCGCCGCGATCGGGGCCGTCGTTGCCGTCCTTGCCGGCGGCTTTGCCTATACGGCAGGCTGGCTGACACCCGCGCGTCTTACCGCGCCGCGTATCATCAATACGTTCGAAGCGGTGGCCGGCCAGCCGCATCCCGGCTACCGCCGCAACCATGCAAAGGGCCTGTGCGTAGAGGGGTATTTCGACAGCAATGGCGACGGCGCGGTACTCTCGCGCGCCGCCGTGTTTGCGCCCGGCCGCACGCCAGTCACAGGTCGCTTCGCGGTTCCCGGCGGCAATCCGTCCGCGCCCGACACGAGCTCGCCAGTGCGCAGCATGGCACTGCTGTTCCAACTGCAGAATGGCGAGCAGTGGCGTACGGGAATGAATTCGACACCCGTATTCGCTGTTCATACGCCCGAGCAGTTCTATCAGCAACTGGTTGCGGCGAAACCCGATGCCGCGACCGGCAAACCGGACCCGGCGAAGCTGAAAGCGTTTTACGCAGCGAATCCGGAAACCAAACCGTTTCAGGCATGGGTGAAAGCGCATCCGCCGTCATCGAGTCTGGCGAACGCCGCGTACTACAGCATCAACGCATTCCGGTTTACCGACAGTGCGGGCAATACCCGCGCCGTGCGTTGGGCGATGGTGCCTGAAACGCCGTATGCGCCGATCACAGACGCGCAAAAGGCCGGGAAGAATTTCCTCGAGGCCGACCTCGACCAGCGCCTGCAAAGCGGACCGTTGCGCTGGCATCTGATCCTGACGGTCGCGCAGCCCGGCGATCCGATCGACGACGCGACGTTGCAATGGCCTGACGATCGTCAGCATATCGATGCCGGCACACTAGTGATCGATCACTCGATGTCGCAGGAAGACGGCGCGTGCCGCGACGTCAATTTCGATCCGACCATCTTGCCGGCTGGCATCCAGCCTTCGAACGATCCATTGCTTGCCGCACGCTCGGCTGCTTACGCGCTGTCGTACAAACGCCGCACGCGCGAAGAAGCGTTACATCCTGCGATCCACCAAACGCAGGCAAACGGAGGCCAGTCATGAAGCAGACGCACGCACATTTCAGTCCGCTCGCGCGAGCCCTGCATTGGACGATGGCGCCGCTGATCGTCGCGATGTTGTTCGTCGGAGTGGGGATGGTAGCGACGGTGTCGCATGCGCATAGCACGTTGATCGCGATTCACAAGCCGCTCGGCATTGCGCTGCTGGTGTTGGTGATACTGCGCGCGAGCGTGCGTATCAGGCGCGGCAGTCCGCCGTTGCCGGTAGGCATGCCAGCGCCGCAGCGCATCGCCGCCAGGCTGTCGCATCTCGTCCTGTATGCGCTGATGGCGGCGATGCCGTTGATCGGCTGGGCGATGCTATCCGCAGCGGGATATCCGATTACGCTATATGGACCGCTGCATTTGCCGCCGATCGCGCCGCACAACGTCGAACTGTTCGCGCTACTGCGCGCACTGCACACATGGCTCGCATTCGCATTGTTCGCCACGGTGCTGTTGCATCTCGCGGCGGCGCTGTTTCATGGTTTGATGCGCCGCGATGGCGTGTTTTCCAGTATGGCGCGTGGCGCGCGTTAGCGCTTCACCCGTTCCGAGCGCGGATCATAGGGCGCCCTCAGATGGACGGTCGCCGGCAGCAGATCGCCGGCGACGTCGATCATGTATTGACCGCCGTTCAGATACGCCGCATCGGCGACGCCGTCCGGATTGTTGATATAGCCCATTGCCACCGGACAGCCGAGCGTGTGGCCGAACGCGGCCGAAGTGACGAAGCCGACCGGCTTGCCGTCACGCAGAATGGCTTCGCCGCCCCACAGCATGCGATCGGCGGCGCCGTCGGCGGTGAGTACCACCATACGGCGGCGCAGCGGTTCGGCACGCAATTTCAGCAATGCATCGCGGCCGCGGAACGGGATGTCCTTATCGAGCTTGCAGGCGAACGACAGACCCGCTTCGAACGGATTCGTATCCGGCGTCAGTTCGCGGCCCCATGCGCGAAAGCCTTTCTCGATGCGCAAAGAGTCGATTGCGTAGTAACCCGCGTTGACGAGACCGAATGCCTTGCCCGCCTGTTGCAACGTTTCGTACACGCCGACTGCGAACTCGACCGGCACATACAGTTCCCAACCGAGTTCGCCGACGTAGGTCAGGCGGGTAGCGCGCAGCGTCGCGTAGCCGAGATCGACCTCACGGCTTTGGCCGAACGCGAACGCCTCATTGCTCCAGTCCGCCTTCGAAACGCTTTGCAGCAACTCACGCGAACGTGGGCCCATCACCGCGAGCACGGCGTATTGACCGGTGACATCGACCAGCGTGCAGTGTTTGTCGTGCGGGATCGCTTTTTCGATGGTGTCGAAATCGCGCGTGGTTTGCGCGGTGCCGGTGACCAGCAGGTATTGATCGTCGGCGAGGCGCGTGAGCGTGAAATCCGATTCGTAGGTGCCGCGCTCGTTGAGCATGCCGGTATAGACCGTCGTACCGGGCGGGAGGGCTACGTCATTGGTAACGATGCCTTGCAGCACACTCTCTGCATCGCGTCCTTTGACGAGAAATTTGGAGAACGACGTCATGTCGAATAGCGCAACGCCTTCGCGACACGCGCGATGTTCGGCGCCACTCCACGGCAGCCAGTTCTGCTGGCCGAACGCGTAGTCGATCTGTGCTTCGGCCGGTGTGGGCGCGAAAAAGTTGGCGCGCTCCCAGCCCATTTTGCTGCCGAAGCAAGCGCCGTCGTCACGCAGCAGCGAATACAGCGGCGAGCGGCGAAACGGCCGCGCGCTGTCGAGTTCGCGATTCGGCCACGGCATTGCATAGTGCAGGCCGAGCGTTTCCTTTACGCGATCGTGCAGCCACGTATCGTTGCCGTTAAAGCGCGCAAAGCGGCGGATGTCGACCGGCCACAGATCCATCGTGGGTTCGCCCGCGACGATCCATTCGGCGAGCGCCATGCCCGCGCCGCCAGCCGACGCGATCCCCATCGAATTGAAGCCCGCACCCACGAAAAAGCGCCGCAATTCCGGCGCTTCGCCGAGCATGAAGTTGTTGTCCGGCGTGAAAGATTCCGGACCATTGTAGAACTGCTTGACCTGCGCCGTTTCGAGCGCCGGCACGCGCTGCAGCGCATTTTCCATCAGGATTTCGAACTGATCCCAGTCGTCGGGCAGCAACTGGAATTCGAAATTGTCCGGGATGCCGTTCATGCCCCACGGCTTCGCGTTCGGCTCGAAGCCGCCCATCACGAGGCCGCCCACTTCCTCCTTGAAATAGATGAAGCCGTCCGGATCGCGCATCACCGGCAGGTCCGGATGAACACCGGCAATGCGTTCGGTGACGATGTAGTAGTGCTCGGCCGAATGCAGCGGCACGGTCACGCCGCACAGACGGCCGACCGCTTTGGCCCACTGGCCCGCGCAATTCACGACGATGTCCGCGCCGATCGTGCCTTCTTCGCCGTCCTTGTTGCGCCAGGCGAGACCGCTGACTTCGCGTGCGCCTGTCGTGCCGTTTGACTTGTCTTCGAGCGCGGTGCGCGTGTGAATCGCCGTGACGCGGGTGTTCTCGACGATGCGTGCGCCGCGCGTGCGGGCGCCGCGGGCGAGGGCCTGGGTCAGGTCGGTGGGATTCGCTTTGCCGTCGCCGGGCAGCCAGACGGCGCCGAGCAGGTCGTCGGTGCGCATCACCGGCCAGAGATCGCCGGCTTCCTGCGGGCTGATCACATCGCACGCCACGCCGTAGGCGCGCGCGACGGCGGCGGTGCGCTTGAGTTGCGTCATCCGCTCGGCCGTGCGGGCTACCGAGAGCGAGCCGCATTGCTTCCAGCCGGTCGCGAGGCCGGTGTCGGTTTCGAGTTCGGCGTAGAGCGCGGTCGAATAGCGGATCAGTTTGGTCATGCTTTCCTGCGCGCGCAATTGGCCGACGAGCCCGGCCGCGTGCCAGGTCGTGCCGCACGACAGTTGACCCTGTTCGAGCAGAACCACATCGGTCCAACCCAGTTTGGTGAGGTGATAGGCGACCGAGCAGCCGATGATGCCGCCGCCGATGATGACGACGCGGGCGTGGGCAGGGATGGGTGTGGACATGTGTGGGAATTGGTTGAATTAACGCGCGTAGATTGCAACAAAATTTGGCAAAAAGCAACGATCGAATTGCCTGATCTGGAATCAAAAGACGCGGTGGACGCACTGGCAACAGAGGGCGTCACTACTCTTTTATAACCAAGTAGGTTAATATTGATCGGAGGCATGATTGGAAAAAAGTACGCCTCATTGCAGATTGGCGGATGCCCAAGGTTTGGCGCGCGCCGGGAAGATCAGAATCACGAAGTCGGCTGTGATAGGGGCTGCAGCACTTGGTTTCGGGCCTGCAGCAATCGTCGAGACAGTGATGTCGCTTGATCGGGGTGACTTTCGAAAGAGCATGACCACGTACGCCGACCATCGGATCTGGCAGGACGTCTACCGTGCCGTCACGGAAGCAGGCATGGTCTATTTGAAATTGACGGTGGTCGATGACGTCCTCGTCGTGTCATTCAAGGAGTGGTGAGCATGAAATGCCCGAATTGCGGAGCGGCCGAGCTGGTGCGCGATACGCGCAATATGCGCTATGTCTATAAGGGGGAGACGGCCATCTTCGAAGCCGTCACTGGCGACTATTGCCCGGCATGCGAAGAGGCGGTGCTCGACATGGACGAGGCAACCCGCACGAGTCAAATGATGCTGGCCTTCAACAAAGAGGTAAATGCATCGCAGGTAGATCCCGCATTCATTGCCGCCGTACGCAAGAAGCTCGATCTGGACCAGCGCGAGGCAGCGGAAATATTCGGCGGCGGGGTGAACGCTTTTTCGCGGTACGAGAATGGCAAGACCAGGCCGCCGCTCGCTCTCATCAAACTGTTGAAGGTGCTGGATCGGCATCCGGAGTTGCTGGCGGAAGTGAGAGCGGGCTGAGTTTTTGTGTCGGTTTCGTGTCGCAAATGTGGTTTTGTATGGGAATGCGTTGAGATTTCTTGGCGAACTATGAGGTGTTTGCTAAACTGGGTGCCGTCATCCCGGTCTCCGCCCCATGTTCTCCACCCAACGCCAAGCCGAAATTCTGCGACTCGTCCGCGAGCAGCGCACCTGCACGATCACTGATCTGGCTGGCCGCTTCGAGGTTTCCGACGAGACCATCCGCCGCAATATCAAGCCGCTGATCGCCGATGGCCTGCTCATCAAGGTCCATGGCGGCATCATGCTGCCCGAGCGTCTCGACGAGCCGCCGTTCCAGCGGCGCATGGTGGCAAGCCGCGAGGGCAAGCAGGCGATTGGCGCGCGCATCGGCGAACTTGTGCGGGATGGGGACTCGCTGATCCTCGAGGGCGGTACGACCTGCCTGCATATCGCTCAGGCGCTCACCGCTCGCTCGCGGCTCACGGTCGTGACCAATTCCATCGAAGTCGCCCGCGTGCTGGCGCCGCGCAACGGCAATCGGGTGTTCATCGCCGGGGGCGAACTGCGCGCCGACGACTCCGCCGCTTTCGGCGGCAGCGTGCTGACCTTCCTGCGGCAGTTCCACGTGCGTTATGCAATCGTCTCGGTCACGGCAATCGACATGCAAGGCCGTTTCATGGATGCGCTGCCCGCCGACGTGGCGTTTTCCGTCGCCGCCTTTGCGCAGGCCGAGCGGCGGGTGGTCGCGGCGGATCATGCGAAATTCGGTCATAGCGCGCTGGTACACGCTTTCGGTCCGGATTCGGTTGATTTGCTGGTCACCGACCAGGCGCCACCTCCAGCGCTGGCCCAGGTGTTTGCTGCAACGGGGCTGGAAGTCAGCGTCGGCGCACCTGGGCAAGCCGATGCCGAGCCGGACGCTGGAAACGGTAGTCGCATCGGCCTACCCACTGACGCTGCGCGCTAGCCCGGCCCGCCATCCGTTCCTTAAGCGACCTTCAAAGCCGCCTTCAACCTTCAAAGCCGCCTTCAAAACCGCCGTCAACGCCGCCTCCACAGCCAATTACGTCCAACGCGTAAAATGGCGGGTTACCACGGGCAATCTATGCGGGACCGAAACTGCGCGGGCAGTTGTGATTCATCGCCTACTGCGTCGCTTCCGCGTCCACGCAAAGTCGCCTTCGCCGGCTTGAAAAGGAATGGACCCTGATGTCGTCAGTTTTCTTCGATCGGGAACGGATTACGGAATGGCTGGGTGACCACACCGTCGCCAAGGCGCGCTCGGTCGGTGCCGTCACGAACATGAGATGGGACGGCGCCACGCTCAGCGGCTACGTGCAAGGTACCCGCGTGCTGCCATACCACACGCGGGTACGATTTCGGGCGGCTGGCGGCGCGCCTTGGGCGCAGAGCGACTGCACTTGCCCGGTCGGCCGAAACTGCAAGCATGTCGCCGCGCTACTGCTCGCCGAACTCGAGTATCACGACGAGATGGACCACATCACCAACGTCGACATCGACGCCGACGAGCACCCGTCAGCCGGTTACCCGCAGGC
Organism: Paraburkholderia sediminicola; assembly: GCF_046027825.1. Classification (GTDB taxonomy): domain Bacteria; phylum Pseudomonadota; class Gammaproteobacteria; order Burkholderiales; family Burkholderiaceae; genus Paraburkholderia; species Paraburkholderia sediminicola_D. The sequence continues at coordinate 147,601 of NZ_JAQQDU010000006.1, forward strand.
GCTGTCCGGAGGAACGGCAGTGCAGCCGTCGTCCGGCGTGCGCCCCGAACTGGTCAGCTGGCTGGAGCGTTTTCGCGCGCGCTCCGAGGCCGCCGATGCGGTTGCCCAGAAAGCGGGCGCCGCGCGTACCCAGACGCTGGCCTATCTTCTCAACTGGTCTAAATTCCATATGCGCCACGAGGTCGTGTTGTACCGGGCGCGCTGCAATCCGGACGGCACGATTGTCGAGGTCGACGAGCCCTGGGGCAATGTAGAAGCGGCCTTGCTCAAGCAACCCAAATTCGTCTCCGACGAAGACCTGTCGATCCTGCGCGGCTTGTGGCTGGGCCGCTCGCGCGAGGACTTCGGTCAGTTCATTCTGCGCGGCACGAGCGGCGCGGAGATGCTGCAAAAGCTGATCGCCACGGGGCGCCTGTTCTTTGAGCTCAAACCGGCGCCAGGCCACGAGGGGCCGACTCCGCTGTCGCGCGGTGCCGACCGGCCCGGGCGGATCGAATGGGAGCCGCTCGCGGACGAGCGCCTGCGGCCCGTGCTGTGCACCGAGCCGCGCGCCACGATGGTGTTGCCCACCGAGCCGATCTGGTACGTGGACGGCGTCGGCAATGAAGCGGGCATCGTCGAGTCGTCGTTGCCGTTCCAGCAGTTGCCGGATTACCTCGCCATGCCGCCGATCTCGCTCGCCGAAGCGCCGCTCGTCGCCTCGGTGCTGCGCGAGATTGCGCCCGATCTGCCGCTGCCGCCTACTCACGACGCCTCGTCGATCCGCGTGATCGATGTCGATCCCGTGCCGGTGCTCACGCTCAACAGCCATGCGCTACCGTCCGCGGTCAAGGCAGGGCAGCGCAAGTCCGACGCGGTTGAACTGGCCGGCGTCAGCTTCGATTACGACGGCGTCAGCATCAATGTGGACAGCAGCGTCACACTCGTGCCCGTGCCGGGCGGCGACGTGATCCATATTCGTCGGCGCTATGAAGCCGAGAAGAAGCGCTTGCTCGAATTGCGCAAGACCGGGCTGCAGAAAGTCCCGACCAGCCGCGTGTACGCATCGCGGCTTCTTCCTGACACGATGCTCGGTCTGCCCGATGCCGAATCCTGGACCGCCTTCGTCAACGACGCTGTCCCTGACCTCGTGAGCAAAGGCTGGCGTGTGACGATGGCGCCGGAGTTCCGCTACAACGTCATCGAGATCGACGCGATCGACGGCACCGCGCTGCAGGCGGGTGACGGCTGGTTCGATCTGGAGATGGGCATTCGCATCGGCGAGCGCAATGTGCGGCTCGAGCCGCTGCTCGCCGATCTGTTCCGGCGCGATCGGCGCTGGCTTGGCGGCGCCCTCGAAGCCATCGCCGACGACGAGCCGATCGAGTTGAAGACCGAGGAAAACAAGCGTCTGCGTCTGCGCGCCGACCGGTTAAAGCCGGTGGTGCGCGTGCTGGTCGACCTGTTCGACGCACTGGGCGGTGCGTTAGCCGATGGCGCGCCGCTGCGCGTGCCGTCCGTCGATGCGGGTCGGCTCGAAGCGTTGAACAGCACGGGCCGCTGGCAATTTCAGGGCGACGATTCGATTCGCCAACTGGCGCAGCGTCTGCAAGCTGGACCGGGCTTGCACGAGGTGCCGGTGCCGCGTGGCCTGAAGGCGGAATTGCGCGCGTATCAACAGCAAGGTCTGAACTGGATGCAGTTTCTACGTGAACACGATCTCGCCGGCGTCCTCGCCGACGACATGGGTCTCGGCAAAACCGTGCAGACGCTCGCGCACATCCTCGCGGAGAAAGAAGCCGGACGGCTCAACCGTCCCGCGCTGATTGTCGTGCCGACCACGCTCGTGCACAACTGGCGCGAGGAAGCGCGCCGCTTCGCACCCGACTTGAAGGTGCTGGTATTGAACGGCCCGCAGCGCAAGGAGCGTTTCGAGCAGATCGGCGAGCACGATCTGATTCTGACCACTTACGCGCTGCTGTGGCGCGATCAGAAGGTGCTCGCCGAGTACGACTATCACTTGCTGATTCTCGACGAGGCGCAGTACGTCAAGAACGCCACCACCAAAGCCGCTCAGGCGATCCGTGGATTGCGCGCGCGGCATCGACTGTGTTTGACAGGGACGCCGCTGGAGAATCATCTCGGCGAGCTGTGGTCGCAATTCGATTTTCTGTTGCCAGGTTTTCTCGGCAGCCAGAAAGATTTCACCAAACGCTGGCGCAATCCCATCGAGAAAAACGGTGACGGTGTGCGCCGCGCGCTGCTGGCGCGCCGCATCCGGCCATTCATGTTGCGCCGTCGTAAAGACGAGGTGGCGAAGGAATTGCCGGCCAAGACCACCATCGTATGTTCAGTCGATCTGGAAGGCGCACAGCGCGATCTATATGAAACGGTGCGTACGGCGATGCAGGAGCGGGTGCGTGCGGCAGTCAGCGCACAGGGTCTCGCGCGCAGCCACATCATCGTGCTCGATGCCCTGTTGAAGCTGCGCCAGGTCTGCTGCGATCCGCGTCTCGTACGGAAAATCAAGGTTGACGAGAGCCAGGGCGAACCAGGCGAGAAGTGCGACAAAGCGGAAAAGGCAGAGAAGGGCGCGCGCGTCACGCGCTCGGCCAAGCTCGATTTGCTGTTGTCGATGCTGCCTGAACTGATCGAGGAAGGACGGCGCGTGCTGTTGTTCTCGCAGTTCACCGGCATGTTGGCGCTGATCGCCGAGGCGCTCGAGGAAGCGGCGATTCCCTACGTGCTCCTGACCGGCGACACGGCGGACCGCGTCACGCCGGTCGAGCGCTTCCAGCAAGGCGAGGTGCCGCTGTTCCTGATCAGCCTGAAGGCAGGCGGCGTGGGCCTGAACCTGACCGCCGCGGATACGGTGATTCACTACGACCCGTGGTGGAACCCCGCCGCCGAGAATCAGGCGACCGACCGTGCCCATCGGCTGGGGCAGGATAAGCCGGTATTCGTCTACAAGCTGATTGCCGCGGGCAGCATCGAAGAAAAAATCGTGGAGTTGCAGGAGCAGAAGGCGGGACTCGCCGACAGCATTCTCTCCGAAGACGCCGCCGGCGCCGCCAAGTTCTCGGACGACGATCTCGACGCGCTATTTGCGCCGATGCCGGAGATTGAAAGCGGGCGGTGAGCTTTCTGAGCCAATGTGTGCATTCCAAAGCGCCAGGTTCCCCACCAGCCCGCCAATCCTTTAATTTCAATCAAACGATCTAACAATCCTTAAAGGATTTATTTTGAGACCGTTCCTATACTGAGTCGCAAATTGTCAAATCGCTGTTTCCCGACCGCCGGGGGGCGCAGCCCGATAGGACAGAGCAGACGGGGCCAACCATCGTGCGAGCGAGACCAGCCGGACTGAATAACGACCCCTTGAGGTCGATATCAATAACCGGCGCAACCTGAGAGGCATTGGGGAAAATCCCATCGAGCGGCTCGCAATAAGCGAGCCGGCCCGGATAGCCGCTTAATCGCGTCCGGGAAAAAGCAGGGCCGTTTTCGATTATGATGATCTGCCCCCTCGGTAATCAGCGCACTAAAGCCAAAAAATGCGCGCTAATTTCGAGACAAGACGGCAGCAGAGCTGAACAGGGCGCTAGGCAAGGGACCACTAGTCGAAAAAGAGTGCAGCCGAAGATGAAAACAGGGAGCTGGATCGTCGGTGCTAGAACCGGCATCCTGGCCATCTGCCGGCTCACCGGCCATCCATTACGAAGGACGATGTCGCGTTGCGGGGTTTTATGAGAATTGCAGTTCTGGATGACGATTCGGCGCAAGCCGACCTTGTTTGCCAAACGCTGTCGGCGGCCGGCCACGTCTGTCACGCCTATGGCGAGGGCCGCGAACTGGTGCGGCAGTTGCGGCGTCAGACTTTCGACCTTCTCGTGCTCGACTGGAACGTACCCGACATGTCGGGCGAAGAGGTGCTGCGCTGGGTGCGCGAAAGCCTCTCCGAGCGCTTGCCGGTCCTGTTCATGACGAGCCGCGGCCGCGAAACCGATATCACCTCGATCCTCAATACCGGTGCGGACGACTACGTCGTCAAGCCGGTTTCAGGTGCGGTCCTGCTGGCGCGCGTCGGTTCGTTGCTGCGCCGGGCATATCACCTGAAGCCGCCCGCGGCCAAAGAAGTGTTTGGTGAATTCGAGTTCGATCTGAGCGCGAAGCACGTGGTGGCGCGTGGCGCGACCGTCGCCGTGACGCAGAAGGAGTTCGAGCTCGCGCTGCTGCTGTTCCAGCACCTGAGCCGGCCACTGTCGCGCGCACACATTCTCGACGTGATCTGGAAGCAGGCGACGGACATCCCGTCGCGCACGATGGACACGCACGTGTCGATGCTGCGCAGCAAGCTCGGCTTGCGCCCTGAGCACGGCTATCGCCTGACACCGATCTACGGCTACGGATACCGGCTCGAGCGGATCGAATCCGGCGCGCCGTCCGTGGCGGCCGAAGGGCGCCCCGAAGCGGGGGATGCGTGACGGTTTCTTTCGATGGGGTAGCGGCAGGCCGCGCAGGTTCATCCGGCCGCCGCGCCGGTGCGGTGCTGGCGGCAGCCGGCCTGATCGCGATGATGTGCTTAGCGCCGGCATCGGCGGATGCGTATTCGTCCCGCGCGCCGAAGCAACGCACGAAAACGACTGCGCCAGCCTATGTGTCCTACGTGACCCACGACGGCGACACCTTGTATGAAATCGCCGGCCGCTATCTGCGCGAGCCCAACGACTGGGCCATGTTGAGTCGTCTGAATCATGTGCCCGCACCACGCTGCATGCCGGCCGGGATCACGCTGCGTCTGCCGGCCGACCGGCTCAGACAGGATCCCGAGTCGGCGCGCGTGATCGCGACGAGCGGTCCGGCCGAGCGCGCTTTCGGCAAGAATCCTTACACGCCGCTCTCGGCGGGCACGACGCTCGGCGAGGGTGACCGCATTCGCACCGGCCATAACGGCTTTGTCACGCTCGAGTTGCCGGACGGCTCGCACGTCACGGTGTCCCAGGACGGTCAGCTCGACATCGGCAAGCTGCGGCGCACCGTGCTGACCGGCTCGGGCGATCGCGTGCTCGATCTGCAGCGTGGCGAAGTCGAGAGCCAGGTCACGCATGCCACCAAAAAGGACGATCGCTTCCAGATCCGTTCGCCATCGGTTGTCGCGGGCGTGCGCGGTACGCGTTTCAAGGTCGCCTACGATGGCGACGCGCAAACCACGGCGGTCGAAGTGCTGGACGGTGCGGTCGGCGTCGACCCCGCTGCAGTCAATGGTCAGGCTTCGGCGCCGCCACCTGGCGTGCCGTTGCAGGCGTCCGCGCAACTCGTCGAGGCACGCTTTGGCAGTATCACGCGGGCAGGCGGGGCGATCGGCGGTCCGGTGGAATTGCTGCCCGCACCATCGCTCGCCGAACCGGCCAAAGTGCAGGACGGCAAAACCGTTGCGTTCGACCTCGTCCCCGCCGAGCGCGCCGTGGCCTATCGCGTGCAGATTGCGCGCGATGCCGATCAGCTCGACCTGATTCGCGATCTGCGCGTGAGCGCGCCGCACGCGGATTTCGGCGATCTGTCCGACGGCACGTATTTCGTGCGTATCGCCGCGATCGACGCGAATGGGCTCGAAGGCTTGCCCCAGGTGTACGGTTTCGAGCGGCGCCAACTTGGGTTGGCCGCGTCGGCGGGGCCGCGCGCCGGCAGCCGCGACTACGAGTTCCGCTGGTTCGTCAGCCGCTCCACGGTCGAGACGCGCTTTCGCTTCGTGCTGGCCGCGACCGCTGATCTGCGCCATCCGCTCGTCGATCGGACTGATCTGACGGGCGGCCAGATCGTGGTCAGCGACCTGCCGGGCGGCGTCTACTATTGGACGATCGTCGCGGAGCAGTTCGAAAACGGCCGCTTCTATGAGAAGAGCAGCGCGGTCCGCTCGTTTACGCTTGCCCGCTGACACTGGTAGATTCACGGGGCCGGGCCGCCAACGAGCCCGCTCCTTAGCTCGCAACCACGCCACGCTTTGCCGAACCCAACCACGCGCTTGAGCCTCGACCCGCGCGCCCGTCTCGGACGGCGCGCCGGCCGCCGCTTCCTGATCGAATGGGTGGGGATCGGCTGCCTGGGCCTTGTGGTGATTCTGCTCAGCTCGCTCGGCCGGCTGACCGCCAGCGTCGACAACCTGGTCTACGACCGTTTTCTGAGCCTGCGCGCGCAACCGTTGCTGCGCGACATCGTGGTGCTCGAAATCGACAACGCCAGCATCGCGCAGCTTGGGCGCTGGCCGTGGCCGCGCAGCGTCCACGCAAAGCTGCTCGAACAGATTGCGAAGGCGAAGCCCGCCGCGGTGATCTACGACGTGCTCTTTACCGAAGCCAATCCGGAAGACGCCCAGCTCGCTCGCGCGATCGCCCTGAGCCCCACCTATCTGCCGATGCTGCTGACACCGCCGGATAGCGCCGGCCAGCGCCTCGCGGTCGAACCGGTGGCGCCGCTAGTGCATGCCGCGGCGGGACTTGGGCATATCAACCTTGAAGTCGACAGCGACGGCATTGTGCGCAGCGTCGCGCGGTTCGAGGGCGACGCGAATTCACGCTGGCCGCAATTGATGGTGCCTGTTGCACAGGCCGTCGAGCGTGGTGTGCTGCAGTTGAACGGGCGGCCGCATGGATTGTCTTCCGGTGAGGTGTCGGCAGCGCAATCCAGTGGCGATGACGGAGGCGAAGGCCGCTTCCTGATCCCCTTTGGTCTGAATGCGCAGAACTTCGCGAAGCTGAGTTTCGCAAGCGTCCTCGCGGGCGATGTCCCTGCGGACAAGCTGCGCGGGCGTATCGTGCTGATCGGCGTGACCGCATCCGGCTTGTACGACCGTTTTGCTACGCCCGTGTCAGGCGAGTTGGGGCCGCTGCCCGGCGTCTATATCCACGCGAACGTGCTGGATACGCTGCTGACCGGCCGCGAGCTCGAGCCCGCGGAGCCATGGGTGCTGTTCGCCGCGTCGCTGGCGCCGCTTGCTGCGTTGCTCGCGGGTTTTCTGGTGCTGTCGCCGCGTCGCTCATTGCTGCTGACGGTCGCGTTGGGTGCGCTCGCCACGGCCGGCAGCGCGGCCTTGCTATACGGCGCGCGACTATGGATGTCGCCGGTGCCGGCGCTCTTCGGTTTGATCGTGGTGTATCCGATCTGGAACTGGCGGCGCCTCGAAATGACCATGGCTTATCTGCGCGAAGAGCTGCAACGCCTGGCCGACGAACCCCACCTCCTGCCGGAAACACCCCAGCGCCGCCGCGAATTCGGCGGCGACGTGCTGGAGCAGCATATGGCGTTGATGGCGCAGGCCGCGCAGCGCGTGCAGGACATGAAACGCTTCGTGTGGGACAGCCTCGACAGCATGCCCGAGCCGATCCTGGTGAGCGACGTGGAGGGCATCGTGCTGATCGCGAACCATGCCGCCAAGGCGCATTTCGCGCGCCTTGGTGCGCCGCTGCCGGAAGGCCTGCCGATGCGAGCGGTGCTGGGCGGGCTGACGCTGGTCAAGACTATCGACAGCGGTGCAGCATCAGACGCCGAAAACAATCTGCTCGCGCATGCCCAATGGCCTGCGCTGCTCGATCCCGGCCGCCGCGAGTTCGCCGCGCTGATGGCGCAAGGTGTTGAAGTGCGCGACGCCCACGAGCGCGACTATCTGCTGCGCTATGCGAATTGCACGAACGAGCAAGCTGAGACGACGGGCTGGATCGCGGGTCTCGTCGACGTATCGGCTTTGCATGCGGCCGAGCGCCAACGGGAAGACGCGTTACGGCTGCTGTCGCACGACATGCGCTCACCGCAGGCGTCGATTCTCGCGCTGGTGGAGATCGAACGGGCGCGCAGCGAGCCGGTGCTCGCGCGTGGCCTGCTGGAGCGTATCGAACGCTACGCGCAACGTGCGCTGACGCTCGCCGACGATTTCGTGCAACTCGCGCGCGCCGAGTCGCAAGCCTACGTGCTCGAACCGGTGAGCATGACCGAGCTGATGATCGACGCCAGCGACGAGGTCTGGCCGCAGGCCCACGCCAAGCGCATTACGCTGCATACCGAAACCCCCGATACGGACGGCGACGCCGCTACCGACGAGGGCCACTGGATCTGTGCCGACCGCTCGCTGATGACGCGTGCGCTCGTCAACATTCTGAACAATGCGGTCAAGTACAGTCCGCCGGACACGCGGATCACGTGCAGCCTGAAGAGCCTCGGCGGCTTCACGCAGGCGGCCGCGCCCGGCGCGGCAAAACGCGTATCCTGCACGATTCGCGACGAAGGCTACGGTATTCCCGAGGAGCAGCAGGCGGGGCTGTTCGAGCGCTTCCGGCGCTTTCACGAGACGGAGCGGCCGGAAGTGGGTGGCGCGGGTTTGGGCATGGCGTTCGTCAAAACAGTTGTGACGCGTCATGGTGGCGATGTCGAGGTGGTCAGTGCGCCTGGCAAGGGAACGGCTTTTACGATTTCCCTGCCTGCACTCGACGAAACGCAACCCGATGCGTCCGCAACGTCGCGCTCATGATGGATGAGCACTCAGCTTATTGAAGCGAGAAAACGGTGAAAACGATAATGATCTGTGCCGCGCTGGCCGCGGCGAGTCTGAGCGGATGCGCGGGTTTGAGCGCCGACGTGCACACGGGCAATTCTGCGGCCGCGTTGCAGGGTGAGCGCACCTATATGATTGCGCGCATGCCGTCGCAGGATGCCAGTGCGGATCATCCGCAATTTGAAACCATGCTGCGTGATGAGCTGGCGAAGAACGGCTTCATCGATACGTCGGGCAAGTCCGCTCACTATTTACTGTCGATTGCGTATGACACGCGGCCGGCCGTGGTCGGCGTGGGCGCGAAGGATTGCGCGCCAGGTGCGTGCGAACGCTCGCCTGAGCCGCCGTTTTCGCTGTTCGGCGGACGTGCTTATCAGCACGCGTTGACCCTGCGATTCTTCGAGCGGTCGAGTGGACAGGAGGTCTACAAAGTGAGCGCGGCCAGCAGCGATCGCGATGCGGATCCCTTGCACGCCATGCCGGTGCTCGTGAAAAGCGCTCTGGCTAAATTTCCGTTCGATGCGCCGCCCGACTGGCGTGTGAAACTGCGCACCGAGGAAGCGGGCGGCGTGCCGGATGTGGTGTCGGTCAAGCCTCTTCAGCCGTAGCAGTAAGACACCCGCGTTCGCTTTACTTCGGCGCCTGGTCGTCTTCCGGCCAGCGGTTTTCGAATACGCATTCAGCAAGCGGCATACGGCTTGCCCAGCGCTCGGTTTCCAGCATCGGCTCGCTGTAAAACTGATCGACATGGCCGAGACACAGGATCGCCACGGGCCGCGCGCCCTCGGGCATATGCAGCAGCGTGCGGACCACGTCGACGTCGAATAGCGACACCCAGCCCATTCCCAGACCCTCCGCGCGCGCGGCCAGCCACATGTTCTGGATCGCGCACGCCACCGAAGCGAGGTCCATCTCCGGCAAGGTGCGGCGTCCGAAGATGTGACGCTCGCGGCCGTCCATCAGCGCCATCACCAGCAGTTCGCCGCACTCCAGCATGCCTTCCACTTTCAGCTTCATGAACTCTTCGCGACGTTTGCCGAGTGCGTCGGCGGTGGCGAGGCGTTCGCTTTCGACTGTCGCGTGCAAAGCCGTGCGCAACGCCGGATCGGTGATGCGTGCGATGCGCCACGGCTGCATGAAGCCGACGCTCGGCGCGTGATGCGCCGCGTCGAGCAGGCGTTGCAGCACAGCAGGGTCGACCGGGTCGCGCACGAAATGGCGCATGTCGCGCCGTTCGTAAATCGCGCGGTAGACCGCTTCGCGCTCGGAATCGTTAAAAGGCTTCGCCATGGAACAGGGCGGCCGTGAAGGCCGGGTTGGAGGGCCAATAAGCATGCATATAGGTTGCCACGATCGAGCCGGCGCGGAACACGGCCTCGCCGGGGGCATCGCTATTTGGCCGGGTGGCTGAACGCAGCGGCGTGAGCGGCGTCGTCAGCTTCGAATAATGGAACGTGTGACCAGTCATTGGACCGTACCGGCTGTCGATCTGTTGCATGCCAAGCGCGGTGAAGCGCGTTTGCATTGTGGCATGACCGGGCAGCAGGCCGAGCATCGGCGTGCTGGCGCCGTGCGTGTCGGTAAGCTGGTCGAGCAGGTAAAGCATGCCGCCGCATTCGGCGACGACCGGTTTGCCCGCTGCCGCATGCACGCGAATCGTTGTGGCACTGCGCGTATTGCCGGCGAGCAATGCCGCATGCAGTTCGGGGTAGCCGCCCGGGAGGTACAGGGCGTCGGCGTGTTCCGGCAGGGCTTCATCGGCGAGCGGTGAGAAATAGTCGAGGTGCGCGCCGAGTGTTTCTAACAGCGTGATGTTGGCCGGATAGATGAACGAGAACGCGGCATCGCGTGCGATCGCAATCCGTTTGCCTTCCAGAAGACGCGGTAGTGCTTCTGGTGTGGGCGCGCCGAAATCGACCGGTGGCGGTAGTTCGGCCAACGCGGTTTGCGCGAGCGCCTCGGCGGTGCGATCCAGGCGCGTCTCCAGATCCTCGATCTCCGCGGCCTGATGCAAGCCGAGATGGCGATCGGGCAACTCGATTTCGTCGTCGCCGGTGATGTATCCACACCAGCGCAGGTCCGGCGGTAGCGCCTCTTCGAGCATCTGCGCGTGCCTTGGCGAGCCGACGCGATTAGCGAGCACGCCGTAAAACGGCACCTGCGGCCTGAAGTGCGCGAGGCCGAAGGCGACCGCACCGAAGGTTTGCGCCATCGCTTTCGCTGAAATGACGCCGAGCACCGGTACGCCGAACGCGGCCGCCAGATCGGCGCTGCTCGGCGTGCCGTCGAACAGACCCATCACGCCTTCGATCAGGATCAGATCCGCTTCCGTCGCTGCTTGCGCGAGCAGGTTCCGGCAGGCCGACTCGCCCACCATCCACAGATCGAGCGACAGTACCGGCGCGCCGCTGGCTCGCGCCAGAATCATCGGGTCGAGAAAGTCGGGACCGGTCTTGAATACGCGCACGCGTCGTCCTAGCCGCCGGTGGTAGCGCGCCAGACCCGCGGTAATCGTGGTCTTGCCTTGGCCTGACGCGGGCGCACTAATGAACAGGGCGGGGCAGGCTGCGGAGGACGTCCTCTTGAGGGGCGCCCCGAAGGCAGTCCCCGTGGGCGGCACGGACATCGCTCAGAACTCCACGCCGCGCTGCGCTTTCACGCCTTGCTCGCGATACGGGTGCTTGACGATACGCATTTCGGTGACAAGGTCGGCGGCTTCGACCAGTGCGTCCGGCGCGTGGCGGCCGGTCACCACGACGTGCAACATCTCCGCGCGCGCGTTCAATACCGACAGCACTTCGTCGAGCGGCAGGTATTCGTACTTCAGCACCGTGTTGAGTTCGTCGAGGATCACCATCTGGTAGTCGCCGCTCTCGATCATCCGGCGCGCTTCGTCCCAGCCTTTGCGCGCAGTGGCGATGTCGGCGTCGCGATTTTGCGTGTTCCAGGTGTAGCCGTCGCCCATCGTCACGAAGTCGCAATTGGCGATCGCACCGAGGAAGTCGCGCTCTGAGGTATGCAGCGCGCCTTTGATGAATTGCACGACACCGAGGCGCATGCCGTGCCCAAGCACGCGCACTGCCATGCCGAACGCGGCGGTGGTCTTGCCTTTACCGGTGCCGGTGTTGACGATCAGCAGACCTTTTTCGACGGTGGCGCTGGCCTGCTTTTTCTCGTGACCTTCGCGCCGGCGCTCGGTCATGCGTTGATGCGATTCGGGGTCGGTCTTCATGAATGGTCCTGTTCTTGAGTGTCGTTGTTTGTCTGTTCGCGGGCGGGGCGGGCGGTGGTCGATGCAATCGCCACGGTGACGCCGTCGTGGATGGTTTTGCGCACGAGTAGCTGTGCGTTGGGGGTGTTGGGCGTGACTGATGCAGCGGGGGCAACTGATGCCGATGCCGATGCCGATGCATGGGCCGCACCAGGCGCGGCAGCCGCGTCAGTTTTGGCCGCGGCGGCGAGCAAGGCGCACGGCTCGCAGACGCCGTCTATGCCGAGATGCTCGCGTGCGGCAGACGACCGAACTTCCACGGATATCGCCGCAATCTGTTCGCGGCTGAACAGCTTCAGCGGCAGCGCGTGACGTGCGCAGAATTCGAGCAAGCCGGCTTCGTAGGCTTTGATGTCGACCGAGGCAATCGCGCTGATGTCATCGAATGAATGCGCGCCGAGTGTGACACGCACAGCCGCTTCGATCTGTTCAGCCGAGCTGTGCAACCGACAACCGATGCCGATGATCAGTGTCTTCATTGGACGTCTGCTGGGTTCGCGGCATCTGAGGCGTTTGCGGCGTCCGACGCGTTTACCGTCCCGGCAGCGTTCGCTACGTTTGCCGCGCCCGCCGCGTCTAGCGCACCCACTGCGCCCACCGCTCCTGCTGCGTCCAGCGCACCTGCATCCGAATTCGCCGCGTCTCTCGCCAAAGCCAGCGACACCACGCCGCCGATCACCACGATCGCCGGCGAGCCGAGCCCGGCGCGCGCGACGGCATCCGCGAACTCGCCGAGTCGCGCGAGCGTATGCCGTTGCTCCTGACGCGTGGCCGATTCGATCGCCGCGCACGGCGTATCGGCGCTCATGCCGGCCGCGAGCAACGCGCCGGCGATATCGTTCAGCCGCCGCATGCCCATATAAATCACCAGCGTCATCCGCGTGGCGACGAGTGCCGCCCAGTCCGGCTCGCCGCTGCCGGCGCCGTGTCCGGTGACGAACACCACGCCTTGCGCGTGATCGCGATGCGTCACGGGAATGCCGATCGCCGCGGGCGCCGCAATTCCGGCGGTGATGCCGTTGATCACGTCCACTTCGATACCCGCTGCATGCAGCGCCTGCTGTTCTTCGCCGCCACGTCCGAACACGAACGGATCGCCGCCTTTCAAACGCGCGACGCTGCGCCCGGCTTGCAGGTGTTCGAGCATCTGCGCGACGATGCCGGCCTGCGGCGTCGACGGATGCCCGCCGCGTTTGCCGACGTACACAACCTGTGCGTCGGCGCGGGCGAACTGCAGCACGTCGGGGTTCACCAGATCGTCGACCAGCACCACATCGGCTTGCGCCAACGCGCGAGTCGCCTTGAGCGTCATCAGTTCGACGTCGCCGGGGCCGGCGCCAATCAACCAGGCGCGGCTCATCGTGGGGTGCATGGCGCACGCCATGTCGTGACAGGTGGAAACAGATGGGGCGCGAAGCGGCCCGAGGCGGTGGACAGTGAGATCATGCGGTACGGCGGATTACGCACGACGAAAAACGCCGCTCGCCGCGTTCTCCTGCAGGAAAACGCCAACGGCCGCGTCACATCGTGCTTTAGCGCCTTCACATCCGTCCCTCGCGGATTCCGGCGGCCGGCAGCGTGATGTTCGCTGCCTCCGCGTCTGGCCGGTATCCGGGCTGGCGGCCTCATGCGTTTTGCCTTCCCGTCCGGATTCGTCAGACAGTGGCATCAGAAACGCATGCGCGATGCGAAAGCACCGCAGGTCGCTTACCGTTGCGGGGACAGCACAGGTTGAGCGCGCCGGGCGCGGCCTGTTTCCCGTTTAACTGCACATACGAACGCATGTGCGGGCACCAAACGCGCGCATACGATAGCACACGGCAGGCCGCGCGGGCACTGCGAAAAGGCCCTGGCGCGGCCCGCGATTCCTTGACGGCACGGGGCTCTCGGCCTAAACTCGCACGCACTTTGGTGCTCGTGTGCGCGCTCGTGCGCACACAGTTAAACGGGAAACAGGGTGCCCACCTGCAATGGACCGGGTCAACCTGTGCTGCCCCCGCAACGGTAAGCGAAAAGCGGTTCCAGCTTAATTGCCTGGCGCCGCGGAGCCGGCTTCGATGTCGACGCGCAAGGCCGCGTCGGCATATAACCACTGGGCGAGAAACCACTCGCCCGGGAAGGGGAGGCGGCGCTTTCGCCAGCCCGGATACCGGCCAGACTACGAAGAACGACCACCGCGGGGATGCGGCGGCGCGTTCATGACCTCACTCCCGTTTTCTGTTTCTCTGTTGCCTCGGCAACGCCGTTGTTCGTCCCCGTGTTTGCTTTTTGTCGTGGCTTGGTGCATGTGCCCTGTTTGCCCGACCTGAACACAATTGCGCCGGCGTGCACGTGCAACTCCTACGGATCGACCTCACGATGCAAACTCAAATGCGCAAGATCCCCGTCACCATCGTCACGGGCTTTCTCGGCAGCGGCAAGACCACGCTGCTGCGGCACATTCTTCAGCATGCGGGCGGCAAGCGCATTGCGGTGATCGTCAACGAGTTCGGCGAACTCGGTATCGACGGGGAAATCCTCAAGGGTTGCGGCATCGGCTGCGATGAAAACGGTGTCGAGACCGAAGGGCAACTGTACGAACTCGCGAATGGATGCCTCTGCTGCACCGTGCAGGAAGAGTTTTTCCCGGTGATGGAAAAGCTGGTGGAGCGTCGTGAGCAGATTGATCATGTGCTGATCGAAACCTCCGGTCTCGCGTTGCCCAAGCCGCTGGTGCAGGCGTTCAACTGGCCGCAGATCAAGAATAGCTTTACCGTCGACGCAGTCGTCACCGTGGTGGACGGCCCGGCCGCGGCGAGCGGCCAGTTCGCCGAGAATCCGGTCGCCGTGGATGCCCAGCGCAAAGCCGATCCGAATCTCGATCACGAATCGCCGCTGCACGAATTGTTCGAAGATCAATTGTCGGCAGCCGATCTGGTGATTCTGAACAAAACGGATCTGCTCGACGAATCGCATCAGGCGTCTGTTGAAGCCACCATCCGCGCGGAAATTCCGCCGCAAGTGAAGATCGTGCGCGCGCAGATGGGCCAGCTCGATCTGCATGCGTTGCTGGGTCTCGAAGCGGCGTCGGAAGAAACGATTCACCTGCGTCACGACCATCACGGGTCGGCCGAAGACGCCGATCACCATCACGACGAGTTTGATTCGGTGGTGGTGCACGCGAATGTGTCGTCGCGTGAGGCCGTGATCGCCGCGTTGCAGGGGCTCGTCGAAACGAACACGATTTACCGCGTTAAAGGCTTCGCGGCTTTGCCGGGCGCGGCGATGCGTCTGGTGATCCAGGGCGTGGGCCGTCGTTTCGATAGTTACTTCGACCGGCGCTGGCAAGCCGGTGAAACGGGCCAAGGTCTGCAAAGCCGCTTTGTGCTGATCGGTGAAGACCTCGACCAGGCCGCGCTGCAGCAGGCATTCGACGCCGCATTGGGTGCCGTGGCGAGCGCCCAGCCGCAACAGGCGTAGCCGGTCATGCATCTGCTGCGCACCACGCCGGGCGGTTTTGTCGACGATACGCAAGGCGTGATCCGTATCGATCAGCAGCCCGCCGATATCGTGGTGCTCAGCTCCGCCGATACCACGCTGTCGTTGCTCGCGAGCGTGTTTTCGCGCCTGGGCGAGGTTTTTCCGAGCGTGCGGCTCGCGAACGTCACGTATTTGCGGCAACCGGCTTCAGTCGATTTCTATGTCGAAGACGTGTTGCAGCACGCGCGTGTCGTCGTGGTCGATCATCTCGGCGGCGAAGCGTACTGGCCGTACGGGATCGAGCAGGTGGTCGCGCTTGCTGAGCGCAAGCAGCAGACGCTTGCGATGTTCTCCGGCGATCTGCAGGAAGACCCGAACCTGCTCGCGCGCAGCACTGCCGACGCCGATCTGTGTCATCAGCTATGGCGTTATCTGCGTGAAGGCGGCCCGCAGAATGCCGAGGCGTTCCTGCGCTGCATCGCGCACCGCTCGCTTGGCTGGGGGCGCGAGCCTGCGCCGCCGCGCGCGTTGCCTGCCGCGACGCTCTACCATCCCGAACACGATACGCCGACCGTGGCCGACTGGCAGGCGCGCTGGCGTGAGGGCGCGCCGGTCGCCGCAATTCTGTTCTACAAGGCGCATCTGCAAGCGGCCAACACAGCCGTGTTCGATGCCCTGATCGATGCACTCGAAGCACAAGGCCTGAATCCGCTGCCGATCGCGATTACCTCGCTGAAAGATGCGATGAGCCGCGACGTCGTACAGCGGTTGTGCGCGCAACATGATGTCGCGCTGGTGCTGAATACCACCGCATTCGCCGCATCTGCCATCGACGACCCCGAGCCCCTTGCGCTCGCCGGTGACGCGCCGGTGATGCAGGTGATCCTGAGCGGCGGCAACCGCGAGGATTGGCTCAAGGACAATCAGGGCCTCAACTCGCGCGATATCGCCATGCATATCGCGCTGCCGGAGGTGGACGGACGCATCATCACGCGGGCGATCAGCTTCAAGGGACTCGCCTATCGTTGTCCGTACACTGAAGTCGATGTGGTTCGTTATCAGCCGGATTTGGAGCGCGTCGGTTTTCTCGCCGAACTGAGCCGCCGCTGGTGCCGTTTGCGCACGCTCGATAACGCGGACAGGAAGCTCGCGCTGATCCTCGCCAACTATCCAATGAGCGAAGGGCGGATCGGCAATGGCGTGGGTCTCGATACGCCGGCCTCGGTGGTCGGTATTCTGTCCATGTTGCGCGATGAGGGCTATCGCGTCGCCGGTTTGCCCGCCGACGGCGACGCGTTGTTGAAGAAGCTGACCGAAGGCGTGACCAACGATCCGGTCGTGCGTGATTTGCGCCCCGCGCTGCAAAGCCTCGCGCTCGACGACTATCTTGTGTACTTCAACGCGTTGCCCGCCGAAGCCCGCCATGCGTTGAACGCACGCTGGGGCTCGCCCGACCAGGATCCGACGTTGCGGCGCGGCCGTTTCATGATCGCGGGCTGGCGCTGCGGGCAGGTGTTCGTCGGTATTCAGCCGTCGCGTTCTCGTGAACAGGGCGATTACGCGAGCTATCACGACGCTGAACTCGTGCCGCCGCACGCGTATCTGGCGTTCTATTTCTGGCTGCGTCATCAGTTCGGCATCGACGCGGTCGTGCATGTCGGCAAACACGGCAATCTTGAATGGCTGCCGGGAAAAAGCGTCGCATTGAGCGATACCTGCTGGCCCGATCTGATCCTCGGACCGATGCCGCATCTGTATCCGTTCATCGTCAACGATCCAGGCGAAGGCAGTCAGGCGAAGCGCCGCGCGCAAGCCGTCATCATCGATCACCTGATGCCGCCGCTCACGCGCGCCGAGAGTTACGGGCCGTTGCAGGACCTGGAGCGCCAGGTCGACGAATACTATGAAGCACTGATGGTGGATCCGCGCCGCTCGAAGCTGTTGAGGCGCGCGATTCTCACGACCATCGTCGAGCATAAGCTGCATGAAGAGTTGAGTCTCGCGGCGCCGACCGGTCAGGACGACGAGGACGTGCTGTTGACACGCGTCGATGCCTGGCTGTGCGAGTTGAAGGAGGCGCAGATTCGCGATGGCTTGCATACGTTCGGACAATCGCCTGCTGGGGTACAGCGGCGCGATACATTGCTGGCGTTGGGACGCTTTCCGGTCGGCGATGGCCAGGGACGCAAGGCCGGTTTGATCGATGCATTGGCGCGCGATCTGCAGATGGATCATCTGTTTGATCCGTTGTCGGTGGATTGGTCGGCGGCGTGGGACGGTCCACGCCCCGACGTTATGCAACGTGTGAGCGATGTGCCATGGCGGCACTGTGGCGATACGCGCGAGCGCCTGGAGTTGTTAGCGGCTGAGATGTTGCGTGGCGTGTGTGGGGATGAGACGTCCGATGCGGTGCCGGCGGC
Source organism: Paraburkholderia sediminicola (assembly GCF_046027825.1). Taxonomy (GTDB): domain Bacteria; phylum Pseudomonadota; class Gammaproteobacteria; order Burkholderiales; family Burkholderiaceae; genus Paraburkholderia; species Paraburkholderia sediminicola_D. The sequence continues at coordinate 165,272 of NZ_JAQQDU010000006.1, forward strand.
TGGGACGTTGCCCCAAGCCGAACGTGTGATCGAACGGCTGCGCAACGACGTATTGCCGCGGCTCGACGCTTGCGGTCCGCAGGAGATGTTGCATCTGAAGCGCGGCCTTGAAGGACGCTTCGTGCCGCCGGGGTCGAGCGGTTCGCCGTCGCGTGGACGACCCGACGTGCTGCCTACCGGCCGCAACTTCTATTCGGTCGATACGCGCGCAGTTCCAACCCAGGCGGCATGGTCGCTTGGATTGAAATCCGCGCAGCAGTTGATCGAACGGCATCTGCAGGAAAAGGGCGACTATCCGCGAGCGATCGGGCTCTCGGTATGGGGTACAGCGACGATGCGTACCGGCGGCGACGATATCGCCCAGGCACTCGCACTACTCGGTGTGCGGCCAAAGTGGGCGCCGGGCAGTCACCGCGTGACCGACTTCGAGATCATGCCGATCGAGGCATTCGACCGGCCGCGTATCGACGTCACCTTGCGCGTGTCCGGTTTTTTCCGCGATGCCTTCGCGAACGTGATGCATCTGTTCGACGCCGCCGTGCAAGCGGTGGCCGAACTCGACGAGCCCGAAGACCTGAACCCGATCCGCGCGCGCGTGCTGCGCGAACGCGATGCGCTGATTGCGCGCGGCATGGACGCCGCCGAGGCGCGCAAGCGCGCCGGCTGGCGCGTGTTCAGTGCGCGGCCCGGCGCTTATGGCGCGGGTCTGCAGGACATGATCGACTCGCAGCAATGGCAAGCCGACGCCGATCTGGCGAACGCCTATCAGGCGTGGGGCGGTTACGCCTACACGCAAAAGGGCGCAGGCGAAGAAGCACGCCACGCGTTCGGCACACGTCTTGCCGCGATGGATGTGGTGCTGCAGAACCAGGACAACCGAGAGCACGACCTGCTCGATTCGAACGATTACTACCAGTTTCAAGGCGGTATGGTCGCAGCGGTGCGGCATCTGGCGGGCAATCAGCCGCAGATCTATCACGCGGACCATAGCAATCCGGCCGCGCCGCGCGTTCGCACGCTGCATGAAGAGATTGCGCGTGTGGTCCGCTCGCGAGTGGTCAATCCGAAATGGCTCGGCGGCGTGAAGCGCCACGGCTACAAGGGCGCCGCTGAGATCGCCGCGACGGTCGACTACCTTTACGGCTACGACGCGACCGCGCGGGTGGTCGCCGATCATCAATATGCGCTCGTCACCGATGCCTATCTGAACGACGCCGATACACGCGAGTTCTTGCAGCGGCACAATCCGCACGCCATGCATTCGATCTGCGAGCGTCTGCTCGAAGCGATGCAGCGCGGTCTGTGGCAAGCGCCCGGCGACTATCGCGCGCAAGTGGAACAGCATCTGCTCGCGAGCGAGCAGCAGATCGAAGGAATGCAAACATGAATGCAGCGACCCAACGGCCCGCTTTTCCATTTGCTGCGCTGATCGGCCAGACGCCGTTACAGCAGGCGCTCCTGCTGGCGGCGATCGATCCAGGCCTTGGCGGCGTGCTGGTGAGTGGGCCGCGCGGCACGGCGAAATCGACCGCGGCGCGCGCGCTCGCTGAGTTGTTGCCGGAAGGGCAACTGGTGAATCTGCCACTCGGCGCGAGTGAAGATCGCCTGATCGGCACGCTTGATATCGAAACCGTGCTGCGCGATGGCTCGGTGCGTTTTTCGCCTGGCTTGCTCGCGAAAGCGCATCGCGGCGTGCTGTATGTCGATGAAGTGAATCTGCTGCCCGATGCGCTCGTTGATGCGTTACTCGATGCGGCTGCCAGTGGCGTGAATACCGTCGAACGCGATGGTGTTTCGCATAGTCACGATGCGAGCTTCGTGCTGATCGGCACGATGAATCCGGAAGAAGGCGAGTTGCGACCGCAACTGATCGATCGCTTTGGTTTGATGGTTGAACTGCAGAACTGTTTTGAGCCGCAAGTGCGTCAGCAGATCGTCAAAGCACGTCTGGCGTTCGATCTCGATCTGCAGGGTTTTCGTGCTGAATATACGCAGCAACAGGAAACATATGTTCAGCGGATTCGCGCGGCACGTGAAGCGCTGCCGCAACTCGGCTTCGACGACGCCGTGCATGCGCATGTCAGTGCGCTGTGCATCGACGCGGCGGTCGATGGGTTGCGTGCCGATCTCGTGATGTTGCGTGCAGCGCGGGCATTGGCTGCGCTGGAGCAGGCCTCCGCGGTGACGACGGAGCATGTCGAGCGGGTCGCTGAGGCGGTGCTGATGCACCGGCGCCACGATCGCGAGACGCGTGCAGGTGGCGACGCACATGAGCGCGAAGCGCCGCGGCAGTCCGCCGACGATGCGGATGCGGCGCCTTCGCCAGCTTCTCAAGAGACAACGCCGGGCGCCGCTGCCGACGATAGCGATTGGGGTTACCTGCCACCGCAGCCCGCGGGCGTCGCGCCCGTCAAGGGCGTTATTCCGCTCAACGCAAAAAAACGCTGAGCCATCGGAAGGGTGCCGCCGCTGACTCGCGCAGCGGTTTTCGATGGCGGCAAGGTGCCGGTGCAGGTTCGCGTAGCCGTTTGCAAGGCGTGCCGGGCAAGCGCATTGCATGGCTGCCGACGCTCACCGCGCGGCGTCAGGACACGCTGCGCGCCGAGCATCTGCGCTTCGTGCGCGAGGCTCCGCGGGGCGGGGTACTCCATTGTTTCGTGCTCGATTGTTCCGGTTCCATGCTCGGCGGGCAGCGCCTTGCGCTGGCTAAAGGTTTGCTGATTGCGCTGTTCAATCGCGCAAGTGCCGCAAGGGCCGAGGCGGCGCTGGTGTGTTTTGGCGGTGCCGGCGCGGATCTGCGCTTCGGTCCCGCTGTGCCACGCTGGTGGAGCGAGCGGTGGCTAAGACCGGTGGGTGGAGGCGGCGGGACGCCGCTAGCGTCCGGCATGCGTCAGGCTGCGCAGGTACTGGAGCGCAGCGCCCGCCGCAAGCCCGCGCAGCAGCGCTGGTTGTGGATCCTGACCGATGGCCGCAGCGTTGACCAGCCGGCGCGGCCGCTCAACGCCGATGAAGTGGTGTTCGTCGATTTCGAGCGGGGGGCAATACGGCTGGGGCGTTGCCAGACGCTTGCCGACGCATGGGGCGCGGCGCTTTTTACGCCGGAAGAACTGATCGCCTGAGTGGCACGCGCGGCATGCCGCGCGCTGTCATGCACTTATCGTGCGCTTAATTCGAGCCGTTGGACCAATACTGTACATCGTCCTGCCGGTCGAATACGAAGACTTTCATCGCCATCTGTTGCGCGACGTCGAGTTGATCGAGTTCGAGGCCATGGGTCGACGGCTCGCCCGGCGCACTGCCTTTCTGCACATTACGGATGACCGCGGTGGTTTCGATCTCGGTTTGCTGCTCTGCCGATTTGAGGCGGAAGGCGACGCGCAGTCGTTCGCCGACTGCACCCAGCGTCCATGAAGCGGTCAGCGACATGCCGTCTGCACTGATGCTTTTGGCGAGGCCCAGACCTTCATAGGCATCGCCGGTTTCGCCGATGCCGAAGCGCACCGCGAGGTGCGCGTGGACGCGGATCGACTTGCGTTCGCGCAGGCGGCGGATCACGCCGGGTTTTGACAGCACCACGTAGTCGAATGGAGCGCGGCACACTGCCTCGACCGTGCAGACGAAGCGAAACACGGCGTGGCTGGCTATGGCGACGATCTCGACGTTTTCACCGAGGCCTAGCGGGAGGAGGCGGCCTTCCTGTAGCGGCGGCGTGACGAAGAGTGCGTGGTTGGGTGCGAAACCGATGATGCGGCATGGATGCATTGGGGCGCCGCTGCCGAGCTGGGAGCGCACGCCGATTAATGCACCTATCGTCAGGTGCATGTCCTTTAGGGTGAGTTTGCCGGTGGTGTCGGTGGGGTGGTCGGTTTGGAGTTCCGGCTGCGTGGCTGCGTCCAGCAAGTCGCCGCGGTGCGGGTGGAAGTTGTCGAAGAGGAATTTGCGCTCGTCTGTGGTCGCCAGGATTGTGCCGCTGGCGAAGAGGAGCGTGCCGTCGGGGTCTGTAATCGGCCAGTCCAGAGGGGTGCCGATTGGGACTGCCTCTGGAGTCAGGTGTGGGGATGAGGTTTCCGCTTTGAGTTCTGCTTTGGGTTCTGCGTTGGGCTCTGCCCGGGTCTCTGTTTGGGCTTCTGCTTGAGCCTCTGCTGGGTTTTCCATGGTCGGGGCCTAAATATGTGGCTGGATTACTTGTTTACGGCCGCGGTGGCGGGCAGCTTTAGGGGTTTCGGTGTTTTTGTTTACCTGCGGTGCGGCTTTGTCTTGGTCTGTTTGCGTTGCTCAGTGCTGTGTTCGTCTGTTCGGTTGTTTGCCTGTGGCGATGGCCTTTCCTTGAATTCTTGGTGGTCTATTAGCGTTCGCCCCTGTGCGGGGCGGCACTTACTTTCTTTGCCGCCGCCGCAAAGAAAGATAAGCAAAGAAAGCGGCTCACCCCGCTAGCCCATAAGCGGGTCCCTCGCACAGTTGCGGTAGTGGTGCATCTGGAATCTGTGTTCTCGCACATTCCGCCTTGGTGACAAGGCAGTCATACTTCCGGCGGCGCTGCGCGCGCCGAAGAGTGCTTCACAAAACCACTTCCCATGGTCGCGACTCTTGTTTGTCTTCGTGACTCGCGTGCAGTTTCTATTGTCCGCCCTCTGTTCTCTCGTCGCCTCAGCCACCTGTGCCACCTGGTGTCCTTGCTCCCTTCGTCTCCTCCGTGCGTTCCTTGTCTTCTGTGTATCGTGGCGCGAGATCGCTCGATAGCGCCTCTCGCTAGCAAAAATCGCAATCGTTGTTTTGGCCCAATATTACGTCGGATAACTAATCATTTTCTTGGTGCCGTGAGCAAGGCTGCTCCGGTGCCCTCAACTTTTTGAAAATATTTGCACAAGGGGGATTGACGGCATGCCGACCGTTCTC
>NZ_JAQQDU010000060.1:0-55802 GCF_046027825.1 Paraburkholderia sediminicola
GTATGGGTCGGAAGGGGGGCCGGAAGCCATGGAAGGTTATCTGGTGACGAAGGCGGTTTCGGTTATGGCTGTGTAACGTCGACTGGGCGTTTCTTTCACGTTCTTTGCGACCCCGCTTCTGGCGATACCCGCGTGCTATGGTCTGTCCGGAATTGAGAAACAGGCATTCAAGGCCGACGGACGCGGGGAATGGAACGGTTCTTTATGCGGCGCGCCAGCGCCGTGATCATGTTGCTATATCACCGCCGCGACTGGCAGGGAAAGATTGCGGCCGTCGCGAGCGGCAACGTCGAAAGGGAAATGCTCGAAATCGAATCGATAGACCGGCTGGTGCTCGACGTCCGCGCCGGTCGGATTCGTACATTCGAACTGACCGATCCAAAAGCCGTTGAAGTGAACGTCATTGACTAACGGCTGGTTGAAGGCATTTATCGCTAGCGAGTTGGCTGATCGCGACACAGCCACCCAGGTTAGCTACCCTGATAAATATCGCACGACAGACCCACCACGCACGGTTGACCGTCTCGGGTTTTGCCGTAGCCATTTCGTCCGCCCGGTTGGGCTCCATAGTCCCACGTACTGCCGCCGTCCATCGGCATCGCCTGCTGCGATGAATTGATTGGCTGCTGACTGGATGAGTGGCTAGTGACGTCTGACGGCTGCATTTCCTGAGCGTCGGCAGCGCCGGCCGCGGTGAGCAGGAATAGCACGACGGTTACAGCCAGGGGTTGCACTTTCATATCTTTACCTTTCGTCATCAACGCGTTGCGTTAGCGACGCCGAACTTGAAACTGGCGCAGCTATTCGAACGCAAGCTTCGCGACCGCCCAACCGCTCTTTACGACGCCCATTCCGCTTGCTCCTGAAGCCGTCGCGCCTCTCGTGCGCCTGTTAGCTCCCTCCGAAGAAAACGTTGCACTGTGGATCCACCCGGCACGGTCTGGCATGGCTTGCACCGCTTTGTACCCGTGTGTCGGGCGTACCGCCGTATGCTTCCATCCCCGCACTCGGGTCAGAGGTTTGGGTCGCGGCGTTTTCTTGCGTGGCGGGTTGAGAGGTTTGTGGTGTGCCTTGCGAATGCGCAACACCGGCCATGACAAACAGCACGACAGCGGATGCAACTATCAGGGGAGATTTCATGTTGGTTCCTTTATCCACGTTGAGTTTTCCGTTCATGCGATTCGTTATTCGCGTTTCGCACGAGCCAACGCCGGTTCAGCTCATCACGACGAGCAACCGTTCCGGGTGCACTTGACGAATGCCCCCTCAGCGTTGCTGTCATATTCATTCTTGGTCAGGCGAAACGCCGTCGCAACGCACATGTGTAGGCGGTGGACAGCAATCGTCGGCGAAAGATGTATGCACTAACACCGCCGTGGGCGGAGTGATAGCCGGCAGGGTGCCGAATGGGGAACGGCTTCGCGTAGATGTGGGGACACGGACGTAGGTATCGCGCACGAGTATCGGGACGCGACATTCGCCGAGTACGATCAGATTGACATGCCTGATCGCGATCGATCGAAAGCACGCTGGCTGAAGTCAGTGGGTTGGGTGCTCGCCGGCAGCCGGCAGGTTTCGGTCAAGCGCCGGATCCGTGACCGGCGGGACGCCAAGCTTGATCCCTCTATCCGCCAGCATGACGATGAGTTCGGTACGGCGCCGCAGATTGAAATGCGCAAGCAGATGACTGACGTATTTCCGGATCGTAATGTCCTCGAGCCCCATTCTCAGGGCAATCGCCTTGGACGGAAGTCCGCGCACCAGCCACGCCAATGTTTCGAACTCTCTCGGTGTGAGTCCCAGCTCGGATGCATTGCTCGTTTCCGATTTAACGTGCGGCTGTCTATCCTCAGGTCCATTTGCCGGAGCCTTGTCAGTGTCCATATCACGACTGAGGCTGGCGATGCTGGAGGCTGGAAGGAACACGCCCCCCGCAAGCACCGCGCTTATCGCGGCACGAAGCGCTTCAGGCGGCGACGATTTGGGCACGTATCCCATGGCGCGAAGCTGGATGCATCGACTGATGGTTTCCACTCGCTCATCGGCCGATATCACGATCACCGGTAACGACGGTCGCGACGCCTTCAATTCGGCAAGCGCATTGCAACCGTTGCCATCGGGCAGGTCGAGATCGAGAAAAACGATATTCAGTAGCTCGCCAAGCGCGTGATTTACCCCCTGCAACAATGTGCTCGCGTGCAGCAATTCGATGTCCGGAAAGAGCTCCGTCAGTAGAAGCGCCAATCCGGCTCTGAACAGTTCATGGTCGTCGACGATCAGTACGCGCATTCCGTCGTCTCCTGGAACTGTCTTCGAGCCGAGCTGTGATCACACATCGGAGGATGGCTAAACCGGTAGTAATCGTCAGATGTCTTCAGGTCAGATAGTACGCAGTGGCGGCTGATCTATATGGCGTTGCCTGAAAAGTGGCGGTTTTCGCCCATCATTAGACGAATTAAGCGTACCAAGCGTGCCAATAGGACCACCGAGGGACCACCGCGGGACCACCGCGGGACCACCGCGCTCGGGACGCTTGCAGTCACTGATCCTTCGCGAGATCGAGTTTCATCTTCCGCTGAGCGCTCACGTACCGGCTGATCTCCGCCAGCAGGTCTTTGGGGGCAGAGGACTTGCGCAATAGCACGAACGGTTCGGGGAAGTCGCGAAGGACGTGATCGGACAGCAGCTCGCCGGTGATAAATGCGACGGGAATAACGCCCGCCCACGCGAAATGACGCCTGATCCGATTAGCAACCTCCTTGCCGGTGGCTCCGTCGCGCAGACGGATGTCGGCGACGATGAGATCGGGAATGCGGCTGTCATCGGCAAGGATGGCTTCGAATCCCGCCATCGACTCGGCGGCGTACACGAGCGCGCCCGCGCTTGAGAAAAGACGCCTCAGGCCTTCGAGGACGGTAGGTTCATCGTCGCACAGGAGCATGAATGTGCCAGTGAGATCGGCCGTGTAGACGTCGCCATCCTGCGCATCTGCCCCGACGCTCGGGGTTGATGCCGAAACCGTCGCGTAAAGGGAAAAGCGCGATCCGCGCCCTTCCACGGAGGCGAAACTCATGCTGTGTCCCGGCAGAATATGGATCGCACGATGCACAATCGACAGCCCCAGTCCCAGCCCTTTCGAACGGTCGCGCCCCGGATTGTTGATCTGATAGTACTCGGAGAAGATCGCGTCCCGATGGGCGGGCGCAATACCGATGCCGGTATCCCAGACATCGACGCGCAGCCGTTCATTCAGTTGCACCCAGCCAAGCACAACGCCACCCGATGACGTGTTCTTGATCGCGTTCGAGACGAGATTCGAGACGGACCGCTTGAAGAGCGATCGGTCGGTCTCGATGGACGGCGGGTACCTTCGCCGTCCCGCGATTCTTAGATCGATGCCACGCAATCGGGCTGTCTCCCGGTATTGCTCGAAGACCTCGGTCAATAGGCCGTGGGTATCGACCGGTACGACATGGGGAACATATGAACCCAGCTCGCTGTAGTCCTGAATGTCCTTGAACATGTCGAGGATGTCGGACGCGGTCTCCTCGATGACATCAAGCTCGCGATCCACGGTGTATCCGCTCCTGATCCTCGTCCGGGCGCTTCGGATGAAAAGGTTGATTGCGGCGAGAGGCTGCTGGATGTCGTGATACGCCGATGAAAAGAATCGCTCTTTCTCCCTGACGAGCTCTTGCATGCGTCTGTTCTGCTCGTTGACCGCGCGCGACGCCGCTTCGACGCGCGCCTTGGCCGCGCGCAAGGTGCGCCGGTAGATGAATTCGCGCCTCGCGGCACGTTCCAGCGGGATGCTGAGCAGCACGCCGACGACAGCCATCAACGGCAGCATCGTGGCGTGCGCAGCGACCGACTCCACGCGCAGTTCGACACTCCCGCCGACGGGTTTGAAATAAAGCATGATCAGATAGCTGACGATGCATATCCCGATTAGCCAGGCCGCCGTGATGACCCGAAGCCGAAAGGCCATGAATATCACGAAAAGACAAAGCATCAGCACCGGATAGACTTCCCGCCAGCCAAGGTCGCCCGGATAGAACTGCAGCATTCTCAGGGTGGCGAACCAGCAACTGATCGTCCAGACACTGAGCAGCCCAACGGCCCAACGCTCATCGAGCGCGCGCGGGGTCCAGAACAGCACGGGAATCGCCATTCCGATCGCTGCGGCGACTCGCAGGAGAATGAGCTCGTTGTGGTGCAGATGGGCGGGATCGAGTACGTTTAACCGCGGGAAGTCGCGGATGGAAAATACGACCCACAACGCGGTGAAGATTGCGATGGCGAGTCTGCGCTGTCCGGAGAACCGTCGCGCGTAGTCCCACCGGAACGCGCGCTCCTGAGCCGCCGAGCTGAACCTGCGCACCCTGAGGCCTGACGATCGCATGACGACGCTCGATCAGGAAATTCGCCGCCTGCGGATAGGGCAGCGTGCAATTTAAACAGAATAGCAGGGCGCGATCCAAAGCTATACATACAAATGTAGTGATCTGGATGCCAGGCGTTCGCTCTCACGGCTGCCGAGGCGTCGGTGGTAAAGATCGAGTTGGCGCTCGCGCTGCAGCGCGCGACCCGTGGACCAGCCTTGTGTTGCATACTTAAGCGAATCACATCAACGGATACATCGACATGGTCGCGGACCTTGCACACTCGTGGTTGACCTACAGCGCACCTGTGGCCGCTGCACAGGCCGCCGGCCGCCCGCTTGTGGCGCTGGAATCGACCATCGTCGCTCACGGCATGCCCTATCCGGAGAACGTTCGCACGGCGCGCGAAGTGGAGGCCTTGATCCGTGACCTGGGCGCCGAGCCCGCGACTATCGCACTGATCGGCGGGCGAATCCGCATCGGCCTTTCGGACGACGAACTGGAACTGCTCGGCCGCTCGGACCAGGTACACAAGGTCAGCCGCCGCGACTTGCCGGCAGTGCTGGCCGACGGAGGGCTTGGCGCCACGACAGTCGCTGGCACGATGATATGTGCCGCTCTCGCCGGCATCGAGGTCTTCGTTACCGGAGGCATTGGCGGTGTGCACCGAGGCGCGCCGGAAACCTTCGACATTTCAGCCGACCTGCAGGAACTGGCAAAGACCTCGGTGGCGGTGGTCTGTGCCGGTGCGAAGTCCATCCTGGACATCGGGCTCACGTTGGAATACCTGGAGACACACGGCGTGCCGGTGCTCAGTTGCGAGCAAGACAACTTCGCTGCGTTTTACACGCGCGACAGCGGCTTTCGCGCGGACTTCAGGCTGGACGACGCGGCACAGCAGGCACGCTTCATCCGCACCAAGTGGGACTTGGGCCTCGTGGGCGGCGTGGTGTTGAGCACTCCGGTGCCGGAAGCGGCAGCGATGAGCGTCGAAGAGATCGACACGCTGACTCAGCAGGCGCTCGCCGAGGCCACAGCGAAAGGAATTGCCGGCAAGGCCGTGACACCCTTCCTGCTAGCTCGCATCAAGGCACTGACGAGTGGACGCAGCCTTGCGACAAACATCGCACTCGTCAAACACAATGCCGAGGTGGGGGCAAGGCTGGCGCTGGCGTTGGCACACGCAGCGAACGACGATAACCGAGATCTCCGACCGTCCCGTTAGTTAGCTGATTAGCTGATTAGCTGATTAACGGATTTTCCGATTTCGTCCGTTTCATTGATCATCGTCATTTCCATCATGTTGCCGGCCACCTCTCGACCGGACCGCGATCCCGCCCAGGGTGACTGGACCTGGGGTGGAGTCCTCGATGACCTGAGACGGCGCCACATTGCCCCTTGCCCCCGGCGCGAACGCGAGAATGCGCAGGTTTGGCTCGGCATCAAGGAGCCGCCCGTCCGAGGAGATGGCGATCTTGTTTCCCGGTAAGCCAGAGCCAGTGATTCCGGTGGCTGGACCGCTGATTGTCCGTACCGGCGCCACGTCGCCGTTCGCCTTGGCGGCGAAAACGCTCACCTGGATCTGCGTCACGTCCGCGGTCTGGTTGTAGACGAATAACTCGTCCGTACGCGGATCGACAGCGATCGTCATGTTGTTCCTTGCAAAAAGTCCGGCCCCCGGCAGCAGGCCGGTTTTGCTACCCGTGAGGCTGCGCAGAAGCGGCGGGGAGGTCATGCTCCGACGCGTGCCAAACGTGTCGATGATCGCCGCGCCCCGTATGTCGTAACCCGCAATCAGCAGATTGTCCTCGCTGTCGATCGCAATGCTCACGTACTGGACGATATTCGGATCTGTAATGTGAATCGCGTTGGTCACAGGCCCAGAGCTGTTGGCGGGAGCGACCAGCACCCCCGCCTCCGAGGGGCGAACGGTCAGGACGAAGTCGTTGAGGTGGGAATCCACCGCGATGCTGAGCAGGTCATTTGTTATCGTCAACATGAACGACCGACTGGGTGCCTCATTGCCCTCGGCCTTCCGCGGAAAGATGTCGACGGTGCTGTCGGTAAGAAACTGCGCGACGTGAAAGGCGTCCTTCTGGTCGATCACCGTCGCTCCAGCGGTCATGAGGGTGGTGAGCGGCCCTTGCAGCACCTGGCAGGGCTCGGTCGCTCCGTTGGCACGCAAGGAGTAACCGCGAATCTGATCACCGAGAATGAGGAAGACGGCGTCGTTGGGGCAGGCGGCGTGCGCCAGTTGGACCCCGAACAGCATACTGACGACGGCGACACATAGCGCGGGTTTCATGACACGCCTCCTTGGTCATATAGTGCGAATGCGCTAATCAAGCATAGACCCGTTGGAGGCCGAACGGAGTTCCGCCAGTTCGAGCCTGTGTTTCGGTGGCAGGCTGAAACGGTGGATGCAACACACTAAGACTGCGCGAGCAGAAGCCGTGTTGCAAATAAAGCTGCGAAATGGATCTGTCGCGTCAGAAAAAGCCGCTCAGGATCGGATAAATAATTGGCAGGGCAAACGACGTCAGAACACCGTTCAGGCCCATCCCGAGGCCTGCAAATGCGCCGGCTTCTTCACTCATCTGCAACGCACGAGCAGTGCCGATTCCATGGGACGCGACACCCAGTGCGAAGCCACCCAGGTCGTGCCTCGACACGTGAATCAACTTCAAAAGGCCGCTGCCGATCACCGCGCCAGTGATGCCGGTCATGATCACAAGGACGACCGTCAGCGACGGTAACCCGCCGATTTTCTCGGAAATGCGGATAGCAATTCCTGCCGTCACGCTCTTCGGAGCAATAGTGGCAAGTATTTGACCCGTGGCCCCCAGGAGCCTTGGGATCAAAATGGCCGATGAGATACCCATCGCACACCCCGCCACAAGTGCGCCAGCCAACTGCGGGGCTAGCCGGCGCAATTTAGGCAATTGTCGGTGCATCGGTATAGCGAGCGCGACGACGGCGGTTGTCAACGTACTTGTCGTGTCACTTCAAGCAAACTGCTTTAGTTTTTCCGGCTGCATGCGCTCCGGATTGAGCCAGACTTCATCCTTCAATTCCCAATTACGCGTCGATCGGGACCAACGCCGTGGATTGCGCTCCCTAGCCTCTGCATAAACGGCTTCACGTTGCGCGAGCACTGCGGCGGCTACGCCGTTGTGGCGCTGCGCCGGCGTAACGAATTTCAGGCCGCTATGTTTGTGCTCCTGGTTGTACCAACGCACGAACTTCTGCGTCCAGGCCCGGGCCTCATCCACGCTGCCGAACGGCCTGCGCGGGTAGTCGGGCCGGTACTTGCAGGTGCGGAACAGCGACTCTGCGTACGGGTTGTCATTACTCACACGCGGCCGGCTAAACGAGGCCGCGACCCCCAAGTTCTCCAGAGTGGCAAGCATCGTCGCACCCTTCATCGGGCTGCCGTTATCCGAGTGCTGCACCAGAGGACGTCCTGCCAGGCCCTCGGCCAGACTGGCACGCCGCATCAGCAACGCGGCCAGTTCCGCCGATTCGGCTTCATGCACTTCGTGAGCAACAATCTTACGGCTGAACACGTCCAGCATCATGTACCAGTAGTAGTACTGTCATTTGACCGCCGCCGGCAGCCACGTGATGTCCCACGACCAAACCTGATTCGGCGCTGTCGCACAATGACTGGTCACCACCCGGGTCGAAGGCTTGCGCGCACGACCCCGATGATGCTGCTGCGAGGCGCTGCGCAGCACGCGATAAAAGCTCGATTCCGACGCGACATACACGCCGCGATCCGCCAGGCTTGGCACGATCTGACTGGGCGGCAGGCTGGCAAACTCCGCACTATTGGCTACCTCAAGAATCTGTTGCCGTTCGGCCTCACTCAGTTGGTTACCCGGCGGCGGCCGTTCGGTCGTGGTACGGCCATCGGCGCGCACCGCGTCACCGTCACCCACCCAGCGCTGGAACGTGCGCAAGCTCACGCCCAGCTCGTCGCAAGCGTTCTCCAGCCGACAGCCCGACTGCGCCGCCTCGCGTATCAACGATATACATAACAGGCGATCCGGGACGTTGATCAATCGTCCTCTTTGTCTCCCCCGATCGCCTGGGCTTTTTTTCTCAGAATCAGCAGCGCAGTCGCTTCCGCCAGCGCCTTCTCCTTGCGCTGCAATTCCTTCTCGAGCTGCTGGATGCGCTTCCTGTCCTCTTTCGACTGATGGCGTTGCTCTCGTGCCTGCTCCGTGACATTCGCATTGGCCGAACGGCAAGCGGCTCGCCAGGCGGAGATCTGTTCTGGATAAAGACCTTTTCGACGGCAATACTCGGCCAGCTCCGCTGCATTGAGCGGCGCGGTTTCCAGCACTACTGCAAACTTGTCCTCCGAAGACCATCCTTCGGGATTCTTCCCATCGCCCGGCACGGCCAACCCTTGTCCTTTCGCCTGTCGGCGCCACGTGTACAACGTCTGTTCGGTAATTCCCGTTTCTCTGGCCAGCGCCGAAACCAGCGCGTTTTCCGGCGGCATCATGCGCCGCACCAGCGCTTCTTTTCTTTCTGCTGAGTAGGTTTTCATTCACCCTGATTTTACCGCCCCCGGACCATGTCTATAAGAATCAGATAACACGACAAGTAGTCTGACGCCGGGGGTAACCGGAACGACCGCGACATCGCCGAGCATGATCACCTGGTGTGTTGCGATGTTGTTAGACCAGTCCTGTTCGTCGTAGTCCTGCACCTTCGTGAAATAGTCACTGTCGCCGGGCAGCTTGTTGTGGCGGTAGGCGTTCCGAAGTCCGTCGACCGTTGCCTTGGTCACGTAGACATAAATGCCCTTGTCCAACAACGGATAGGTATCTTTAGATTCCAACTTGATATACCAAGCATAAAACGCCTTCGTGCTTGCATCAGGAGTAGCGCTATCCGCAAACGCCCCTTGCTGGAAAAGCAAACCGCCAACCAGCAGCAGTACCGACACGGCGAGGGTCAATAGCTTCTTCATCTTTCGTCTCAGTTGTATCGATAAATTTTGTATACCGGCTGCGATTGTCGATAAGACGTGCCCGGATAGAAGCCTTGCGAGCCTAGGTGCGTTTGCTTGAAATCAGATACCCATATGGAGCCGTCAAAGATCGCCATGTGCCCTGCAGGATTTCCCGGGGCTGGCTGTATCACGATCACATCGCCTATCTGCGGATCGCCGACCGCTTAACGAAAGCCGACGGCCTCGAGAAGTGGGCCGTAGTCTTTGGCGTAGTGAGCGTGGTGCAATGAGATTCCGCCCGATTCGATTGCCTTGCGCACGTACCTTGCACAGTTGCCAGTGCTGTGTGATTCCGCATGGTTATCCGCATAGGTCGCTGCTGAAGATTTATCGAACGGCATTCTTATCTCCCTTAACGATTGAGTTGGAACGCTAACACATGGGATTCGTCGTCGTTGTTAAATTCGGTCTGGAACGGCAATGTTATGCGAGTTGCATTGCACCTCGGACTGTTAATGGCGGCATCGCTGAGTGGGTTAGTTGCTTCCTTCGGAAGCAGCGGTGTCTCGGTCGTTTCCGGTATGAGGCCGATGACTTTCACGGCAGCTTTGGAAAACCGCAGACCGGCCGAGTGAGAAGTTGGTTACAGGTCCAAATCCTTGACATTCATCACGGCGTCGTAGCGCTTAGCGACGTGGACCAGTCGTTTGATTCACACCGACGACGGTCAAACGCTACCAGGCGGCCGTTTGTCCGAGTCGAGGGGTTGCCACTACCCGTCGACAATGGCCGACGAAGCGTTGGTGCGAACCGCCCCGGACGGCGACCGGTCATCGGTCTTCGCGGGCGTTCGATTCATTGCTGAAGTTCCGATTTCGAATGGTGGCTTTTGAGAACATCGAGCATGCGCGATTGCTCCTAGCAACAGTCATTAGGCTCAAGCGCGTCAACGGCGGTTTTCTTGCCGTAACGGGTGGTATCTCGATCGGCGGCGGCGCCCAATCAGCGATGGCTTTGCTCATCTCGGGAAAATGATTAATTTGAGCTTGACGGGCGGCTAAACGGATAACGAAAACGTTTGCGCCGCACATTCGAAGCGAGGTTCAACTTGCAAATTTTCACGTTGTTCCATCTGTCGGGTGGAGACCAATAGAAAGTACTCGCTTAGCCCCTAAAGTGTTTCCATAAAATGCCGATAACTCCTTTGTGCGTCATTTAGGTGGGCCCGGGTGATTCGCCGCCAGCAGCTTTTTTGAGCCTGCCGTTTCAGAATTCGCCAGTGAAGTTTCATGTGCGGACGTCCTGATACGGACAAAGACGTTATTGATCATCGCGTTGATATGCTTCGCGAAAAATGCTGAGACCGGTCGATTCGTTAAGAACCGGCTCACCACGCCAGATGCGATTAGGCGGTCTGATGGCACATTCGCCGGAAAGCGCGAAATCAGGCCGCGGCTGAGAGAGAAGAATGAAAGAGAAGGATGGTGAATGGGCGCTGCCCTCGGGGTCATGGCAGCAAACCAATGAAGCGTTCGCATTGGCCGAAACGGCGCGCGGTCGCCCTGTATCTGCACATGTTTCGGCGGTCGATGTAGCCGGCTTCTTGGGCGCTGCCTTCGACGACGCAAGGCCGCCACGTTTCTATCCGCCGGAGTTCACGCATTCGCCGTTGACAGGTAAGTCTCTCGGCGCCCCTCCCGTCAGCGCCGCAATCGGTTGGGCGCCGCCATTCGGTAATGCGCCGATGAATACCGGAAGTGCGACCGACGCACGCGGACTACGTCGCACTCAGCGCACACTCGCGCTCAGCGATCTCAAAGCGCGTCGCGCCGAATCAGAACCCGACCGCACTATAGAGTTGCCGCCACCCGGCGAGTATCAGTTCTTCTCGGCACCTTTCGCGTCGAATGCCGCTTCGTTGATCGCGCTCGATCCGGCCACGGCTTCGCTGTTCGTGTGGTTGGCCGGTTCACGCGAATGGTTGCCGCTCGAACGCGCCAGCCATTCGCTCCTCGACGAATGCCGTCTTCCGCATCATGCTTGGCGAGCCGAGATTGCAAAGTCCGCCAACGCGCCTGCGAGCAGCCTGTTCGTGCCGACGCAATCCGGGTTGGCGTGTATCACACCCGATGCCGCCTCGCTCAGCTATGACGTCGAGCATATCGGCAATGCGCCCGCGGTTGGTTCGCCCATCGCGTTCGACAACCTGATCTGGGTTCCCCTGCAAGCCGCAAACGCCGCGATCAGGTTCATCGGTGTCGATGCTGAGGGAACCCTGAAAGGCGAAGTCACCTTCGAAGGCGCAGTGAACGTCGACGGCATCGGTTTGCCGGTGTCATACAGCCGCGGTGCGGTCTGGGTTTGCGGTGACGGGCAGTTGCGTCTGCAAAAGCAGAACGACGGCGTGGTCAACGCGAGCTTTTCGCCGTGGCCGGACCACGTGAGTCCTCGCTTCGAGTTTGGCAGCCCCTATCTCGCCAGTGACGGCGCTTTCTGGCAGTTCTGCTTCAACACAGCCACTGAGCGCTATGTGTGCGTGCGTATTGATCGTCGTGAAGCGGAGATCGTCGACGCAATGACGCCCCGTCTATGTTCGGGCATGATCAATTTCCGCTTCGGTTCGATGACAAGAACACCGCCGTGGGAAGAGCCCGAACATGCGGACGACGCAGCTTCCAATGAATTCGTCATCCCGCTGCTGGAATCTTCAGTAGGTGACGGGGTCATCGGCCTGCGTGTCGCGAGCGATGTCGGCATTGAGAACGCGCTCCACTCGAAAGAGCGCACGCCATACACCTTGTGCTTCGACAGCAGCGACAACGAAGTACGCTTCTTTAGCGGGAACACCCCGGAGCCGTGGCGCACGAGGTTGTTCATTCACGACGGCGCGCTGTGGGCCTATCACTCACGCGTCCGGCGCATTCATGGTTGGAAACTCGCATGAAAAAATGGCTTCGCATCGCCATTGGTGCAATGGCGATGGGTGCGTTCGGTTGCGCGTCCGCCGCCGGCGTCCAGCAGGCGTTCCTCGTTCAGAACTCGGGATGGATGGAGCCGTTCTATACGGATACAGCTTCGCAGTTCAAGCCGCTTGTAACGGCAGTCGCACAGGCGGTCACGTCCGTCGATGATCCGGTCTTCCTGCTGGCGTTTAGTCAGAGCAGCGGGGCGAATGTTTCGCCTCAACTGCTCGAGGCGGGCAAAGGTGCATCCGACTTCGGGGCGCGACTGGGACCTCTCGACGTTGCACACAAGGGCGCTAGCGCCGCCCTTGCCGATACGGATTTCAAGGAAGCGATCGTCAAGACGATCACCGGTCCGTTCAGGTCCACGTCCGGCATCTTGTGGATATTTACAAATAACAAGAACAGCCCAGGCAACGATCAGGCCACGGCCGCGCGCAATCTCGACTTCTACAAACTGCTTCATCTCGAGCCTTCGATTACGAAAACCCTCGTCTTTCCGCTCCGGATGCCGGTCAAGGGGCGGCTCTACGAAGCGCAGGGATTGATGGTCTACGCGCTCGCTTATGGTGAACCAGCTGCACAGGAACTGGATCGAATCCTGAAAGAGGGACGTCTGTCTCAGGTTTTGACGCGCCCACCGGCACGGCTCAAGCCACTCGACTTCGACGCACTGCGGATCGTGCCGGAATCGATCGCTAACTCCCCCGACGTACACACAAGTCTTGCCGCCGATCAGCGCACGCTGGTGCTCGACGTGGATGCGGGCAAGGTCGTCCCGACAGTCGTATTGCGCGCGTCGCTCCAGAACCTGTTCTATCCGTACGTCATCCAGCATGCCGCCATAAAGGCGACTTTGACAATTCCGGAGCGGTCGGTGCCGGTCGAAGTATCGCCTTCGACGGTCACGGGCTTGCAGCCAGGACAACGCGAATCCGTCGAAGTGCGCCTTGTTCTCCCTGTCGAAAAGGTGCCGTCCGCGTGGTCCGTGCAGGCCCTTTCCGCGATGGGAAAACAGGTTCTGGTGCCGATGACGGTGAAACTCGATCTCAGTGACCAGCAGCTTGGACTTTCGGACGAGTTCAAGTCGGAGCTGAATCGTGAGTTTCCGGGCGATCCAATCTCAAGCATCTTCGCTGCGCCGTCGAGCGTGCGTGCCTCGCAGGCTTTCGTTCCCGTTGTGTTGCGTATCCAGTATCCATTGTTACCGGTATTGCTCGTCATTGTTGCCGTACTCGCACTGGTAGGCGCGCTCGTGACGATTACGCTCCTATCCGGCCGCGGCAGGCGATATTCGCTCGTCGTCGATGACGTGCATCGGCACGTCGTGCTGAAACCTTTCGCGAACCTCCAACTTCGAGACGAGAACGGCACGCTGATCGGGACGGTCAAGCGCGGACTGGGCCGTCCCAAGGTGCTCAAGGTCGCCGATGGCCATTCGTTGAGTTTCAGATAACCAACCACACTAACCAACCTATTGATTTGCCAGGAGCAAACCAGATGGCGCAAGACCAGAAAGACCAGAGCGGGTTCGCATTGCCCGCACCGCAAACCGCTGGCGCGAGTGCGGCCAGTGCCGCCAACGTGACCAGTACGAGCAGCAGTGTGACGCAAACGCAAATCGTCACGTCGACTACGGCCGAACTGAGCGTTGACACCTCGTCCCGCGACCTGATGATCGGTGGCGCGATCCTGCTGGTGCTGTTCGTCGCGTTCTTCTTCGCCAAGGGTGCCTACGCGAACACGCTCGTTTCAAAGCGTGTGCCGCCGAACAAGGCAAATGCGGCGGGTTGGTGGCTCTTTGTGTTCCTCGCAAGCCTTGCTGTCGGTGTGGTGTTGTCGGCCGTGAATCCTGCGAAGTTTCTGGCGCCGCTAATCATTGGACCGCTCGCCGTTGTCGCGGTCGTTGCTATCGTTCTCATGATTCTGTCGAGTCGCAAGTAGGCAGCACCGTCCTCGAAGAAATCACCCAGATGCGCACGACGCGCGGACAGTTCAACATCCGGAATTCGCGACACCATGGCAGATAACATCAATCAAACGATCGGCGCCGACGCGGGCAAGAAGCAGGAACAGACAATCGAACTGCGCCCGACTTTGTTCATCGGTGTCGGCGGCACCGGCATGGAAGTACTGATGCGGGTGCGTCGTCAGATTCTCAATACGCTTTGGGGTGGACCGAACAACGACCGCAAGCGGGTCGAGAGTCTCACGGATTTCCCGATTGCGCAGTTCATTCAGTTCGACCTCGACACGGGCGCGATTGTCGAACTGAACCGCGCTCAGGCGGACGATTTGCAGTTCCCACTCGTCAAGTTCACAGACGACGAAAAAATCGTCGAGTCGTTTGACATGGACAAGTACAGCCGCGACGACGATGCGCTCGAAAAGTATCCGCACGTCAAGGAATGGCTGTCGCTCACGCCGAAAAAGATTCGCGAACTGGGTATCGATCCCGCCAAGGGCGCGGGTCAGATCCGGGCGGTGTCGCGTTTGTATCTGTTCGACAAGTACACAAAGATGCGAGACAAAATCCGCCTCAAGCTTCGCACGCTGAAGGCGGGTCTCTCGCACGAACGCCAGCTTGCCGAACTCGGTTTGCGGATGGAAACGAGTAAGTTCCGTGTGGTGGTGGTTGCTTCGGTGGCGGGCGGCACGGGCTCCGGCGCGTTTCTCGACGTGGGCCTGATGGCGAGATGGCTTGCGAAAACCGAAGTTGGACACGCGGATGTCGAACTGATGCTGTTTCTGCCAACCGGCTACGCTGACAAGAACAAGGACCGCACCGCTGCCAACGGTTACGCAGCGCTAATGGAACTCGAGTCGGCAATGATGGGCAACAAGGGATACGTGGGCCGCTGGGACGCGTACGATCAGCCTGAGTTGCCGCGTGAGCCGTATCAGGAGGTCTATCTGATCGACTCGGGCAACCTGGCGCAACAGAATACGAAAGACATCAACGATGTCTATCACATGGTTGCCGACGCATTGTTCGAAGATTTTGCCTCTGGCGATTTCGCGCGCCGCAAGCGTTCTGTGGCGGTGAACCAGGCGCAGCACAAGAACTTCCTGCACGACGCTCTCGTGCCACGCAATCGTTTCGCCGACATGCGGCTGTCGTATTCCAAACGATTCTCTTCATTTGGGCATGCCGTGCTCGACACCCGCCAGGAGGCCCGGCGCGATGAACTCGCCCATCGTTGGGCGGGTGCGATGCTCCAGGCATTCTTCGGCGTGGGCAGCGGCGATTTCGGTGCGAATCGTGCGACCGACAAACAGCGCGACGATTTCATGGCGTCGCATGTGTCGCTTCGCCCGATGCCGTTCAGTGAATTTCCCGATTTTTCCGATAAGAACATCGAGCTTCAACGATCAAGCGGGGAGTTCACCGATTACGCGATCACAACGGAACTGCTGCAGGATAAGCAAGGGTTGTTGCTCGCAGGCGTCGAACAACGTGTGAACACGCAGATCGACGCTATCCGGACGGGCTTTCAACGCCAGGAATGGCCTACGCATATTCGCGAGGCGATGAAGCAACTCGAGCGGGACGCGGTCCGAGACCAGGATTCGACCGCCGATACGACCGAGGATCGCGTGACCAAGCGTCGTCGCGAGGTATTCGAGCGCGTCAAGAAAACCGTGCGCGACCAACTCTATTCATATCTCGACAACAAAGACTTTGGTGGACTCGAATACGTGCTATCGCTGGTCGAGCAAATCAAGGACCGTCTCGAGGCGCCGGGCACGGGTCTGATCGCAGCACTCGAAACCAATGCGGAACGTTATCGGGAAATCAAGGAGGCAGTGCGCAGTCGCGAATTCGAGCGTCTGCTGGACAACCTCTCGCAAACCAGGTCCCGCCTGTTGGGCGGCGGCGACAAGCAGGCCAGCGCGGTGCTCGATCATTTGCGTACTGAAATGGCCAACGCGCTTAAGTTTCATCTCCGCGCGAAAGCCGCAACCGAAGCAGCTTTGCTGATGACCGACGTGTCGGCGTGGCTCGGTCGAAAGACGGGTATCGACGCACAAGGGCGCGTGGTCTGGAGTGGCCTTGTTGGCGAACTACAGGCAGGACGCGACCATGTGCTCGGCATGCTGGCGGATCTCCAGAATGCCAACACGATTCTCCAGCAAGACCTGACCAAGCAGCACAGCACGCTGATTGTCGTGCCGGCTGCAATTCGCGAAGTGCCCATGCCCGCAGCGCCGCAATTGCGCGAATGGGCCGACGCCGCTTTCAAGGACCTCGGTGGTTCGAAGACGCTATTTCCGATGCTCGCAGAGCCGGAGCAGCGTGGCGAGATTCTCCTGAAGGTCAAACGAATGGCCGAACGGCAGTTGGCAATGCTGAGCGCAGATGATCAGGCAGTGGATGCCCCCGATCCGCTTCTCGACGCACTCGATCAGATGTCACCTGGGCAGCGCGCCGAATACTTCCGTAAGTTGCTCGCATGCGCGATGCCTTGGATCGACGCAAACCTTGGCGGTGATTTCGCGCTGAACGCGGACCAGTACAAATGTTTTATCGGCGTGAACGGCGCGGATGAGTTTCGGCGTAAGTTTGGCGCGGAGTTCGACGCCAGCGTACCGACGCATGCGGGTATTACGCCGGCTCAGATGTCGATCGTCGAGACCGGTATTCCCGGCCGCGCCGTGTGTTACTGCGAGCTCTCCGGTGTACCGATGACGGTACTGCGCGGACTCGAAGGCTGGCGCACCAGTTACCGGAAAGAGTCGGAGAAGAGCCCAACGCACGCGCATATCGATTCGACGCAATTTTCCCACCCGATGGCGCCCAGCACCGACGAGATCAACAGGCTCGCAGAAGACTTCAAACAGTACATTCTTGCGATTATGCTCGGGATGCTAACGCGTGCGACGCAGCGCGTAATGCCGCCGGGCCAGTACCAGTTTGCGGTGGCGCGCGGTGATGTGCGTCGCATTGGCAATGAACGCGCGATCCGGCAAAACGGTCTGCCTGTGACGTACCGTGGCGCGATCGTCAGCCGGGTTCAGGAGATGCTTGCGGACCTCGACGCTCTGCAGACCAGCGCGCTCGGCGCGCTGTGTGCTTACTACGAGACGGCCGTCTACACGCCGAAGCTCGTCTCGGATTCGACCGGCGCAGAACAGGTACGCAAGGGCTTCGCGAGCGCGATTGCTGCGGAGGCAAAGCGTGATCTGCGCGACAGTGCACGACGCAAGGGCTTGAGCGAAAGCGAGCTTGACCGCCATGAGCGCCGCTTGCTCGAGGATCTGCCCTCGTGGGCAGTCGTAATTGCGGATTCGGACGCAGACGCGTACGAGTGGGAAGTGCGGGAGCCGAACGAAGACCAGTTGCCCCGCCTGAAGTTCGCCATCCGCCCGGAGAGGCTCAATGCCGGATGCTTCGACGATCTGCTGCGCGTGCAAGCGGCCACGGCTGGCGCGATGTCCGCCGCGCCGTCTGCGCCGTTTGCAGCCGCCGTTCCGGGAGTGCCCGGGATGCCGCCGTCACTGGCGTCCGCACCTGGCATGCCGCCGCCGCTTGGACTGGCTCCGCCGGTGCTTCACCAATACTTCTTGGGTGTGAACGGCCAGCAGTTCGGCCCGTATACCGCACAGCAGATCAGTCAATTTGTGCAGGCCGGGCAGGTCGCGGTTGCGACAACAAAAGTTTGGCGTCAGGGCCTTTCCGAGTGGATGGATCTGGGCAACTTTGCTGAACTGACGGGCACTTTGCAGGTGGCTCCGCCTCCGCTGGTGCCATCAGCGCCGCCGCTTTCAATGTAGGAACATGTTGTGGAAAACTGTACTTTCTGCAAGAAGCGCCATTTCGGGCCGGTGAAGTTCTGCCCGTTCTGCGGAATGGCGACCAGTGCTGCGCCGGCGCCTGAGTTGGCACGCGAACTGGCTTCGAGCGAGCCGGTTGCGTCGTACCCCGATGTGCCGGAAACGCAATCTGGGGCAACGCCGGCATCGGCGGTGGCCGTCCCCGTAGCGTCGGCAGATGCCAAAGAGCAACCAGCGCCTACTGCCCCGCGGGCGGCCGCAGACTTGCGCAAGGATGCGGGTGTAGCAACGCCCGTCAAGGCGGCAAGGAAAGCGCGGGTGACAACCACCGAACCGGGCGTTGAACAGCCGACACCGCCTTCGAAGCCGCGAAAGCCTCGCAAGATCTTGCGCAATTTGGCGCTCGGTGCGATCGCGATCGTTGCACTGCTCGCGTTTTTAGGGCGCGGACCTAACAAGCAGGACATTTTGTGCACCCAGCAGGTTGAGGAAGGGACGCGGCTCGTGCAAAAGGGTGACTTGGCCGGCGCGACAGCGCAGAGCGATCTCGCCGCTACGTCGTGTACGGGCGATCAGTCTGCGAAGGCCACTCAGTTGCAGACGCTTGTTGCTACGGCGAAGGCGACGCGCAGTGAGTGCATGCGGGCATACGAAACGGTCACTGCCCGTCTGAACGATGGGGGTCTTAGCGCTGCGGTTAACGGATTGAACCAACTCTCGCTGACGTGCGCCGACTCGGACGATGCCGCCCGCCTCAAGACGCAGGTGGAGCAAGCGAGCGCGGCTGCCGATGCTGCGGAACAGCAGGTGCGTACAGCGATCACCGGCGGCGACAGTGTCTCCGCTGCAGCTGCCGTCGCGGATCTGGCCCGTATCGATCGATTCCGCCCGACGCTGGCATCGCTGCGTGCTCAGATTGCGGACATACCGGCGGCGAAACCTGTTGAACCGACGCCGGCGCCACCTGCTCCCGTACCTGTCGTGGCCGGTCAACCTGCGAACGCCCAGTCGACGATGCCGCCCGTCGTTCAACAGAGTGCTCCCGCCTTTAATGGCCAGGCCGCTGCGGCCCAGCAATTCCTAAACGACGCACAAGCCGCTCTCGCGCAAAACCACTTCGACGCGGCCATGACCTATATCGACAGCGCACGACGCATGGATCCCACCAACGCGCGAATCAATGCCTTGGCACGCGTTGTTCAGGATCGCGAGCGCCAGGTTCTGCAAGACGATACAACCATCAAATAACGAGTTAGCGAATGATCAGGACCACAAATAACAGGCTGTTAGTTTCCGTCGTCGTCACGTGCCTGCTGGCAGGCTGCGCCGTACCGCCGCAGAACGGCGCTACGCCGGGCAGTACGAGCGCATCCACCAGCGATCCATGTTCTATCGGCACGACGGCCGTAGCGGGAGCCGCAGTCGGTGCATTGATTGGGGCGCTGGCAGGCGGCTCCAAAGGCGCATTGATCGGCGCGGCAGCGGGAGGCGTACTGGGCGGTGCTGGCTGTTACGCAGTAAACGTCCATTCGCGCCAGGTGAAGACCGCGGCACAGGCTGACAGCGACTATGTCGCAAAACGCGGTGCCTTGCCGCCACAACCCCAACTCGTCGCGTATAACGTACAAGTCAATAACCAGGCCGTTCGGGGTAAGCCTTTCACTGTTAAAACAGAAGTCGAGTTGGTGAACGGTCGTTATCAACAGATCCACGACGTCGACGAGCAGATTGTTTTGCTCGACCCGAAAGGCCAACCGTTCAAAAACGGAACCAAGCCGCTCGAGTCCAAGAATGCATCCGGTGGCCGCTTCGAAAACTCGTTTGAATTGACGTTGCCCGAGGGCGTCTCGCAGGGGACGTATGCGATGAAGACGAACCTGTACGTGAACGGCACTCTCGTTGCGACACGCGACTTGCGCACACAGCTCGTTTTCGACCACGGACAAGCGACCGTAGTCGCAGGTCTGTGACGTCGGTCAACCTGTCGGTAGTCAATTGAGCCTGAGGCGATCGTACTGTCCAGCGCGGTTGCCGGGAATTCGCTTTTGACCTGCGGAGATTCTCTGTTTGACAATCGGGTGTGGTGGGGGACGCCCTTTGCAATGCACGAATCTGTGTCAGTCAACGGTCGGTTTCTGGTTGATGCCGCTGATGGCTGGAGCCCCGCTGTTTCCGTAGGACGGGGCCCGTTCAGTCATTCGCGCGGCCGTGTCGGATGGCAAGTATTCTTGAGGTTTATTCAACGCCTGCCCGCACGCATCGTCGCGCGCCCACGAGCCCGCGGACATGGGCAGGCGTCGAACAAACCTCAAGAAGACCGGCCCGTCGCAGAACCGCAAATGGGACTATGATGCAAGTCGCACGAGGGATAAGGTCTCACGGTGGATATTGGGCGCTGAAAAGTGTCAGCGATGACCGGCCCCTACCTGCCGCGCCTCCCCAAACCCTACTTCACCGCCCCCAACGCCAACCCCTTCACCAAGAACCTCTGCAACCACGCAAACACAATCGAAACCGGCAACGTCGCACAGAGAGTAGCAGCCATCACCAGATGCCACTCAACGACATACTTCCCTGCGACCATATCCGTAACCTGCACGGTAAGAGTCTTATTCTCCGGCGACCGAATCAACGTATAGACCACTGCAAACTCGTTCCAAGCATTAATAAAAGTAAAGATCGCCGTCACAACAATGGCAGGCACAGCCAACGGCAAGAACACCTTAAAAACAGCCCTAGTCCTCCCACACCCCTCCAACCAAGCCGCCTCTTCCAGATCCCTCGGCACCGTCTGAAAATAAGAAGACAACATCCAAACCGCAAACGCGATATTGAATGCCGCATAAGAAACGATGACCCCGATCTTGGAGTCAACCAGATTCCCATCCCCGTAAGGAATCATCGCAGCCAGCCGGAACAAGCCAACAACCAGCAAAATCGGCGACAACATCTGCGTCACCAGCAAAAACTGCGAATACAACCCTTTCCCGCGAAACGGAAACCGCGCCAACGCATAAGCCGCCGGCAAGCTCACAGCCAACGCCAACGCAGTCGACAGAAAGCTGATCACACAACTATTCCTCAGCGCCACACCAAAGTTCGCCGCAACCCACATGTCCGAAAAATTGCTCCACTGCCAATGCACTGGCAACCACCTCGCCGGATAAACAAAGATCTCAGTAGCCGGCTTCAACGCAGTAAACAACATAACAGCAAACGGAAACAGCACCGCCACTATAAGAGGCGACAACGCCAACCAGCACCACAACGAGCGCTTCATCTTGACGCTAAGACTCATGACGCCTCTCCTTCTTTCGCAGGCTGCAGGCGCAGATAGATCATCGAGAAAACAAACAGCATAACGAGCATGATCAGCGACACTGCCGCGGCCTGCCCCGGACGTCCCAACCTGAACCCAAGCTCATACAGATACGTGACGAGAATATGCGTGCCGTTATCCGGCCCGCCTTGCGTCATCACCCAGATGATCGGGAAAGAATTGAACACATAGATCACGTTCAACAGAATCGTCATGTTGATGAACGGGCGCAAGAGCGGCATTGTCAGCTTGCGAAACTGCTGCCACGCACTGGCGCCATCCATCCGCGCCGCTTCATAAATGTCGCCCGGCACCGACGACAACCCACCCAACAGAATCGTCACCGTAAACGGAATCGACACCAGAATACCAACGGCAATTTCCACGGGAAACGCAAGCTCCGGCGTCGCAAGCCAATGTATCTGACCGTGGATCAACCCAAGCCGCTCCAACGTGACGTTGACCATGCCGTAGTCATCGTTGAAGGCCCAGCGCCACACCACGGCGGTCATCGTCAGCGAGACGGACCACGGCAGCATCACAATCGTGCGCGCCACGCCACGTCCGTAGAAATCCTGATTCAGAATCAACGCAACCGGCACGGAAATCAGCACCGTGCCGCCCACCACGCACACGGTCCAGATAACCGTTCGTCTGGCTGCCGAAATAAAGTTTGGGTCGGTGAAAACCGTAATGAAATTCTGCAGACCAGTGAAATCGCGGATCGCGCCGAAGCGCGAGACCTCGTGCAGCGATTGCCACACGATGTTGAAAATCGGATAGCTGATGATAAAAAGCGCCAACACCAGACTCGGCGCAATCAGCAACCAGGGCGCCTGGAGGCGCGAAGAAGCGGAACGGCTCATGCGTGCTCGATCGTAAGACGCGTCCACATTAAAAGAAAGCGGGCGCGACGGGATGGGCCGGATACTGCATTACGTGCATCAGTGCACTACAACCGAAACGCGCACCGCCTTCGCAACGGCGGCGCGCGTTTCGTGTTCAGCAAATCACTACGAGACTACGCGATCACTTACCGAGCGACTTGTTCGCCTGATCCGCAGCGGCATTCAACGCATCAGCCGGCTTCGCCTTGCCCAGGTAGATCGATTGCATTGCATCGGTCACGGCCTTCGCGGTGTCTTCCCAACCGGTCACGGTCGGCGCAAAGT
Source organism: Paraburkholderia sediminicola (assembly GCF_046027825.1). Classification (GTDB taxonomy): domain Bacteria; phylum Pseudomonadota; class Gammaproteobacteria; order Burkholderiales; family Burkholderiaceae; genus Paraburkholderia; species Paraburkholderia sediminicola_D. The sequence goes on from NZ_JAQQDU010000060.1 coordinate 22,578, forward strand.
GGGCCGTCGGCAGCAGCGCGACGAACGCTTTGGTGTCCGGATCGTTGAACGCCGGATCGGTCGCCTCAGCCTTGGTGGTCGGCAGGAAGCCTTCGGTCGTCGTGAACTCGACACGCGGTCCCTTCGTGAACAGATAGTCGAGGAACTTCCAGGCCGACTGCTTCACCTTCGAGTTCTTGAACATCACGATCGAGTCGGTCACGGCATAGGTGGCGTGCGTCGTGCCCATCGGGATCGGATCGATGCCGTACTTCAGATTCGGCGCTTCCTTCTTGATCTGCTTGGACAGGAACGGCGCCGAAATCACCATCGCAACGCGGCCTTGCTTGAAGAGGTTCTGCACGTCTTCACGGCTATAGCCGGTCACGCCAGGTTGCGTCAGACCCTGGTCGATCATCGTCTTGTACAGCGTGGCCGCCTTGATGCCGGCCGGCGAATTGAACGCGGCCTTGCCGTCCTTGCCGACGACGTCGCCACCGTTGGTCCACAGCGCGTAGTAATAGTAGACGTCCGTTTCGATTTCCTTGCCTTGCAGGCCGAAGCCGGCAATGCCCTGCGCCTTCAGTTTCTTCGAGGCGTCGATCACGTCATTCCAGGTTTTCGGGCCGTCGGGATAGCCGACCTTCGCGAGCAGATCCTTGTTGTAGTAAAGCGCACGTGCCGAAGCGGCGATCGGCAGGCCATACACCTTGCCGTTGATTTCACCCGGGGCGAGGAACGGGCCGATGAAACGGCTCTTGAAGCTCGCGTCCATGTAGCCGTCGAGCGGCTCAGCCACGTCGTCCTTCACGAAGTCGAGCAGCCAGCGCGTGCCGACGATCGCGAGGTCGGCGTTGGCGTTACCCGTAATGTCCGTCTGCAGTTTCTGTTGCAGCGTGTCCCAGCTCACGTCTTCGATCTTGATCGTCGTGCCGGGATTGGCCTTCTCGAAGTTACGGGCCATCTTTTCGAAGTACGGCGCGGTCGCATCGCTGTAATGCGCGACCGTCACGCGGACCGTGTCGGCGTGAGCCGCGACGGCAATACCTGCAAACGCGAGCGCCACGGCAACTTTGCCGAGCGCGAGGGAAGCACGGGCATGCAACGACATTTCTCTCTCTCCTGTGTCGATCGGAGTTAGCGTTTTAGGGCTTGCTCCGGTCCCATCCAACGATGGTGGGGGTGGTTTGCTGCCGTCGCCGGCCGCTTTGGGTTAAATTGTTTGAAAAAATCCTACATGACGCAAAATAGCTTGTCACGTAGGGTCTGCCATATTTTTTCTTAGTCAGTTTTGTGCATAAGATGCTGTAAAGCAGGGGTATTCTGCATAACGCGAAGTCTCGGATACCCAATCTTCGGGATGACTAGACAACTGAGCGGCGTCAGCTCTGTAGGAAATTTACACGCTAAACGGGCGCTGCAACGCGGTTGAAGACGAGGGCAGACATGAATCGTGTGGTGTTGGTGACGGGCGCTTGCGGCGGTATCGGCAGCGTGTTGTGCAAGCGCTTTGTGGAGCAGGGCGATACCGTGCTGGCGCTCGATATCGACGCGGTCGCGCTTCACGGATTGGTGACGCAACTCGGCGCGACGCATGTCACGCCGATCGCGGTCGACCTCGGTGACGCTGCCGCAGTGCAGCAAGCCGTGGCCGAAGCGGTCAAGACGCGCGGTCCGGTGGACGTGCTGGTCGCCAATGCGGGCGCAGCGAAAGGTCTGACGCTTGCCACGACCGACGCCGCCAGTTGGCAACGCGACATCCATCTGAATCTGAACGGCACGTATCACACGGTGGAAGCGGTGCGCGCGTCGATGATCGAACGGCAGAAGGGCGCGCTGGTGCTGATCGGGTCGGTGAACGGCATGGCCGCGCTCGGGCATCCGGCGTACAGCGCGGCGAAGGCCGGGCTCATCAGCTACACGAAAGCGCTGGCGATCGAACTTGGCCGCTATGGGATTCGCGCGAACATCGTGTGTCCGGGCACGGTGAAGACGCAGGCATGGCAGGCGCGCGTCGACAAGAATCCGCAGGTGTTCGAGGATCTGAAGAAGTGGTACCCGTTGCGCGACTTCGCGACGCCCGACGACATCGCCGATGCGGTGCTGTTCCTCGCCTCGCCGATGGCGCGCGTGATTACCGGCGTCGCCTTGCCGGTCGACGGGGGGCTGATGGCCGGCAACCGGCTGATGGCGGAAGAACTGACGCTTGAAACACTTTGATTCGCTTTGATTCACCGTGATTCGCTTTGAACTGCTTTGACCCGATAGCGCGGCGTGTTGTTTGCTCGATGAAGCAAGGCAGCACGTCCGCATGACAGCACGACGATGAGGACAGCATGGCAGCAGTGCAACTGAGCGGCATCTTCAAACGCTATGGCGACACGCAAGTGGTGCACGGCATCGATCTCCACATCGACGACGGCGAGTTCGTCGTGCTGGTCGGCCCGTCGGGTTGCGGCAAGAGCACGCTGATGCGCATGGTGGCGGGGCTTGAAGAAATCAGCGGCGGCGATCTGATGATCGGCGGCACGCGCGCGAATACGCTTGCGCCGCAGCAGCGCAATATCTCGATGGTGTTCCAGAGCTACGCGCTCTATCCGCATCTGTCGGTCTACGAAAACATCGCGTTCGGGCCGCGGATTCGCAAGGAATCGTCGGAGAGTTTCAAGCCGCGGATCGAAGCCGCCGCGAAAATGCTGAACCTCAGCGGCTATCTGGATCGCTTGCCGCGCGCGCTGTCGGGTGGTCAACGTCAGCGGGTGGCGATGGGCCGCGCCGTGGTGCGCGAACCGTCGCTGTTCCTGTTTGACGAACCGCTGTCCAATCTCGACGCCAAACTGCGCGTGCAGATGCGCACTGAAATCAAGGCACTGCATCAGCGTCTGAAGAATACGGTGATCTACGTCACGCACGATCAGATCGAAGCGATGACGATGGCTGACCGCATCGTCGTGATGAACGCGGGGCGGATCGAGCAGGTCGGCCGTCCGCTGGACCTGTACGACCGTCCGGCCAATCTGTTCGTCGCCAGCTTCCTGGGTTCGCCGTCGATGAATTTTGCGGCAGGCGTGTTGGTCAATCGGGCGCAAGGGCAGGGCCTCGCGTTGAAACTCGATGACGGTAGCGAGATCGTGCTGGAAGGCACGCCGGCGTCTGCGGTGGTCGGCGCAAAGGTCACGCTTGGGGTGCGCCCGGAGCACATCGAGACTATGGCGCCCGCGCCGGACGCCACCATGGAAGTCGAAGTGGTCGAGCCGACTGGCGCCGAGACCCATTTGTACGGGAAAATAGGCGGCAGCACGTGGTGCGTGACGACTCGCCAGCGCTCGAAGATCGAGCCCGGTCAGCGCGTCACGCTGCGCCTGCCGGCCGAGCATATTCATCTGTTCGATACGGAGAGTGGACGCAGGCTCGTCTGAACCGCGTGTTGCCGCCTGATCCTGCTCGCGCTGATTGAAGCGGCGACGCAACGCGGATTCATTTAACCCTTAAGGAACACCGGGTGTCCGCACCGAACTTGATTCCCCACATCCGCGGCGCGCTGGCCAGTCTGCGGCCCGCCGAGCGCAAAGTTGCCGAGATGGTGCTGAGCGACGTCGACTTTGCGATGCGCGCGAGCATCACCGAACTCGCGCAGCGCGCGGAGGTGTCCGAGCCTTCCGTCACGCGCTTTTGCCGCGCGATCGGTGCGCATGGTCTGCGCGACTTCAAGATGCAACTGGCGCAGAGCGTGGCGGGCGGGGTGCCGTATGCGTCGACGGCGGTTGCGCGTGATGATGACGTGCAGACGTTGATGGGCAAGGTGGGGGAGGCGGCTGTCGATGGGATCACGCATGCGTGTGCTGCGTTGGATCCGGCCGTGTTTGAGAGCGCGATTGCGGCCTTGTCGAGCGCCGGGCGGGTTTTCTTCTTTGGCGTGGGCTCGGGGTCGGGACTCGTTGCGCAAGATGCGGCTTTGAGGTTTTTGCGGCTGGATATCGCGGCTACGGCGTTTACCGATGGTCATTTGCAACGGCTTTACGCGGGTCTCATGGAGCCGGGTGATGTAGCGTTTGCGATTTCACATTCGGGGCGCAGCGTCGAAGTGAATGAAAGCATTCAGATCGCCAAGGAGCGCGGTGCGACTACGATTGCGCTGACTAATGTCGGTTCGCGGCTGGCGTGGCTGGTCGATATTCCGCTGTTGCTGCGCGTGCCGAGTCCGATCGATCCGAATACGCCAGGCGTGTCGCGGCTCGTGCATCTGTGCATCATGGATGCGCTGGCGATCGGCGTGGCGTTGAAGGCGGGTCCCAAGACGCTTGAAAAGATGCGGCACGCGAAAGCGCGGTTGTCGTCGCATGAGCCGGAGGCGGCGGGGGATTGACCCGGATGGTCCGCTTCAGGAACCCTGCGAAGAACGTGTGAACCGTTACGCTGCTTGGGGACGGTAAGCGATCATGCCTTCTGTCCGTGCTCGAACCTCCGGCGAGGCTAAGCAGGTCGCGACGGCCTCGTAGCCCGGTGTGCCTGGATAGGGGGCGACTAGCATAGGCGGGCTGTGATTGGCTGGGCACAGGATAATGGATTCATCGGGGCCGATTGCGGCCAGATCCAGGATCGCTGAAGAGCGCGTCATCAGAAACAGCGGGCGCGCGCCTACTTTGGCGCGTTGGCGCAGATTGATGATCAATGCTTCCTGCGTGGCCTGATCCAGCCCTTGCTCTACCAGGTCGACGACTAGCACGGCTGGCCCTTCAGCCTCCAAACCGACCAGCAGTGCGGTTAGTGCTTCCGATTCTGCTGCACCTTCGTCAATGAGCCAAGCCAGTGTCTGATCGACTCGCGATGTGAGAGCCGCGTCGGCTTCGAGGCGGGCTGCGGTATTTTCATCTTTTATCCGATCAAGACCCAGAAATGCGGCATTCGGTAGGTTCTCAGCCAGACATAGCGCCAGCCGTGTCTTGCCGCTTCCCAAAGGACCGATGATGTAGTTCAGCGGCCGGACTTCGCGAAGTTCGAACCGCTCGCCGCCCCACGGCCAAGGGAGGTCAAAGGCCGTGCTGAATTCGGCCGAAGGGTTCAGCAGGCGTACGAGTTCGCCGTCGGCAGGCGCCTGACCTCGGGCAAGATCAGCCCGGAGCGCTTTAACCTTGGTTATCGTATCCACGAGCTGGCGAATGCCAGCTTCGAGCGCTGCCTCATGCGCAGCCAAGGCGGGTTCGAGACTCTGAGGGTCGCCTTTCAGCACTTGTTCCACTTGCGGGAGGCTAAGGCCGAGTGCGCGCAGGGCCACAATTTCTGCCGCGCGGAGCATTTCGTCGGGACCATAGTTGCGATACCCGGCCGCCGTGCGTTCCGGCGTCACCAGGCCGCGCTGCTCGTAGAGCCGCAGGGCCTTGATCGAGACGCCGAGCTGCTTTGCCGCTTCGGACGCACTTAACAATGGAGTGGAACAACGCATGAGTCACCTCTTCGTTTGCTGACCACGCACATCATGCAGTTGGCCCTTGGGGACGAGTCAACAAGATATTTAAAGTGCGTCATTGCTTTCGCGTCATCGTTTTACAACGAACCGCGCGCACCATAAAATCCGCCGGATCAGTTGAACCCGCAAATGCACCGCGCATGGCCACAAAACCCGCAAAGGGAAAATGAAAAAACTACTCGCTTCCGCCGTGCTCTGTCTGCCTCTGTTCGCCCACGCCGGTACGGACGCCAACGCCGACTGCCAGTCCCACCTCGCCACGTGGATGAAAACCTTACACCCCGGCCGTCAACTCGACACCGAGCATGCAGCATGCAAGGTCTGGCCCGCCGACCCTTCACTGACGCTGGCCGTGCAGGCACTGCCGAAAGCCGGCAACACAGACGACGAAGGCGAATACGACGTCGAAGTGCTGGTCGCCGACAGCAAGTCTGGTGCAATCATCGCGCATGCATATGAACCGTCCGCTATCAGTTCAGACGCGATCCGGTTCAGTCAAATCGATCTGGATACGGCGCGCTATCAACTCACCCCGCAGTTGCGTGCATTCGGCGTTCGCGTGACCTACGAGGGCGCGTCGCGCGTCAATCCGTACGAAGGCCAGGCGCTGAGCCTGTATGTGCTGGATGGCCATACGCTGCGGCGCGTGGTCGACGATCTGGCCGTCGAGAACAATTCCGGCGAATGGGACGGCAATTGCGCCGGCACGTTCTCGGCCATCACGCGCACGCTCGCCATCGGTGCGGCCAGCAGCGCGGGCTACGCGACGCTGCGCGTCGGCGAAACGTCGAAGGACAGCGTCAGTAAGCAGACCAGCAGCGACTGCGTATCGACCGATCATCCGTTAAAGCGCACCACCACGACGCTCGAATACGACGGTACCGCTTACCGCGTGCCCAAAGCGTTGCACTATGAATGACGACGGTTCAGCACCGGCGCAGCGGCGAGTGCAGGGCGGGCTCGCTGCCTGGGCCGTGCCGCTGCTCGTGTTGTTGCTGACGCTTTTTAGCGCCTGCAGCAAGCCGCCAGCGCCGTTGTCGAACGACGCCTATATCTGGCAACGCAAATGGACACCTTCCGTCACATCCGCGATTGAATACAGCCGCGGCTTCGTTCAAACGTGGCATGTGCTCGCCGCAGAGAAGGACACCAAAGACGACTGGACCATCGTCTCGCCCGACTGGGCGACGCTTACCGCAGCGCACGCGCCTGTAACCGCCGTCATCCGGATCGATGGACAACTCGACGATCTGAACACGCTGCCGGTCGCGCGCATCGTCAAACTCGCCGCCGATTGGAAGCAACACGGCATCACACTCGAAGCTATCGAGATCGATCACGACTGCGCGACATCCAGGCTCGCCGCGTACACGCGCTTCCTCTCCGCGCTACGCACGCAACTCGATTCCACCGTCAAACTGACGATCACCGCTTTGCCCGTCTGGCTCGACAGCACGGCGCTCGACGCGCTGCTGGCCCAGGCCGATGAATCCATCCTCCAGGTGCACGCGGTCATGAACCTGGCGCAAGGGCTGTTCGACCCGACGCAAGCGCGCGCATGGCTGGGCGCATTCGCGCAACGAACAAAGCATCCGTGGCGCGTTGCCTTGCCGACCTACGGCTCGCGCGTGACATGGGGTGACGACGGACGCGTGGCCGGCATCGAAAGCGAGCGCCCGATGTTGCTCGCGAACGGCTTCACGCAAGGGGCATCGCATGAACTCGTCGCGCAACCTGAGCAGATCAGTGCTTTCGTCACGCGGATTGAACGCGATGCGTTACTGGGACTCAAGGGCATCGTCTGGTTCCGCCTGCCCACCGACGCCGACGAACGCGCATGGAGCCTCGCCACCTGGCGTGCCGTGCTCACGCGCGCGCCGCTGACCGCCGCCATTGCCGCCGAGTTGCGCCAAAGCGCTCAGCAACCGGGGCTTTACGACGTGTCGCTCGTCAGCGGCGGCAATACCGACGCGCCATTACCCGCTGTCGTGCGCACCGATTCCTCATGCGAAGCCGCCGACGGCATCAACGGTTACGCACTCGACTACGACGCGCATGGCATGCTGTTGCGGCGCGTTCAACCCGGCTTGCTGCGCGCAGGCATGCGCCGCGACATCGGTTGGCTTCGCTGCGGCGAAGTCGATAACAAAAAGGTCTCTGTTCATGTTGAACCGTAAAACTCTTGCGCTTGGCGGCGGGGTCGCGTTGTTGGCTGGCGCGGTGATCGTCCACGCGTGCGGACCGTTCTTCCCGCTGCAATTGCTCGACAATCGCGCGGGCACGCTGTCCGGTACGCCGAACAATTCGTTTGCGTACGAGGCGTCGCATCTCGTGACGCCGGGTGACCATCTGCAGGCTCCTGAAGCCGCGAGCGTTCCGGCGGGGCAACAGCCTGTCGATCCCGCCCAGGCGGTGTTGGCTGGTCTCTCGCCAGAACAGATCGCCACGCTGGCTGAAATGGCCAAGGCCGCCGACGGCGATGCGGCCTATGCAATGGGCGCGGGCGTGCCGGAAGCACAGCGGCTCTATGCAGCCGCTGACGTCGATTTCGGGCACGCGCTGGCGGCCTGCATAAGCATTGCAAGTGCCGCGTCGGATGCGGCTGCGCCCAGCGCAAATGCCGCCGCGTCCAGCTTGAACTCGTCCAATACTGCGGATTCAGGCGCAACGTCCGCCAGCCCCGCAGCTGCGTCCAGTGCTCCGTCAGCTACTAGCGTGCCGAACACCACGGCCTCGGCCACTGCCACTTCGCGATCCATCTGCGCCGCACACGAATCGCTACTCACCCGCGCGGCCACGCGACTCGACGCGATCCTTGCATTGCCCGCTTCAACCGGCGCTCCACGCGCGGTCGCCGCAGCAACCGAACTCGCGGCCATCGCCCAAGCCCGCGCGGATAGCTGCACAGGTGGCGACGCCTGCGCCGCCCTCACGGCAGCATTGCCGGCGGCCTATGCAAAACCGCGTACGCTCGCGGCGAACGGCGCCCCCGATCCCGAAGGCCTCGCGGTGGCCAGCTTCGGCGACGAAGCGCTGACCTATCTGCACAACAAGCAGAGCGGCAAACAATGCGATTACCGCAGCTTCCTGAATAACACGTCGTGCGCGGCGGCAATCGCGCCGGCGAATCTCAAACAGGCCATCAACCTTTACGCGCAGCAGGCGGCGCGCGGTGGCAATAGCGGCTTGCAATCCATGCGTTTCATCGCTGCGTGGACACTCGCCGACAAGGCGCGTGTCGCGTCACTGATCGACGATCCGGTCGCGCAACGCCTGCTGGTCGCGTATGCGCTCGCCATGGAAGGCGACATCGTCAGGGACCAACCGTCGAGCGCGTTCGAATACTACGGTGGCTACGACAACAGTTACGGCCCGACGGGCTATGCCGATGCCGCCCGCGGCGACAAGGGCATCAAATCCAACCCGGCGTTGGTGTCGCTGGTCGAGGCGATCCAGCAACGCGGCATCGATCATGTAGCGGGCGCCGATCGCCTCGCCGCGCTTGCCTATCGGGTCGGCCGCTACGATTTCGCCAGTACGCTGGTGGCGCGTGAACGCAGCGCACTCGCAAGCTGGGTGAGCGCAAAGCTAGCCTTGCGTCGTGGCGATACAGCGGCTGCCGTGCAGGCGTATGCGCAGGCATCCAAAGGTTTTCCGGTTACCGATTCGAGTGTCGAACCTGCCGGCGCGGAGTTGATCAAGGGCGAGCAGGCGGTGTTGACACTGTCACGTGGGCAGTATGTCGAGGCGCTCGGCTACCTGTTTGACGCGGCGACGCGACAGGACAAAGTCGGCGCGTACGATGACTCCGTCTCCGAAGTCGCGTACGGCAACGACATGGCTTACATCGCGGAACGCGTGCTCACCACCGACGAGCTCAAGCACTTCGTCGACTCGCGCGTACCCGCATCGGCGCCCCCGCCGACGCTCTCGCCCAGTGCGGGTGCTGACGCCTACTACGCCCTGCATCAGACCACCGCCGACACCTTGCGTTATCTGCTCGCGCGCCGCCTCGTGCGCGATGGCCGGATCGACGAAGCGCTGCCGTATTTCCCCGCCGACGACGATCCGCGCTACAGCTCTTTCAGTTGGGAAGGCGGCCAGACGACCCGTACCCAATTGCAGCTTCGCAAGCTCGCGAGCGACTATGCGGCAGCGTTGGATGAGGCGCAGCATGCGTGGACGCGCACAAACCGCGCGCGCGGCTGGTTCGATGCGGCGACGCTCGCGAAGCAGTCCGGCATGGAGTTGATGGGGTATGAGCAGGGACCGGATTTTCACGACGTCGACGGTGCATTCGCAGGCGGATCGGGGCGCTCAGGTGTCATCGGTGCGCGCGTGAATCGCGCTGCCGATGCTGGCGCGGCCAGTGCGGCGGCGGTACCGGACACGCCGGCGGCGCGCGCGGAGGCGGATCTGGCTGGACCGTTCGTCACTGCCGACGAGAAGCGCCGCTATGCGGCCAGCGAGAGTAAACCGCTGACGCGTTTTCACTACCGCGAAATTGCCGCCGACTACATCGTCAAAGCGGCGGATGGGCTGCCGCCGCGTTCGCAGGCATTCGCCGCCGTGCTGTGCCGTGGGACTGGCTGGATGCAGAACGATGATCCGGCGCGCGCCCGTGGTTTTTATCAGCGGTATGTCAAGGAGGGGGCTTACGTCGACTTCGGTGGCCGGTTTGGCACGCAGTGCCCTGAACCGGATTTCCCGGCCGCGGCGACGCTCACTTATACGCAGGCGTGGCACAACGTGAAGCGCGATGCGGGGCGCAGCAAGAAGCGCGTGGCGCTGATCGGGTTGCTACTTGCAGCGGGTGTGATCGGCGTGGGCGTGTGGCGCTATCGGAGGGGGAAAGCGCAGCGCACCGACGCCAATGGCAAGTGATCTTGCTTCGGCGGGGGCTAGCGGTTGTTCTCGTCCGAAAATGATTCGGTGACAGCCTGCACGATTTGCGCACTCAACTCCGGCCGCTCGTCAAACAGCGGATAGCGCTTGCGCAAGCTGTTCGACACGCTGTTGCCGTTCTGCCGGACGCTACGAATGATGCTGTCCAGATCGTTGTCCGGCGCTTCAAGAAACTCCTTGATGGCGCGCCGTGCTGTGTCATTGGCGTGCAGAAAGCGCGCTTCGGCGCGCATCTCATGCGTTAGCGTCATGTTGATCACATCAGCAAGATAGATGACGTGTGCGGTCAGATCGGGATAGCGCCAGGCGGGCAGCGCGTCGTCATAGGCGCGAAAGTGCAGGTTGTATTCGACACCGTCTTCCGCGATCTCGGTCTTGCCAAACGTGTACAGGTCCGCATAGTGCTTCATCAACGGGCGCGAAAAGCGTTCGAGCACTTTGTCGTAAGCGGCACGATCGCGCGTGCTGTGGGTGATCGTGGCGGATACCGGCAAGATGATTGGCGCAGGCACCGCGCCGTCGCGACGCAGAATATCGTTGATCAGGAAGCGCGAAATGCGGCCGTTACCGTCGGCCATAGGGTGAACGTAGACGAAGCCGAACGACGCCGCGGCAGCACGCACGATAGACGCCCCCCCTTCGGTACGTTCCAGAAAGCGGCTCAGCCCTGCGAGCATCGTTTCGATGTGTTCCCAGTGCGGCGCGATGTAGTCGACCACCGGTTGATAGCGGGCGATGTGTCCCACATACACCGGAGAGCGGCGGATGCCGTAGCGCAGGGCCGACTGCCCCAGGATGCCGCGTTGCAAGACGTCGAGCGTTTCAGCGTCGAACGGATTCGCATGCTGTCCGCATTCGCTTTCCATGACCGCGGCAAAGCGGCGGATTCGATCCTCTTTGTCCTGCTCGTGTTCGATCAGAAAACTCGCGCGACTCTCTTTGACCGTCAGCCAGACGGCGCTGCGCAAGATCAGATCGATGCCATAGGCCGCTTCCAGTTCGGCAAGCGGTGCGGCAAGGTCGTAATCTTCGGCGCGCTGGACCGCTTCGACACGTCGAATCACCGGGCAAAAAACCCGATTGCCCGGCAGGTTGTCGCGCACACGCCAACGTGCGTTGTTGACCGGCGTGCCTGCGATGAAGTCCTCGGGATTCAATGCATCGACATAGTTTCCCCGGGAGACGCCCGGCGCGTCTAACGCCTCCGGCATCAACCACTCATAAAAGAAGCAGGCGCGGCGGGCATACGCGCCTGTGGGTTCGCGGGCGATCCATGCCTCCAGTTCGTGGCGCACCGGTTGCAGCGCAAAGAGTCGCGCGAGGAATTCGAGGTGAATGCCCTCGTGCCGGAAGGCGAAAGTCAGGTTATCGGTCAGGCTGGCGCCCGGACGATAACGTTCGGGATAAACCTCGCGGCGGATGTCACCGTCGGTGGACGTTGAGCGAATCCGGCCGATTTCACTCTGAACGGCGAACGGGTGGACCGGTACGACGCCGTACGTGTTCGATAGCCATTGATAACCGATCTGCGGCATGATTTTCGATCCGGGATGGCGGAGACGCGCGCGAGGACACGTTGTTTCGCTCAGTTTTGCGTAGTTTCGATTACTCGGCTCGCAAAACGATTACAAAACGTATGTTTTCTGGAAAAACGATTATACGGCGTCTGCGCTTCATTTCGATTACTGGGCGCGCAAAACGATTACAAAGTGCCAGTTTTCCGGAAAAACGATTATTTATCCCTGGTTGAGGCAGCTTTTCAGGCCTCGCTTGCCACCGCCATCCACCCAAACCGCCGCGACAACCTCAGGGTTGCCGCGCGTAAGGTCTGCGCAGGGCCGCCCGCGAGCTCGCTGTCGAAGCTGCCACTCGGGCCCATCAACGCGAGCACCAGACAGATACTGCCGGTATGGTCCAGCACCGGCGCGGCCAGGGTGTCGATGCCTGGTACGGGCCGGCTCAATGCGGTGTCGATGCCGTCCGCGCGGATTTGCGCGAGGCGTTGTGTGTAGGCCTTGGTCAGTTGCTGCAGCGGTGGCGCGGCGTCTTTGCGACCTGAGGCCGTAGCTGGTTCAGCCGCCGTCGCCGCCCCCACAAAAATCTCCCCCGCCGCAGCCCCCGCCAGCCGCAAATGATCCTGCGCCAGCAGACCATGACGCACATCGTCCGCGACATACGCAGCAAACACCCGTCCGATCGCCGTATTCACCAGCGACATCACCGTGCCGACCCGCAAGCTCACGTGCAGCGGCCGGGCCGACTCCTCCAGACGCACGACAGTCGGTCCAAGCGGCCCAAGCACCGCCATCGCGACGCTCATTCCCGTCGACGTCGCCAGTTCGACCACTTCCGGCTCAGCCTCCCGCGTCGGCGACAAACGCTGCAAGCCGATCAAGCCAAGCTCAAGCGCCAAAGGCCCGGCTTCGAAACAACCCGCGGCATCGCGGTTCAGCAAGCCGATCTTGAGCAGACTCACCAGATGCGGAAACGCTTTGGCCGGCGGCATGCCCGCAGCCGCCGCAAGATCGCGCAAACTCAACGGCCGCGCGGCCGCCACCAGTGCGCCGAGCAATTCGCCGGTGCTATCGAGCGACTGGATGCCGCGCTGCGGTTTCGCATCGGCGGAAGCAGCGGAAGCGCCGGGGGCGGCGTAAGAAGTGTCGAGCGAGTTAGTCACGATGCGGAAGAAGCTAACAAGGAAGGCGCTGCCGCCAGTTCGGCGCTGATGTCATGGGCCGTCGAAAGCAGCGCGCGAGCTGTCGGGCCGTCGGCGGCGACGTCGATCACGCCGGTCGAGCCGATCACGGTCAGCGCGAGGCACAACTGGCCGTTCGCATCGAGCACCGGCGCGCTCAAACTGCTGATACCCGGACTCGGCAAATCGACACTGCATTCCAACCGGCGTGCGCGGATTGCGTCCAAAGCGGCCTCGAAAGCGGTGCGTTCGTCAGGCGGCGTCACCGCGCGACCCATCGAGCCCGACTGATTCGCCCACATCCCCTCCAACGCCTCGCGCGGCAGATAAGCGCAAAACACGCGACCTGTCGACGTCGCCGGCAGCGACATCACCGTGCCCACATGCAGATTCACATGCAACGGAAAGCCCGCATGCTCATAGCGGACGATGGTCGGCCCCTGCGGCCCGGCAATACAGATTGCGACGCTGAACCCGATCGCCTCGGCCAACGCCGCCACGCGCGGCACGGCGGCGCGAAACGCCGGCTGGTTCTCCAGATGCATCAATCCCAGCCGCAATGACAGTGGGCCGGGTTCATAACGGCCCGACAGCTCGTCACGTTTGATCAGACCTAAGCGGCTCAGGCTTACCAGATAAGCATGAGCCTGCCCCGGCGCGATCTGCGCGGCGCTGGCGAGATCGGACAAAGCCAGTGGACTGCGCGCCTGAGCGAGCGCCAGCAACACGCGGCCGCCCACTTCGACGCTCTGAATCCCGCGCTGCGTCTTGCCGCCATCCGCCGTCTCGCTGCCGCCCGCGCCTTTGCCGGTGGCCGGTTTCGCTGCTTTGCTCACACCCGCGCTCGTCCGTAAAAAGGGTCCATGTTAGCCGAAGCCCTGCGCGAAAGCCCGCGCCATCCTGTTCTCATCTTAGGCGCCCGAGATTTGCGTATAGCGATACATTTCGCTATTGACAAATAAACTGGTGCGGCCATAAGATGCATTCACCCCGACATACCGGTGCAGTCACAGAGTCAAAACGGGGCGAGACAACCCCCAATACCGCCAGCCCGCGCATCTGGAATCTGAACGCGCAGCCGGCCGTCTCGCCTCACGTCCAACTTTTGAGGGAGACAAGCATGGCAAAGGCATTCGCATCCCAGGCAGACCTGGAAGTCAAGAAAGTCACGTGGACCAAGCTGTCCGAGAACGCTTACGCGTACACCGCTGAAGGCGATCCGAACTCGGGCGTGATCATTGGCGACGACGGCGTGCTGATCGTCGACACCACCGCCACGCCGGCCATGGCGCAAGACCTCATCGAGAAGATCCGCAGCGTTACCGACAAACCGATCAAATACGTCGTGCTGTCGCACTACCACGCGGTGCGCGTGCTTGGCGCGTCGGCGTATTTCGAAGAAGGCGCGCAAGAGGTGATCGCGAGCCGTGGCACGTACGAGATGATCGTCGAGCGCGGCGAAGCGGACATGAAGTCGGAAATCGAACGTTTCCCGCGTCTTTTCGCCGGTGTCGAAACGGTGCCGGGCCTGACGTGGCCGACGCTCGTGTTCGAAAAAGAAATGACGCTGTTCCTCGGCAAGCTCGAAGTGCGCATCGCGCATCTGGGCGCGGGTCACACGAAGGGCGATACGGTGGTGTGGCTGCCGTCGCAGAAGGTGCTGTTCTCCGGCGACCTGGTCGAATACGACGCGGCCTGCTATTGCGGCGATGCTCAACTCGAACAATGGCCGGCCACGCTCGAAGCGCTGCGCGCGCTGAAGGCCGACAAGCTGGTGCCGGGCCGCGGCCCGGCATTGACCACGCCGGAAGACGTCAACAAAGGCCTCGATTACACGAAAGACTTCGTCACCACGCTGCTGCAGCAAGGCCGCGAAGCGGTCGAACAGAAGCTCGATCTGAAGGCCGCCATGGCGCACACGCGCAAGGCAATGGACCCGAAGTTCGGCCAGGTGTTCATTTACGAGCACTGCCTGCCGTTCGACGTCTCACGTGCCTTCGACGAAGCAAGCGGCATCACGCATCCGCGTATCTGGACCGCGCAGCGCGACAAGGAAATGTGGGACGCGCTGCAAGCCTGATTGAAACCCTGATCACCGCATAGAAACGCCGGAAAGCGTCAAGCAGAGCAGAGAAGGACGGAGACACAAGATGAGCATCAACTACCAGACGCTGTCGTTCGAGTATCAGCCGAGCCGCGAACAAAGCGGGCAATGCGGGCAAAGCGGTGCCGAGCAGACGGTCTATCCCGTGATCGTGGTCGGCGGGGGGCCGGTGGGCCTCGCTACCGCGATCGATATCGCGCAGCAGGGCGTGCCGGTCGTACTGGTCGACGACGATTGTTCGTTGTCCACCGGTTCGCGGGCGATCTGCTTCTCGAAGCGCTCGCTCGATATCTTCGACCGGCTCGGCTGCGGGCAGCGAATGGTGGACAAGGGCATCAGCTGGAATGTCGGCAAGGTGTTCCTGAAAGATGAACTGGTGTACACGTTCAATCTGCAGCCGGAAGCGGGCCACAACCGGCCCGCGTTCATCAACCTGCAGCAGTACTACGTCGAAGGCTTTCTGCTCGAACGCGCGCAGGAGCTGCCGAATCTCGAGATCCGCTGGAAGAGCAAAGTGGTCGGCGCGCAGCAGAACGGCACGCCGGGTACGCAGGAAGCCAGCGTGACGCTGACCATCGACACGCCTAACGGGCAGTACCCGTTATGCGGCCGCTATGTGGTGGCCGCCGACGGCTCGCGCAGTCCGATGCGCAACTTTCTGGGGCTCGACAGCAAGGGCGTCACGTTCAAAGACCGCTTCCTGATTGCCGACGTGAAGATGGAAGCGGAGTTCCCGACCGAGCGCTGGTTCTGGTTCGATCCGCCGTTCCATCCGAATCAATCGGTGCTGTTGCATCGTCAGCCGGATAACGTATGGCGGATCGATTTCCAGTTGGGCTGGGATGCCGATCCAGTGCTGGAAAAAACGCCGGAACGTGTGATTCCACGCGTGCGTGCGTTGCTCGGACCGGATGCAAAGTTTGAGCTGGAATGGGTTAGCGTCTATACGTTTTCGTGTTTGCGCATGGACCGTTTCCGGCACGGTAACGTGTTGTTCGCGGGCGATTCCGCACATGGCGTGTCGCCGTTCGGCGCACGCGGCGCGAATAGCGGCGTGCAGGACGCGGAAAATCTCGCCTGGAAACTGGCGATGGTGCTCGAAGGCAAAGCGTCCGATGCCTTGCTCGACACGTATGCGAGCGAGCGCGAATTCGCCGCCGACGAAAACATCCGCAACTCCACGCGTTCAACCGATTTCATCACGCCGAAGAGCCCGGTTAGCCGGGTGTTCCGCGACGCTGTGCTGAAGCTTGCGCGGCATCACCCGTTTGCGCGGCAGTTGACGAATAGCGGCCGCCTCTCGGTGCCGGCGGTGTTGCGTGATTCCCCGCTGAATACGGCAGACGGCGACAGCTTCGACGGTCTGATGGTGCCGGGGGCATCGTGTGTCGATGCGCCGGTTCATGCAGCCGGACAGCCGGCGTGGCTGTTACAGCAACTCGGCCAGCAATTCACGGGCGTGTTGTTCTGCGGCGAGCAAGGTATCGATCAGGCGACGCAATCGGCGTTGGATGCGTTGCGTAGCAGTCCGATTCCGCCGAAGCTTGTCGTGGTGACGAGTAGCGCTGCGCAGGTCGCTGTGACTTCGGGTGTCAATGTGTTGCACGACATCGACGGTCTTGCCGCCGCGCGTTACGACGCCAAACCCGGCACGTTCTATTTGATCCGTCCGGATCAGCATGTCTGTGCGCGTCAGCGGCAACTCGACGTGAGCTTTGTGGAAGTCGCATTGAAGCGGGCATTGTGCGTTGAAGGCACGGCCTGAAGTCTCCGCGTAGATGGCACGGAGCGAAAACGCGGTGAAGGCGGCAGGCGCGCAATATGCCGCGCACGCAGCCTGGCCGACATACGCAGCACATCGGTAGAAGAAAAGAGCAGGAGACAGTCATGGCATTGAACACGCAACCCAATCTCGCCCGCCCCGACGATTTCTACGAGGCGCTGATCGACATGCATCGCGATCTGGACGATGCGCAGAGCCAGTCGGCCAATGCGCAACTGATCCTGTTGCTCGCTAATCATATCGGCGATCACGCGACGCTGCTCGAAGCGATGCGGCACGCACGCGAAGGCGTGACCGACGTGTCGACGCAAGGCGCACAGGCGCATCCGCTGGCTGCCTGAACACGCGGCACAGCGAACGGTAACGATAAAACGCTGTACGCGCGGGGCCGTTCGAGCCACGCGCAATCCACCACGGCGCGCGGCGCACCTATACCGTCGCATGCCGTTCCAGTAGAAAACAGAAACGCGGCGCATCAAGACGCCGGACCCAGCGGGTCCGCTGGACCCTCACGTTTGGAGATAACCGATGAGCCAATCCCTCGCCCCTGCGCTGGGTGCATCCGCCGTTGCGCACGACGATCTGTTATATCGCAAGGTTTCGAAGCGGATTATTCCGTTTCTATTCCTCTGTTATGTGGTGTCGTTTCTCGACCGCATCAATATCGGCTTTGCGCAGTTGCAGATGAAGCACGACCTCGGTTTCAGCGACGCCATGTACGGTTTGGGCGCCGCGGTCTTCTATATCGGCTACGTGCTGTGTGAAGTGCCGAGCAACATGCTGCTGGCACGCTTCGGTGCGCGTCGCACGTTCACACGGATCATGCTGCTGTGGGGCATCGCATCGGTGGGCATGATGCTGGTGTCGAAGCCTACACACTTCTATGTGCTGCGGTTCATGCTTGGCGTGTTCGAAGCGGGGTTCTTTCCAGGCATCGTGCTGTATCTGACCTACTGGTATCCGGCGCGGCGGCGCGCAGCGGTGCTGTCGATTTTCTTCGCGGGCGTCGCGGTGGCGGGTGTGCTTGGTGGTCTGGTGTCGGGCTGGATCATGCGCGATATGGGCGGCGTAATGGGGCTGTTCGGCTGGCAGTGGATGTTCGTGATCGAAGGGGCGCCGGCCATCGTGCTTGGTTTGCTCGCCGCGTTTTATCTGGTCGACGGTCCGCAGCATGCAACGTGGCTCAATGCCGCGGAGAAGGCGCAACTGATTGCGCAGCGCGATGAAGACCGCCGCGTTTCGTCGGACGCGCACTCATCGCGTTCCGTCATGCAGTCGCTGCGTAATCCGCGGGTTTATCTGTTTGCGTTCATCTATTTCTCGCTTACCTGTGCATCGCTGACGCTGAACTTCTGGATGCCGTTGATGATTCGCGACTTCGGTGTTCACGATGTGCTGGCGATCAGTCTGTACACGGTGATTCCGAATGCGGTCGGCGCGGTGGGCCTGATTCTGATCGCGCGGCACTCGGATCGTCGTGGTGAACGGCGTCGGCACTTTGCGGTTTGCACGATCGGTGGCGGCATTGCACTGTCTCTACTGACGCTGCATCTGAGTAGCTTCCCGGCGATGCTCGCGATCCTTTCGCTGGCGGCCGTGCTGATCTTTGCTGCGTTGCCGATTTTCTGGACCGTACCGTCGGGCTATCTGTCCGGTACCGCGGCGGCGGCCGGTATTGCGCTGATCAGTAGCATCGGTATTACGAGCGGCATTGTCAGCCCGTGGGTGATTGGTCTGATCAAGACGCACACCGGCAGTATGGACAATGCGCTGTATCTGCTGACCGCGCTGCTGTTCGTCAGCGGTGTTGCGTTGCTGATTGGCGTGCCGAAGGAAATGAAGCGGATCTAAAGATCGAAGGGGTTCGGACGTCATATCGGGTAGAGTCGCGCATATTCCTTGCGACGCTTACGTGTGAAGCCCGAACCTGCGATGTACTCGATCGAACCTCTTGCGTTACCTCATGACGCCCCGTCCGACGTTTCGTTGTGGCGGGTCGATTTCGCTTTCGGTGCGTCGTTGGACGATGCCGCCTTCGCCGCGCTAAGCGACGACGAACGCGCGCGAGCCGGCAAGTTTCGTCGCAACGAAGATGCGCTTCGTTTCGCGTCCGTGCGCGTGGCGCTGCGAGAGCAACTCGCGGGGTATCTCGGCATGGCGGCACACGCCGTTCGGTTCACGCTCGACGAAAACCGCCGCCCCCGTCTCGCCGATTCCGATGCATACGACTTCAACGTTTCACATGCGGGTGCACATGGACTGATCGCGATGTCGCCGTGCCGGCGCGTCGGCGTCGATATCGAGCAATGCAGCGATAAATTCGATTGGCATTCGATCGTCGATTTGACGCTCAATGCGAACGAAGCTGCGTGGATCGAGCGCCTAAACGTCACGCAACAGTCCAGCGCGTTTTACGACGCGTGGGTCGCCAAAGAAGCGCTCGTCAAAACGACGGGCGTGGGCATCACGCGCGGCTTGCAGCATCTGACGGTCCTGCCGCGCGACAGCATGCAGGTGACGCTACGCAATGAGATGCCGGATGACATGCACGAGATTGCCGCGCGCTGGATCGCGGCACCAGAAGGCTATGCTGCATGCGTGGCGTGGTCGACGAAAACGTTCGCCCACTAGGCGCTCGGTTTTCCAAACACCAACGCCTTAGGCCATCCAACGGCCTGCACCTGCGTAACCGGCTGAGCCAATGCAACCGCCGCGCGAATCTTGCCCGACATCGGCAGATCGAGCACGTGCCAACGGCCATGCCCGGCGAGATCGAGCGCGCAGACTGCGGCATCGCTCGACAGCAGATCCAGATCGACATCGGCGGGCGCATAACGCAGCGCGTTGCTCAAGCTGCCGTAACGCGCACGTCGGCGGGAGCCTTCCGGAGGCTCGTCGAGCGCAGCGCCCGGCGAGGGGATGACCACGTTCAGCCCGAGCGTCGCCGATGCAATACCGATCACGATCCAGATGCCCGCGTACGCGATATCGATCGTGATGCCGCGACCGTCGTGCGGATGACGCGCACGCAACTTCTCGTGGCCGTCGTCCTGCAAATCGACGGCATGCGGCTTGCAATCGAACAGATTCGCGACGATCCAGCGCGTCACCACGCGTGCGCTAACAAAGCGTTTGCGTAGCGCCGAGTTCGGATGAAGCCGCGCGCGTTCGCGCTCGCCTTTCGACAGCCACGCATCGCCTTCCTGCACCGGAACGGGCAGCCATTCGCAACGGAACCGCCACAGATGCAACTCACCCGCGCGAGGCGCGGTGACGCTGCGCGGATAGTGGCGCGTTAGCGGATGCGAGACGAAACGCGGTAGAGCCGCGTTGACGATAGCGTGCGCGGTTCGAACGGATTGTGCAGGTTGAGCAGGATGAGCGGCTTGCAAGGCGTTTGCGCTATTCGTCGCCTGCGAGCCGATGTTGTCACGCACACGCGACGGAGCGGGAGGAGCGAGTTCTAACGGCATACGCTCGGGTCCTCAATGCATATAGGTGACGCGGCGCGCTTGCACGTCGAGTTCGACACCGGCGTCGAGCAGATCGATGGCGAACCAGCGGATCAGCTTCAACACGCCACTGACGGCCGGCCCCGGCAGCCATTCGCTCAGCATGCGCAAGGCAGCGCCGCTGTGTGTTTTTTGCAGCAACGCGATGGTTTGCAGGATCACGGCTTCGTCCTTGCCGAGATCGCTGGCGCAGCGGCATCGCATGTCGAGCGGACGATAGGACACGTGCATCAGCGAACGCATCAGCAGATCGAAATGTTCGATGCCGTCTTGCCGCAAGCCCACGCCGCTCAGGATGTCGCGCCAGTGCACGCCGCCGCGTGCCGATTCACACGCCGGCCGCAGCCAGGTGCGCACGGCGCTCAGGACCGTGCGGTCAGGCGCGTCGGGGGTATCCGTGACGTGATCGTCGACCAGTTCGGGACGGCTGCTGTAGTGAGAGCGGAAGTTCATCTTGGCTCCTGAATGGACACGGTCCAATGAGTCGCGCCGGCCTGATCGGAGAAGGGCCACGTCGCAGGCCAGCGCATGTCGCGTGCGACGGACAGGCGGTGACGCAGTGCCTGCGCCGGATGCTTGCTTCAAACTTTTGCCGGCTGCGCTGGCAGCCATTCGCGCACATGTTCGCTGCGTGCCGGACGGGCCGGTTGTTTACCCGGGTTTTTCGGCGTGCCGACAAAGAGGAAGCCCACCAGTCTCTCGTTCGGCGCGAAGCCCAGCGTGTCGCGCAGTTGCGCTTCATAGCTGTCGGGGCCCGTGGCCCAGAACCCGCCGTAGCCGAGCGCGTGGATCGCATTCAGCATGTTCATTGTGGCTGCGCCGACTGCCAGCAATTGTTCCGTCTCGGGCACCGTCGACTGGGCCGAGATCGCCGCGCCGAGCGCGATCACGAGCGGTGCCGCGTAAGCCTTCTGCCGCCGATGCGCATGCGCGGAGCGCGGCTCGCCGGGCGAGCGGGCGCAGGCGAGGTCGACCAGCACGTCGCCGAGGTGGCCGCGAGCGTCGCCGCGGATCGTGACGAAGCGCCACGGCCGCAGATTGCCGTGATCGGGCGCGCGCAGGGCGGCGTCGAAAATCAGATCAAGTTCGGCGTCGGCCGGAGCCGGTTCGGTGAGCGGCCAGTGGGACTGGCGCGACAGCAGTACTTCAAGCGCGGCCGCCGCCTTGGGCCCGATGGCGGTGTCAGGCGTCGCGGTTGCCGGGCGTTCGTTTTCGGTTTCGGGGCGGCTGACGTCGAGTGTGCTCATGATTTCGGTATCCGGCTGATGGTATGAGCGCCATGATGAATCAATTCGTCTGTAAATGCAAATCATTCGCATTTAGAAAATGAATTTGACAGGTCATCGCATCGCGGGTCGGCAGCGTCTGCAAGCGTCCCGGCGGGCTTGTAGTCGAACGTCGGACGTCTGGTTCGCAACTAACGGTCAGCCGTATGGAGCGTCCGCAGATATGATGGCGACATGCCGCAGCAGGCCTGCCGCATCCCTGTCTACCCACGTTAGCCAATGCCGACAAAATCTCTCGACGCCGCATCGTCCGCCCCGTCCACCGACGCAGCGCAGCGTCTGCCCACCTTGATGCTCGCCGCCGGCCTGTCCTTAGGTAGCGCGATCGCGCTGGGTCTTGCGCGCTTCGCTTACGCGTTGCTGTTGCCGGCGATGAAACTCGACCTCGGCTGGAGCTTTGCGCAAGCCGGCGCGATGAACACCGCTAACGCGCTGGGCTATCTGCTGGGCGCGTTGGCTTTTCCGCGACTCGCGCGCCACTGGTCGGCCGGGATGGTGTTCGATGCCGGTTGCGTGGCCACTGCGCTACTGATGGCCATCGGCGGTCTGCTTGCCGATACGCATTCGCTACTCGTGTTGCGCGTCATCACTGGTGTGAGCAGCGCGGCGATTTTCATCAGTGGTGGCGTGCTGGCGGCGCGGCTGGCGTCGGCGAGACCGCACGATGCGGGGCTCGTGCTCGGCTTGTATTACGGCGGAACCGGTTGGGGCATCGTCGCTTCGTCGGTGCTGGTGCCGCTGACGATCTTCAACGTCGCGCATGGCTGGCAGTTTGCGTGGTTCGCACTGGCGGTTGCGTGCGCGGTGTTCGCCGCAGTCGCTATCGGCGCGGCGAGGAAAATCGAACGCGCGCATGCGGCTGCACCTTCGGCCGCGCATGTTTCCGATGCCGCCGACGCGCCACGTTGGCCGCGTTTCAGTCCCGCACTGGCAGGCTATGGATTGTTCGGTGTCGGGTATATCGGCTACATGACGTTCATCGTCGCGTTGCTGCGCAATGCGGGCATGAGCGCCGCAGTGGTGACGGGCTTCTACCTGCTGCTCGGCGTAGCGACGGTTGTCTCGGCGCGCCTGTGGTCCGGTCTGCTCGACCGCATGCGCGGTGGCCACGCGCTCGCGATACTCAACGCGTTGCTCGCAGTGGCGACGCTGTTGCCCGCGCTCTTCACGCAACCGTGGGTGGCGTTCGTCTCCGGCGTGCTGTTCGGCGCGACGTTTCTCTCAGCGGTCGCATCGACCACGGCTTTCGTGCGCCACAATCTGCCCGCGAGTCATTGGGCCAAGGGCATCAGCGCATTCACGATCGTGTTCGCCTTCGGACAGATCGTCGGGCCAATGGTGATTGGCTGGGTTTCGGATGGCGCGGGTCTCGCACGCGGGCTGGTTTATTCCGCGTTGCTGCTCGCGGCCGGCGCGGTGCTGGCGGTTTGCCAGAAGCCGTTGCGTGGAGTTTGAGTCGGCTTAGCGATGCGCAGGCGTATGAGTGCGCCAAGGCCAGGAAGGCACCCACATCCTAAATCTGCACCGACGGAATACTCTTCATACACCGCAGTGCAAACATCGAGCGGCTGTGACGGATGCCGGCGATCTTGTAGAGCTTCTCGCGCAGAAACCGCTCGTAGCCCGCCGTACCGTCGACTGCCACTTTGACCAGATAGTCGTAATCGCCCGACACCAGATACGCTTCCAGCACTTCAGTCAGTGTTGCCAGCTCGGCGCCGAAGCGGGCGAGGGCGTCATCGTCGTGACGGTCGAGCGTGACTTCGAGCAGCACCACGTCCGCGAAGCCGAGCTTCTGCTGATCGAGCAACGCAACGTAGCCGCGGATGTACCCCTCCGTCTCCAGTTGACGCGTGCGGTTCCAGCACGCCGTGGTCGACATGCCGACCAGTTCGGCGAGCTCGGCGTTGCTCAGGCGCGCGTTCTTCTGCAACTCGCGCATGATCTTCCGATCCTGGTTGTCCAGTGGGCGATTTCGGGTGGTCATGGCATTTGTGGAAGTTTGTTCAGGTAAATGCCATTTTAACGGAAGATCATCCTTAAATCGGCGAATGGATGCATTGCTTTAGGAAGCATATCCAGCCTGCGCCTGGGTATATTTTCAGGGTGCATTCATGCCCGGGACAACCGTCCGGGCCGCCGGCCTCAGGCCTGCGGTCAAGCGCTGCCACAAGCTGCCATCCGGTGTCTCGCTGCCTTCACAGGAAGGCGGCACGCGGGCGAATTCCGGCGTTACCTACGCCGGAAGACGCGCTCGCCGGGCATGGGCGCATTTTCCTAACCGAATGCTTGCCGGTACCTACCGTCCGTACGCCGTCCTTGAACGATCTTCGAACGCGGCGGCGGCGCGCACTGCTGGCAAAGCCGTAACCTGGCCTATCGATGTCGATTCAGCTTTACGTTTCATTTCTCCTCGCTTCCCTCGTACTCGTTTATTCCCCTGGTCCGGTCAACGTACTGACGATGAGTCAGGCGCTCAGCGCCGGCTGGCGCGCCGCGTTGCCTTGCGTGTGGGGTGGCACCTGTGCCGTGCTCCTGCAACTGGCATTTACCGCGCTCTGTCTGAACTCGCTGCTGCTGATCGACGCGCGTGCATTGATCGTGTTGCGCTGGGCCGGTGCGATCTATCTCGTGTATCTCGGCTGCAAGCAATGGCGCAGCGGCAGTCTTGCGGCGGCCACGGGCACCGATCAGCAACGCAGTCTGTTCTGGCGTGGGTTCGCTACGTCCGGGCTCAATCCGAAGACGCTGTTGTTCTTCCCGTCGTTTTTCCCGCAGTTCATCAGCGCGCCTTCGGAGGAGGTGCACTGGTCCGCGAACCAGCAATATCTGCTGCTGGCCGCGACGTTCGCGCTGGTGTTCGCGCTAGGTGTGGCATCGACGGCGGTGTTTTCGCACCGCTTGCGGACGGTGTTGCAGAGGCCGAAGCGCTTGCGTGCTGTCAATCGTCTGATGGGCAGTCTGCTGGTCGGCATGGGCGCGTTGATGGCGGCGGTTCGCTGAGCGAGTCAACTGCGTACCGCCGCCATCAACGTCATACCACTGACGATAAAACTCATCACTGGCGAGACAGATGACAGGCCACGTTCAGCTTGGTTTGGTTGGCGTTCTGACCGCGCTTTGTACCTCGACATTGCGATAGACGTCACGACAGAATTGCACGCCGCCTTCATGTGTGCCTTTGACGGCGACCGCTATCTGCGCAGCGCCTTCAATATGTGCAGACACCGGCGGATTGACGAGCGCGGCGTCGATAGCGAGTGGATCAGTAGGCGAGGTCCGCATGATGCCGATGCCCTTGATCGTCACAGCGAGGCAGGGGTCCGGCACTTGCGGACCGTGAGTGGCGGCGACGTTGAAATTGATGTTCAGCGTCCAGAAGCCCTCATGAATGTTCTGATGAATGATCACTGCCTTCACCACGTCCTGATGTGACAGTGTGTATTCGTTGTTTGCCATTGGTCCCTCCTTGCTCGTACGCAGTCTGTGCGTGCGCGTGCAGATATGGCATATGTGAGGACTAGGGGGCTAGTTTTACGCACCGTTTTGTACCGCGCAAGTGAAAAGGCACGGGCGCCGATGCGCGACGCTGCGCTGAGGGGAGGACGACAGCCGGGGTGCGGGTGTATAGGGACGCGCGGCTGCCGCAGCAGGCGGCACCACGCGGATGACCTTCAGGTGAACTGTCTATGCTGAGGATTAATGGAAAATGAGGTACAGGATGACCAGAACGATAACCGGGACGCCAAGAAGCCAGCCGAGAAGGTAAGGCATGGTGTGATCTCCTTTCGTATCAACGTTTGAATACGATGGTGATTCAGCATCCCGCGTGCCTGACGCTCTTCGCTCGCCGTTGCAGGTCTGTGAAAAAGGCCAAAACCCCCGCTAATCAAGGCAGATTCTCCCTCAGAACAATAGTGAACTGCACGGGCTTAACATCACTCATGGCATCGCGCTTCTCTCGTACATTGCGAAAAATCCTCAAACAGTTCCCCACCATGGCCTGCGGCGTCTGCGTGATCAACGCGTCCATCGTCCCGTCGATTAGCAGCGCTCGCGTGTCAGGCGTCAACCCGTGCCCGACAAACAGGATCTTCTGCTCGGAGCGCGCTTCCACAATTGCGCGCGCCACGCCGTCGGATCCGCCGCCACTGCTGTAGATCCCGGCGAGATCAGGGTGCTGTTCCAGTAGCTTGCGGGTCTGTGCATAGTTGCGCTCGCTATCGTCGTGCCCTTCGCGTAGGCCGATTACCCTGACCAAAGGAAACGTCGATTCGACCAGGTGTAGAAAGCCGATTTCTCGCTCCTCATGCCCGCGATAGTTGAGGCTGCCCGCCAGCATCGCGATTTTCCCGCTCGGTCGTGGACCCATGAAGCGCCCTAGCAGCAGCGCGGCCGTGCGTCCGGCAGAACGATTGTCGATGCCCACGTAAGCCAGCCGCCGTGCATTCGACAAATCGGAAATCAACGTAATCGCCGGCACGCCCTGATCGGCGAGCGTATTTACCGCGTCGCGCACAACGGGATGCTCGAGCGCCATGAACACCACGCCATCCGCACGTTGGCCGTAATGCAGCAGACGGTCGGCGAGTTCTTTCGGGTTGAAACTCTCGACGTAATGGACACGGCACTTCATGTCCAACGCGTTCCACTGATCGTGCGCGAAGTCGATGTAGTCGCCGAGCATGTGCAAATAGCGATTGGTGCCGGCAGGCAAGAGGAAAGCGATGCGCATCGGTCTCGCAGCAGACACCGCGGGTGCTTCCGGCGTTAGCAGATAGCCGAGTTGCGCCGCCGCTTGAAGGACACGTTGCGCGGTGACGGCGCGAACGCCTTCGCGGCCATTGAGTACGCGATCCACCGTGGCGGTCGAGACGCCGGCGGCGCGCGCAATGTCGGGAATGCGCGCCCGTGCGGTGGCGCTGAGGAGAAGCAGTTCGGACATAGCCGTCCTTCGCAAAGTGGAAGTCCATCAAAAACCATCAAGTTCGCGGTTTGACAGCGATTGCCGCGCACGCCTAGTCTTGCAGCTATCACACGACGACTGATGTGCAGTGAACGGAAATCAGAGCAGTGTCAGCGGGTGATGATGGTTTTTGATGGATTCGACAGTCACATCAATTATAAGCAAGGAGACACCCAAATGACCAACCTCGCGAGACGCACGTTGCTGCGTGCCGCGGCCGCCCTGCCGGTAGCCAGCGCGCTGGGCTTTCCGGCGATCGTGCGCGCGGCGTCCGGCCCGGAGTTCGTGTTCAAGTACGGCAACAACCTGCCGCTCACGCATCCGCTGAACGTGCGCTCGCAGGAAGCGGCCAATCAGATCAAAGAGGCATCGAAGGGGCGCATGGAGATCCGGATATTCCCTAACAACCAGCTAGGCGGCGATACCGACATGCTTGCGCAAGTGCGCAGCGGTGGCATTGAAATGTTCACGCCGTCGGCGCTGGTGGTGTCGACGCTCGTGCCGTCGGTGGCGATCAATGCAGTCGGCTTTGCCTTCAGCGACTACAACCAGGTGTGGAGCGCGATGGACGGCAAGCTCGGTGCCTACGTTCGGGCCGCGATGCAGAAGGCCGGTCTCGAGTCGTTTGAAAAGATGTGGGACAACGGTTTTCGTCAGACCACCACCAGCAATGGTCCGATCGCCAGCGCGCAAAACATGCGCGGTCTGAAGATCCGCGTGCCGGTGAGCCCGCTTAGCATAGACATGTTCAAGGGCCTCGGTGCCGCACCGACTAGCCTGCAATTCAGCGAGGTCTATTCGTCGCTGCAAACGCATATCGTCGATGCTCAGGAAAACCCGCTGCCGATCGTGCAGGTCGCGAAGCTCTACGAAGTGCAGAAGTATTGTTCGTTGACCAACCACATGTGGGACGGCTACTGGTTCGTGCTGAACCAGCGCGCATGGCAACGCTTACCAAAGGACTTGCAAGGTATCGCGAGCGACGCGTTCAATCAAAGCGCGCTGAAACAACGCGATGATGTTCGCAAGCTCAACGATGCTGCCGTCGCGGATCTGCAAAGCAAAGGACTAGCGATCAATCGTCCGGCGCCGGACACGTTTCGCGCGGCACTGCGTCAAGCGGGTTTCTACGCCGAATGGAAGAGCAAGTTCGGCACGCAGGCGTGGGACCTGCTCGAACAATCGGTCGGCAAGCTGGCTTAGCTGTGAACCGTGATCTGTGAATCCTGAGCCCGGACCGTGCGGCACATCGGTGAGCATGAGACGAAGCGCGGCGAGTGGCCGCGAGGAGGCATCCGCATGTCGAATCACGCATTGAATCCTGCCGAGGCGGCCGTCGCGCTGGACGCGGCGAGCATGCCACGCCGCTGGCTGAGGGCCTTCGACCGCGGCCTGATTGCACTTGTCTCATGCTGTGCGGCGGCGCTGCTGGCGGTGGAGATTGTCGTGATGCTGGCGGGCGTTATTTGCCGCTATGCGCTGCACCAGCCGCTGGTGTGGTCCGACGAACTCGCCGGGATTCTGTTTCTGTGGCTTGCCATGCTTGGCGCCGTGCTCGCGTTGCGGCGCGGCGAACATATGCGGATGACGGCTTTCGTCAGTCGTCTTTCGCCGGAGCGGCGTGCATTCGTCGATACGCTGGCGATTACCGCATCGATTGCCTTGCTCGCGCTGTTGATCGGACCCGCATACGACTACGCGTCTGGCGAGGCGGCGATCGTTACGCCCGCGCTGGAGATCAGCAACGCATGGCGCGCGCTCGCGTTGCCGATCGGTGCCGTACTCATGCTGATCGTCGGCTTGATTCGTCTCGCACAGGTGAGCCGCGTGCGCGACGTACTGATCGTGCTCGTGATTGCCGCACTACTAGGCGCAGTGGCGGTTCTCGCCGGTCCGTGGTTCCAGACGCTTGGCAAGGTCAACCTGGTGATCTTCTTCGTCGGCGTGGTGGCGATTGGTATTTTTTCGGGTGTGCCGATTGGTTTTTCTTTCGCGCTCGCCACGTTTGGTTATCTTGGTCTTTCGACGTTTACTCCGCTCGAGGTGGTGGTCGGACGAATGGACGAGGGGATGTCTCATCTGGTGTTGCTGGCGGTGCCGCTGTTCGTATTTCTCGGCTTGCTGATCGAAATGACCGGTATGGCGCGCGCAATGATCGAGTTTCTCGCGAGTCTCGTCGGTCACGTGCACGGCGGTTTGTCTTTCGTGCTGATCGGCGCGATG
This sequence comes from Paraburkholderia sediminicola, assembly GCF_046027825.1. Lineage (GTDB taxonomy): Bacteria > Pseudomonadota > Gammaproteobacteria > Burkholderiales > Burkholderiaceae > Paraburkholderia > Paraburkholderia sediminicola_D. The sequence continues at coordinate 51,498 of NZ_JAQQDU010000060.1, forward strand.
TATCTGGTGTCGGGTATCTCCGGTTCGAAAGTCGCGGATATGGCGGCGATCGCGCCGGTGCTGTTCCCGGAAATGAAAAAACGTGGCGCTTCTGAAGGCGATCTGGTTGCGCTGCTTGCTACCACCGGCGCGCAAAGCGAAACCATCCCGCCGAGCATTGTGCTGATAACGATCGGTTCGGTGACAGGCCTGTCGATTTCCGCGCTCTTCACCGCGGGGATGCTGCCGGGCGCCGTGCTCGCGTTGATTCTGTGTGTGGTGGTGTGGTGGCGCTACCGCAAGGAGGACCTGAGCGGCGCGCAGCGTTTCAGCAAGCGGCAGATCGGGCGTCTGTTCATTGTGTCGCTGCCCGCGCTGGCTTTGCCGTTCGTGATCAGAATGGCGGTGGTCGAAGGCGTGGCGACGGCGACCGAAGTGTCGACCATCGGCATCGCGTATTCGATGGTGATCGGGCTGTTGGTCTATCGGCGGTTTGAATGGAAGCGCCTTGGCCGCATGCTGGTGGATGCGGCGACCTTGTCCGGTGCGATTCTGTTCATTATTGGTTGCGCGACGGCCATGGCGTGGGCCCTGACGCAATCCGGTTTCTCGCAGGACCTCGCGCAATTGATGGGTTCGATGCCCGGCGGCGCGTACGGCTTTCTCGCGGTGTCGATTGTCGTGTTCGTGATGCTCGGCAGTGTGCTCGAAGGGATCCCCGCCATCGTGCTGTTCGGACCACTGTTGTTTCCGATCGCGCGGCTTGCGGGCGTCAATGAAGTGCACTACGCAATCGTCGTGATCCTGTCGATGGGGGTAGGCCTGTTCTCGCCGCCGTTCGGCGTCGGCTACTACTCGGCGTGCGCGATCAGCAAGGTCAATCCCGATGCGGGCATTCGTCCGATTGTCGGCTACATGGGCGCTTTGATCGTCGGCCTGATCCTGGTCGCGGCGATTCCGTGGATTTCGATCGGCTTTATTTAAGGTCTCTTTCAAGTCTCTTAACAGGTTCGACATTCGGGCGCTGCGTTTCCGCTGCGCCGGGGCGTCGCTCGTCTTTTAAAACTGGCAGTATCGGGAGAGTTTCATGAGTCGTTTCTTTGGCGAAATCCGTCAGGCCGGGTACGTCGTGCGCGATATCGAGGCCGCCATGGACTACTGGAGCCGCGTGCTCGGCGTGGGTCCCTGGTTCTACAACGAACGTGTGCCGATCGAAAATTACACCTATCGCGGGCAATCGTACGACGTGCATAACTCAGTGGCGCTGGCGAACTCGGGACCGTTACAGGTCGAACTGATCCAGACACGCAACGATGCGCCGTCGATGTATCGCGACTTTCTCGCTGCAGGCCACACCGGCTTGCAACACAACGCGTATTGGACCACCTCGTTCGATGCGGACCTCACCCGCTTGCAGCAGCAAGGCTTCAAAGTTGCGATGAGCGGCGAAGTGGGGCGCAATGGGCGTTTCGTTTACTTCGACACCGAAAACCATCCGGGCACGGTGATTGAGCTGTCGGAAATCGCCGGGCCGAAAGGCAAGCTGTTCGACATGATCTACGCGGCCTCGCGCGATTGGGACGGCCGTGAGCCGGTGCGCCCGTTTCCCGATCTGGGTGCGCTATGAACGCGACACTGCAACGGCCAACCGTGAATGACGATTGCCTCGAAGCCGACTATCTGATCGAGACGCCGCTCGATCCCGCACGCGTCGCCGATGTGATGGCGGGCGAGCAATCGAGCGGGACCTTTGTGCGCGTTGCCAACGAGTCTGACGCGCTGCGCGCGCGCAGCCGCGCGAGCGTATTGCGCATCGACGAACTCGCGCCGGCTTCGCAGCCCAGCTTGCCGAGCGCATGGCTCGCACGTCAGGGTACGCCCGGACCGTGGCGGCGCGCGCGCGTCACGCTGTCGTTTCCGCTTGCCAACATCGGCGCGAATCTGCCGACGCTTGCCGCGACTGTCGCCGGCAATCTATATGACCTCGGCGAAGTCACCGGCATGCGGTTGTTGTCGCTGCGCTTACCGGCGACTTATCGTGCGCGCTTCGAATTGCCGAGTCACGGCGTAGCCGGTACGCGGACACTCACGCAAGTCACGGGCCGGCCGATGATCGGGACCATCATCAAGCCGAACGTCGGCCTGAGTGCTGAAGAGACAGCAGTGCTGGTGCGCGAGTTGTGCGAAGCGGGTGTCGACTTCATCAAGGATGACGAAGTATGTGCGAATCCCGCGCATACGCCACTCGCTGAACGCGTGCGAGCGGTGATGAAGGAAGTGCGCAATTACCGCGAGCGTAGCGGCCGTCCGGTCATGGTTGCCTTCAATATCACCGACGACCTCGACGCCATGCGCCGTCACGCGGACCTGGTCGAACGGGAAGGGGGAAGTTGCGTGATGACCAGCATCAACTGGTGCGGTTTCTCCGCGATCCAGACGCTGCGTCGCGCAACGCCGCTCGTGCTGCATGCGCATCGCAACGGCTACGGCATGATGTCGCGCGATCCGGCGCTCGGTATGTCGTTTCAGGCGTATCAGACGCTCTGGCGTTTGACGGGTATCGACCACATGCACGTGCACGGTCTCGCTGGCAAATTCGCGCAGAGCGATGCCGAGGTGATCGAGTCTGCGCACGATTGCGCCACGTCTCTTGCGCCGGGTTGCGACGACATTGTGCTGCCTGCGTTTTCGTCCGGACAATGGGCCGGCACCGCGCAGGCGACCTTCGACGCCGTGCGTTCCACCGACTTGCTGTTCATGTCGGGCGGCGGCATTCTCGCGCATCCCGATGGTCCCGCGGCGGGCGTTACGAGTGTTCGACAGGCATGGGAAGCGGTGCAGACGCACAAGCCGCTGGAGATTTACGCCGAGCACATGCCGGAATTGCGGCGTGCGTTGGAATTTTTTGGCGGCCGCACGTGAGCGATACACGGGAGGCGAATGGCATGCATGACATTCGCGGCGACGGCCCGGCATATGGCTTCTACGGAGACGACTTTACGGGCGCGACTGATACGCTCGCTCATCTCGCCCGCGCGGGGTTGCGCACCATGCTGTTCTTCGCCCCGCCGGATGCGGCACGTCTTTCGATGCTTGACCGGCTCGACGCAGTCGGCATCGCGGGTGCCGCGCGGACCATGCCGCCGCACGCTCAGCATCAGGAACTCGCGCGCGTGGGGGCCGCGTTCGCCGCGCTTGGCGTGCGCGTGATGCACTACAAGGTGTGCTCAACCTTCGATAGCGCCCCGCAGACCGGCAGCATCGGCGTGGCGATTAGCACATTGCGCGAGTACTGCACGAATCCTTTGGTCGCGGTGGTTGGCGGTCAACCGAGTTTGCGCCGTTATTGCGTGTTCGGTGAACTGTTCGCGGCAGCCGGTGCGGACGATCAACATCATTCGATCTACAGGATCGACCGCCACCCGACCATGAGCCGTCACCCGGTCACGCCGATGAATGAAGCGGACTTGCGTGTCCATCTGCAGCGTCAAGGGCTGGGAAATGTGCAATCGATCGATTGGCGCTGCTATGCACGCGGCGATGCGGTGCTGCAAAAAGCGCTGGACCATCGGCTCGAATCAAAACCTGACGCCGTGCTTTTCGACGTACTCGACGACTCGCATTTGCGAGCGATTGGTCGGCTGATCGCACGTCATGCCAGAGCACAAGCGCCATTGCTCGCGGTGGGGGCAAGCAGCGTGGCGCAGGCCTACGCGTCTGTGGTCAACGATGCCGGTGAGTGTAAAGAAGTCAATGCAGCGCCTGCGCCGCTGGCGCGCGCGCACGGACCGGTGTTCGTGCTGGCCGGCAGTCTTTCGCCTTTAACCGAAGTCCAAATCGCCGCCGCGCATTCTTATCTGCGTGTGGAACTGGATCCGTTGCAAATGACCGGCGATATGGCGTCGGCCTATCTGGCCGAGCGCGCTGCTGCAATCACAGGGCCATTGCGTGATGGGCGCAATGTGCTTGCTTTTACGACGCGCCGCGCGGCGCAAGTAGGCGATGATGCAACCGATGCACGCGTAGGCGCGCTGCCACAGCTCGCTCACGCGTGCGCCAGGTTGCTGCATGCGGTACTCGGCAAGGTGAGATTGCAACGCATCGGGGTTGCAGGCGGCGATACATCGAGCTTCGCCGTCCGCGCACTCGACGCCTGGGGCTTGTCGTATCTCGCGCCCTTGTCGGCAGGCGTCACCGTGTGCCGCCTCCATGCCGATCGGAGCGAACTCGACGGCATGGAGATCATGCTCAAAGGCGGTCAAATGGGTGATGCCGATCTGTTCGAGCAACTGCTGAACGGCGGTGCCGTAACCAATGGCTAATTCC
>NZ_JAQQDU010000061.1:0-53373 GCF_046027825.1 Paraburkholderia sediminicola
AGAAAAGTAGGTGCCTGCCCCGCACAGGGGCGACGCTAATAATCCAATATCTAATCAAGGAAAGGCCAACGCCATAGGCATACAGACAACAAGCGCCGCGCAGGCAAAAAACCAGGCAAAGCCAAACGCCATAGGCACACAAACAAAGCGCCGCGCAGGCAAAAACAGAATCAAAACTTGTGCCGCAGCCCAACCCTAACCACAGCCTGCTTATCATCCGCCGACGCAGACGGCCCATTAATAGCAGCTACGGCCTGCTCGCCCGTTGAGTTGGTCCCAGAGGCCTTCTGATAAACCCCAATCAAATACACATCAGTCCGCTTGGAAACAAAATAATCAACCCCCGAAGCGACCTGATGATAGGTCGCCCCAGTCATGCCCTTAACCGAACTCCCTTTCGTATAGTCATACGCCACCCCACACAGCAAATCAGGCGTGATCTGATACTTGAAGTTCACTTCCGCATTATTCAACGTAGCATTGCCGCTCAAACCAGCCGGATTCGGCCCCGAAGAAAGATCCCCAAGATCGCGAAAACTCGTATTCGAATAAGTCGCGCCGAACGTCGCCGCACCGAACAGATAGGACGCCCCCGCACCAATCACATGCAGCGATTTCGCCGACGCATACCCCGAATAAACCGGCGACGCCATATTGCTGCCCGGCACGCCATTCACAGTAGCCGCAGGACTCCCCGTACTGCCGAAGAACGACGTGTTCGGATTGGCGACATCGAGATACCCCACGCCAAGTGCCAACGGTCCATTCACATACCCAGCCGATACCGACCAGATCCGGTTGCGCGCAAAATCACCCGCCACGCCGCCGAGGCTGTACATGCCTTCCACCGTCAAACCACCATAGGTGTTGCTGGTGAACTTGACCGCGTTATTCGTCGAATTCGTGTTGTTGATGTTGTCGAGATCGCCAGGATGCGCCGCCATATAGCCGCCCCATTGATCACCCACTTCAAACGGCCCAAGGATATCGACGTTCGTGTCGTACTGGCGGCCAAGTGTCACCGTGCCGAACGGACCCGACAAGCCCACCCAGGCCTTCTTGCCAAACAGCAGTCCCCCCTGGCCGAGCTTGCCGGTGCTGGCGTCGAAGCCGTTCTCCAGCATGAAGATCGCTTTCAAGCCTCCGCCAAGATCTTCCGAACCGCGCATGCCCCAGCGGCTTTGTTGCATCACGCCGCTCAGCAGGCGAACCGCGCTGTGGCCCGACACGCCGCCGTTGGCGTTGGCCGTCGCTGCATTGCTCGTATAACTCACACCTTCATCGATAATGCCGTATAGCGTGACGGCACTCTGTGCATGTACCACTGCCGGAAAGGTAGCGGCGAGGCTGACTGCCAGTAGCGTTTTTTTCATGTGGTCTGACGCCCAAGTTAGAGAAAGTGCGAAAAGTGACGGACGTGTTCGCTCCCGCGAGCCACGCGTTGCTTGCCTGCAAGCAGCCGGCGGCGAAGCCGGCTACTGGAAGAACCTCGGAGTAAGTGAGGGGTGTTTAACGGCGCCCGGTGAGGATCGGCGGCCGTTGGGTGCCGTGTGCCGCGGCGGTCTCATAGGCGTGGCCGAACTGCAGCAGGCCCCAGTCGTCGCGAAAGCGTCCGGCGATCTGCAAACCGATCGGCAAGCCGGAGGCGCTAAAGCCGCACGGCAACGCGAGCACTGGCGATTCGGTAGAGGACAGGTACCAGCAGATCCGCATCCAGTCGATGTACGAGTCGTAACGCTCGCCCATGAATTCAGTGGGCCAGCGCAAGTCGGCATCGAAGGGCAGCATCTGCGTGGCGGGCAGCACGTAATACGCGTGGTTGTCCATGAAACGGCGCATGCGCTCGAACAAAGCCGTCTTGCGCACGAACATATCGCCCAGATCCGCAGCGGATAGCGAGCGATGCAAGCGGCACTCCGCTTCGATTTCCGGCTTCAGTTGGGCGCGTGCATCTGCATCGAGCCGATCGACCAGACTGCCGATCATCCACGCACGTTCCATGCGGAACACGTCCTCCGCGTCGCCGAGGTCGGGGTCGGCGAATTCCACTTCGCAACCCATTGCCTCGAACACGGCGGCCTGGGCCTGCACGGCACGCTGAATCTCGGGATTGACCGCAAGACCGGCGAGCTGGACCGACATGGCGATACGTGTGCCGCGAAAATCGCGTTGCAACGGCTGTGCGAAACGTGAACCCGGTTCGCTGATTTCGGTCGCGGTTTCGCCGGAGGGGCCGGAGATCGCGCTAAGCAGTAAGGCGGTGTCGGCGACATTGCGCGCCATTGGCCCATCTACACCGAGCGTCGCCCAGCCGTTCGAATCGGGCGCGCGCGGTACGCGTCCTGGCGACGGACGCAAGCCGACCACCGCGTTCCACGCAGCCGGATTCCGCAGCGAACCGCCCATGTCGCTGCCGCAAGCGAGCGGATTCATTCCGCAGGCAACGGAGGCCGCTGCGCCGCCGCTGCTGCCGCCGGCCGATTTACTCAGGTCCCACGGATTGCGTGTCACGCCAAACACCTCGTTGAACGTGTGCGAACCGGCACCGAATTCAGGGGTGTTCGATTTGCCGATCATCAACGCACCCGCGGCATCGCAGCGACGCGCGATCAGCGCGCTGTCCGGGGGTACGTGATGCTCAAACGTTCTCGAGCCGAATGTGGTGCGCACGCCGCGCGTCGCGGTCAGATCCTTCTGCGAGACAGGCAAGCCATGCAACGGACCTTGCCAGACGTCGCGCGCCCATAGCGTGTCGATCTCGGCGGCACGGTTCTTCAAGGTGGATACGTCGGCGATCGTCACCAGCGCGTTGACCTGCGGGTTCACGGCCTCGATGCGTGAGAGGTGCGCGTTCAGAATTTCGACGGCGCTCACTTCCCGCTTGCGCTGCAGATCGAGCAAGGTATGGGCGGACAGGTCGCAAAGTTCGGTGCCAGCGGCGAGCGGTGCATCGGCATGAAGAGTGTCTGACATGAGAGTTTCGTGCTGTTGAAGAGTGAATGACGCGTGTGCGGCGGCCTAGATGTCTTGACGCGTGCGGTCGGCCACGAATATCAGCGCGACCAGCGAGAGCACGCCACAAACGATCACGTACCATGCGGGCGCGGCGGGATTCCCAGTCGCCTGAATCAGCCACGTCACGATGAATTGCGCAAAGCCGCCGAAGATAGACACGCCGGCTGCGTACGCAAGCGAAAGGCCTGTTGCGCGTGTGCTGCGTGGGAACATCTCCGGCAGCATCGCTCCGTTCGCGCCGGCGTTGATGGAGTGCAGCGCTGCGAGTGCGCAGACCACGAGATACAAGGTGCTGACCGAAGGCGAATGCTCGATCAGATAGAAGCCGGGCAGAATGAGCACGGTGAGAAGCACGCGCGAGATGAAGGCGACGCGTTTGCGGCCGAACGTGTCGGACCAGATGCCCCCCACCGGCGACATCACCAGCATCACGGCGCCTGCGAGAATCCCGCACCAGAGCGCGGCATCCATGGGCAGATGAAGCACCTTGATCGCATACGTCGACATGTAATAGATCACGATGAAATGCGCCGACGTGCCGCCGACCACTAGAAAAAGCGCGACCAGGACGAGGCGCCAATCGCGTTGCAGAACAGTTTTCAGGACACCTGTGGAATCGCGTGTAGCGTTGGCCGGCGCATCCGCTTCGGCCCCTAGACGCGAACGCAGATAAAGCCCGAGGGGCGCGATCAGCACGCCCGCAAGAAACGGAATACGCCATCCCCAGGCTTCAAGCGAGGCCTTGTCGAGGTAGTGAGACAGCAGGAAGCCCACCAGCGAACCCGCCAGCGCCGCCGCGCCCTGGCTCGCGAACTGCCAGCTCGTGATATAGCCGCGTCGCGCGGAAGGGGAGCGTTCCGCGAGCAGCGTGGTCGCGACGCCGACTTCGCCGCCGGCGGAAAAGCCTTGCAGCAGCCGCGCAGCGACTATCGCGAGCGGCGCTGCGATGCCGATCTGGGCGTATGTGGGCATCACGCCGATGAGGCCGGTGCCGACTGCCATCGTCACGAGCGTGAGATTCATCGCGGCGATGCGGCCGAAGCGGTCGGCCAGCACCCCGAACAGTACCCCGCCAAGCGGCCGCACGATGAAGCCGATGCCGAACGTGCCGACCGAGAGTAAAAGTTGCTGCTGCGACGAAACGAGCGGGAAGAACAGCTTGCCGAGCAGCACGGCAAAGAAACTGTAGACGGTGAGATCGAAGAATTCGAATGCGTTGCCGATTGTCGTTGCGACGATCAGTCCGCGGGTCGAAGCGCCATGCCTTGCGCTCTGACTGGCATCGTGCAACGTAGAACTGAGTGAAGGTGACTTCATGAACGGGATTCCTCTGGAGGTGAATCAATCCGTGATGCTTCGGTATCGGTTCGAGACCGCTTCAAGATCGGTTCGAGAGCGCGTTGATCGAGCGGAGCGCCTTCAATGACGACGACAGGAAAAGTCTAGGGAGTCAAAAAAGCGTTCTGAATTTGCTTTTTCTTATTGTGATAACGCTGGGTTATCGCACTCGGCTGGGCTGGGATTGGCGCTGCCGGGGCCGCGCGGCAATGGGTATTTGGGAGCATGGCCGGGGTTTTTCTCGCGGTGTACCATCGATTCAAGCCGTCAGCTTCCGCCTGACGCCGACCGTGGTCCCTCGTTCTCTAACCGTTTAACCGACCGCCCACCCGTGAAATACAACCAGTTGCGCGCTCTAGTGGCGATTGCCCAGCATGGCAGCATTCGTGCCGCGGCCAAGACGGTGTGTTTGTCCCAGCCCGCGTTGACCAAGGCGATTCGTGAGCTTGAACAGGAGTTGGGCGTGCCGTTGGTGTCACGCAGCGCGCGCGGCGCTCAACTCACACAGTTCGGCCAGGCCGTGTGCGCGCGTGCGAAGCTCATCCTCGCGGAGATGCAGCATGCGAAGGACGATGTGATCCAGCTGTCCGGTCAGGCGGGCGGGACCGTGTCGTGTGCGGTCACACCGCTGGTGTCGCTGAAGTTTCTATCGCGCGCGATTCACTCGTTCCGGCAGCGTATGCCAAAGACGCGGCTCTCCGTTCAGGAGGGTTTTCTGACCGCGGCGTTGGCCCGGCTTCGCGATGGTTCGCTCGACTTTGTGATCGCGATCGTCGATGAAAAGAAGCTTGCGCCGGAATTCGTGTTCCGCTCATTGCTCGAAGGCGAGTTGATTATCTCCGCGCGTAAGGGGCACCCGTTGGCGCATGCGGAATCGATCGCGGAGCTGGAAGGCGCGGATTGGATGCTGAACACCACGCCGGAAAGCATCGGTCAGTCGCTTCAGGATTTTTTCATACGGCATGGGGCAAGCGCACCGCATGTAGTCGTGGAGTGCAGCTCGTTCAGTGCGAGCTTTTCACTGTCGGTGAATAGCAATCTGCTGTCGTGCTGTCCGAGGAGTTTTCTGGAAACAGACTGGATTCGCGAGCGGATCGTTTCGGTGCCGGTGCGTGAAACATTGCCGTGCGTGTCGGTCGGCATCATCTCGCGGCGTGACGCGTTGAATACGTCGGCCTGCGATTATCTGATCGACTGTTTCGTCGAAGCCGTCGCGGCCGTGCCGCAGTTTCAGTTCGATACCGATAGCGCGGGCGTCGTTTAAGCGGGCCGCGCGCGACGGCCGCCCCCAATGACGCCTGTGACGCTCAATGCGATGCCGAGCGCTTGATGCGATGGAAGTTGCGATCGAAGTAGATCAACCCGTCGCCGTCAGTGCGCACGCTGATGCAGGTGGTTTTGACGAACATCACCGAGTGCGAGCCTACTTCCTTCAGATCGACGATCTCGCCTTGCAGACTCGCAAGTGCGTCGCGTAATACCGGCACGCCGTGCGTGCCGTCATCCCAGATCGGCCAGCCAAAGCGTTCTTCCATCGGCACCTGCGTCATGCCCGCGAAGTGGCGTGCGAGCGATTCGTGCTCGCCGGGCAACACGTTGATGCAAACGTAGCGGTTGCGTTCAAAGGTGGCGTGCATCGCGCTCGAGCGATTGAGACAGACGAGCAGGGTGGGCGGCGTATCGGTGACGGAGCAAACCGCGCTCGCGGTGACGCCGCAGCGCCCGTGCGGACCGGCGGTTGTGATGACATTCACGGCCGCCGATAGATGCGCCATGGCCTGACGGAATTGCTGTTTTGCTGCCATGTCGATGTCGGCTACGGGAGTCGATTGCTGGTTCGGTTTCATGTTCTGGGTTCCTGAGGGCGCGGGTTGGATCCGGATTCAAGCGTAATCAATTCACGTAGGGAAAAAAATCCGCGCGAGCGGTGAGTATGAGGGCGTCTTTCCCAACCCGTCTAAAGCTTTCCCCAATGCGTGTCTGAACGGCGAGCCGATGAAGAACATTAATCTGCGCCACAGGGTAACTATCGCTTTGCAGCGCTTTTTCCTCTGGTTATCATGAGCCGGCAAGACGCTTCGAATCACACCTTCTCCGAACCGTGCCGGCTTACTCCATGTCCCTTCCGCCTCAATCCGCACCGTCGCTCGCACCGATCGTCTATATCGTCGACGACGACAACGGCATGCGTACGTCGCTTGCATGGCTGCTCGAATCGGTCGGCGTGAAGTCGGCAGGCTTCGCCAGCGCAAATGAATTTCTGAATGCGTTTGATCCCAGCGTGCCCGCCTGTCTCGTGCTCGATGTGCGGATGCCGGAGCAAAGCGGTTTCGACGTGCAAGCGGAGTTGAACCGTCAAGGTGCGACGCTGCCGATCATTTTCGTCAGCGGTCACGGCGACATTCCCATGTCGGTGCGCGCCTTGCAGAACGGCGCGATCGATTTCGTCGAGAAGCCCTATAACTCGCAGCAGATGCTCGACCGCGTGCAGCGCGCGTTGAAACTCGCCATGCAACGTCACGCCGCCAATCAGAAGCAGCGCGAGTTGAAGAAGCGTCTGGAGTCACTGACGGCACGCGAAAAAGAAGTGCTACGTGGTGTGATCGACGGCAAGGGCAGCAAGCGTATCGCCTCTGATCTGTCGATCAGCGTGAAGACCGTCGACGTGCATCGTGCGAGCATCAAGGACAAGCTCGGCGCGGCCTCGATTGCGATGCTGGTGCGCGACGTGATGGCGGTGTGGGATCAGGATGCGTCCGAGAACGGTGGGCTTCGTTGAGGCACCCCCCACCGTTGCGCGAGCATTAGCGTTGACGAATTCCACGAATTCAACTTGCGACGGACGCGTCATGCACCTAGCGCATGAACAAGCCGCCGTTCACATCCCAGCACGCGCCGTTCGCGAAGTAAGCATTCTCCGCCGCCAGCATCAGCGCGACATCGGCGACATAATCCGCCGAGCCCAGACGTCCTGCCGGAATGTTGGCGATGACCGCCTTCAGCTTATCGGCTGCAACGCTCTCGTGCACGATCGGCAGGTCCATTGGCCCGGGCGAAATCGCGTTGACGGTCACACCCGCTGCGCCGAGGTCGCGCGCGAATACCTTGGTCAGCGTGATGACACCGCCTTTGGCGGCTGCATAGTGCGCGCCGGTGGCCGAGCCGCCGTTCTGTCCCGCCAGCGAGGCGATGTTGACGATACGGCCGGCGCCCGCATCGGCGAAATGCTGGCCGAACACCTGGCAGCCGAACAGCACGCTGCGCAGATTGACGTTTATCACCTGATCGAACTGCTCGGCGGTGATCTCCATGACGGGTACGACTTTGGATGCGCCCGCATTGTTGATCAAGGCGTCGACTCGGCCCCAGCGCTGCAGGATCGCATCGCGTGCGGATTCGAACGAAGTTTTCGAGGTGACGTCGAGATTCAGCGCGAAGGCGCTCGAACCGTCGGCGCTCAGGTCGCGGGCGAGGGCTTGTACGGCATCGAACGCGATGTCGCCGATGGCCACCGCATAGCCCGCTGCATGAAAGCGCGTGGCAATCGCGGCGCCGAGACCGCGTGCGGCGCCGGTGACGAGTACGACTCTTTTCTGCATTGCTTCTACTCCGTGAGAAAACTTCCGTTTTTATACCGGTTTCGTGCGTTGTCTGTTTGCGGATAGTTCAACGACTGAGTGCATCGGCCATGCCTGGTGGGCAAGCGCATTTGCCCACCGTACTTGCCCACCTTAACCGGCGAGGGCTGCTTCGAAGCGCGCTGCGATTGCGCAGACCTGTTCATCTGCATCTTTGCGACCGACAATCTGCAAACCCGCTTTGAGCGGTGAGCCGTCGATCGGCAAGGGCAAACTCAATGCCGGATGACCGCTCAGATTGAACGGCCGGATCAACGACGACATGGCGATAACCGAGGTGCCCCCGCGCGCCTCGTCGAGCGTGATCGGCAATGCGGGCAGTGTGGGGAGAATCAATACGTCGACGCTTTCGAGCGCATGATTGACCGCTGCGGTGAATTGCCGTCGTACCGACTCCGCCGCCTCGCATTGCGCCGCAGTTGTTTTCGCAGCGGCGCGCAGCCGTGCGTCGAGATCGGCCCCGAGCTTGCCGGTTGCCACCAGATGACCAAACGCATGAGAGGTCTCGGCGTTGATAATCGAGAGTCCTGCTTCGAAGGCAGCGGCAAGGCCTGCGAGTTCCATCGTGTGCGCGGTGCAGTCGGCTTGGCCTGCCGCGCGGGTAATGGCTTTGAGGATTTCCGGCATTGCATCCACCTGCACGATACCGACGTTCCATGCGCCCGTTTGTGGCGTGTGGGCTGCACGCGTGTCGAAGTCGGCAGTGATCGCCTGCATTGCTGCGACGATCATCCGCATGTCGCGCGCGAACGGCCCGACACAATCGAGCGTCGATTTACGCGGTGCAACGCCGCGCCGGGATACACGCCCGTAAGTCGGCTTCAAGCCGATCACGCCGCAACACGCAGCGGGGCCGCGAATCGACCCCCCGGTGTCCGTGCCGAGCGCGGCATCGGCCAATTTCAAACCAACGGCTGCCGCCGAACCGCTCGACGAGCCACCGGGAATCCGCGAGGCGTCCTGCGGATTTTGCGGCGTGCCGGTGTAGTCGTTGATGCCGGTCATGCCGAACGCCAGTTCGTGCATATTCGCCTTGCCGACGATGTGCCAGTCGGCATCGAGCAACCGTTCCACGACTTCCGCATGCTGGACGGCAGGGGGGGCGTCCGCCAACGCACGGCTCGCTGCGGTGGTCGCGTAGCCTGCGATATCGATCGTGTCTTTGATCGCGATGGTCGGACCCGTGCCGCCTAGCGACAAGGTCTGGATAAACTCGTTCATGGATTCAGTTTCCTCGCATTGACCTGCCAGGGTGCATCGAAAAGACGCTCGGTGCGAAAGTGCGTGATGAGCCAGTCGCGGCCATTGCCGGCGGGCGCGAAATCCACGTCAAGGCGCGCCGAGATCAATTCCGCTTGCGCGTCGACGTAGCCGGACGCCTGCAGCATGATCCAGCGTCCTTTCGCGGTTGAGCCATGCACCTCGATAGTTTCCGACGTGAGGAAGTGTACGTTCACCGCGAAATGCGGCGACGGCGGCAAGTAGCGCGTGAGCATCGCGAGAATCTCCGCGTGACCGGCGAGGCGGCCGAACTTGCTGGCGTACTGCGGGCCGATGCCTTCCCAGATCGCGTCGGGGGAAAAGAGGGCCGCGAGCGTTTCGCCTTCGAGTGCGCCCGATGGCACATCGCACAGCGCCATGTAGCGCGCCATCGTGCGGCGCACCGCGGATTCGGCTTCGAGCGCGGCGAGCCGTTCCGTCAACATGGCAAGCGTATCCGGGGTCTCATTCATCGCGTCACGCTCCGGCATGCTCAAGCCGCGTTGGTATGTTGCGGCGGCACTTGCAGCGCACGGCCGACGCGCGCTTCGATCTTGCCGTAGCGCCACAGGTTGTACTCGCCGACCGGTGTGGTGCGATACAGATTGCACACCGCCACGGCGGTATCGAAGTCGCGCACGTCGGCCATGATGTAGAAGGTCCACGGCGAGTTGTCGGCATTGCCGACGGTGAGGCGGTCATCGTCCATGATGCCGAGCACGCTGACGCCGTCCATCGATTCGACCGCGGCCAGCATCTTGCCGTAGGCCTGCCAGACTTCGCCGATCTTCTCGCGCGGCAAGTCGAAAAAATTCTGCGTCACGCCGCAGCAGAACAGAACGCGCAAGGGTAGCGTTTGGTTATCGGACATCGTGTGGTTCTCCATGAAATCGTTCGAAGGTTAAATGCAAAAATGGCTTATAGGTAGCCTGGAATCGGCGGCACGCCGACGAACACCGCACCGGCGCCGTCGAAGTTGCCTTCGCCAAGGAACGCATGCTGGGTGACCACCATCGAGTCGCGCAGCAGGCGTTGCAACGGATGCGTGCGGTAGATCGCCATCGTGCCGCCGAGGCGGTAAGCGCGGTGCACGACGTCGGCGCCCTCGCGGGCGATCTGTGTCGCGGCGAGGCGCAGCAGGCTGACCTGCTCCGGCGTGACGGGGTTGCCGGCGAGAATCGATTGCCAGACGGTGTCGGTGGTGTCATAGAAGAACGCGCGGGCCGAGCGCAGTTGCGCTTCGGCTTTGGCCAGTTCGATCCGGTAGTACGCGCGGTCGGCGAGTTGCGGTGCGCCGGTCGTCGTCTTGCGGCCGCCGGCCATCTGGTTGGCGACATCGAGCGCCGCGCGGGCGAGGCCGAGGTTCACCACGGCCAGTACTTGCGCCGCGTAGGCGATAGTCGGGTAGCGATACAACGGTTCGTCCACGCACGGTTCGCCGCCGCGCACGAAGGTCCAGTCGTCGGCGACGAACTGATCGGTCACGCGCAGATCGTGACTGCCGGTGCCTTGCATGCCGACCACGTCCCAGTTCTCGACGATCTCGACCTGGTGCGGGCGGAACACGGCGGTGCGAGGTTTGCCGGGCACACCTGGGGCGCCCGTGCTTATGCCCACGCCGAGCCAATCCGCCCCCTTGCAGCCGCTCGCGAATTTCCAGGTGCCGTTCACACGCCAGCCGCCGTCGGCAGGCTGCGCGGGTTGTACGGGGAAGAGGCCGCCTGCAAAGACCTGATCGGGACCGTCGGCGTAGATGTGCGCCTGGGTTGCCAGAGGCAATGCAGCGAGATACACGTTCGCCGAGCCGAAACTCGCAACCCACGCCGCCGACCCGTCTGCTACCGCGATGCGTTCGATCATGTCGAGGAACGCGGTAGGCGCGAGCGCGTCGCCGCCGAAACGCCGCGGCGTCGCCGCGCGATACACGCCCGCGCGCTTGAGCTTGGCGATGACTTCGCGCGGCACATGTGACAGGCGATCGAACTCTTCGCGCCGTGCGGCGATTTCGACGATGACGTCGGCGAGCGGCAAACGCGTGGCGTCGTGGCGGGCGTCTGCGACGGCAATGTCGGTGGCGGTATCTGACATGGCGGGGCTTCTCCTTGATTCGTTATTGGCTGAAACACAAGGCACGATTCGGTAGCGGGCGATGAAGCAGGCGACGATGCGTGCAGGGTGAGACCAGTCTAGAAATGCAAAAAGAACGCTTCAATTGGGACGCAGGATGCGTGTTTAGGTAACGCGCCGGGGGTATCTAAAGAAATCTTCAGCCGCGCATCGCACCGACTGGTGTTATGTTCTTTCCCATACGTGATCGACTTTTTCGCCCGATTTTCCCGATTCTCCCGATTCGCCCGATGAATTTCCCCGCCGAAGAAGACTTCCACCGCCTGCTCGACGCACTGACGCTGTGCTTGCTGCTGCACGACGCCGAAACGAAGGCGATCGTGTGGGCCAATCGCGCGGCCTGCGAGGCACTCGGTTTTACGCTTGAAGAATTGCTGCCGCTGAAGGCGAAAGACATGACCCGCCCGGTGCCGAAGTACCGGCGCGAGATCGGCGTCGGCGCAATGGACCGTGCGATCACCGAGGGCCCGCAGGTCTACGAGTGGTGTTACCGCTCGCGCACGGGGGCCGATATGCTGTCCGAGGCGATTGCCACCTACGTGCCGCTGCGCGAGCGCGCGGTGGTGATGGTGCAGTTCCGCGACATCAGCGTTGAAGACACGCTCAAGCAGACGCTGCGGCGCTATGAGTCGCGGTTGCGAGAGTTTATGCAGGATCTCGGTGAAGGCGTCGCCGTGCTGACGCCCGCTGGTGACGTGGAATTCGTCAGCGAATCCGGCCGGCGCGTGCTGGGTCTGGAAGAGGGCGCACCGATGGGCGATGTGCTCGACTATTGCAGCGAGTCTGATCGCGACCGCCTGCTTGAACAACTCGCCAGCGCACCGCGCATCCAGCCTTCGGCGCCGCAGCGCTATCGCATCACGCGCCGCGACGGCACGCCGGGCTGGTTGCGCATCACGTGCAGAAGAATCGAGATCGAAGACGACCTCAACGGCCGCCTGCTGCACTTTCGCGACATCACGGACGAAGTCGCCGTCGAAGAGGCGCGCCGTAACGAAGCGCGGCTGCTGGAATACGCAGGGCGCTACAACGCGATGGGCGAAATGGCGACGGCCATCGCGCACGAGTTGAGTCAGCCGCTTGCCTCGGTGCGCAATTTCATCGAAGGCGCGATCCGGCGGCTCACACAATCCGGTTCCGTCGACGACGCGTTGTGGGGCCTGCGCAGCGCCGATCGCCAGGCCGAGCACGCGGCAGTGATCATCAAGAGCGTGCGCGATTACATCGTCAAGCGTGAGCCGAGCGAGACGCACGCGGATTTGCGCGACGTCATCGCGGATGTCGCGTACTTTATCGAATTGCGTGCCAAAGAGGCGGGTGTGGCGGTCACGATCGAGCAGACGAACGAGCCACTGCAGGTGCATTGCGAGCGTGTGCTGATTGGCCAGGTGGTCCTGAATCTGGCGTTCAATGCGATCGAAGCGCTGACGGAATGCACGAATTCCGCTACACGGCGTGGCGAATTGCGCCTGGTCACCCGCCTGCGGGGCAAGCATGCGCTCGTGCAGATCATCGATAACGGCCCGGGCGTGCCCGCCGACGCGCATAGCCGGCTGTTCGACGGATTCTCGTCGTCGAAGGCGGGCGGCAATGGCATCGGTTTGTCGCTGTGCAAAAACATCGTCACGCGGCACGGTGGCGAGATCTGGGCCAAACCGGCACCGCAGGGCGGCCTCCAATGCAGCTTTACGCTGCCACTCGCAGTCGCGCCTGGCCGCTGATCGCATCTCAATCATGCGTCGTGTTGATGTTCTTCGGAATGGTCGCGAGCGTGATCGCGGTGATGAGGCCGAAACCGATCAGCATCAACGCGACCGGCCACGGCGCATGCACCTTCGAATACAGCGCGATCGCGACTAGCGGCGCGAGTCCACCGGAAAACACCGACGCAATTTCGTGGCCTAGCGCCATGCCCGAATAGCGGACCTCGGTAGGAAAGAGTTCGCCCATCAACGCGGGCTGCGTGCCGATCATCGCGCCGTGGCAGAAGGGTAAGCCTAGTGCGAGCGACAGGAACACGAGCAGCGGTTCATGCGTATCGATCAGCCAGAACGCCGGAAACGCGATCACGACGAGACCAAGCGCGCCAATCATATACACCGGCCGGCGTCCGATCACATCCGATAGCCGGCCCCACAGCACGATCGTGACGAGTTCGAGCAGCATGGCGATCATCACGCCGCCGAGCATGACTGAAATCGGCACGCCGGTCGTCTTGCCATACACCAGCACGAACGACAGGAAGATGTACGTACCGCCGTTTTCGGCGACACGCAGGCCCATTGCCTGCAACACCTGCTTCGGGTGATTGCGCAGCACGGTCAGCACCGGCATGTGCTTCGGTTTGGCCGCGGTGAAGTCGCGGCTCTCAGGCAGACTTCGGCGAATATAGACACCGACACCGAAGATCAGCACGCTCGCGAGAAACGGCAAGCGCCAACCCCACGACATGAAACTTTCCACCGGCAGCCGCTGTACCAGATAAAAAGCGGCCGCAGACAACACAAAGCCACCTGCGACCCCCAACTGGCTGAACGATGCGTAATAGCCGCGACGATTGGCGGGCGCGCTCTCGCTAATGAGCAGCACGCCGCCGCCCCATTCTCCGCCGGACGCGATGCCTTGTACGACCCGCAAACAGACGAGCGCGGTGGGCGCCAGGAAACCGATCTGCGAGAAAGTCGGCAACAGACCGATGCCGAAAGTCGCCACGCCCATCATCATCAGCGTCACGACAAGCGCGCGTTTGCGGCCATGCCGGTCGCCGATATGGCCGAATACGATGCCGCCCAGCGGCCGCGCCAGAAAGCCGATCGCGAAGCCCGCGAAGGCGGCGAGAGTGCCCATCAGCGGGTCGCCGTGCAGCGGGAAGAACAGCGGGCCGAAGATCAGGGCCGCCGCCGTGCCGTACAGAAAGAAGTCGTACCACTCGAGCGCGTTGCCGAGTACGGAGGCGACGATGATCCGCCGCAGTGTCCGCGAGGTCGCTGGCGCCGCCGGCGTGGCGGGTGATACGGCCATGGGAGAAAGCGTGTCGTTTGGCATCGTCGTACTCGCGGGTTCGCTCGTGGGGGGAAGGGGCGCTAGCGCCCGAGTGACTTCGCGGTCTGGCCGCCGATGCCGAAGTCGGTATTCGGAATGTCCTTGATCATCACGCGGGCGGCGTCGAGCGGCGTGTCCAGCAGGGAAGCACCCGTTTCGCTGAGCGCGGCGATCAGCGCGGTCTTTTGCGCGGGCGTGCGGCCTGCAATCAGGATCGCGACGATCACCAGCAACGATGCGCGGCTACTGGCATGATCCGCTGGGCTCCTGCCGCCGAGGCCGAAATCGTGCGGCGGCAATTCGCTCAGCAGAATCCGCACCGATTCAGCCGGTGCGCCGATCGCAGCGACCGTGGCTTGAGTCAGACCGGCAATCAGTTGCGCTTTACGCGCTTCCGCGTGGCCGGCGGGGAGATAGACCTCTAGTGTGGGCATCGTTTTGCTTCGCTGGTATCGTCGTCAATCACGGGTCAATCAATCACAGATCAATTACAGCAGGAACCCGATGGCGCTAAGCGCCTCGGTCGAATCGATCAGGCGGATCACCTTCTGCACCATGCGCGGTTCACCGCTCGCAAAACTGATGCGATGCGTGAGATCGGCCGCGAACAGGGTCGACTTGCCGCGCTTGTACGCGACGATGACCTGCGCCGAGTTCACTTCCACCTCATCGCTTGTATCGCTCGTCAGCGTGAAACGCGAGACCGTGCGCACGGTGCGGGCGGCGTCGCTCGTCGAGGCCGAATAGCCGGACGTCATGCGTTGCACGCGTTTCTCGCGCATGTCCTGATCGTCGTACGCGTAGTTCAGCGTGGCGGCGAAGTCGGTAGTGTCGGGGTCGATCGGCACCACGTAGAAGCCCGCCGGGTCCCACAGCGAAAGCCATTCGCGATAGTCCTTGCGGTCCAGCAATTCAGCTTCGCGCCAGATCAGTTCGATCGCACCGGCAAAGGTCTGCTGTGAGAACAGCGTGTTTCTGTTGTCCATCATGCTTGCTCCATCATCGTGCGCCATTGCGCGTACGCTTCGCGCATGCCTGTTTCGTCGGTGGCGTGGGCGGTCTTTTCGCCGTTCGGTGCCGTGCTCTCGCGGTTCAGGCCGCGGTTCACGAGGATCGGCAGATCGGGGCCGGCATGCGAGCCGCGCTGCACACGTTCCCACGCTTCGGCATCGTCCGGGCTGCCGAATCCGAACGGACCCTGGAAGTGTTCGTGAATTCGCAGGCGCACGCGGTTCGCTTCGTCGGGGCCGCCGTCCATGGCAAGGGCGACGTGACGAATTTCCGTCTCATTCGCCGAGATGGGCCGCAGCACGCGGAAAAACGCCATCGACAGCGCGAGGTTCGGAAACAGATTCAGGTTGAAGCCGACACCCATCAACGAACGCACGATGCGGCGCACTTCGTCCGGCGTGTGCTTTTTCGCCAGCGTGGCGGCGAGTTCTTCGAAGCGCTCCGGGATCGGTGCGCCGTCGTCCTTGTCGAGATCGACGAGTTCCGGCACCAGCACCGCGAGGCTATGGCCGTTGCCGAGCGAGCGGCAGAACGCTTCGTCGCTCGTCATGAAGCTCGTGATCGCCGCGGCGGTTTCGTCGTCGATCGATTTCATCCACGATTTGTGGACGACCGGGAAGTGGTACAGGTCGGTGGTATTTTCGAGCTGGATTTTCCAGTTGCCGTTGAAACGGAAACGATGCTCGCCGTTGGCCTTGATCGGATAGCCCGCGCCTTGCTTCATGAACAGGTCGATCCAGGGCTTGGCGCCGCCGAGGAAGTCTTCAAGCGGCTCGATCTCCTGATTGAAGCTCGCGAAGATCAGACCTTGATAAATGCCCACGCGCAAACTGGCGAGCGGCAACTCGGTCTTGTCAATCACGCCTTCATAGCCGTCGCCGTAAGGCAGGGCGCGCAATGCGCCATCAAGCCCATAGGTCCAGCTGTGATATGGGCACGTGAAGCCTTTCGCGTTGCCCTTGTGCTGCTCGCACACGGTCGCGCCGCGATGGCGGCAGCGGTTTTGCAATACGTTGACGGCGCCGCTCTTGTCGCGCACCACGATCACCGGCTGGCGGCCGATCGTGGTGGTGCGGAAGTCGCCCGGATTGGGCAGTTCGCTTTCGTGCGCGACCCAGATCCAGGTCTTGTAGAAAATGCGTTCGAGTTCGGTTTCGAAAACCGCCGGGTCGTAGTACAGCGACGGGGCGACGCGGTCGGACTGCGCGCGCTGGTACAAGGCGCTCGCGTCGACGGTCTGATATGAGGAATCGCTCATCGTGTTTATAGGTGGGGTGGTCGATGAAGCAGAGTCTCGCGGATCGACTGATATGCGTCAAATTGATCTAAAATAAAATATAAGATCAATCTTATGGATATCTCGATGAATTCACTGGACCACGTCGACCTCAATCTGCTGCGCGTTTTCCAGGCGATCGTCGAAGAGCGCAGCCTCACGCGGGCCGGCCAGCGCCTTGCGCTGTCACAGCCGGCGATCAGTTACTCGCTGGGGCGTTTGCGAACCTTGTTCGACGATCCGCTGTTCATTCGCACACGCGCCGGCATGCAGCCCACGCCGATCGCGCTCGAACTGTCAGGCATCGTTGCGCGGGCGCTGGATACCGTGCGCGAAGCATTGCGTTACGCGGAGCACTTCGATCCGGCGGTGAGCACGCGTACGTTCAGGTTATCGCTCTCCGATGCGGGCGAGTTGGCGTATTTGCCGCCGATTTGTGAGGCGTTGCACCGGCAGGCCCCGCGCGTGAAGTTGCGTATTGAGCCCCTGCCGGTGGCAGAAATCGAAGACGCGTTGCGCGCGAGCCGCCTTGATTTTGCAATCGGCAATCTGCCGACGCTAACCGCGCGCACGCGTCATCAACCGTTGTTCGAAGAGACTTACGTTTGCATGACGCGCAAGCGGCGTGGCTTGCCGCGTACGAAAGAGCTGGGTATGAAGGCGTTTGTGGACGCGTCGCACGTGCAGATCAGGTCGGTCGAGCACAGCCACTATGCGCTCGACGATGCGTTTCGGGCGCAAGGTGTCGGCCGGCATATTGCGCTGGAATTACCGCATTTCGTGGCCTTGCCGAGCGTGCTGGCCGTGACCGATCTGTTCGCGACGCTGCCGCGGCGTCTTGCGCACATCTTCAATCGGGACGGCGGTTTCCAACTCTACGAGCTGCCTGTCACGTTGCCGATGGCGGCAGTCACGATGCACTGGCACGAGCATTTCGATCAGGACGAAGGCAACGTGTGGTTGCGCAATCTGATGGGCGATATCGTGCGGCGGTTTGACGAACGTTGAGATGGGCCTCAGCGGCTTGCTGCGGTTGGCTTCTCGCGGGCGGGCTTGCGTGCGCCCGGAAGCGCCGCATACACCGCTTACAGGCCGTGTACGCCTTCCTTCAATCCCGTTTGAACAGATCCCGCGCCAGCGAACATAGCAACGTAGTCGTCGGCGACTCATCCTGCAGGCGGCGGCTCATGATGATCGGCGAGGCGATATTGGCGGCTGGAACCGGCCGGTACACCACGCCATGCGCGCGCAAACCCTCCACGCTTTCCGGCACGAGACACACGCCAACCTGCGCCGCAACCAGCCCAAGCGCGGTTTGCAGTTCCCGCACTTCATGGATTGCCTTGGGCTCCAGCGCATGGTCATGCATCGCCGATAGTTGCTGGTCCGCATAGCTGGGCCGCGGCGTGCTCGGGTAAACGATCAGCGTTTCCTGCGCGAGCTGGGCAAGCGTCAGCGGTTTCTTCTGGCGTGCGAGCGGATGGTCTTGCGGCAGTGCGGCAATCATCCTCTCTTCAACGAGCACTTCGCGCGCCAGTTGGGCATCGTCGAAACGCAAGCGGCCAAAGCCGACGTCGATTCGGCCGCCTTTGAGGGCCCCGAGCTGTTCGATCGTGAACATTTCAATCAGCGACAACTCGATATGCGGCGCAGCCTCGCGAAACGCGCGTATCACCGCGGGCAGCGCGCCATAGAGCGTGGACGGCACGAAGCCGATCACGATGCGCTCGGCCAGTTGCGCGAGCCGTCGCGTGAGCGGCGCGAGTTCGTCGGCCTCGTCGATCAAACGCTTGGCCTGCGCATAGAAAATGCGGCCGGCTTCGGTCAGCCGCAGCGGGCGGGCCCCCCGTTCGAACAGCGGGAGGCCAATGCTCTCCTCGATCTGCTGGATCTGGCGGCTAAGCGGCGGTTGCGTCATATGCAGGCGATTCGCGGCCCGCGTGATGTTCATTTCTTCGGCGACCGCAATGAAGTAGCGGAGTTGGCGAAGTTCCATGCATACCCCCAAGGTATGGAAGTAGTCTGAATCGGTGTTGGACTGCTTCGCGGGTTGTTTTTACTATGGAGCCTCGGTCAAGCAGTTCAGGAGGGCAACGAATGATAGCAACACCCGTGAAGATTGAGAGCGTGGAGACGATTCTCGTCGACGTACCGACGATTCGTCCGCACCGGCTCTCGGTCGCAACGATGAACTGCCAGACGCTCGTACTGGTGCGGATCCAATGCGCCGACGGCATGGTTGGCGTGGGCGAGGGCACGACCATCGGCGGCCTCGCGTACGGTGAGGAAAGCCCGGAAAGTATCAAGGTCAACATCGATACGTACTTCGCGCCGCTGCTCAAAGAGATGGACGCGACCCGTCCAGGCGCAGCGATGGCGAAGCTGCGCGCGCTGTTTCAGGGCAACCGTTTTGCCAAATCCGCGGTTGAAACCGCGTTGTTCGATGCTCAGGCGCAGCGCCTCGGCGTACCCCTGTCGGAGTTGTTCGGCGGCCGCGTGCGCGATTCGGTGGACGTGGCGTGGACCCTCGCGAGTGGCGACACGACCCGCGATATCGACGAAGCCGAGCGCGTGTATGAAACGAAGCGCCATCGCGTGTTCAAGCTGAAGATCGGCTCGCGCGCAGTGGCGGACGACGTCGCGCACGTCGTGGCCATTCAGAAAGCGCTGGAAGGCCGTGGCGAAGTGCGTGTCGACGTGAACCAGGCATGGACTGAATCGGAAGCGATCTGGGCCGGCAAGCGTTTCGCCGATGCCGGTATTGCACTGATCGAGCAGCCGATCGCTGCGGAAAATCGCGCGGGCCTCAAACGTCTGACCGATCTCGCTCAGGTGCCGATCATGGCCGACGAAGCGCTGCACGGCCCGGCGGATGCCTTCGCGATTGCCAGTGCGCGTGCCGCCGACGTATTCGCCGTGAAGATCGCGCAATCGGGCGGTCTGACGGGCGCCGCGCAGGTGGCGGCCATTGCGCTTGCCGCGAACATCGACCTGTACGGTGGCACGATGCTCGAAGGCGCAGTGGGCACGATTGCCTCGGCGCAGCTCTTCAGCACCTTTGGCGAACTGAAGTGGGGCACTGAACTGTTCGGGCCGTTGCTGCTGACGGAAGAAATTCTCACCGAACCGCTGCGCTACGAGAATTTTGCTTTGCATCTTCCACAAGGGCCGGGTCTTGGCATCACGCTCGACTGGGCCAAGATCGATCGCTTGCGGCGCGATACGCGCAAGGGCGCAAGCGTCACCCTCAACTGACGGTTCATCCGCTAGCCGCCAGAAACATCAAACGAAGGAGATACCCCATGAACAAGCAATCCATCGACGCGCTGTTGCAGAAGATCAACGAGAGCGCCACCCACGAAGGCAATCCGCGCACCAAGCAGATCGTTAACCGCATCATCAAGGATCTGTTCTATACGATCGAAGACCTCGACGTGCAGCCGGATGAGTTCTGGACCGCGCTGAATTATCTCGGCGATGCGGGCAAGAGCGGCGAACTCGGTCTGCTGGCCGCGGGTCTCGGCTTCGAGCACTTTCTCGATTTGCGTCTGGACGAAGCGGAAGCCAAGGCCGGTATCGAAGGCGGCACGCCGCGCACCATCGAAGGTCCGTTGTATGTGGCCGGCGCGCCGCTGTCCGAAGGGCATGCACGGCTGGACGACGGCACGGATCCCGGCCAGACGCTGGTGATGCGCGGTCGCGTGCTCGGCGAAGACGGCAAGCCGATGGCGAATGCGCTGGTTGAAGTGTGGCACGCGAATCACCTCGGCAACTACTCGTACTTCGACAAGTCGCAACCGGCGTTCAATCTGCGCCGCTCGATTCGCACGGATGCCGAGGGCAAGTACAGTTTCCGCAGCGTGGTGCCGGTGGGTTACTCGGTGCCGCCGCAAGGGCAGACGCAGTTGTTGCTCGATCAGTTGGGCCGTCATGGGCATCGCCCGGCGCATATCCACTTCTTCGTTTCGGCGCCGGGCTGCCGCAAGCTGACCACGCAGATCAACATCGACGGCGATCCGTATCTGTGGGACGACTTCGCGTTCGCCACGCGCGACGGCCTCGTGCCGGCGGTCAAGCAGGCCGAGGGTGCGGAAGGCAAGCCCTATGGTGTGGATGGCAAGTTCGCGCTGATCGATTTCGACTTCACGCTGTTCAAGGAGCGCGACAATCTGCCGGGCGCAGAAGTGGAGCGCTTGCGCGCCGAAGCCTGAAGCTTGAGGCCCTGACGCCCTGACGCCTTAAAGACATAGACGTACCGTATGAATCTGTCGACCCTGGCTGCGCGGCGTGGTTTGCCGGGTAGTCAGGGTTTTTTTATTACCGAACAGAACAGGAGAGTAAGCATGCTGTTTCATGTTGAGATGACCGTCAACCTGCCGCCCGAGATGGACGCGGAACGCGCCGCGCGTCTTAAGGCCGATGAGAAAGCGATGTCGCAGAAGCTGCAGGAGGCGGGCGTATGGCGGCACTTGTGGCGCATCGCCGGGCGCTACGCGAATATCAGTGTGTTCGACGTGGACAGCCCCGCGCATCTGCATGACGTGCTGAGCCAGTTGCCGCTGTTTCCGTATATGGATGTCGAAGTGCGTGCGCTATGCCGGCATGCATCGTCGATTCGAGACGACGACCGGTAAGGGTCGGCGAGAGAAGGTGCTGCGAATGCAGCACCCGGTTGCATTGACGGTTGTACCAGTGGATCCAGTCTTAAAGATCGAGTACCAGCAGCGGCGAAGTCGCGCGTGAGACGCAGCAGCAGATCACCTTGCCGCCGGCGCGTTCCGCTTTACTCAGGCAATGGTCGCGATGCTCAGGCGTCCCGCTTACGACGTCGACCATGCAGGTCCCACATACGCCTTCGCCGCATGACGTATCGACTTCGATACCGATCGACGCCAGCGCCGCGACGATCGTCGTGTGTTTATCCACGCGTACCGTTGCGCCGCTGCTGGCGATCTGCACGTCGAATGCATGGAGGGCGTTCGCTTCGCCACTAGCCGCCGAAGCGGGCTCGGCGGCAAAACGTTCGAGATGGATCGCCTCAGCCGTGACCCGCGTTTCGCCAACCGCCACCACGCGCTCCATGAACGGACCCGGGCCGCAGGTATAGAGATGCGTCCCAGGGCGCGCGTTTGCCACGCATTCGGCCAGCACCGTATCCAGTTGCTGTGGCTCGACGCCGAAATGAAATCGCACGAAATCACTGAACGGAGCGCGCGACAGCAGCGGCAAGAACGCCGCATGCTCCGCGCTGCGCGCGAAATAATGCAATACAAAAGGCCGTTTCTGCTTGAGCAGCCGATAGGCCATGCTCAACAGCGGCGTCACGCCAATGCCCGCCGCAATCAGAATATGGTCGCTCGCGTCGGACGCGAGTTGGAACAGATTGCGCGGCGCACCGATCGTCAATTCGCTGCCAACAGTCACGTCGTCATGCAGCGAGCGTGAGCCGCCACGCGACGCGTCTTCGCGCTTGACGGCAAACAGATGCACCTCACGATGATCCGGGTCGCCGCATAGCGAATACTGCCGTGTGACGCCCGAGGGGCCGGTAACGTCGATGTGCGCGCCGGGCTCGTAGTGGTCGAACGGTTGGCCGTCCAGCCGCGATACGCTGAACGAGCGCACGCCGTGTGCTTCGTCACGCACGCTGTCGACGCGAACGTTGAAGGTGTTTCTTTCCATGATCTTGCCGTCTAAAGGACCGAGAGGGGCAGCGCGGAGACCGCATGCAGTGCGCGGCGTCCGGTTGCGCATCAAGGATAAGAAACGGCAGGGAATCAGGCAAATCGATTAAAAATTGGCTATAAAATAAGTCCGGCTGATAATAAAGCGCCAGCCGCGTCGCCTCTACAGGCTCAAACCCCCGCCAGATGCCGGACCAGCGCCTTTTCCGGCCGTTTCAGGGTGTTCAGGTCGCGCATGCAGATCAGCAACTGACGCGTGGCCCAACTGTCCGTCAGTTCGATCGTGCGAATGCCCGGCGCGCTGCGATAGCGTTTCGCGGCGGTGGCCGGCACGATGGCGATGCCCGCGCCTTGTTCGACCATGCAGCAGACGCTTTCGAAGGTTCGCATGTGCGCGCGGACGCTGAGCGGCTGCCCGGACAGCAGTGCGCGTTCGCCAAGGTAGGCGTGCAACGCGCTGTTCGTACTCAGGCCAATGAATTCACGGTCAGCCACTTCCGCAAGCGTCACGCGGCGGCGCGCGCCCAGCGGGTCGTCACGGCTCGCGACCAGCACGAGTTTGTCGACGGCGAAGGGCAGCGTCTGCAACGCGCCGTGTTCGACGGCATCCGAAATGATGCCGATCTCCGCCGCGCCGGTCAGCACCGCTTTCACGGTTTCGCTACTTTGCCGTTCCTTCAGATCGATCTGCACGTTCGGGTGATCGCGCAAAAACAGGCCCACCGCGGACGGCAAAAACTCGGTGATCGCGGCGGTATTGGTCCATAGACGGATGCACGCTTTGCGTCCCGCCCGATGTTCGCCGAGTTCGCCTTCCATCCGGTCGATCTGGCCGAGCACGAGTCTCGCGTGATGCGCTAGCGTATCGCCTGTCGCAGTGGACTCTACGCCGCGCCGACCCCGCTCCAGCAACGGCTCGCCCAATGCTTCTTCCATGCCGCGCAAACGCGCGCTGGCCGACGGCAGCGACATGTTCGCGCGTGCCGCGCCATGCGTGATGCTGCCGGTTTCGAGGATGTGCAGGAAGAGGCGGAGGTCGATCAGGTCGAAGCGCATGGAGTCGGATTTGAGTGGGGGCTGCCTTCGCAGAGCCTGAGCCTTAGTCATAGCCTAAGTCACAGTACGTATCTTACGCATTGTGGGCACTGCTGCGGCGATCGAAAATCGCGGACATGACATTCAGAACCCGATCCCGATGATCTCGTCCTTTGCTATGCACGTGAGCGTGGTTGCCATGACCTTCGCCGTTGCCGGCTTCGTCAAGGGGGTGACGGGCATGGGGCTGCCGACCGTCGCCATGGGTGTGCTCGGCACGCTGATGCTGCCGGCGCAAGCCGCCGCCTTACTCCTGTTGCCGTCGTTCGTGACGAACGTCTGGCAACTGTTCGCGGGGCCCAGCGTGCGGGCGCTGGTCAAGCGTCTGCGGCTGATGATGGCCGGCATTGTCGTCGGCACGGTTGCGGCCGCGTCGTTCATTGCCGGCGGGGGCGGGGAATGGGCCGTCGTGGGTTTGGGCGCGGCCTTGACGCTCTACGCCGTGGCCGGATTGATGGCGTGGCGCCTCTCCGTCCCGGCCCGGCATGAGCGCTGGCTGTCGCCGGCGATCGGCGCGCTCACCGGCCTGATCACCGGCGGCACGGGGGTGTTCGTCGTGCCGGCGGTGCCGTATCTTCAGGGGCTTTCGTTAAAGAAAGAGGATCTGGTTCAGGCGCTCGGCTTGTCCTTCACGGTATCCACCATTGCGCTCGCCATCGGACTCGCGCGAGAGCACGCGTTTGCCGTCGACGATCTGGGCGAATCCCTGTTCGCCGTGGTGCCCGCCCTGATCGGCATGGCGATCGGGCAGCGCGTGCGAGGGCGATTCAGTCCGGAGACCTTCCGTCGCTGGTTTTTTATCTGCTTGCTGGGCCTGGGCATTCAGTTGCTGGTGCGCCCGCTCGTTTGATCAAGAGGTCGCGAGAGCGACCCAAGGAGGGCTGGATCGTGTGGTCGACTATTCTGGATACGCTGGGCGCGTTGGCCGTGCTGGCAAGTGTGGCCGCACAGATCGCCTTGCTGCGCAAACGCGGCAATCAGTGAGCCGCCAGGCCCGTTCTCAGTCAACGCGGCGCGAGCCGCTCAGGCAGAGCGTAGCGTTGCATCGTGCGCTCCATGCCGTCGAGAAACGCCTGCTCGGCGGCGTTCATCTTGCGCGCGCGCAGCCACAGCAGATCGATATCCACGTCCACGAGCCCCTCTTCGGGCGGCAGACGCCATAGCCGTTGCTGCGCGAGATCGTCGCGCACGATGTGCTCGGGCAGGCAGCCGATGCCATAGCCGGCAAAGATCAGCCGACGCACTTCGTCGAGACTCGGCGAAGCCGCCACGATACGTCCGGTAAAGCCGCGTTGATCGCGAAACACGGTGAGCGGCGAGAGGCTGTCGCCGATCTGGTCGCTGGTGAACGACACGAAGTTTTCCGCGAGCAACTGATCGATCGACAGCGCATGCCGCCCGAACAGCCGATGATGCCGCCCGCAAAAAAGCGCATAGCGTTGCCGCAGAAAGCAGCGCTGCTCGAGTTTGTCGACGGGCGTTCGGCATAGACCGAGGCCGGCCGTGGCTGTCTTCTGCAGCAATGACGAGATGATGTCCGATGAGCGCATCACTTCGATCTGCAAATCCACGCGCGGATAGGTCTTGTGGAATTCCGCGAGGAATTCGTCATAGACGCCGGAGTCGATGCGGCTTACCGTCAGGAGCCGGATCGACCCGGTGATGTCGTCGCTGCGGTCGTCGAGTTCGGTTTCGAGTCGCGACATGTGGCCGTAAATATCGCTGGCGATCCGATACACCTCCTCGCCGGCGCGGGTCGGTTCGAAGTGCGGGCCGCGGCGCTGGATCAGGTTGCGCCCGAGCGTCTCTTCGAGCCGTTTAAGCGCTTGGCTGACCGCGGGTTGAGTCAGATGCAAACGGGCCGCGGCACGGCTCACGCTGCGCTCCTGCATGATGACGAGGAAAGTGCGCAGCAGGTTCCAGTCGAGCCTGTCATTCAAAAAACGCGTGACGTTCGCGCGCAACTGAGTCATGGAGTCGCCTTCGACATTAGCCAGATTTATAGTTGAGATAATAAACCGAAATTTGACTAATGTTTTATGGCTGGCGATAAAACCCCTCACAAGATCCCCTGATATCAGGAATCGCGACTGAGGAGCCGCTATGAACGCTGCAACCCACGCCACCCGTCAGCCCGTGCGAGCGGCAAGCGCCGCTTTCATCGGTACGATGATCGAGTGGTATGACTTCTACATCTACGCCACCGCCGCCGCGCTGGTGTTCGGCGAGTTGTACTTCCCCTCGCACGACCCGTTTGTCAGCACGATGGCGTCGTTTGCGACTTTCGCGGTGGGCTTCTTTGCGCGGCCGCTCGGCGGCGTGATTTTCGGCCATCTGGGCGACCGCATCGGCCGCAAGAAGGCGCTGATGACCACGCTGATGATGATGGGTGTCGCGACCGTGTGTGTCGGCTTGCTGCCTGCCTATACGAAGGTTGGCGTACTCGCGCCCGTGCTGCTGGTATTGCTGCGCGTGGTGCAAGGTGTGGCCGTGGGCGGCGAGTGGGGCGGCGCCGTGCTGATGGCCGGCGAACATGCGCCGAAAGGGCGGCGCACTTTCTTCGCCTCGTTTGCGCAACTGGGCAGCCCGGCAGGGCTGATTCTCTCGCTGATCGCATTTCGCGCGGTCACGTCGTTGCCGCACGAGGATTTCATTGCGTATGGCTGGCGTCTGCCGTTTCTGGCGAGTGCGGTGCTGCTCGCGGTCGGCATCTTTATCCGCATCGGCGTGAACGAATCGCCGGAATTCCAGCGCGAGAAAGAGGCGAAGCGCACCGTCGAGATGCCAATTGCCGAAGTGTTCCGTTCATCCGGCGCGCTGGTTGCGCTGTGCATCGGCGCGAATACGATCGGTATCGCAGGCGTGTATTTCACCAACACCTTCATGATTTCGTACACCACGCAAAACATCGGCGTGTCGAAATCGCTGATTCTCGATTGTCTGTTCGCGGTCGCGATTATCCAGTTTCTGGCGCAACCGCTGGCCGCGTGGCTCGCGGAAAAGATCGGCGGTGCGCGCTTTCTCAAGTTAGCCGCGTTCGCCGCGATGCTCTCGCCGTATCCGATGTTCACGCTCGTGCAGAGCGGCAGTCGCGTGTCGATGATCGTCGGCATCGCGCTTGCCGTGGTGTGTATGGCGAGTTTCTATTCGGTGATCGCGGGCTTTGTCAGCGGTGTGTTTCCGGTGCGTGTGCGTTATTCGGCGATCTCGCTTTCGTATCAGGTGTGTGGTGCGATTGCCGGTGGGCTGACGCCGCTGGCGGGGACATGGCTCGCGCATAAATTTACTGGGCAATGGTGGCCGCTTGCGGTGTTTTACACCTGCCTCGCGGGCATCTCATTGTCGTGCATCGTCGCACTGGATGCGCTGAAACACCGTCGTGCCGATGCGCCCGAAGCGTTGCCGGCACGCTGAATCAAAGGGAAATCAACGATGTTGAAAGTCGATGGGCAACGCCTGTGGGCAAGCCTGATGGAGATGGCGCAAGTGGGCGCGACCGCGCGTGGTGGCGTCCGGCGCCTGGCGCTGACGGAAGAAGACCGCTGCGGGCGCGAGCTATTTGCGAGTTGGTGCAAGCAGGCAGGCATGACGGTGCATACGGACGAAGTCGGCAATCTGTTTGCGCGCCGCGAAGGCACGAGCGTTGACGCCAAACCGGTGTTGATCGGCAGCCATCTCGACACGCAGCCGGAAGGCGGCCGTTTCGACGGTGTGTACGGTGTGCTGGCCGCGCTGGAAGTGATTCGTAGCCTGAACGATCAGCGCATCCAGACGCATCATCCGATTGAAATTGTTTCGTGGACCAATGAGGAAGGCGCGCGCTTTACGCCTGCCATGCTCGGCTCCGCGGTGTTCGTCGGCGCTACGCCTTTGCAAGCTGCATTGGACACGCAAGATGCGCAAGGTATGACGCTTGCCGATGCGCTCAATGCGTGCGGCTATGACAATGCGCGTCAGCGGGACGCGAGCCACGTTGAAACCTATTTTGAAGCGCATATCGAACAGGGGCCGATTCTCGAAAGCCACGGGCATCCGGTCGGTGTCGTCACCGGCGGTCAGGCGATTCGTTGGCTCGACGTCGACGTCACCGGCGTCGCGGCACACGCGGGCACGACGCCGATGCCCTATAGGAAGGACGCTTTCTTTGCGGCTTCAGCGATGGCGCTCGAACTTGAAGCAATCGCCCAGCGTTACGCGCCCTTGGGGTTGGTCACGATCGGCCAGATCGATGTGCCGAATTCTTCGCGCAATACGATTGCCGGGCGAGTGGCGTTCACCGTCGATCTGCGCCATCCCGACGACGCACAGATCGACGCAATGGAGCGTGACGTGCGTGCCGCATTCGAGCGAATCGCGACGCAGCGCGGTTTGCAAACCACGATCTCAACTTACTGGAAGAGTCCGGCAACACCGTTTGACGCTGAGTGCGTGGCGCTGGTCGAACAGGCCGCGCAGCAACTCGGTTATTCATACGAGCGTATCGTGAGCGGTGCGGGACATGATGCGATTCATCTCGCAAGGCATGTGCCGACCGCGATGGTGTTCATCCCCTGCGTCGACGGCCTCTCGCACAACGAAGCCGAAGACGCGCTGCCCGTCGACGTGACCGCGGGCGCGAACGTGTTGATCAATGCGGTGTTGGCGCGCGCAAAGATGGCCGCCCCGGCTTACGCCTGAATACGACTGAAGCAAAGGAACTGGAACATGCAGACGTTTTTTCATCCGGCACAGTTGAAACATCATCCGCGCAGCTATCTGTCGCGTGGACAAATGCGCGCGGCGCAGGAAGTCCCCGAACGTGCGTTGCGGCTCGTCGAAGCTGCAAAGAAGCTCGGTTTCGATATGCGTGAACCGACGGATTTCGGTGCGGCTCCGCTGGCGGAAGTGCATGGCATGAACTATCTGCGCTTCCTCGAAGAAGCGCACCGCGAGTGGAAGAAGATACCTGCGGAATGGGGCGACGAAGTGATGTCGAACGTGTACATCCGTGAGAATAATCCGTTGCGCGGTGTACTGGCACAGGCCGCGCGCTATCAAGCCGATGGCAGTTGCCCGATCGGCGCGGATACCTACGAGTCCGCTTACTGGTCAGCACAAAGCGCGCTGGCCGGCGCGCATGCGATTCTCGACGGTGCGGGTGAAGCGTACGCGTTATGCCGCCCGCCGGGCCATCACGCGCGTGCCGAAGCGGCGGGGGGCTTCTGCTACCTGAACAACGCGGCGGTCGCCGCCCAGGCGCTGCGGAAAAAGTACGGGCGCGTCGCGATTCTCGACACGGACATGCATCACGGCCAGGGCATTCAGGAGATTTTCTACGGCCGCGACGACGTGTTGTACGTGTCGATCCACGGCGATCCCACGAACTTCTATCCCGTAGTCGCCGGTTTCGAAGACGAACGTGGCGCGGAGAAAGGCGAGGGCTACAACGTCAATCTGCCGATGCCACATGGTTCGTCGGAAGCGGTGTTCTTCGAGCAACTGGACGCGGCGCTGCGCGTGGTCGCACGTTTTCAACCGGATGTGCTGGTCGTTGCGCTGGGCTTCGACATCTACAAGGATGATCCGCAAGCGATGGTGGCGGTGACGACTGAGGGTTTCGGCCGACTCGGCGGTGAACTTGGCGCGCTGAAGTTGCCGACGCTGATCGTGCAGGAAGGCGGGTATCACATCGAGACGCTCGATGCGAATGCGCAATCGTTCTTCGGTGGGTTTACGTCGAGCCGATGAAGTGAGGATACGTGCTGCCCGCCGAGATCAGAACAGGTGGTGAAACAGCCAGTAGAGTCCGGCGGCAAGTCCGATCGACGCCGGCAACGTCAGCACCCAGGCGAGAATGAGGTTGCGCACGGTGTGCCATTGCAGGCCGGAACCATTGGCGGCCATCGTGCCTGCCACGCCCGAGGCCAGCACGTGGGTTGTCGAAACCGGCAAGCCCCACACGTCCGCCGCGCCGATCGTTAGCATGGCGATCGTCTCCGCCGAAGCGCCCTGTCCGTAGGTCAGGTGCTGTTTGCCGATCTTCTCGCCGACTGTCACGACGATCCGCTTCCATCCGACCATCGTGCCGAGTCCCAGCGCCATGGCAACAGCGACTTTGACCCAGGTTGGAATGAACTTGGTCGCGTGGTCCATCTGTTTTCTGAAGTTGTCGATGGCACTTGCGTCATCCGCGGAAAAACTGACGGCCTTGGTTTTCTGCATCAGTTGTATCGCCTCCGACGCGACGTACATGTTGTTGCGTACGTTGTCGACGAGGTCCTGCGGCATATTGGCTATCGAACCTGACGCCGCGACCCGGCCGGCAATCTTGTCGATGAGTTGTTTGAGGGCAGGCAGCGTCGCCGGTGTCAGGTGATGCGTGCCGATATAGGCTTCGACGGCGCCGCGAGGATCGGCCGATGGAGCCGCGTCGCCCGTGTACCAGGCGAGCGTGGCAGACGCTTCGTGCGCGACGGCAACAAAGGTTTGTGTTTCCTCGGGCGTGACCGCCTTGTTGAGCGCATAGGCAGTCGGCACCGTGCCAATCAGGATCAGCATGATGAGGCCCATGCCCTTCTGGCCGTCGTTCGAGCCATGCGCGAACGAAACGCCGGTGCAGGTGAGGATCAACAGCGCGCGAATCCAGAAAGGCGGCGGCGTGTCGCCCGCAGGCGCTGTGTACAGGCTCGGCACGCGCACGGCTGCCTTCAGTATGAGGAGCAGGAACGCCGAGAGCACAAAACCCACGATTGGTGAGAACAGCAACGCCTTGCCGACACCAATGGCCTGATTCCAGTCTACGCCGCTCGTGCCCGACGGGCCCTGCATCAACTCGTTCGCCAGACCGACGCCGATGATCGAACCGATGAGTGTGTGCGAACTCGACGACGGCAGGCCCAAATACCAGGTACCCAGATTCCAGACGATGGCGGCGATGAGCAGTGCGAACACCATCGCAAAGCCAGCGCTTTTGCCGACCTGCAGGATCAGTTCGACGGGCAACAGTTGCAGGATGCCGAACGCGACCGCGCCGGTCGACACGAGCACGCCCAGAAAATTCCATACACCCGACCACACCACGGCAAGATGGGGGGCAAGGGAATTCGTATAGATGACGGTGGCGACAGCGTTCGACGTGTCATGAAAACCATTCACGAATTCGAAGCCCAATGCAATCAGCAACGCCACGCCAAGCAGAAAGTAAGGAAGGAGGGAGTGTTCCTGGACCGGATGAAGGTCGACGGCCAGGTGTGACGCAACGTATACGGCGCCGAACGCGATGATGGCGAGGAAAACGGCAAGGCTGATATTGCGCCCGCGGCGACTGAGGGTGCTCGCCTGAGGATAGGCTGCGTCTGGCATGCCGCGCTCCATGATCGTGAGGATCGTTATCCTGCAGTTCTCATATGCTGCAAACGGCGAAGCAACCGGGTATCGACTTTTCCGCGGCCAGCTATTCGAGGCGCGGTTCGCGAATGCGGCTGGGTAAGTGCGATCTGAAGTGAATTTCCGGTCAGTCAATGGAAATGTACAACACGCCTGCTCGCGCGTCATCCAGCAGTCTCTTTCTCCCGGTTAAATGGCTGTTTGGGGTGGTAAGCGATTGTTCGGCTCATCCGGCGTGTCTATTCGCCTTCAGCCACTTTATCCCTACGGCTTGTGTGCCTACATTGTGTCCAGTGAACGCGCCACCGGTTTTCCGGCTTCATCGACGTCAGCACGGCGAATCTTCGCGGCAGCGCGTCTGCGCGCACTCCATCCAAAGGACACGATCATGAGCAAGCTCACAGGTAAGGTTGCGGTTGTAACGGGCGCATCGAAAGGCATCGGCGCGGCGATTGCGAAGGGGCTGGCAGCGCAGGGCGCGTCGGTGGTGGTGAACTATGCGTCCAGCAAGGCGGGCGCGGACGATGTGGTCGCCGCAATCACCGCGGCGGGCGGCAAGGCAGTGGCCGTTGCAGGCGATGTGTCAAAGGCCGCCGACGCGATCGGCATCATCGATGCGGCAGTCGAAACGTATGGCCGCCTCGACATTCTCGTCAACAACTCCGGCGTGTATGAGATGGCGCCGATCGAAGCGATCACTGAAGCGCACTTCCATAAGCAATTCAATGTGAACGTGCTGGGTCTGCTGTTGGTCACGCAAGCGGCGGTGAAGCATCTGGGCGAAGGCGGCAGTATCGTGAACGTCAGTTCGGTCGTCAGCCGAATCACGCCGCCGGGCAGCGCGGTCTATACCGCCACCAAGGGCGCGGTGGACGCTATCACCGGCGTGCTCGCACGTGAACTCGGCCCGCGCAAGATTCGCGTCAACTCCGTGAATCCCGGCATGGTGGAAACGGAAGGCACGCATACCGCCGGCTTCATTGGCTCGGACTTCGAGAACTGGGCAATCAGCACGACACCGCTTGGCCGCATCGGCCAGCCTGACGATATCACCGGCGTCGCCGTGTTCCTCGCCTCCGACGATTCGCGCTGGATGACCGGTGAAAGCCTGATCGCCAGCGGCGGTTCGCGGTAACAGGATGATGCGCAGCGTGGGGTCGTGCTTTCGTGTGATGAAACCATGCGCCGTCACGGCACCCGCTCAGCGCATCAAACCAGCATGAAGACGCCGCCGGGCAGCGCTTGCCTGGCGGCCCAGCATCTTATTGAGCCGTCACCGTACCGGCGCTATACCGGCGCTCGTCAACTCCACTGCAAACAACGCATCCAGCAGATTCGACCCCGGCCGCCCCGCGAGCCGCGTGAGCGATTCGATCATCTGCACCTGGCAATCCTCAAGCGGAATCATCCTGATACGCCGCGATTCATTGAATTCAGCGCGCGCGATGACACCTACGCCCATGCCTTGGGCAACCGCTTCCTCCAGCGCTTCCCGTCCGCCCACGTACATGACCGGTTCGACCTGCAATGACTCGCGCACCAGTTCGATTTCCAGCAACTGCTGCGTGACCGATTGCGGCTCGCGAAAAATCATCGGCTGCTGCACAAGTTCCGCGTAGCTCAGCTTGCGTTTCTTCGCCACCGGATAGCTTGCCGGCACCATCGCCACGAGCGGATCGCGCCGCAGCACGCGCGACTCGAGCCGGCTGTGCACCTGCGGCGCGGCGGTAATGGCGGCGTCAACCGCGCTCGATAGCACGCGCTGCATGCAGTCCGCGGCATTGGCGACCGACAGCGTCACGACGATCCCCGGATGCAGCTTGCGAAACTCGCCAATCAGCGTGACGGCCAGATCGGGCGCGTCTGCGACCAGCGAGAGCGAGCCGGACTCGAGCCCGCCTGCCGATTCGAGCAGTTGCCGCGCGTCGCGCTCGCAACTGAGCAACTGCCGCGTCACGCTAAAGAGACGCAGGCCGAGTTCGGTGGTTTCAACGCCGCGTGGGCCGCGTTCGAACAATTTGACGCCGTAATCCTGCTCAAGCCGCTTCACGTGATCGGACACGGCCGGCTGTGTGAGCGAGAGCGCCTGCGCCGCTTTGGAAAATCCGCCATGTTCCGCGACCGCATGAAACGCCCGCAATTGCGCGTATTGCACGTCTGCCTCGCCGGTAAATAAGTTTTTACGATATAGGCATCGATTATATCGATTTTACCGATGGACAGCCTTTCTGTACTGTGTCATGACCGAAACAGCAATACCGGAGATTCCGAACATGGAAAGCGCGATCGATAACTCCCCGACAGCGTGCGCCACGCCTTCAACCGCGAAGTGTGCCGCGCCAGCCAAGGGCGAGCCGTATCTGTTGACGCCGGGACCGCTGACCACGGCGTTCTCGACCAAGGAAGCGATGCTGCGCGACTGGGGATCGTGGGATGGCGACTTCCGCGCAATGACCGCGCACCTGCGCCGCAGCCTGCTGGAGATTGCCGGCGACACCGCCGGTGAGTACGACTGTGTACCGTTGCAGGGCAGCGGCAGCTATTGCGTCGAAGCGATGCTTGGCAGCCTGATTCCGCGAGATGGTCATGCCCTGGTGCTGGCCAACGGCGCCTATGGCAAGCGCATTGCGACCACCCTCGGTTATCTCGGCCGCGCCTGCACGGTGCTCGACAAGGGCGACTACCTGCCGCCGCGCGGCGCCGAAGTCGAAAGCATGCTGGATGCCGATCCGAGCATCACGCACGTGGTCGCGGTGCACTGCGAAACGAGCTCCGGCATTCTCAATCCGATCGAAGAAATCGCCGCCGCCACCGCGAAAAAAGGCCGCAAGCTGCTGATCGACTCAATGAGCGCGTTCGGCGCGGTGCCGCTCGATGTGCGTCAGATTCCGTGCGAGGCCTTTGTTTCGTCGGCGAACAAATGCATCGAGGGCGTACCCGGCTTCGGCTTCGTGATCGCCCGCAAGCGCGCGTTGCAGGAGGCCAAGGGTCGAAGCCATTCGCTCTCGCTCGACGTGTACGACCAGTGGGACGTGATGAACCGCACCGGCCAATGGCGTTTCACACCGCCCACGCACACGGTTGCCGCGTTTATCGAGGCGCTGCGTCTGCATAAGCTCGAAGGCGGCCAGGCCGGGCGTCTCGCGCGTTACGCGAACAACCGCGACGTGCTGGTCGCGGGCATGCGTGAACTCGGCTTCGAACCGCTGCTGAACGCGCGTTGGCGCTCGCCGATCATCGTGACGTTTTTCTCGCCGGCGCATCCGTCGTTCAAGTTCGAGCGCTTCTATGAGTTGATGAAGGGGCAGGGTTTCATCATCTATCCGGGCAAGCTGACGGTGGTGGACAGCTTCCGCATCGGCTGTATCGGCCAGGTGGATGAGCGCGTGATGCACCGCGTGGTGCAGGCGTGTTCGCAATCGCTCCAGGCGATGGGTGTCGGGCACGCCGCGCCGCCGGCCGCGGCAATAGAAGAGCGCAAGACGCTGGCTGAAGCCGCCTGAATCATATAAACGTGCGGCACGCCGCGCGAGCTTCACAACCTCCTGAGAATAGAAGTAAATGAAACACGTAAAAGCAGTGATTTTCGACTGGGCCGGCACGGTGGTCGACTATGGTTCGTTGGCGCCGATGGGCGCGTTTGTCGAGACGTTCGAGCAGTTCGGCGTATCGATCACGATCGACGAAGCGCGCGGCCCGATGGGCATGGCCAAGCGCCCGCACATTGCGGCGCTGATGGCATTGCCGCGCGTATCGCAAGCATGGGCCGACAAGTATGGCCGCACGCCGGGCGAAGCGGACATCGACGCGGTGTATGACGTCTTCGTGCCGAAGAACATCGCGGTGGCCGCGAGCTACAGTTCGGTGATTCCGGGTGTGGCGGAAGTGGCGAGCGCGCTGCGTAGCGATGACATCAGGATCGGCACGACGACTGGTTATACGCGCGAAATCATGGCTGAGATCTTGCCGGGTGCAGCGGCTCAGGGTTTTGCGCCGGATAGTTTGGTGTGTACCGGTGACACGCCGGAGGGCCGTCCGTCGCCCTACATGATCTACAAAGCTTTGCCGGAGTTGGGTGTGTGGCGCGCAAAGGATGCCATCAAGGTGGACGACACCGAGGTCGGCATCGAAGAAGGGATCAATGGCGGCACGTGGGCGGTGGGTGTCGCGGTGAGCGGCAATGCTTTTGGCATGGCCGAGGACGATGTCAAGGCGTTGGCGCCGGATGAATTTGCCTGGCGGCGCAAGGCGGCGATTCAGAAGTTGCAGGCCGCCGGGGCGCATTATGTGATTGATAGCGTGGCCGATCTGATGCCTGTCGTGCGCGAGATCGATGCGCGGTTGGCGCGAGGCGAGCGGCCTTAAATAACAACCTGGATTTAGCGTGGAATAACAGCGCGGATAGTTTGCTGCTGAGGGTGTCGCGGTCTCAGCTGCGTCGCTTATTCAGATTCAGATCTCAAGGAATTCCTATTTAAAATAGCCGACGGCGAGATCAATGAATTCGCGGATCTTGCGCGGCACGAACTCGCGGCTTGGATAAACGAGTGAAACCGCGACGTCGCCATTGAGCACGGTGTATTCGTTGAGGATCTGCACCAGTGTGCCGGCACGCAATTCATCGCTGACCATTTCGAGCGGAAGCAACGCGATGCCCATTGCGCCGAGCGCCGCCTGTTTCTGCATGATCATGCTATTGACCGTGAACGACGGATCGAGCGTGATGCTCTCTTCGCGGCCGTCGCTGCTGTTACTGAATACGCAGGTCTGCGGACTGGTATCGAGCGGTGCGGCGATCATCCGATGCTGCGCGAGATCGGCCGGGGTTGCCGGATAACCGGCCGCAGCCAGATAGGCGGGAGCCGCCACCGGCACCGCGTGGGAGTTGATGAGGCGGCGCGCCACCAGCGATTCCGAACGGATCATGTGTTCGGTCACGATACCCACGTCGAAGCCGCCTTCGAGCAGATCGACACGCTTTTCGGTGAGCGTGACACGCAGATTCACGAGCGGAAACTTTGCCTGGTACTCCGCAAAAAGCGGTGTGAGCCGGAACAGCGAGAAGCTGCCTAATGCCACAATCCGCAGATCGCCCGCGACTTCCTTCGAGGTGGTGGTCGCGCGTGATTCGACCTCTTCGAGTTCCGCCAGCAGCACGCGGCAGCCGTCGGCATAGTCCGCGCCGGCTTCGGTCAGCACGACTTTGCGCGTGGTGCGCTGGAATAGCCGGATGCCGAGGTGCTTCTCGAGGCTCGACACATGGCGCGTCACGACCGAGGTCGAGACATTGAGTTGCTGCGCGGCCTGCGCGAAGCTGCCTGCGTCGGCGACCTTGACGAAAGCCTGCATGGCCTGAAAGAGATTGATCATGTTCGTGCGAAATACGTGTTCGTTAAAGCGTAAGGCGAGAAGGATAGGGCTTGGCGGTTGCGCAGTTGTTCAGATTGCGCCTGAACGGCTGCAATTGTCTGTTGATTGGGCGCGCTGCCTGGTTTTGGGACAGGACGAAGGCGGCGCGCGGCTGGCGCGTGAATTGTACTTCGCGGGGCCATGAGGCGATTGTCCCGGCTGGATCGCGCGTGGCGCTGACAACCCGCGCGAAGCACGCGTCTGGCGCTCAAGTTTTGGGTGTATATGCCGTTGACATAAGCTAATCACATACGGGAACCCAGCCGTGCAACTCGCTTACAGTAACGACCGTCTTTCCAGCCGGATGTCGGTGGACCCGTCCGCCACCGGCGAACCCGAGGTGGAATCATCGGTCATTGAGTGGCTGTTACATGACGATCAGGTGATGCGCGAATGCTTCACCCACGCGGCGGAAATCCTGAAGAGCGTGACCGGTGCGGCGATTACCGCGATCACGCTGCTCGACGAGGAGAACCAGCATTACCGGGCGGAAGTCGGCATGGCGATGCCGCTCATCACCCGCGCGCACTCGCTGGCCGACTATGCTGTGCGCGACGCCGAGTTGTTCGTCATCGAGGATGCGCACGACGATGCCCGTTTCGGCGAATGCCTGCTGGTGCAGCGTCATCCCTTCGTGCGGTTTTACGCGGCGATTGCACTGCGCGCGCCGAACGGCGAGATCGTCGGCGCGCTGTGCGCGATGGACCCCGCGCCCGGCCACCTCGATGCATCGAAACGAGGCGTGTTCTACCACCTGCGCGCGATGATCGAAAACGATCTGAAAATGCGCACGGCGACCGCGATCGATCCGCTCACCCAGTTGTATAACCGCCGCTTCCTGCTGGAAAGCATCGCGCACAAGTGGAAAGAAGCGCGCGACGGCGAGATGATGGGTTCGGTGGTGGTCGACGTCGACTGGTTCAAGCAATACAACGACACCTATGGCCACCAGGCGGGCGATCATTGTTTGCGCAAGGTGGCTTCGGTGATGCAGGCGGCGGCCGACGGCGAGCGCATTGTCGCCGGGCGCATGGGTGGCGAGGAATTCGGCCTGCTGGTGCTGCGAGCGCAGCCGGCGGCGCTTGAAGATACGCTCGACGCACTGCGGCAGGGCGTGGAGGACCTGGCGATCGAACATCGCGCCTCGCCGCTCGGCATGGTGACGGTGAGCGTCGGCGCCTCGTTGACGCGGATGAACGAGGCGTCCCGGCTGGCACACCGTGAGGGCTTCGCGAGCGCGGATCGGGCGCTGTATCGCTCGAAACACAGTGGCAGAAACCGGGTCACGATGGCGTAGGACAGGTCGCCTTGCGCGGGGACCGGTTTGTACGGAAGCCCACCGACGACGCCTGTTACTGCGTGATCGAAGACTGGCCCATCACCGATGGTGGTCGTGTGGGCAGGTGCCGCAATGTTGCGGCGGGACTTGGTGGGGCGCCGCAGTTCGTCGATTGACGTACGCGCCAGGCCCGCACCGGGGCGTCCGCTCACGACGTCGCCGTTATCAGCTTCAACCCTGCAGGCAGTGATTCACCGAACACGCGGCCTTCATCGGCGTTATCGAGCTCCACCGTCTCGCTGACCATGGTGATCCACGCGCGCGGCGCATTGGCCGCTTCGAGCCTGCGCACCACCGTATGGCGCAGGTCTTCGGGCAGGTCGCGCGAGCGGTCGCCGGTCATGCGGGCGATCTGCACGGCGGCGAATGCCGCGGGGTCGACCTTCTTCCAGTCGAGCGCGAGGATAGTGTTCAGCCAAAGCGCTGCGATCTCCGGTGGCACGACGCTATGCGCGCTGCCATAGAACGGCCGCCGTGCACCAATGCGGCCGACCGCCCACCAGCTTTGGTGGTTTTCCGCAGGCTTCTTCAGCCGTGTGAGCACCGACTCGCCCAGTTCGATCTTGCGTTCAACCGGAATGCGTTCGAGCGATGCACTCAGCCGGACCATGTCGGTGAAGCCGGTTTTCGATGCATCGAACGGCAGTTTATGGCGCGATTGCGCGGCCGTTTGCAGATAGGCCATCGCGTCGAGCACGCGCAGTTGCGCGCTTTCGTCAAGGCCGCCCGCGGCGCGGCGCCATAGCGTCCACCATTCCGACCAGACCTGGCTTTCGTTGACATACTGGATGCCGTCGTCGAAGAGCGACCAGAGCTGTTCCACGCGCCATTCGTCGAGCGGATAGCCGAAGCCAGGCCGTACGCAGTAGCCAGCCAGATTCAGCCACGTCCGTTCGTGATCCGCCGAGCGACGGCGGCGGCGCGCGCGTTCCCACAGCGCACCGAACAGTTCGCGCAGCAGCGCGCTGTTCCAACTCTCGCGCGGCCCGAGTAGCTGTTCGAGTTGCGAGCGCAGGCGTTTGACTTCCTTGGGGTCGACGTTTTGCGTGCGTGAGCCGAAGCTGCGGTCGATCTGTTCGAAAGCTTTGTCGAGAGCGGGGTGCCGGGCTTGTGCCGGATCCGCCGACAGGTCTACCTTGGCATCTTCACGACGTAACTGGAATTCGAGCAGCCAGCGCTGCGCAGGATTGTCGAGTTCGATGCAGTGGACTTCGAGCGTGCCCACTTCAGTAAGGGAGGTGGCGATTTGAACCGCGGTTTCGCCGCGCGCCGCGCTCGCGCCGCGTGCTTGCACGATCGTCGCGATGGGGGGCAGGCGAACGAAATCACCTTGCGTGAGATCAGCCAGCTCGCCGGGTCGATAGACCGTGTCCGCGCTTGAAGAGGCCAGGTGAAAACGCACAGGGTGCCCGAGGCGCAGCGCAAACGTGTGGTCCTCGATCCGGATCTCGTGGCCTTCTTCGGTGCCGCGCGGCAGCAGGCATAGGCCGCGTTGCGCCGGTTCGGTGTTGCCGTTGCCGTCACCGG
This sequence comes from Paraburkholderia sediminicola, assembly GCF_046027825.1. Taxonomy (GTDB): domain Bacteria; phylum Pseudomonadota; class Gammaproteobacteria; order Burkholderiales; family Burkholderiaceae; genus Paraburkholderia; species Paraburkholderia sediminicola_D. The sequence goes on from NZ_JAQQDU010000061.1 coordinate 39,127, forward strand.
CTTCGTCCAGCACGAGGAAGTAACTGCGCGCCGAGCCGCCACCGATTTTCGGCGCCTGGCCCGTGCGGGCGAGGGCGTAAGCGACCGCGCCGCGCGCCACGGCGACGTCGGGATTGTTGTTGTGCAGAACGTTGAGCGGTTTGCCGCGCCATTCGCCCAAGGTGCTGGAGAGGCGCTGCGTGAGCGCCTCAGCGCGAAACACGCCGCCGTTCAGCAGCAACGTGTCAGGGACCGGCAAAGGCTCGTCCTGACCTTCGCCCGCGTCAGATGAACCTGGAGATTGAGAGGCGCCTAGCGCCTTGCGCGACTGCGCCGCGAAACGGCTCAGAAACGCCGCGATATGGCGCGTGACCGCCGCATCGGTGGCATAGGGCAGGCCGAACTCGACAATCGCGCCTCGCGGCCTGCCGGGCCGTTCGTCCGACGCCACCGCCGGAAAGAATCCGTCGACGATGATCTGTTCGACTTCCTCGCGCGTCACCTGCACCGTGCGCGCGCCGCCGATCAGTTTCGAACCCGCGCCGAGCAGCGTGATCGAAGCCGACTCTGGCGCGTGCGGGCCGAGCAGTTGCTCCTTCGCGCCGCGGCAACGTTCGACCAGTTGCGACAGACTCGCTGCCGACAAACGCGTGCGCTCGTTGCCCGCTTGAGGCAAACGCGCCTCGACCCGATGCGCGAGCGCGAGGTCCATGTTGTCGCCGCCGAGCATCAGATGGTTGCCCACACCGATGCGGGTGAGCGCCGGCTCGCCGTCGCGCATCTGGACTTCGATCAGCGTGAGGTCGGTGGTGCCGCCGCCCACGTCGCAGATCAGCACGAGCCGTGTGTCCGACAGTTCAGTCGCCAGACTCTCGCGATGATGAAACAGCCAGTCGTAGAACGCGGCTTGCGGCTCTTCCAGCAGCCTTAGCGTGGGCAGGCCCGCCATGCGCGCCGCTTCCACCGTCAGCGCTCGCGCGCCTTCGTCGAAAGAAGCGGGCACCGTCAGCACGACGTTCTGCGCTTCGAGCGGCGCGTCTGGAAAGCGTTGATTCCAGGCCGCTCGCACGTGCGCCAGATAGCTCGCGCTGGCTTCGACCGGCGAGACCTTGCGGACATCGTCGGCGGCGCCCCAGGGCAGAATTGGCGCGACCCGGTCCACCGACGCGTGCGACAGCCAGCTCTTCGCACTTGCCACCAGCCGTCCCGGCACCTGCCCACCGAGCGCACGCGCGAGCCTGCCGATCACCGCTGGCTGATCCTGCTGACTTGCGTCAGCGCTACCGATCGAACTGTCAGTCGCGCGCCACGGTAATTGCAGATCGCCCGCACTCAGCTCGCCCGGCGCCGGGTGATACCGCACCGACGGCAGGAGCGGTCGCGCGGCGACCTCGCCGAGACTCACCAGCTGATCGATCTCGAAGACGCGAATCTCCTGCGAGCCCGCCGCAGCATAAGCGAGTACCGTGTTGCTGGTGCCAAGATCAATCCCGACGCTGTAGCGCTTCATTGCTGTCATGCATTGGCGCTGCCGCGCACGTCGAACTCGACCTTCCAGCGCTCGTCGGTGCCGCGCGGCACGGCTTCGAGTTCGAGCGTGCCGGCTTCCGTCACGCGCGCATGCAGCTTCACTGGCACGACTTCACCGGCGGTGCGGCCGGCGGCCGGCAGCGTCGCCTGGATTTCTTCGAGTTCCTGCAATTCCTCCGGGCCCCAGAAGTCGAGCAGCGTGCCGACCTGATCCTGACGACGTACCGACGATCCGAAAAAGCGGAAGTGCACCGGCTCGCCGACGACCAGCCCGAACTCCTGCGTCGGCAATTCGGCGTCCGTGCCTTCCTCCATGCCGAACGGCGCAACACACAGTGCCTGAATGGGCGGCTCGAGACCGGGGACGGCGGGCATCGCCGATTCGATTGCGATGTAGTACGCGCGTGCCGTGCCGCCACGAATGCGCACGCCCTGACCGCGCCGTACATAGCCGTAGTAGGCCGCGCCGCGCGCGACGGCGAGATCGAGATCCGCGCCTTCGAGCAGGCGCGCTTGCGGCGCACCTTCGGCGGCGAGCCAGCCATTGAGCGAGCCCATGATCCGTTCGACCAGCAGCGGCGACTTGAACACACCGCCGTTGAAGAGCACGGCGGTGGGGTGCAGGAAGGTCGCGCCTTCGGCGGTGGCAATATCGCGCAAGCCTTCGAGTTCGGCCAGCGCGCCCACCTGACGGCCGAGGAAGGCCGCCAGATGCCGCGTGATGCCCGCGTCCTGCGCATACGGCAGGCCGAGTTGCGTGAGGCCGGCACGCGCGCGGCTCACCGGACGCGCTGCGCTATCCACCTGCGGGAAGAAGCCTTCGAGAATCGTCTGGGTCAACTCCGCGCGCGTGAGCTCGGTGCGGATCGAACCGCCGATCAGCTTCGAACCGCGGCTCGGCACGACGAGCGGCACGGTATCGGTCGACGGGTCGCTGAGCAGCGTTTCCTTCGCCGAGCGGCACGCATAGGTGAGGGCGCGCAGTTGCCACGCATCGGCCTGGGTACCTTGTGCTGCGAGCTTGCGCGCGACGACGTGAGCCAGCGCGAGGTCCATGTTGTCGCCGCCCAGCAGAATGTGCTCGCCGACCGCGACGCGATGCAGTTCGAGATTGCCTTCGCGCTCGATCACCGCGATCAGCGAGAGGTCGGTCGTCCCGCCGCCCACGTCGACCACGAGAATGATGTCGCTGACCTTGACCTGCTTGCGCCACTGGCCGCCGCTCTTCTGAATCCAGCTATACAGAGCGGCTTGCGGTTCTTCGAGCAGCGTCATGCGGCCGTAGCCGGCGGCCTCGGCGGCTTCGGCGGTCAACTCGCGCGCGGCCGGATCGAACGACGCGGGGATCGTCACCGTGATGTCCTGCTGGCTGAACGGTGCGTCCGGATGCGCGTGGTCCCAGGCCTCGCGCAGGTGCGTCAGATAGCGCACCGAGCTTTCGAGCGGCGACACGCGCGCGACTTCAGGCGGCGCGTCGTTAGGCAGAATCGCCGCGCGACGGTCGACGCCAGGATGGCACAGCCAGCTTTTGGCGCTCGACACGAGCCGGATCGGCGTGGCCGCGCCGCGGTTGCGGGCGAACTCGCCGACCGCGAATTCCCGTTGACCGGTCCATGGCAGGTACAGGTCGCCCGAGGCCAGTTCGTCCGGATGCGGCAGGTAGAGGAACGAGGGCAGCAGATCGAGGTTGGCGATTGCGCCGGGGTCCGTGAGTTGAGCGATCGGCAGCACGCCCTGGGCGGTCTTTTCGCCGTCGCTGGCGGTCGTGTCCACGTAGGACAGTGCGCAGTGCGTGGTGCCCAGGTCGATACCGATTGAGAAGCGTGCGTCGCTCATAGCTCCACCTCGGCCGGTGCGATCACCTTGGCGTTATGGCTGCCGGTCAGCTTCGGCAGACGCACATCGTCGACACGCCAGCCGCGGTGGCTGATGCTGCCGTTAAACGGCGCCTTGCCGACGACGTTGCCCGTCAGGCGAACCGAGGTGGCGTCGAAACCTTCGGCCAGCGTCACGCGGCTGCCTTCGGCTTCGTCACGCACCGGACGGATCGTGAAATGCTCGCGCAGCGTCGTGCGGCAGCCGTCGTGCACGAGACGGGCGGCGGCGCCGATGTCGGCGTCGCTATAGTTCTTGATATCTTCTTCGACGAAATCGATGAAGCGCGCGTCGCGTTGCAACAGGCCGAGCAGTTGAAGTGCCGCGTCCGGGCTTGGTTCCTTCAGCGTGGGCGCCTGCGGTGCGGGCGCCGGTGCAGCGGCAGGAGCGGGCGCAGGTGCAGGTGCAGGTGCAGGTGCAGGTGCAGGTGCAGGTGCAGGCGCGGCGCTCGCGGCAGCGGCGCCACCTGCTCCACCATTACGCAGGCGCAGCACGCCGGCGGCGAATTCGCCATCGCCGAGGATGCTGAAAAATGTACTGACGGCAAGTGAAATCCTGCCGAGGAAAGACGGGTTCGAATCGGTCATGAATGCTCCTGAGGGGCTCTGTTAAAGGACGAGCTGTCCTGGCTGCGCCGCACGCGACGGTCCAGCGGTGCCAGATTGGCTTGCTGGGCTGTCGTCATGCGTCTTTGCGAGGGTCGGCGGCAAGCCTGCCGCCGAGGTCTGATTCATCCGGTCTTGCGGCGCGTTTTGCGCGCGCAAACCCGTATTTTGCCTTGTCGCGCGCCCGAAGCGGGCAAAGCCGGCAATTCTAGCGGTCAATGGGTGGAGATTGGCGGGTGGTGAAGGTTGCCTGCAAGGTTTGTCAGGCTGCTCATTTCACGCGGCGTGCGGCCCGAATTCGGCCACCACCTGGTCGATAAACACGCGTAATTTCGGCGTGGCGCGGCTTGCCGGAAAGACCAGATGCATGGGGCGCGCGGGCGCTTCGTAGCCGTTCAGCAGGCGCACCAGCCGGCCCGCGGCGAGCTCGTCCTTCACCGCCACTTCGGGCGCGAGGATCACGCCGCCGCCATTGAGGGCCGCGGCCAGCAGCGCTTTCACGTCGTTGGCCTGAAAGCGGCCGGAAATCGGCACCACGTGTTCGCCTTGAGCATCGGCGAAATGCCATTCGGTCGCAACCGGCAGGCTCGTATAGACGAAGCTCAGGCACTCATGGTCTGCCAGCGCTTGCGGTGTATGCGGTTCGCCGCGTTCGGCCAGATAGCCGGGCGATGCGCAGGCGAACAGCCGGTACGGCATCAACGGCCGCGCGATCAACGACGAATCCGACAACGCGCCAAGACGGATCGCGGCTTCATACCCTTCGTCGATCAGATCGACGAAGCGGTCGGTCAGCGCCAACTCGACCCGCACCTCGGGATGGGCCTTCAGATAGCGCGTGATCATCGGCGCCAGACAGCAGGTGCCGAAGGTAACCGGCGCGGTGATGCGCAAACGCCCGCGCGGTGAGGCGGAGAGCTCCTGCGCGACCGATTCGGCCGCTTCGGTATCCGCCAGCAGCGCCTTGCAGCGTTCGTAGAAAATCTGGCCGATCTCGGTAAGGCTCTGGCGGCGCGTGGTCCGGTTGAGCAAACGCGCCCCGACGCGCTCCTCCAGCGTGCTGACATGCTTGCCGGCCATCTGCGAGGAGATGCCGAAGGCGAGCGCGGCCGCGGCGAACGAGCCGCTGTCGGCCGTTTTCACGAACACGGCCATGCTGGTCAAACGGTCCATTATTCCCCACTTGTGGTTTCGACAGTCGTAAAATTATGCCTGTTTATCTGGTTGAGGTTTTGAATCATAGTGTTTCTCACCGATGGGCACGCTCAACCGAGCGATCCCCTGAACGACATGGAGTGTGAAATATGAAGATAGGCATTCTCGGCGCCGGCTTTCTCGGCCGCGCGATGGCGACGCTCGCGAAGAACCATGGTCACGAAGTCATGATCAGTAATTCCCGTGATCCGCGAACCTTGATCAGCACAGCCGCAGCACTTGGCTGTGCGCTCGGCACGGCTGAAGAGGCGGCGAAGTTCGGCAACGTGGTGGTGGTGACCGTGCCGTTCAGCAACATCGATGCGCTGCCGGTTGCGGCACTCGACGGCAAGACCGTGATCGACACGTGCAACTACTATCCCGACCGCGATGGTCAGATCGAGGCGCTCGACAGTCGCGCGACGACCACCAGTCAGATGCTGGCGGCCGCGTTGCCTGGCGCCAGGGTGGTCAAGGCCTTCAACGCAATTCTGGCGAAAGACCTGGAAACGGACGGCAAGCCGGCCGGTAGCCCGAACCGTCGGGCGCTGCCGTTCGCCGGCGATGACGCGCAGGCCAAACACGTCGTGAGCGGGCTTCTCGATCAGTTCGGCTTCGATCCGGTTGACGCCGGGGCGCTCGCCGACAGTTGGCGCTTCGAGCGGGCGAAGCCGGTCTACTGCATTGCGCTGGATCGCGCAGGCATCGTCGAAGGATTGGCGGCGGCGAAGCGGGACGTCGAGTTAGCGCATGGGTCGTGGCGGCATTGAACGTCGTGGCGATTCACACCCCGCGAAATAGCGGAATGCGCTTCTGTAAAAATGCGGCGCGCGCTTGCGCATAGTCGGCGCTGCGGGCAGCGCGCTGAATCGCAATATCAACGTCCTGTTGGCTAAGTGAGCCCGCACGCGATGCAAGACCCGTCAGAATCAATTTTGAGCCGCGAATCGACAGTGGTGCGTTCCTGGTCATCGCGGTCGCAAATTGCAGCGCGGCGTCGCTCAAGTTCTCGTAGATTTCGTCGACGATGCCAAAGCGCAGCGCATCGGCCACGTTGAAGCGTTGCGCGGCAAAGAGAATGCGCTTCGCGTTCACGAGGCCGGCCAGGTTGAGCAGCCTGCGTGTGCCGGCGACACCGTACACGATCGACAGACGCGCCGCGGCAATGGAAAACTCCGCGCCCGGACTCGCGAAGCGAAAGTCGCATGCCATGGCAAGATTGCAACCGCCGCCCATGCAGAACCCGTTGATAGCCGCGATGGTCGGCTTCCCGATTGCTTCGATCGCGCTGCAGCAGCTTTCATACACGGCGTCGTATGTCCTGACTTGCGCCTCATCGCCGCGCACTTCATTGAATTCGGCGATATCGGCTCCGGCGCAAAAGCTTGCACCAGTCCCGGTCAGAATGACCGCCCGAACGTCACTTCGCGTGTCGAGATGCGCGGCGATCCGGCCGAGACTTCGCCATAGTTCGAGTGTTAGTGCATTGCGTTTTTCGGCCCGTTTGATCGTGATGATCGCGATCTGCTCGTGCACGAGAAGCCCAAGTTCGAAAGGTATGTCAACGCTGGTTGCACCATCGGTCGATAAGTTCGTATGCATGTCAGTTCAGCTATTCGCGATGGCTGCTGCTTCGTTGGAACTCCGGTGCTGGAGCACAGCGCCGCACGCAATCAGATCTTCTATTTCACCGTTGGTAAAACCGAATTCGCGAAGGATGTCCTCCGTGTCCTGGCCGACCCTCGGCGCCGCACGCGATGCAATCCGAGTCTGCCCGTTGAACAGGATCGGAAGGCCGAGCGCTCGGGTTTTTCCGCCGTCAGGTGCATCGACATCGACGACCATGCGTACGGCACGCGCCTGCTCGTGCTCCAGCGCTTGCGCGACGTTCTGCACGGGACCGGCCGGTACGCATGCATCGTCGAATCGGCGTAACCACGACTCGACGTCATCTGTTGCCAGCACCGCGTCGATCAAACTTGCTAAAGTGCCCCGGTTGGCCAACCGCAGATCAGCCGTCGCAAATCGACTGTCGCTTCGCCACTCGGCATGCCCCAGGACATCTGCAATCCGTTCCCAGTTGGCCTGATTCGCACCGCCGATCGCGATGCGCCCATTGCGACAGCGATACACCTGATACGGTGCGATCAAAGGGTGCGCGGTACCCGATGGCTTAGCTACAACGCCTCGTGAAAAATAAGCCGCCGCGTACCAATACATGTGCTGCAGCGAGGCCTGCAGCAACGATGTGTCGACACGTTGCCCGCGGCCCGTGCGCAGCCGATGGACATAGGCGGCCAGCACACCGAGCGCCGCGAGTATCCCAGCGTTGACGTCGGCAATCGATACGCCCGGTTTAACCGGCTCGCCGCCTTCTTCCCCCGTCACGCTAATGAGCCCGCTGAATGCCTGCAAAATCAGGTCGAAACCTCCCTTCTGCGCGAGTGGGCCTTCGCGACCGTAACCTGTAATCGAACAATAAATCAGCGAGGGATTCAATTCCTTGAGCACGTCGTAGCCGAGGCCGAGACGTTCTATTACGCCGAGGCGGAAATTTTCGGTCAGTACGTCCGCCTGCGTCGCCATTCGCAGCAGTGCGGCTCTACCGGCGTCGCTCTTGATATTAATTCCGATCGATTTCTTGCCGCGGTTCAGCATCATGAACGATGGTGGTATGCCGGCGTCAGAAGGGCGTCCGTAGTTTCTGGCGTCGTCGCCAAGCGGAATCTTCTCGACCTTGTAAACGTCGGCGCCCATGTCTGCGAGCATAAGGCCACATGTGGGGCCGGCCATGATCTGCGAAAGTTCAAGGACCTTGAGTCCCTTGAGAGGCTGTTGAAAGCCGGATTGCGTGTCGGTCATGGACTTCTCCTTCTTTGTTCGAGATGTGACATCGTCGCGCTCAGCCTTCTTCCGCAGCCTGCGTGACCGATGGGGGATGTCCGACGGACTGCATGAGGTAGTCCTGTGTCCGCTTACTCTCGGGTCCCGGCACGATCGCGAGCAGAATCAGCGCGCCGGAGCAAAGCGTTCCCGCAAGCAGCCAAAGGCCAGGCGAGAAAGAGCCCGTCATCTCCTTGAGCAGGCCGACCGCAAACGGCATAACGATGCCTGACGTAACGGCAAGGCAGTTAATGAGCGCGACACCGCCAGCAGCGGATTGTGGGCTCAACAGGGCGGTCGGCATGGCCCAGAAAAGCGGACTCGAACTGGTGACGCTGATTGCGCCGATACTGAGTAGAAGCATCGCCGTTGGAAAATTCAAATGAGGAATCGTCGACAGTGCAAGCGCTGCGGCGCCTGCGAAGATCACAACGCTGAAATGCCAGCGCCGTTCCTGAACGCGATCGGAATGGCGCGATATCAGGATCGTCCCTATCGCTGCTAGCCCCCACGGAATGACGGAATAAAGACCAATCGCGAGCGGAGTAACGACGCCATAGCTTCTGATGATCGCCGGCACCCAGAAGCCGAGTGCATATATTCCTGAGACTGCACAGAAATAAACGAGCGCAAACAAATAGATTCTGGAGTCGCGCAATAGCGAAACGATTGCACGGCCACCCTGCGTAACGTGCGCTTCAGAGCGCTCCCGCTCCAACGTGTCGCATAACGCGTGGCGCTCCTGTTCAGACAGCCAGGATGCATCTGCTGGGCCGCGTCTCAACAGCACGAGACAGACCAGTGACATCACGCAGCTCGGCACGCCTTCGAGCAGAAAAACCCATTGCCATCCTGCGAGGCCTGCCGCCGAGTCGAACTTCGTCATGATCCAGCCGGATAGGGGGCCGACTATCACGCCGGCGACAGTCACGCCCGATGTGAATACAGCAAATGCCTTGCTGCGGCGATCTTGAGGAAACCAGGTCGCGAGGTAATAGATGACACCGGGATAGAACCCTGCTTCGAACGCACCCAGCGCCAGACGGCCAAGGTAGAATTCGGCCGGAGTCCGAATGAACAACATACTCGTTGAACATAGACCCCATCCAAGCACAATCAGAAAAAACAGCCGCCGTGCGCCCCAGCGCTTCAGTAGCAGATTCGCCGGCACAGCGAACAGGACATAGGTGACAAAGAAAAGACTGGCGCCAAGGCCATACACACTGTCGGACATATGGCGTGCCTCACGCAACTGAAGTTGGGCGAATGCAATGTTGTATCGGTCCATTGAGCAGAATACGTAACTCAGGAACAGAACGGGTACGACACGCCAAAAGGCCTTCTTGCACGCAGATTCGCGGGCAGTTGCGACGTCTCCCTGATGGGTAAGCATGATTGTCTCCGTATTTATGTACGTCGCGTGCGGTGCACCGCGCGACTTCGTCGTGATAAGACTTTGACGAAGTGTACAAATGCCGCTGGAGCGCGGCCAATACGGAATTGGGATCGGTCTATAAGCGATCCCTATTGACGCGAAGAGACAGATCTACGGGGTGGAGATCAGCGTGGCATTGGCCCACGCTTTCGACGCGACGAGGCGCGTGATGATTTCGACGAGACAGTCGCGCACGACTTCGGCTGCGCGGCTAAGTGGAATGACATCCGACACGCACAGCGCGAGTTCGCGCTGTAATGATCGGTCGGAGACACGTAGTGCGTCGACGTTGCCGCGCTGCACATCCTCGGCGATGGCGGACCACGGTAATACGCCCCAACCGAGCCCCGCAGCGACGAGCCGGATAACGATGTCTAGCGAACTGACTTCACTGACGAGTTTGTATTGAAGATGCTCTTCGAGAAACGCCGCCTCGACACGCTGACGGATCGTATTCGGAACGCTGGGCAGAAAAAGCGGATGGGTGGCCAGTTCTTTGGCCCGGAGAGCCTTCTTCGATTGACCGTGTCCAGGCGGCATCACCGCGTAGAGTTCTTCAAGCAATATCGGGGTGATCGCGACGCCACGACGCCTTGGCGCGTCGACCGCGATAGCAATGTCGAGCTTGCCGCCTGCAACCAGATCGACCAGTTCCGAACTTGGACGTTCAACGATCTCGGTCAGGATCGCCGAACGGCTCACGAGTTCGCTTACGAGGGGCGTGATGACAAGCTTTCCGGCGCTACCGGGAATGCCGATCGCAACACGGCCGCCAGGCTGTTCAGTCTCACTCGTGACGGCCGCTCGAGCGTCGTCGAATTGCTTGAGCAGCGACTTCGCATACCGGTAAAGCGTGTCGCCGGAGCGGGTCGGACGTACGCCATAGACACCTCGATCGAACAGGCGTGTGTCGAGCTCAGCCTCGAGGTTCGAGATCTGCTGGCTCAGCGCCGGTTGCGCGATGTTGAGCGATTCTGACGCGCGGGTCATGTTGCCGAGTTCTGCGATCCGCACAAAATACTTCAGCTGTTTGAAATCCATGAATCCCTTCTTTGGCCCGCTGCGCTGCCGACTCCCAGATTGTCCGCTCGATAAGAATACACGATGGACCAATTTGCATTTAATATTTTTCTCCTATCGAATGAAATCCTATACTCGGCCACATCAAAGGCGTCCATGACATGTGGTTTGTTCGCGTGGGCTAGGGCAGACAGGACCAATGGAGGAGCATTCATGCCATACGCACTATCCGGTGGAGTCAATCTTTTCTATGAATCGACGGGAAGCGGACCTGCGATCGTCTTCGTGCATGAGTTTGCCGGCGACTATCGCAGTTGGGAAAACCAGGTTCGCTACCTCTCGCGACGGTTTCGCTGCGTCACGTTCAACGCGAGAGGCTATCCGCCGTCCGATGTGCCCGACGATATCGAGCAGTACGGCCATGCGCACGCGGTCAGCGACATCGCGAACGTGATGCGTGCCGCCAACATTGCGAGTGCGCATATCGTCGGGTTGTCGATGGGCGGATACGCGGCATTGAATTTTGCCATCGCGCATCCGGACAAAACGCGATCTGTCGTCGTGACCGCGGCTGGCCACGGTTCGGACGATCGCAAGCAGTTCCTGCGCGACTGCGACGCGTTGGCGGAGAGGATTCTGTCGGTGGGCATGGAAGAAGGTACGGCCGACTATGCAAACGGGCAGACCCGGCGCCGTCTCAAAGAGAAGGATCCCCGTGGCTTCGACGAATTCCTGCGGTGCTTTATCGAGCATTCCGCGCTCGGCACCGCGCTGACCGCACGAGGTTTTCAGATGCGGCGCCCCACCATTTACGAGCTGGAAACGGAACTCCGTCGCCTCACCGTGCCGGCATTGATCGTCGCGGGCGACGACGATGAGCCCTGTCTTGCTCCCGCGCTCTTCATGAAGCGCATGATCGCGGACGCGCAACTCTGGATCGTGCCGCATACGACCCATCAGATCAATCTCGAAGAGCCCGATGCATTCAATCGCGCCGTACTTGACTTCGCGACCGACGTCGAACGGCGCACGCAAGGATAAACCTGCATGGAACTTGAACTGAAGGACAAGCGCGTCCTAATTACGGGTGGATCGCGTGGGATAGGGTTCTCATGCGTCGAGACATTCCTGCGCGAAGGCTGCCGTGTGAAGTTGGTCGGCAGTCAGACATCGTCCGTCGACGAAGCGATAGCGCGGCTACGCGCGATGCACCTGACGGATGTCGACGGTCTGTGCGTCGATCTCTCGGACAGCAATGGCATCGAGCAACTAGCGTCGCACCTTGACGAGGTAGACGTCCTTGTCAACAACGCGGGCGCCATTCCGGGCGGTGGCCTTGCGAACGTCGACGACGCGCAATGGCGAGCCGCGTGGGACCTGAAAGTCCACGGCTACATCAACACGATCCGCGCCGCGGTGCCGTCGATGATGAAACGAGGTCATTGTGTCGTGGTGAATGTCATCGGAATCGCCGGTGTGGCGCCACGCTATGACTATCTATGCGGCTCGGCCGGCAACGCAGCGCTCACGGCGTTCACCCAGGCGGCCGGTGCGCATTCAACGAAGCGCGGTGTCCGCGTGCTCGGCGTGAATCCCGGGCCAACTGAAACGGAGCGCTTGATCGCACTCTCCAGATCGCGCGCGGCGCAGCGATTCGGCGATCCGTCCAGATGGCAGGACATGCTTTCAGATCTGCCGTTCGGCAGAGCCGCGAAGACCGAAGAAATTGCCGATCTCGTGGCATTTCTGGCATCCGCGCGAGCGTCATATCTGAGTGGCGTGGTGATCGATGCGGACGGCGGCGGTCGATACGCGGCGCACTGAAATCAAATGAGTGCAAATACCGTCTCACTCGTTGCCGACCTGATCGCTAGCCGTGGCGATCAGAAGACTTGCCGCGCGCGACTCGAAGCCGCGCAAGCACGCGCCGAAGAATGCGAACCATGGTTGAAGGCCTTCGCCTACCGACCCGATACGTATGAGACTTGCGGTGTTGCGGGCAAACCGCTGGCCGGTTTGCCAATCGGCGTCAAGGATCTGATGGCGACGCACGACATGCCGACGACCTACGGTTCGCCCATTTATGCCGGATTCAGACCCGCTGGGGACGCGTGGATCGTTGAGCGGATTCGACATTTCGGCGGCGTTGTTTTCGGCAAGACGGTGACGACCGAGTTTGCATGGCGCGAACCGGGACCGACAGTCAATCCGTGGAACCGGCTTCATACACCCGGCGGTTCCTCGAGTGGTTCGGCGGCCGCTGTGGCGGCCGGTATCGTGCCGCTCGCTGTCGGTACGCAGACAGTGGGTTCCGTGATTCGGCCCGCCGCGTTCTGCGGCGTGGTTGGCTATAAACCTGGCCACGGCCGGGTGCCGTCGGCTGGTGTGCATCCATTGGCGCCTTCCGTCGATCATGTCGGTTTTTTTGCACGGACGGTGGAAGGCGCAGCCGTGTGTCACGCGCTGTTCATCGACGCAAAGCCCGAAGTGATCGTTGATTTCGATGCCTGGGAGGCATACTTTACGGCGCAGCGTCCGCGTAAATTGGGCGTCGTTCGTACGCCTCTCTGGGGCAACGTGACGGACGAGCAGCAGGCCAATTTCCGTGCTTCGCTGGAGCGCTTGCGGGCCGCCGGGGTGACGCTCGTGGAACTTGACCCGTTCGACGGCATGCCGTTGATGCTCGACGCGTTGCAGACTGTCGTGCAGGTGGAGGCGGCCCGCGAGATCGGGCGTTTGACGGCGGACTATCCCGACATGGTCAGTCAGCACCTGAAGGTGTTGACCGCCGCTGGCGCAGCGGTTCCAGTCGCCAGGTACAGCGAGGCATTGGCGTTGCAAAGCCGGCTGCGAAGCGAGTTCGGTGACTTCGTCGACGATTGCGACGCGCTCGTGACGGTGCCTGCCGCGGGCCAGGCGCCAGTGGGGCTCGCCGACACGGGCGACGGATCGTACTGTGCTCCGTGGAGTTTTCTCGGTGTGCCCGCTGTGACCGTGCCATCTGGGCTATCGCGAGACGGGTTGCCGTTGGGCTTCCAGGTGGTCGGTAGGTATGGCGACGATTTGCCGACACTGCGCACGGCGGCATGGGTCGAAGCCGTTTTGGGGTAGACACTGGCATAGCTCGACAAGCCGTAGCTGACCGGCCTTGAAGTTTGCTTGCTACACTCAATGCAGAGGAGATGACATTCCTTCCCGAACCACCGGTCAACCCCGGCTGATCCAATGGGAGCGCCTCATGAAAGGCAGTCAATTGACGGTGTTTGCAGCCAATCAGAGCCACCGCAAGAGTCACATGACCGTCGTCGAATGGATTCTGGACACGGCAAAAAAAGCCGGCGCTCAGGGTGCAACGGTGATCGAAGTGAGTGAATGCATCGACGCGCATGGCAAGTACCACGCGGCGCGTTTCTTTGAATTGGTCGACCAACCTGTCGTGGTCACGGTGGCCGCGGAGGACGTTTGTATCGATGCATTGCTCGATAGCCTCCGACACGGCGGTGTTCAACTCTTCTACACGCGCTGTCCGATCGAATATGAAGTGCTTGGCGCCGGCGCGGGCGACGAGTAGAGGCGGCTCCTTTGCTGCGTGGCCGCGATGTTGCACGGCACAATCGTGTGTCGCCGCGGCGGTGAACTAGAATGAATCAAGCGGTGGATGATCGGGCCTGCCCCGGTCGAGCAACCTCAGGATTGCCCACAATTCGTCTGAGCGATCTATTCGTG
>NZ_JAQQDU010000062.1:0-53054 GCF_046027825.1 Paraburkholderia sediminicola
ACGCCTTGCCGCGCAATGCGCTGGCGCCACTGGCTGACGGTCTGCACGGACACGCCCAGTTCCTCTGAGATCGCCGCGCTCGTGTAGCCCTCGTGAGCCATTAATGCGATGCGTGCCCGTGTCACATCGCGTTGTGCAGCCGTCGTGCGTCGGATCAGCGACTGCAACTCCTGTCTTTCCTTCCTGGCCAGCTTCACTGGCGTTGCATGGCGTCCTCGACTCATACCGCCAGGATAAACCATGCAATCAATTATTAAAAGTAATTGCGGGATGTTGTACTAGTTTGAATTCCGGGCTCAGGAGGCGGGCGGGACGAAACCCGGCGGGCAACTCATGTGCGCGTTGGCAACGGTGGCATTGCCACATGCCGCCTTGACCGATGTAGCGGGAGTCGGCGAAGGGGACGATATGCCGTCGCCGCATGCGCCGAGCAGCACTGTTAGAGCACTGAGGACGATGAGCGCAAAAGGCCGGAATGCCGATATCGGCATGAGTGTCTCCGAGGAAAAAAATGACGGACGCGATCGCGCGTCGGCAACCGCTGCGTTCAGACGCAAGCGGTGCCGAGACGATAATTACCGTTTATTACATGCGAGTGTCGTGGAGAAAAACTGGCGAACTACGTATAAAGGTTAGCGCCTGGGTGGCTGAGGATTATTCGCCGGATTGGTATCGAACCTGGCGACGTTCTGAATGCCTTCGTCACCGATCATGGCCTGCAATTCAGCTTCCATCACGTCGGTGATTTCCTTGCCGTATATCTCGTCGCCATTCACATAGACCGTGAACGACAGCAAGTACTTTGCTTTCTTCTCCGGGTTCTCGATTGTCTGCCGGGTCCACTGATAAAGCGGGTAGTTTTCCGTTCCCTGCTTTTCCGCCTCGTTCACGTAATCGGCGAAAGCATCGAACTGACACTTCAAGGTCGCGTTATGCCGGCGTAACACTTCATGAAGCGCGGTATGCGAAACACCCTGCGGGTTTGGGCGCAGATCGCCGGCAAGTTTGGGCGAGACGGTGATCCTGAGCTGGAATTGCCATGTGAGTTCCATGTCGACCTCGGTATCGCAGCACGAGTATGCGCTAGTGGAGATAAGTCGGCGCTATTGGCCGTTATGCAATGGCCGATCATAGACCGGTTAATTCTGAATCAACTCGCCAATGTCTCTCGCATGAATTAATTACGATTTTCTTTCAACACAAAAAGAATCAGCCTTCAGTCAATTTTTCTCCGGACTTGCCGATAACACGTGAACCGCCTTTACATAAGAGTCGGGCGGCCGACCACCTCATTCAGACCATAACCAAAGAGGCATTAGAAGCCCATGTTTGCTTTGCGAAAGATTCTCCTCGTCATCCCGATTGCCACGCTCGCCGCGTGCTCGGTTGTCGCGCCGCCCTATTCTGCTTCCGTCGACAATATCCAGACGCTCAAGAACGCATCGCCTCTGGCAACGCGTCTCGGCACGTTCACTAACGATAAAGCCGATGGCGATCATTCGTCCGTGCAACTGCGCGCGAACCGCATGACCTCGCCCGTTGGCGATTCATTTGCCCAATACCTCTCGAGCGCCCTGCAGCAGGAACTGACGATCTCCCGCGCGCTTTCACCCGACGCCAAAGTCGAACTGAGCGGTGTGCTGCTGAAGAATAACGTCGATGCCAACATCGGCACGGCCACCGGCACGATCTCCGCTCGCTTCATCGTCAAGCGCGGCGACGAAGTGCGATACGACAGCGTGAAAAGCGCGACGACGCAATGGGACTCGTCATTCGCAGCCGCGATCGCGATTCCAAGGGCGACTCAGGAGTATCCGCTCATCGTCCAGAAACTGCTCGCGTCGCTCTATGCAGATCCTGCATTCCTGCAAGCCATCCAGTAATCCTTCTCTTCTCAAAGACCAGAAATCATCATGAAACTGATGCATCTTATCCGCAGTATCGCGGTCACCGGCGCCATTGCGTCGCTCGCAGGTTGCGCACACGACATCACCATCTCCGGCGACCCGGCAGCGCTCACAGCAACCACCACGACCGCAGCAACATCGACGGCGCAGACGCAGCCGCAGCCGCAGCCGGTCATCAACAAGACGGTGGGGCTCGTCATTACAGACGAGTTGCGCGCCAAGGAAGTCGTCACGCCAGGCGGTGGTGGCGACAAGGTGGCCTACAAACCGTATCGCGATCTGGAGCTGCCGATCTACGTCGAACTCAGCCAGGTGTTCAGCAATGTGGTGAAGCTGAATGCGGCGCCTGATCAGGCAACGGTCCAATCGAAGAGCCTGAGCTATGTCGTCACGCCGACCATCTCAACGACGTCTTCGTCGCCGAGCCTCCTGACCTGGCCGCCGACCGACTTTTCGGTGACGCTCGTGTGTACCGTGACAGATCCGAGCGGCAAGCTCGTGACGAAAAAGGAAGTGACGGGCAGCGGTCACGCGGAGTTTGGTGAATTCAAGCGCAACTTCGGTCTCTCCGCCCAGCGCGCGACGATTGACGCCGTGCAAAAGCTGCAGGCAGCCATGCAGGATTCGCCTGAACTGCGTCAGTAAAAGCAGGCCGCAATGATCAGCGCCCGCTGGACTCAGCGGGCGCTGCAAGTTTTATTTCAAGCTGCGGAATCTGGTCACCGCAGACCGACTTGCCCAGAAGATAACCCTGAGCATGCGTGCATCCGCAGACGCGCACAAAATTCAGCTGTTCCTGCGTCTCGATGCCTTCCGCCGTGGTCGGTATACCGATCTCCCGTGCCAACGCCACGATCCCGCGAACCACCGCCGCGGATTCGCGCCGATGCACGGACTCCTTCACGAACGAACTGTCGATCTTGAGCTTGTCGAATGAGAAGCGCACGAGCGTCGACATGGTTGAAAACCCCGTGCCGAAGTCGTCGAGCGCAAGGCCGATGCCCAGCGCGCGGAGCTTCTCGACGTTGAGCCGGGTGACGATATCGTCGCTCAACAACACCGTTTCCGTGACTTCGATATTCAGACGCGCCGGCGGCAACCCCGTCTTGCCAAGGATCGCTGCAACCGTCGAGGCGAACGATTCCTCCCGCAATTGCACCGGCGAAACATTCACGGCGACGCTCACTGCATCGCGCCAGGTGGCAGCTTCCGTGCATGATTGCAGCAGGGCCCACTCGCCGAGTGCGAGGATAAGGCCCGTCCGTTCGGCGGTCGGAATAAATGCGGAGGGAGAAAGCTCGCCGCGAGTCGGGTGCGTCCAGCGAAGCAGTGCTTCGCGGCCGGAAATCGTGTCATCGCTGAGGTCGACAATCGGCTGGTACTCCATGCGCAAACCGCTATACGACTGCATCGCGCCTTCCAGATCGCTTCGCAGGAGGCTCAAACTTTCGTCCGACGCGTGCCTGACGGCATCGAAGAGCGCGTACGCGCTTTTGCCGCTGCGTTTGACCGCGTACAAGGCACGATCCGCGCAGATCAACAATTGCGGCCCGGTCCTGGCGTCTTCCGGATAGAGCGATACGCCCACGCTCGCGCCGATATGCACCCGCGCCTCGCTGAGTGCGAAAGGCCGCGCCAGCGTCTTGACGATCCGGTCCGCCAGCAACCGCACGTCGCGGTTCAGCCCCGTGCCGTCGGAAATGGCGACGAACTCGTCGCCAGCCAGCCGTCCCACGAGATCGCCGGCCGGCAGCACGTCACGCAATCGAACCGCCGCTTCCTGAAGGATCTGATCGCCGGCGGCATGGCCGAGGCTGTCATTGATTGCCTTGAAGCCGTCGAGATCGATCAGCAGAACAGCGAACAATTGATCCTGACGCAACGAACCTGCCTCGGTACGCTCCAGCAGGAGCTCACTGATACGCGCGCGATTGGGCAGGCCAGTGAGGCTGTCCTCATGGGCAAGGCGATGGCTGTTTTCGCGTGCCAGCAGCAACGCAACGGTGTCACGATTGCTACGCAGCGCAACCGTAAAGAAGCCTGCGGCACAAAACGGCGCCTGAAACAGCAGCACGAGCTTGCCGGAGCCGGGAGAAAGCGCCGCCCCCACGCCCAAAAACCCGAGAATAAGCGTAATCTGCAGCAGCACGAGGCGGGGCGTCCCGGCGTTTCGTCCAGCCAGCCCACCGATCACACCCACCGCGCAAACGTTGCCCAGCAGGAAAAGCGTCTGATCTCCGCTGGTATTGCACAAGAAGGTGCCGAACCCGAATAGCGCGCTCCACAGAAGGCTCGCGAAAAGAAATGCCGAAGTGGGTGTCCGCTGGCCCAGCGCGCTGCGCTGGCAACACAGCCAGATCAAGGCAAGGCGGGTGATCAGCAACGCGACGACGGCGCTGCCCCAGCATGCGTACAGGGCTTTGGGATGGAGATAAAACGCGGTCGCGCAAACACTGATTTCGCAGATCGACGCAAACACGATCGACGCAGTTCGCGTGAACAGGTTGGCCAGCAATATTTGCCGATTCTCGGCGCTCAGCTCCTGAGCGGAGGACACGACCCACTTGAAAAATGGAGACCTTGGTTCGCTGAAAGCCATGACCTACGCATTTTGTGGTTAGTGGGTCGAATCGTACGCTCCTCGCAATTAGTACGTAAACACAAAAAATGCCTGGTTGCACCACTATTGCGCTGCTTTCACCTCTACGGGCACCCGTTTTGCCAAAGCGCACATCAGTTCGTACCCAATCGTCCCCGAAGCATGCGCGACGTCATCGATCTTGACCTGCTCGCCCCACAGTTCGACCTTTGAACCAACCTGCGCATGCGGGCACGGCGTCAGGTCGACGGTGAGCATGTCCATCGAGACGCGGCCAACCACTTGCGTCATGATTCCGTCGACAGCGATTGGCGTACCCGTGGATGCGTGCCGGGGGTATCCGTCCGCATAGCCGCATGCCACCACACCGATGCGCATGTCGGTATTCGCGGCGAAGGCACGGCCATAACCGACGGTCTCCTGCGCCGACAATGACTGCACGCCGATCACTTCGCTCCTGAGCGTCATCGACGCGCGCAAACCCACGTCATCAATATGACGCGACTGACCGGTGGGCGAGCCGCCGTACAGCACGACACCCGGGCGCACCCAGTCACGATGAGCCTGGGGATGCCACAGAACGGCCGCTGAATTCGCGAGACTTCGTTGGCCGGGAATGCCGTGCGTCACCGCATCGAAGCGATCCATCTGCCATGCCACGTCGCCATCATCAGCATTCGCGAAGTGGCTCATCAACGTGATGTCCGAGATGCCTGGAATCGCACTGGCCTCCTCCCATGCGGCGCGGTACGCGTCGGGCCGGAATCCAAGGCGATTCATGCCGGAGTTCATCTTCAGATGCACGTTGATGCGCTCACGTGACGGCGACAGGCGCAACAGATCGAGTTGCTCACGGCAATGCACGGCCATGGAAAGATCGAACTGCTGGGCGATCTGCACGTCACCTGGCGTGAAAACACCTTCCAGAAGCAGAACCGGCTTGGTCCAACCCAACTCCCGCACCCGGACCGCTTCGTCGAGATCGAGCAGCGCGATGCCGTCGGCGTTCGCGAGTGCCGGAAACACGCGATCGATTCCGTGCCCATAGGCGTTGGCTTTGACTACGGCCCAAGCGCGTGATCGAGGCGCCCGCTGCTTGACGAGGGAGAGGTTATGGCTGACTGCGTCGGGATGAATCTGTGCAACGATCGGGCGTGGCATAGGAGGCGTTGAGGGCTGGATTGGAAAGGGAATGGATGCCCGTTGCTAAAGACCAATGTTATGGCCGACAGGCAGCGTTTTCCACTATCGTATCGAGCAGTAGCCAGTTTTTGTTAATGTATTACTTTGATTTTTAGGTTTATTTATCGACCGTTTGTCTCTGTCGGCGGAAGGCGGATGTACGGATCACCTGGGTGGTCTGAGTGGCCTCAGTGAGCGCCGGCGCTCCGTCGGCGAGAAGCACGCGATCCCGTTTATCGCGAATGTTTTGATCGGTCCTGCCTGGATGAGCCCTTTTTCATGTCCTGTTCGGTCAAGAATGTGACCCCATCCGCCGCATGCGTCCGCCGCCTGCTTTGAGCGACTAAACTCAGCTTCGGTCTTTCGAGGGGCGCTTCTCTCAAGCGAACCCCACCCCTCGATCTTTCAGCCTGCCGCTCCCTCGGGCGGCAGGTTCTTTTTTCGTTTGCATTCCTATTCGATTTGAAGACACGATGCGCGCCCGTTCGAAACCCCGCGCTACGGGTCCGATCCAGGATTGGCAGCAGGTCTGCAGTTGGGTAATGACCTGGCGATCATGTCCGATCCGGGCATGTTTAGACCGATCCTGCCGGGACAAACCTTTTTCATGTCCTGTTCAGTCAAGAACGGGACCCCATCCGCCGCGTGCATCCGCCGCCTGCTTTGAGCGACTAAACTCAGCTCCGGTCTTTCGAGGGGCGCTTCTCTCAAGCGAACCCCACCCCTCGATCTTTCGGCCTGCCGCTCCCTCGGGCGGCAGGTTCTTTTTCGTGGACCTCTTCAGTACCGGGCAGTATGGATGACGTCGAGAACTACTCGTGTGCAAAATCGCGTGACGCTTTCGAGGAAAACATGCAGCTACCGACCGTAGATAATTTCATCAAGGACCGGCAGCACGGCGTCACCTACAACATCTGCGCCTATCGCAAACTTTCAGGTCCGGAGATGACGCGCGCGATGCAGGTCTTCATTCAGCAACAGGGTGAGCGTCAACCGAAGCCAGGATCAGTCGTCAAGATCTTTTCGCTGGCCGGTCTGGATGACCAATAGGGGTGGGGATGCTTCAGACGCCAATTGACGGACGTCGGGCACGTCCACGATCGCGCGGCTAGCGGCACGCTGCGTCATGGCATCGAAGCATTTGTGCGGCAAGATACGCCGTGTCGACGACGCAGTCTAATCGAACATTGACAGCAGATCGGCGATGTTCGTGTTAGGCAATCGCTTCGCAACCATGTCCCAGAAGATCACATCGTGCATCGCGCTGGCGTCTTCGGCCGTCTTCCACGCGCGCGCGCCGACGATAGAATCGGCTGTTTCGCGAGCTGCGGAAACAATTGTCTGAATGTCTTGTTTGTGCATGAATCCGTTAACGGTCGCGTGTAGAGCTTATTTAGCCCTATGCGCAATCGTTTGCTAAATATTTTTATTCACCCCGCCTGCGCCTGGAACAATGCCTGTGCGGTGACCGAGTTGAACGAACGCTTTACATGATACAAGCGCTCCCCGTGCGCAAGGAGGCAGGAAACCCTTCCTTGAAAACCCGGACGAATCGTAGGCAAAGCAGTTGGACGGTAGCAGGCAGCACACGCCCAAAAAACCACCATTCGGCGGCTGACTCGGCTCGATAGCGTTGATTGATCCGACAGGCGATCGACAGGCGTAAAGCCTGCAGCCCGAACGACGCCAAGTGCCCCGAACCCTTCGCCAGGTTCGACCGTGACGGGAGAGTTGAGTCGGCTCGCGAGGTCTCGCATTGAATTAATGCGCAAGTGACCGTATCCCAGGACCTATCTGGTTGCAGTGTCATCAAAACATCGACAAGTCCGCCGAACTACGACGTCGGCAGGCAACGATACGCGCGTCACACACCTGCAAGCGCATATCCTGAGCGGCCGAACGTAATGTTACCCGCTCCAGTGGGCCGCACCGCTTTGCGGCGGTTATCGGAAAACTTCTGTCCGAGAAGACCAAACCGGGCGCCGCCTCGCAAATCGCCTGAGGCACCCACTTCCCCGGCGTTCGCAGCAGGCCTTTGTGACAGCACACCGCACGGCATGGCGGATGTGTCAGATTGAGACAACACACCCCCTAAATGCATCCGTTACAAGATATTTCTATGGCATTGATCAATTCCCCATTATTGGGCAATATCCATCAGAAGCTTATGTAAATGAATAAATATTCTCGCTATACATTCCGTCTCAGTTTTGTCGCGAATTGCATTTCCAACCCTTAGCGGGTTCGCGGGCGGTAGAATCAGAAGCCCAGCACGGCTATTCGCCGACTCACCGGTCAGTGTCCCCAACGGCCAATGTGTTGGTTAATTCGGCCATGTAATACTGACAACAGAATCAAATCTATAGCATGCTCCAATAAGAAAAAAACCAGAGTCTTGGGGAGAAGACTTTGCAGACCACATATTTCCGGGGAAAAAATAAATGGACTTGGTAGAGACTCTGCCGCATAGCTCGCGGCAAAGTGCGGTGCCGATGCAAACGAGCGCGCTGACGCGCGTCGACATCGCACTGTTCAATGGATTTGCACTGCCTACGGTCGCAGCAATCATCGAGATCTTCCAGAAGGCAAACTCGCTCACCGCCGCGCAGCGATCGGGCCGCGCCCGCTACGACGTCTCGCTGCTTTCCGCCGCGGGTGGGCGTATCGCCAGTTCGTCATCGGTATTTGTCTGGACCGACGACGTCCAGTCGCACCGAGGCACGAACGAAACACACCTGTTGTTCGTTGCCGGCGGTGCGGGCGCACAGCAGGCATGCCGCGACGAGCGGTTGAGCAACTGGCTGCGCCGCCGGCATCCGGTCAGCGAGATCGTGCATCCGATCGCGGAGGGCCAACTGCTGCTGCAAGCAGCCGGGTTGCCCAGTCGCTACTGCCCGCTTCTCTATGGCGGTAGCGAAGTGCAAGGTCTGCCTCCGGCGCGATCGCTGTCAGAACCGCCTGGTGCCGTATCCACGGCGCTACGCATCGTCGAAGAGGATCTCGGCGCCGATCTGGCACAGCAAGTCGCCGAATCGATCGCCCCGCAACCCACGACACCTTTCAGCTCGGCAGGCACGTTTGGCCTGACGCCACAGGTCAGTGAGAAGATCCTGGCGTCGGCGCGCTGGCTGGATGCGAACGTCGATCGCCCCATCTCAATCGACGATGCGGCACAGGTTGCGGCGATGAGCGAGCGCAACTTCCTGCGCCGCTTCAAGAACGAGATCGGCATGACGCCCTCCGACTATCTGCTTCGCGCACGTTTGAACATGAGCTGCCGGATGCTTGTCGAGTCGCGTTTGCCGGTCGACAAGATCGCGCGCCGCTGCGGTATCGGCAGCGGCGGGCAGTTGTCGAAGCTCTTCAGGAAATATCTGGCGACGACACCGACGGACTATCGGATGCGCAACGAAGTGGCACCGTAGAAGGGTTGTGAAGAGGGGGCATGGATACCGGCCGCCGTTTTACGGGCGGTGGCCCTTGACTATATCGGCCATCATTATGGTTCTTTCAGCCGCGTTTTCATTGCGCGGGTGCGGCTTCGGTAATATCAAAATCAATCAACTCGTTCTTCACTTCCGAAGAACGATTGTCCCAAGCGGTCGGCCGTCCGATGGTAAAGTTCGAATCGGCGGCTCCCAATTTCAGGCTGGCTAATCTACCGGGTGCATAGGGAGTTATGGGCGAGTTTATTCCAGAGTATCTGGTCCGCGAACAGGCAGCCGTGGGTGCGCTCGTGTTGTTCGGCGTTCTGCGCATCGTTGCCGCTGCTGTCGCCGTTGGAAAGGACTGGCGTATATCGATCGTGCAAGGTTATTGCATTGCGATCGCGGCGCTCTACTGCGTACCTCAGCTATTCGATCTGTTTACACAGCTATATGGAATGCGGGCCGCGGTTGCGGCCGCGGAGCTCGAGGGCAAGGCAGCGGGTGCTGCGTTGGCGCTCTTTTTCGCGCCCATTCTGAGCCACAAGCTCGGCTACGAATAGCTGGCTTTCACGTCTCGAGCCCATCTCGTTTGGTGCATGGATTCTCGCGGCCGAATCGCAAGGACCGTGGGTATCCAATCGAGACCATCGCGACGCGAAGCCTCAAATATCTTCAGGTTTATATGAGTGTTTTCCAATCGGGCAAGGATTCTTTGGCGAACCGGCCGGTCTAGCTCCGCTTGGGACCTAGACCGGTACCGCGCCCGATTTCCCGCTTCCGCACGTGAAAACTATTTCGTTGTGGTTCCCGTGCCGCCGGTGCCACCCGTTCCGCCGGTTGCTCCACCGCCGTTGCCCCCACCGGAGATCGGCGCTGCCGCACCCGCCGCTGTCACAGCGGCCGACAGCGACGCCGCCGGCTGACCATTCGCGGTGATCGCGCCAGCAGTCTGCAAAGTGTCCAGATCCGCGTCCGCGCCGGGCTGCCCTGGCGTGAACGAAACCGTCAAGAACGACGATGACGAAAGCGTTATCCCATACTGGGTCTTGATCAACTGGGCGACAGCCGCCTGTGCGTTCGCGATTACCGTGTTGTTGGACAGTGCGCTCTGAAACGCTGTGTTGCTCGAGATACCCGACAGCAATCCGCTAACGGTGGTTCCAAGCTGCCCGGCCAGATAGCTCAATAGCAATTCGGTCAAGGGCGTCACGTTGTAAGTGCCGGCGCCGGCCGCGAACGAATGGAGCGCGATGGCACCGCTCGAAGCAGTGATCGCACACGGTCCGTCAAAATTGAAGGTCGCCGAATACGCGCCGTTGGAATTAGCCGTCGCACTACCTGAACCGTTCTTGCAGGTCAGTACGATGCTTGCGTTTGCCATTGCCGCGCCTACTGCGGCTGTGCCGCTCACCGTCCCGGCCGGTGAACTACCGCTATCGGTTCCGCCACCGCATGCGACCAGCGCGCTGGTCGCAAGTACCATCGATCCGACCTGTAGCGTGCGCAGCGTAGCACCGTTTAGAAGCTTCATCGCCTATCTCCAAAGAAAGTCATTCACAATTGACCGGCACCAACGCCCGTCCGTCGCTTACACCCTGAAAACCGCCTCCGCAGACACCGTGTGAAAGCGCGGCACCTGTCGACACAACAGGCACACCCACTTGCGGCTTCGGCTTCGTTCCGTCACCGCCAGGTCGCCCGTAACGCAGATACGCATCTCGCATCCTGTAAAGCTGGGTCGAGAAGTACTCGCCGCTAAAGCGGCCCTGATTCAGCAAGTACTGCTGCGTGCTATACGGGAAGCTCATGTTCTCGGCCGCATTGGTCGACAGATAATTCGTCGATCCCACCCGCGTACGGAAGTCGAGCCCGAACTGTTCCGAGCCGTACACCTGGCTGATCCCGGGCTTCATGCCCTGACGCAACGTCAGCGGGAAACTGATTGCCGCGCCCACAAACGTGCCCTGCCCGCTGTGCTCGCCATGCACGCTCACCGATACGTCGTCGAACCAGCGCGTCAACGTCGCTTCCGGCCCCTTGTCCCCGCCGACAAAGCGCGCCACGCCCGCTTCGATCCACAGCTTCCAGGACGGCTGCACCCAGCGGTAGGTCAACTCGGCATTCTTCTCACTCGGCAATTCGTCATGGCCCGGTTCATGGTGCAGATAGGCGAGCCGCAAGCGGATCAGATCGGGACGCCCCGGCACAAACATCGTTGTTTCGTTTTGCACGCCGACATACGAGTAATCGAACTTGCCGATCGATGTCACGTTGAACACCTGCGGGATGATCCAGAAGCTCTGTGCCAATCCGACCGCATTCAGGCCGCCGCGCAGACGGTAGTCGCTAAACACGCGGCCTTCGTCCATGTTCTTCGTGTTGTAAATCGGCGCGATATAGCTCGCGTAGAACTCCGCGCCACGCCACAGCGGCACGAACCCTTGAATGTTGGCGCCGAGCGAGATGTCGAAATTGCCGTACTCAGTGCCGTACAGGTAACTGACGATCGGCTCGATCTGAATCCGCGTCAG
This sequence comes from Paraburkholderia sediminicola, assembly GCF_046027825.1. Taxonomy (GTDB): domain Bacteria; phylum Pseudomonadota; class Gammaproteobacteria; order Burkholderiales; family Burkholderiaceae; genus Paraburkholderia; species Paraburkholderia sediminicola_D. The sequence goes on from NZ_JAQQDU010000062.1 coordinate 11,648, forward strand.
CCCATGCGTGTGCTCGTTGCCATGCCACGCGATCGAATCCGCGTCGTACGTCGGACGCGTGCGCATCGTCAGTGAGGCACCTGCGGCCGTCGGCGCGCCGCCTTCAACGAACTGCGCAAATGCATCACGATCGACAATGACTTCGCCTAGCGGCTGATTGGCCTTCTTGATGATCACGTGAATCTTGTCGGTGCCATGAGGCGCATTCACGCTCGCCACGCCAAGCACGATACCGAGCGCGTCAGCTTCGTTCTGGTTGTAGCGATGGTTCTCGTACTCGACCACCAGATCGCGACCGCTCATCCCGACACGCACACGTTCGAGGCCGGCGGCAAAGAGTTGCGCGGCGATTTCGTCGAGCGCGGACGTATCCAGCGCTTCAGGAATGGCAGGAGACAGTGCATCCGACGATTTAGCCGCCGTCACGTCACTCAGCATCACGGATGCATACGACTGCAGCGGCGGCACATACGTAATCGGCGCAGCGGCCAGCGCGTTGTTGTTACTGGTGGCAGCGCGCGTGTCCACCGGTTGCAGGCTGGCCAGGCGGATCGGGCCGTCATCACCGGCATCCGCGCTCTGGGCGACCGGCACTTGCGGGCCCGCGCACAAACCGTCTGCACAACGCGCACTGCTAAATCGTTTGCCCAGCGGAATCTGAATGCCCACCGAGAACGACGTGCGTGGCGACACCCCATCTGTTGAACGGATCGACCGTGTAAACGTGCCGATTACGTTCGCATCGGCTAGCCAGCTAATCCGCGGAGACTGATAGCGCACGCCGGCATAGGGCGTTTTCGAATCGTCTTCCGCGAGCAGCGACAACCCTGTGTTCCACAACGAGACCTGTGCGCCGCCGAACGCCCCATCAAGGCGATCGCCCTGACCGTAACCGGCAGTCAACGTCACTGGCCCAAAAGCTTGCGACACCACGCCGTATTTCGAACGGAAGTAATGCGTCTGGCCGCCAATATCGGTTATACCGAACGCAATGGTTGGTTGATACTTGAAAAACTTCGGCACTTCTACCTTGACGTCCGCCATCAGATGACGAAGAACCGTGTGATCCTCATTCGCATACGGTACGTGTACGTTGGCCGGATAGTTTGCTAGCCCACCGGACAATTCCACGTATGGCACCAGACCTACTGCGCCCCAAACAACTTGAGAGCCCGTCGCCTGTTTGCCGTAGCGCGGATCGATATAATTGTTGTACTGCGCCTCCACCGTCCCTTCAGGCAGTGCAAACGCATACGGAATCACCAAACCACCCGCTTGCCCGAGCGCATTGAGCGCGGGGTCGGCCGCTTGCGCCGAGGCGGAAAACGCCAGGACGGCAGCAAGCGCAAGCGCACTCGGTGTCGATCGGGGTTGTTGTCCACGCATATTTCGGGTCATGTTTTTAGTTGTTTGTATCAGTTCACGTTGCTGTGGACCCAACCCTTCGGCCTGCCTCCTCTATAAATAACCATGCCGAATTAATGACGAAGATTCTGTTTTTATATCAGTTCGACTCACCCAATCCACTACGCTTAAAATTTTCCAATGTGACGTTGAGTGTCGAATAAGCTGGAGCTACCTGACACGGCGATTTGCACGGTTCGTTACAGCGCAGAGGAAAATCTATCTGGGTTGCGGTGCATCATATCCAGATTGCTGCATGGCGGAATGCTGCTGACGGAAAAAGCTAACATGTTGGCGGAATCCTCCATTTTTCAACTTTATTCCGAATGAGACGAGGTAAGTTCGCAATCTTAGAGCGATGTCTTGTCCTCTGCAAAGTGCGCATAATCTACGCTACCGTTGCAGAAAAAGACGCACTCACTCGCTCCTGAATCGACACTGCCTATGGATGTCATGCAGACCGCGTAAACCCATCGCGTCCGACTTTTCCATGTCGCGTGGACACAAGCGGAGAATGGTGATTCTGTTGGTCATTTCCGACAATAGATTGACCCATACCGCAACGCGACAACTTGTCGATTATCTATCACGTTAAAGTCATCTCACCTCGGATCGTTTGAGGGATCTCTCAGCCCTTCAAATGTCCTTTTCAGCCCGCAGGCATCCGTCGGCGGGCTTTTTTTCATTGAACATCCACGGGCGCGGCATCAACGCGTAGAACCGCCCCGCATCGCGGACGGCCCTGCAACAGGAAAACGAGAAGGTGGTCGTCCCCCGCAATCTCAACGAATGGAAGGAAGCGTCGTTTAGATCGAGCGTCCAGTAGCATCTTGATAGTCGCGGGCTGGCACGCTGCCACGACGCACTGCGGTTTACTTAAGCGTGGTCGCCCGGTGCTGTCGTTTCCATCCGGATCGGCCATATTAATGCACCGTCGGTCAGTGCGACGTTTAAGATGCTCGGTCGATCCGGCTCTTCGGCTGCGATCGTCGTCGCATACTCGTGCGCCACGTCGGCATCCCCTGCTTCCACTGCGGCGCGAAATGCCTCGAATTGGGCACTGAGTCGGATGTCCCCGCCAATGTCGGGAAGGTTCGCCTCGATGAGGTCGATCGCTTCCTGATATTTGCCTTGACCACGGAGCGTGGCCGACACCTGGATGATTTCATTCATCTTCATCGATCATTCCTCTGCTTACCAGCCTCTGACACTAACGAGCACGATATTTTTCTAATCCTCTGCCTCGCGCATGCGTAGCCTAATTCTTCTGTCAACAAGTGCGCACTATTGGCGAAACAGTCGGCCCTGAGTTCGAGGAAGATGTCCATGTCATATCAATAAGCGACCTTCGCGCCGTAGCGCGAGATCCTCGAAATATGCCTGGGTGTTCGGATGAACCTCCGCATCGCTCGCGATCTCTTCTTCCGTGGCCCAACGGTACGCGGTGTGCTGCAGGTCGGGCAGGCACGCAAGTTTAAAAGTGCCACGCAACTTGTACCCGAGTACAACGTAGTGAGTCGAGATACCGAAATGACCACTGAAATTGTCCTCGTACAGGTGTTCATACACGCCGAGAAAGTCGGCGTCGGCCCGTCTGAGGTCGGCTCGGCCAAGTTCCTCACCTGCAATCCGGCGAAAGGCGTCGTCAAGGCGTTCGTTCTTGCGAATGCGACCGCCCGGAACAAACCAGAAACCTTGAGCAGGCTTATTGACGCGGCGCCCCAGAAGGTAACCACCCGCCCCGTTCTCAATGATAAGGTCGATGGCTACCAGTGGCGTTGCATCGACAACATTCAAGAACATATGGATTGGAAGCATGGCGGTTCAGAATGAAATGATCGAGAAGAACGGCATTACGTGTGAAAAGCCCATTAAAGATTGCGCGCCAATGCATCGATCAATGAGCGTGCCCCGTACCGATATGTCTTTTAGATAGGCATCGCACGCATACTTTCCTCTCGCAAGAGCCGTGCGAATCCCAGCAAGTGTACGGTGCAAGATTGGGCCCAGTCGGACAATCTTGGGACGTAATCCGCCGTCATCTCTCCGTACTCATCTAGCGAAACTTGATACCGCGCTTTCACCCACCAGAACGTTCCGCCGTCGGCACCCAACTAGCGACGCGGACACTCCCGCTGCGTTTTCGCCAAGCTCGCCATGCCGATCAAACCTTGACGGAAAAAGAAATTACCTTGTCGCCTAGCGCCAGATATTTCCGAAGCAGGACTCGTTAAGTAAAGATGCGAACTCGTCGGACCGTTACGCCCTCGGACAAACCGATCAGGCGAGTATTTGCATGCCGACTTGAAGAATATTTCCACTTTCCACGCGCACCAGAATCCATGAAAGTCACTATCGTCGGAACGGGTTATGTAGGTCTTGTCACCGGAGCATGCCTCGCGGAATTGGGTAATGACGTGTTGTGTCTCGATGTCGATGCCGCGAAGATCGAGGAGCTAAACAGCGGCGGCGTGCCTATCTACGAACCCGGGCTATCGGAAGTGATCGCGCGCAACCGCGACGCCGGACGCCTGACGTTTTCCACTGATGTCGCGAAAGGGGTTGCACATGGTGACATCCAGTTCATCGCAGTTGGAACCCCACCCGATGAGGACGGCTCCGCAGACCTGAAGTACGTGCTTGCTGCCGCGCGCAGCATCGGCCGGCACATGGACTCGTTCAAAGTCGTTGTAGATAAGTCGACGGTACCAGTAGGTACCGCAGACAAGGTACGCGACGCGATCCTGGAGGAATTGGCGGCATGCGGCAACGACGCACAATTCGCCGTCGTCTCAAACCCCGAGTTTCTCAAAGAAGGCGCAGCGGTCGAGGACTTCATGCGACCTGATCGTATCGTCTTGGGATACGACTCCGACGTCCCGGGACTGCGCGCGAAGAGCCTGATGGAACAACTCTATGCACCGTTTAACCGCAATCATCAGCGCACTCTGTGCATGGACGTGCGATCCGCCGAGTTCACCAAGTACGCCGCCAACGCAATGCTCGCCACACGGATATCCTTCATCAACGAACTCGCGAACCTGGCGGACCGGGTTGGCGCGGATATCGAACATGTCCGGCGTGGCATTGGCTCTGATCCACGCATCGGTTATAGCTTTCTGTATGCGGGTTGCGGGTACGGTGGCTCCTGCTTTCCGAAGGACGTGCAGGCGCTAATGCATACCGCCAGCGAAAACGGCATGGAGTTGAACATCCTGGCTTCAGTCGAGTATGTGAACACCCTGCAAAAGACGGTGCTGTTCGACAAGATCAAGCACCACTTCAGCAACGCACTGAATGGCAGGCATTTTGCGATTTGGGGGCTTGCTTTCAAGCCGAACACTGACGACATGCGAGCGGCAACCAGCCGCCAACTAATCGCGGAATTGATTCGCGGTGGCGCGACGGTCAGCGTTTACGACCCCGTTGCGCTGGACGAAGCCCGACGACGCCTCGCGGAGGACCTCGGCCCCGATCGTTACGAAAGTGTGACCTTTGCGAAAGAGCGCGACGTAGCGCTCCGAAACGCCGACGCGCTGGTGATCCTGACCGAATGGAAGGAATTCCGCAGCCCCGACTTCGAGCAAATGAAAGAAGCGCTCAACGACACGGTCGTATTCGACGGACGCAACCTGTATGACCCAGGTGTAATGAGGGATAGCGGCTGGACGTACTACACCATCGGGCGCGATGCGGCTCACTCTACTTCCCGGTGACGCTGCAGCTATGACTCGGATTCGCTTCAGTTTCAATGTATTTGCGTTGCGCCACGGAATCGCGAGGCGCTCCACGAACATGGGCGCGAGCCGATTGCAAGTTCGGGTGGGCGGATTCAATCTGTTTTGTTGCGATGCCGGCGCTGCTGAGCAGCGTCAGTATTTTGGCTCGCGGATGAATACCTGTTTCATGAAAATTCGCTTGATCGCTACGGTTGCGACAGCGGTGAGCGCCATCGCCTGTTCATCGGCATACGCGCAAAGCAACCTGGACTCGATGCGAGCGCAATACTCAAGCGCCAATCCGCAGCGCGGTGGGCAGGTTGGTTCAGATTCGTCCTTGAGTCCCCTGCTTGGACCACCTCCGGACTATGAGATGAACGCCCTGTCAGGTGATGACGCCACGGGTTCAACCCGAAGTCAACCTTCCAAGGGTGATCGCCAGACGCGTAGTACAAAGTCGCCGCAAAGCGCGCGCATTAGCTCTCTGTACGGCGCGCCCACGGATTACGAGGATAGTTACTCGGCGCACCTTGGAAGCCAGCCTCAAAAGAAGGACGGGGCGCGTCAGACGACGAGTTACGGGCTCGCGGCGGTTGAGGGCTTATCGTCACCTGGAGCGGGCAACGGCGGGGAGGATTCGTTGGGGAAGACAACAGCGCGGCCGAATAGCGGTCGGGTGCGAACCGGGCAACAGGGCAACGGTAGTGTGCCCGGATCTTCGATAGTGGCGCCCGAGTCGTCTTTTGCGACGCGACTTAACTCGGCGGCTGGCGGAGATGCGGCTGCGACCTTCTATAGGTCGCCGTGGTAATCGCCCAAAACCGCCTGCAAGTGGCCGGAAAATTATGAAAGATACGGCGATGTAAGTCTGAGACGTAATGCACTATAGTATTTGACCCTCCATGCGCATCGGCAATGCCTGTCCTGCGCCATCGGAAACGACAAGAATATGCAAGAGCACACAATCCCTCTTCGATACAGCAACCGATCTAGCTTCATGCTTCATCGGCTAATAAGATTCATGACTTCATGGTTTCCCTCATTTATCTACGCAATCCTGCTACTTTCCCCATTCTCATTTCGACTATTTGACATTGGAGGAAACTATTTTCTGGAAGGCGCTCTGGTAATTGTCGCGTTACTTGGCTTCTTGATGCGAGATGCGGTGTTCAACGCAGCGGCCAAAGCACTACGCCAAATCAAAAAACCTGCCGTAGCATCGACAATCGTAATTATCACAACACTTTTTCTAATCGGAGCGCTGGTCGAAGGGAACGCGGCCTATGCTTACGGGGACTACCGGTCGAACCTGTTGGTAGTCTTTGGGTTTGGAGTTTCCTCACAATTCAAAAACCGAGACCCCTTGCCGCTGATCCGCCTTGGAATAGCGACGGGGCTCATTAGCCTAGCCGCCTGGTATATGCAAATTAACGGCGACACTGCAAGCACGAAATTCAGCTCGCCATACTTGTGCTTAACGGCCGCAGTTTTGCTTGCATGCGAAACTCGACGCGCCCTCCTTGCAGTTTTCGCGGTCATTATCCTTGTCGTTTTGGCCGGCGTTAGCTTCTTTCGTCAGTATTGGATCATCGCGATATTGACGATTTTTATTTTACTCACTTTCTCTTTGCGATCCTTCAAGGGAAAGGCTCGCCTTCGCATGTTGACAGCGCTTGCAATCGGAACCTTGGCCGCAGTGGCAGTCATTGTCCACGAGTACAGCAAGATTCAGGCATTCTTTCTTGATGACCAGTCTCGATACATCCAAGGCGTGGGCAAGGCAAGTGCTTTGATGGATACTCTGAACGGGGGCGGAAAAGCCGTTCAGGAAGGTGACAATTTGCGACTTGCCTACTTTCAGTTCTTAGGTACACAACCGTGGAAGGTGGTTCTGCCACACGGACTAGACTATCGTTCAGCTTACGATCATATAGACCCTTTCTTTACCCGACAGGGCTATCAAGCGACGACAATTGATTCTCTGTTTTTCTACCTTGCCTACCACTACGGCCTAATTATCACCGTCCCGTTGCTCTCGTGGCTATATTGGTCCCTCTGGGCTAACCGCCGACGATTTGGCGCGTTGCCTGCATTGAGTCTCATACTCGTCCTTACGGTCGTCTTGCTGTTTGACGGTGGACAGGCGGTAATTCCTATCAAATCATTTTGGCTCGGCGCCTTCGTCGCATTATTTTCCAGGCCGGTATCGATTAGATGGAGGTGAAAACCTTACTCCTTATCGTCGACACGTAAAGCGCCCCGCTTTCCATCGATCGTCAACTGGGAGGCGGATACCCGGCCGGTGCCGCGCTGAAAAAAACTCTCGTTCCGGTTGCTTGCGTAAGTGGTTGACGCGACGCCGGAAACTGTCTTTATTGTGACGTCACCCAATTGCACATTGCCCAGCGCTCCCAACGGGAAGTAGTCAGGATCTGCGCGCGTGGTGCCGGATTCGCCTGCCACGATAGGAGCCCCCCCGAGCGTGCTAGCGAATTCAATGTACGCTTGATCTATAGCAAGTGTTGCGTCGTGCGAGCGGATTGGCACCGTAGAGGAACCCGTGATCTTGAGCTTACCGATCCGCACGTTCGTAGTGCCGCTGTTACGCACCAGATACCTAGAGTCCATTGCGTTGGATGTCGACGCTGTTGGTCCTGCGCCGTCGGCCGGGAATCCGACAGACAACGCAGCACTGAAGCCTCTTCTGGGATCGGCGAGCGTCGCGCAATTGGACAAAGTTAGCTCGCCAATTACCGCGTCAACGCCATACATGAATGTCACTCCGCCCCGCTTAAAATCCTTGGCGAAAATTCTTCGGATATGAATGGCGCGCGAGTGATCGTCGACGAACAACCCACCCACAGCGTTGTTGGAACCGTTGCCGTTAAGAATTAGACTACCCCACTCGACGTCCGAGGTCGACTCGATACTAAGCGCATTTTGTGCAAGAGGATCAGCGTTGATTACAACACCATCCGAACGCATCTGTTGGCACGTACCCCAAGATGCGTTGACCTTCTTTCCCAGCGTAACATTCTTCCATCCACTATTTATCGTTCTCGAATGAAGGACATAAGCCAGCGGGCTGCGTGTCGTAAACGAGATGTTTTCCAAGAAAATGCGCCGAGGATAGTCCGCCGCGTTTGCGAGAAAGCGCACTACCAAATCTTGCGCGGCATCAAATCGATGTGCGGGAAGCTCCGCGAAGCGAACGCTATTCCCGGAAATCGCGCGTATGGTGAAGAACTGATTTGGTGCGTCCTCGTTTGAGGGTGTGCCTCCCGGCGGTTGGGCCTCGCGAGCGAGACGTACCGTTTGCCCGACACTTAGCTGGTCCGCCGATTTCACGCTGACGAGAAAGGGGTCAAGGCTTAACGCAACGACGTCGGTCGATTCCTCGCGATCGAGAGGCGCCGAAAGGACGTTATAAGTTCCTTTAAAGCCAAGCGCCTCGGAAGGTCCACCGCCGAGGTCAATTTGAGTCGAGCGGTCGCCTACAATCGTCACATTTGACGGAATCACCCAGGTAGTTGATATGACATCGTTGCCAAGTGATTTGGAAAGTATTTTCCCGCCTACGTCTGAACCGCGGTATCGCCCTAGATAGTAATAGCCCTGCGCGAGTCGAAGGTACCCACCGCCAAGTTCATGGAGTCGATTCGAGGCGCGTTGAAATGCCGCCATCCAATCCGGCCCCTCGTCTTCACGTCGAAACGTCTCTACGGAAAGCACTGGACTGTTAGCCGATTGCGCAACGTTCCAACGAGCGGGCCCCGTCAGTGCGGTTGCCGTGCCTGCGATGCGCCAAAGCGCGCTTCTTCGATTCGCATTCATTCATTCCCCGTACATCTACTTTCGTTGTGGCGAGAACAAATCTGATCCACTCATTCAAGTAAAAACCGACCTCCCCCTCTCCCCATCACACAACATCTGGAACCTCCCGTCGAGCCGCTCCATCACCGCCCCGCGTGACAACTCCGTTTCCGCGTAAACGCGAGCGGCGGCGCCAAGCCGAGTTCGCTTGCTCTTGTCATCGGCCAGATCTTCTATCGCCGCCACTAGCGCCTCAACATCCTCAGGCGCCACCGTCACCCCCCGCGGAGACACCACATCGAAGAGCTCCGTCCCGGCACGGGCCATCGCGATGATGGAGCGGCCGCTGGCGAGCATGCCGGTCAGTTTCGAAGGCATGACCAGATCAGCTGCATCTGCGCGTTGCGGCAGAACATGGATGTCCGCAACATTGAGGAGATCGTTAAGATTTTCAAACGGTTGCAGAGAGAGAAATGTGCAGTTCGTCAGCTGCCCACATTGCTCAATAAGACTTCCTTTGCATGGCCCGTCCCCACACAGCACGAATTGAATATCCCGTCTGTGTGCAAGAGCAGCAGCAGCCTGCGCCAACACCTCAATGCCCTGTTTGGCGCCCATGTTCCCAGAGTACAGAACCACGATAGAGTCGTCGGGAATATTCAGTGCCTTTCGGTACAGGCTCGGACGTTCCAGCGGAAAGATAACGTTCACGTCGACCCAATTGGGCAGTGAAAACAATCGCGGTGAATCCACCCCCTTGCTGCGGCCGTGCTCGATCATTTTCGCGGAAATGGTCGATACGACGTCGAAGCGTCGCATCAGCCAACTTTCGACACCCAAGGCGAATCGCCTCAACCGCTTGCCTTTTAGCATTCCCAGTTCGAAAGCCGCATCGACTTCATAGTCCTGAATGTGAAGCCATGTGCGTGCCTTCGTCAACCGGCCGAACATCAAGGCAGCCGGAATGTTCATCAGACTCGGGGCAACGGCGATCACAATATCGGGCCGCCAAAACAATTGTGCGAACACCGTCGGCAGACTCGCAACGGCGAAACTCGCGAGATGCAGGAGACGCTTCAACCCGCCAGGACGGCTCGGCACCCACACCGGCGCGCGCTGAACGCGCACTGCCGCACGTTGCTCAGTGCGATAGCGCCAGGCCGAGTGACCGGTCCCAATCCGCCACTCCGGGTAGTAGGGCGGCGCACATATAACGTGCACCTCATATCCCGCATCGGCCAGCGATTCCGCCATCTCCGCGCTGTACTTTCCAATGCCGGTGAGTTCGGGCGCGTAGTTAAGTCCATAGATCAGGACCTTTCTGGAAGCCCGCCTATCAGCGGTGGCCGGGCTGGATTGGATGAGCGCGCCCTTCATGCTTTCGGCACCTTCAAACGCTCACGCACCTTCAACACGATGAAATACTCGTAGATGGACTGCAACACGGCGTAGACGAATCCAGGCCGTCCATCCAGGAACCCTCTTCGAACCCCATACAGTACAAAGAATTTGACCAGTGGACGCAAAGGCATTTTGTAAAACAAGCCCTTTTGATGATAGCGACGCACCTGAAAATCCTCGGCCAGCAGCGCCTTTGAAAGCTTGAACTTCTCGCCCTTGCTGGCATTGATCATGAATTGATCGGCCTCGAGCGAGCTATATGAATTGTGTCGTGCCAACCAGTGCGAAACACCCTTGCTAAACGGGTGATGGTCGAGATAGCCGTCAATCCTGCCTGTCTTGCCGTTGACCACAGTGACCGGATTCACCATCCGTTCGTACCGAATGTAAGCCGGTTTGAAAAGGCGAACGTAGTACGGCGACACCTGGACGTGTTTCAGCCACCGCTCGCTAAAGAAATCGCGACGCTGCACTTCGAAGGCAACGCAGTCGGACGATCTGGAGACCGTCTCGCGTATCGAGCGAGCCAGTGCCTCGGTCACGCGTTCGTCAGCGTCGATATATAACACCCAGTCATGCTTGAACTTGATGTTGGCCAGCCCCCAGTTCTGGTGACTCGCCCAGTTATCGAACTCCCTCAGCGTAATCTTCGCGCCGAGCAGCTTGGCAAGCTCAACCGTGCGGTCGGTGCTGTAGGAGTCGTAGACATGGATATCGTCGCACCATTCGATAACGCTCTCCAGGCAGCCTGGAAGATCCTGTTGTTCATTCTTTGTCAGAATGAGGACTGAGACACTGCTCATCGCTTTTCTCCAGATCCAGTTCGAGTGGATATCTTTCTCGCAGGCATGCCCGCATATACCGTCCAGCTCTCGCGAAGACTGCGGGTCACCACCGATCGCGCGCCCACCACAACGCCCTCAGCGATCTCCGCGCCGGGACAGACAAACGCTTCTGCGCAAATCCATGCCTCGCGACCGATGAATATCGGCTGTGCTGTGAGCTGAAACATAGGATCGTTGAAATCGTGGCTACCGGTGCACAGATGCGCACCCTGTGAGATCACGCAACGCTCTCCCAAAACAATCCTGTCCATCGAGTAAAGCGTGACGCCGTTGGCAACGCCTGCCAGGGCCCCAATCGAAAGATTCCAGGGCGCCCAGATCTTGACCCGCGGATAGATGTGCGCCCCCGCCCCGACTTGGGCACCGAACACCCTTAGAATTCCTCGACGCCACGCATGGAAAGGGCGCGGTGTAGGGAGGAAAAACAGCACATATGCGATTCCCCATAGCACGCGTGCCACGCGATTTTTCAGCGAAAACGAAGGCGCAACCTTGGAATCCACACCTTGCAAAATCATTGTTCAAGCCTCTTGCTGAGCCGCCACGGGGGCACAGTACTTGCCCGCGACGGCAGGTGCTTCAAGCATCTTTCTGTGTATCAACTCGTCCCTCAAGATCGCGAAGCGGCGTCTGATCAGACGTGCCGGAACGCCGCCGACCACCGTGAACGGTTCGACGTCCCGGGTGACGACCGCCCCGGAAGCGACCACAGCACCATCACCAATGGTCGTTCCGCAAAGAATGGTCGCGCCGGCGCCGATCCATACGTCCTTACCGATATGGGTCGGGCGAAACGTGGGTCGCCCGCTAAAAATGATCGGAACGCCTGGGCGATCGAAGATGTGATCGTTGCCCACGATCTGCACGTCGGGCCCCAGCATCGAATAACTGTCGACGCGAACGCCTGGATTGATCCGGCAACCGGGTCCCACGTAGACATACTCGTCTGCGTGAAAATCTCGGCTGATATCACCGTATCCGCCGAATAACACCGTTGGATGGACGTCGTTGAGCCTGAGCAGTTTCCGCCAGAACAGTCTTCTCGCGCTGCGCATCGCGGCTCTAAGCTCGGCCTTCATACGCATCTCCATAGAGGGCTTGCATGTCGTTACCCTGTCCGGCCGCTTTCCCGTGGATTGCATCCGAAAGCACTTCACATTGCCTATAAGGGTTATATATTTCGTCAATAATCCTGAAGCAATTTCCTCGCGTTTGGCTTCGATTGGGAAATACGTCGGGAATCGAAATCAGACACCTCGACAGATCGGCTATGTCGCCGTAGCGGAACAAAATTCCCGATATACCTGGTGCGACCGCTTCCACTTCAGGCATTTGCCGGTCCATGTCCGAGTGGCTAATAACCGGTGTACCGAACATGAGCGAATGCATGGCAGTCAGGCCGATCTTTCCGGGTGAAACGACAACATCGGAATCGAAGATGTAGCCGGCCACCGCCTCCTCGTCGTACAGCTCACCAATGAAGTCGATATCCAACTTCAATTGCGCGGCAAGCTCTTTAAGCTTGCTTTCCGCAGGGCCGCCTCCTATCAACGTGAGCTTGAACCGGCGCTCCGACGTTTCCTGCGCCAGTGACACAGCATGCATCAACACATCGTATGCACACTTGTCAGTCAATCGGGACACACCGAGGATGTGGATTTCAGAGGACAACCGAGGCTCTTCGGCACGCACCAACAGCTCACAGCGTGTACGCAATTGGGACTGGTAGTCCAGGCTGTTAAACCCCACATAGAGATTGCTGGAGCGAAATCCAAAGCCTTCAGCAATGCATTTAGCACGGTAGCCATAGAGATACTGAGCATGTCCGAGCGAGAGGAAGATACGCCTGATGTAGTTTTTCAAAGACCGGTCGGCCGACAAGAATCCATGCCCCCAAAAGAGCACACGCTTGCCGGTCAAGCGCCCGATTGCAGCCGCAATCCAGGTCGTGAAGAAATTCGGGTTGGCAAGCAACACCAATACGTCGAATTCACTCGAGAAGGAAGCGCGTACCGCCGCCCACTGAAACGAGATGTCATTCACCACCTTGACTGCCGCTGGTCTGAAATCTGTATCGGCCTCGAAACGCAATGCTGGGATGCCTTGGTAGCGCGCCACTGGGTCGCCAAAAAACGTCACGTCAAAGTCGTCCTCGCTGATCGCATCGAGAACACCTTTGCGGTAATGCGGGAAGAAGTGGTACACGATCGCAACGCGGAGGCGCTTATTCGCGCCGCCGCTCTTGCCGGATCGGCGCGAGGTGTGCGATGAACCGGGCCGCCGGTCCCGCAACGTACGCATCAGGCTAACGGTAGTCATGCGCGTCCTTCCATTCGATGAACGTGGCCGATCGCGTCCATCACATTGCTCCCGAACTTGTCGGGGCTGTGTTGGCGCGCAAAGTTTGCAAGCTGAGACGAGCCCTTAATGGAATGCACGATCGTCTCCAGTTTTTCCCAGTCAAAGCGTGGCACCGGCGACGCTGCGAGAAGAAAATCGTCCCACCGCAGGCCGAGCGAGTTCTTTGCCCGATTGTGGTCGATAAGACCGTAGTTCGAGGTGATCACGGGCACACCCGCTTGAGCCGACTGGATCAGCACGCCACTCATTCCGCTAAAGTTCTCGTAACACAGCCACATCGCATCGGCTGCCGCGAATACCCATCCCTCCTCAAGTTCGGAACAGAATTTGTTCATCAGGATCACCTGTGACCGACGCGCTCCTGCCTTCGACATAAAAGACTGGATCAAACGGGCGGCTTCGGCATCCTGTACTCCGGCAAGCACAAGCCTGAAGTGCCCTGGAAGATCCGCCATTGAAAACATGCTCAATATCCGTGCGAGGCCCTTTCTCGGACTAAGAGAACCGTAGGACGCGATGACAAAGTGGCCTTCCTCCAATCCCAGCGCCCGGCGAGCGGTCAGTCTTTGTGCAGGTTTTTCGATGAACGAGACGTCCGGTACGTATCTGATCTTGCCCGCCAATGCGGGCATGTTCAGCTTCACGTACTTCGGTAAGGGTTCATCTATCGTCGTAGCGAGTGTTAGTGCACGAAGACTCAGCAATCTTTTAAACAGCACGCTATTGACGACATCCATTTTCCCGCGCGGCCCCGCGATACCGCATGCCTGATGATGAAACTTCGCGGCAAGGATCATGCCGCCGAAAGGTGCGGTGCCAAAGGGTGAGCCGTACAGCCCGACGATCTTGTCGATGTAGTTGAGATACGGGACATAGACGAAATCAACTGCGTTCGTCTTACGGTACTCGCGGTAGGCCTGTTCGAAAGTGCGCAGGTAGGCACGCTGTCCGAACAACAACTGGAGTTTTCCACTGCGGGTTTCCCGCGGAATCTCCGGCATTCTTTGAATGTCCAGATCGGATGCCAAGGCCGATATCACACTTTGCGTCGCGGAATGAGCGAGCGCCGAGGCTGTCGTCATTAGCGTGACTTTCCATCCACGCCGGATCGCTTCCACAGCCATTAGACGGACGTACAACACCATACGGTGCCCCGTTGCTTCCGGTTCGACTAGCAGCAGCCTCGTCATGCCACACCTTCCCGCGACGTGACGTCACCGAAGAGTGCCGCATAGCGTTCCGCGACCCGCGCGATCGAATACGCGCTCAAATCGCGCTGGTGGCGAATCTTCGCTTTCGTAAGTAGCTCTATGATCGACGCCGCATAATCTCGATGGCTTGCCGGATCGACTGTCACAACGCCTGCGAAGCGCGTGGCGAACTCAAAGACGGGAATGGTCGAAGCGACAATGGGCACGCCGCTCGCGAGTGCTTCGATCATTGCGACACTGTGTGCCTCGCGCTCCGAAGGCATCACGTACACGTCCGCTGCCGACAGCAACGCCGCAACGTCCGGCCGGCTCCCCAGAAATCGCACCTTACCGGCCAAATGGTGCTGCTCGACCAATCGCTTCAGCGCGTCGGAGTAGGATGGGTCTTCCGTCAATCCTGCCAGCCACAACTCGGCGGACTGGCCTGTGCGCAACATGTCTTTCAGCGCCAGCACGCTAGCGGCCTGATTTTTCACCGGCGACAGGCGTCCGACTTGAAGCACCACTGTCACATCATCGTCAATCTTGAACTCGGCCCGCAGCCGGTCCCTGGCGTGCTCATCGAATGCGAAGCGGTCAAGCTCCGTACCGTTTGGAATCGTCAGAAGCCGGCGAGGCGCGCCACACCGCAATCGGTAATTGTTTGCGGCGGTCTCGGTGACGGTGACCACAGCTGCGGCGTCACGCTTGAGAATGCGCTCGCTCAGCCTGAGCAGGCCGCCTGCGTAGTCGTCGTTGGTGGCCGCATGCATGACGGTGACAACTGGAATTGCCGATGCCGTCAGTTTTATGGCGACGCGTGCGTAAGCCGCCGGGATGACCGAGTGCGCAACAATGACGTCAGGCCGAAAATCGCGCAGCGTCGCGCGGATATAACGAAGCCGTCCCAAGCGCCCTAGCAATCGTGCAGGCGACGCGCACCAGACGCCCTTCTCTTCAAGCTTCGACCAGACAGGGCGGAAGGCAAGCTCGCACGGGTTGATTCCCATGACGCCGGCCACACCAACTTGTGCGGTCATATGCACCTCCGCCAACGTGGCGGCGAGCATTTCGGCTCCGGAATGCCGTGGCGTCAGGACCACGTGCATGATGCGCATAATGTTCTCTCTCTAGACAGTCAGTAAAATTCCGGCCCGCAGCCGTTGTAGAGGCAACACTAAAGCGACAGCACAGACGAACCCGAGTCCCACGGCGTGATACGGAAGCGCCGAGAACACCTGGCCCAGGATCACGATCAGCGCCGCAACCGGCACCCCCACTGTGGCAAGCGGAAGCAATTGCCGGATCTGTGCGCGATCGTCCGACAGAACGTCCCAGAGCATTAACGCTGCACAGACATACACCGAAATCGTCGCAGCAAACGCCACACCGATAGGGCCGAGCCACGGCACCAGAATCGCCGATGAAACCAGCAGGCACACCAACTGCACCACCGTCCCGCGAGTCACCCGGCTTGGCCTGCCCGTACCGCGCAGGTAGGAGGTCAGCAGCCCGACCAATACGCCGGCGGCCATCAGATAGACGAAAATGCGGAAGAACGGCACAGCCCCGCTCCATTGCCCACCTAGCGCTAGTTGGATAATGTCGCGCGCGGCGACACAGAGGAACGTCGCAACCACGAGTGCGATCGTCCCCAACTGACTGAACAGCGCCAATGCACAATGCGCGGCGCGGCTTTTGTCCTGACGCGCCAGTTCGGAAAAGTTCGGAAAGAGGTACTGGCTCATCGCAATGCCAAAATCCGCCACGCCGAATTGCGCGAGACGGCTTGCGGTCTGGTACAAACCCAAAGTCTGCACGCCGAATGTCTTGACCGTGATGATCCGGTCCAACTGATTGACAATCACGGTGAGCAAGCTGCTGGCCCACACCCAGCGACCGAACTCCATAACCTCGCCCAATGCCTTGGTGTCGAAGTTCAGCCGCGGCTTCGTCTTGAAGACAATGTGCGAAGCGATGGCTTTCATAAACTCCGACAACGGTAACGCCGCGAGCACCCAGATCACCTCGCGATAGCTCAGCGCCGCGACGGCTGAGATCACGAAATCCGCCATAACGAAGGTGCTCGTCAATAGCGCGACCGTACGGAAGCGCCGCTCTCGTTGCGCGATGACGACACGCACACTGGCGACACACCTCGCGAGCGGCACCAACGCGACCATCTGCAAAACGGTGGTGCCCTCCGGAATATTCATTAGCCGGGCAATCAGACCGGAGGCGGCAAACAGGACAACCGTCAGCAACAAGCCCCGCAGCGCAGTCGCCGTCCACAGTGCGTCAAGACCGCGTTGATCTAGCAGCTCCCGCCGTTGGATCAGCGCGTGGCTCATCCCCATCTCGGTCAACGACTCCGCTATCGACAAGGCCATCAGGCAAGCCGCGATCAGACCGATCGATTGCGGACCCAGGAGTCGCGCAAGCAGGAAGAACTTGAACGCCACCAGCAGACGCGACACAGCCTGTTGTGCAAAGACCCACGTCACGCTGCTTTCGTCGAATCGCATCATTTTCATTGGCTGCCGGATGCGCTTAGGCCCGTTCCACGACTTGCGCGCCGTAGCGCTGCAAGAAGTCCTCGTAGGTCGTGGCCAACCCTTCCTCGAGACCGATCTTCGCTCGCCAGCCGAGCTCCGTCAGCCTGCTAACGTCGAGTAGCTTTTGCGGGGTGCCGTCAGGTTTGCTGACGTCGAATTCGATACGGCCGTCAAGGCCAACCGCACGCATCGCAACACGGGCCAATTCCTCGATCGTGACGTCCACACCGCAGCCGACGTTGTACCAGCCCCCCTCAATCCCATGCTCGAGCATGAATACAGTCGCATCCGCCATATCGTCGACGTGCAGGAACTCTCGACGCGCGCGCCCGGTTCCCCACACCGCGAGCGTGTCTTCACCGCCAACTTTCGCTTCATGGGCCTTGCGCAGCAACGCGGGCAATACATGACTCGTCTTCAGGTCGTAGTTGTCGTTCGGTCCATAGAGATTGGTCGGCATCAGCGAGACATACTGCGTGCCGAACTGCTTGTTGAAAGCCTCGCAAAGCTTGATACCCGCGATCTTTGCAATGGCGTATGGCTCGTTGGTGCTCTCCAGAGGACCGGTGAGCAGATACTGTTCCTTGATCGGCTGCGGGGCCTCCCGCGGATAAATGCACGAGGAGCCGAGAAACACCAGCCGCTGAATGCCTGCACGAAAGGCCGAATGAATCACGTTGGCTTCGATGATCAGGTTCAGATACAGGAAGTCCGCAGGATAAGTATCGTTAGCCAGAATGCCGCCGACCTTGGCGGCGGCCAGCATGACCACGTCGATCGCCTCGTCGCGGAAGAAACGCTCGACAGCGGCCTGGTCGGTCAAGTCAAGTTCGGCGCGGCTACGCGTCACTACATTGTTGTAGCCGCGCGAAGCAAGATTGCGTAGCAATGCCGAGCCGGCCATTCCGCGATGTCCGGCGACGAAAATTCGAGCGTTCTTGTCCATGGCGTTTACTCGTTGTACTCAAACGTCTTGAAACCCGCGAGCGTCACCAACGCATCCCGCTTCGCGACCTGATAGTCGGCTCGCACCATTTCCTTGACCAGCGATTCGAACGACGTGACCGGCTTCCAGCCCAACTTCTCGTGCGCCTTGGTGGGATCACCCAACAGCGTTTCCACTTCGGCCGGGCGGAAGTAGCGCGGATCTACACGCACGATCACGTCACCGCGCGACACTTTCGCTTCGCTACCCACGACGCGCTCGACAATGCCCACCTCATCGACACCCGAGCCTTCAAAGCGCAAATGGATGCCCAATTCGGAAGCGGCTTGTTCAACAAACTGACGGACGCTGTACTGCACGCCCGTGGCAATCACAAAGTCTTCGGGCTGTTCCTGTTGCAGCATCAACCATTGCATCTCGACGTAGTCGCGCGCGTGACCCCAGTCGCGCAGTGCGGACATGTTGCCGAGGTACAGGCACTCCTGCAGGCCTGTTGCAATGCGGGAAATCGCTCGCGTGATCTTGCGCGTCACAAACGTCTCCCCCCGCACCGGCGACTCGTGATTGAACAGGATGCCGTTGCACGCGTAGATGCCATACGCCTCGCGATAGTTGACGGTGATCCAGTAGGCGTACAGCTTGGCCACCGCATAGGGGCTTCGCGGATAGAACGGCGTCGTTTCCTTTTGCGGGATTTCCTGTACCAAGCCGTAAAGTTCAGACGTCGAAGCCTGATAGAAGCGCGTCTTCTTTTCGAGGCCGAGAATCCTGATCGCCTCGAGGATGCGCAGCGCGCCGATCCCGTCCGCGTTCGCCGTATACTCCGGCTCTTCGAACGAGACGGCGACGTGGCTTTGTGCCCCCAGGTTATAGATCTCGTCAGGCTGCGCGCGTTGGATGATCCGCACCAGGCTGGTCGAGTCGGTCAGATCGCCGTGATGCAGGATGAAGCGGCGATCGGACGCATGCGGGTCCTGGTACAGGTGATCGATTCGTTCCGTATTGAACAGCGACGAACGGCGTTTGATGCCATGAACTTCGTAGCCCTTGCTCAACAGTAGTTCTGCAAGGTACGAACCGTCCTGGCCTGTGACGCCGGTAATCAAGGCAACTTTGTGACTCATGGTGTGATGCTCCTCATAATCGATGCGCCGGGACCGTCCTCGCGCCTTGCTCGGGTGTTGTGACGCCTATTCCGTACTGCTTTCGTAGCCGTAGTAATACGTGCCATAGCCGAGACGTCTCTGCGGCACATCGGTAAACAGCACGCCCTTGAGAGCGACGCCGACGTTGCGCAGACGGTTGGCAGATTCCAGAATTTCCGGCATGGGGTGACGACCGTGACGCACCACCAGCAAGGTCGTGCCGGCGTGCTTACCGATCAGCGCCGCATCGGTTACGGCCAGCAACGGTGGCGTGTCGACAATGACGATGTCGTAGAGACTCGAAACGTGATCAAGCATTGTCTTGAAGCGCTCGCTCATCAGCAGTTCGGCCGGATTCGGCGGCAGCGAGCCCTTCGGCAGGACATCAAGGTTCGGCAGCACTTCGCGCAGGACTGCACTATTGATGTCCAATCCGGCGATGACATCCGAAAGCCCAGGATGTCTCGACACACCGAAGTAGCTATGCAAATCGCCGCGCCGCATGTCCGCATCGATCAACAAGATGCGCTTGTCGCCGCTCGCGAGTACCGCCGCCAGATTCACCGACATAAAGGATTTGCCGACCTCCGGACGCGGACCGGTAATGACGATCACGTTATTGGCAGCGTCGAGCAGGCCGAACTGCAGCGCGGTACGCAGACTCCTGATCCCTTCAATGGCCACGTCTTGAGACGCGATCGAGGCAAGCACGTGATGACCGGTGCGGCCGCGCCGCATACCTTGACGCAAACGCACCTGCGTCTCGCTATGCGGCACGGCTGCGTAGACCGGCAGGCCTAGCGCCTGTTCAATTTCTTCGCTGTTTTCCACGCCGCCGAACAACGCGTTCTTGACGAACGCCGCCGCCGTTCCCGCAATGAGTCCCAGCACTGCGGCCAGCACGATCACAAGCGCCCGCTTCGGCTTAACCGGCTCCTCGCCGGCAACGGCGTAGTCAACCACGCGAACATTGCCGACCTGACCCGCCTTGACGATCCGAAGCTGCTGCGCGCTGTCCAGCAGGTTCGTATACAACTCCGTGTTGACGCGCACATCGCGCAGCAGGCGCAAGGCGGACTGTTCCGTGTCCGGCAAAGTCGATACCCGCTTGTTCAACTGCTCTTGCTGTGCTTCGAGTGAGGCAATCTGCGCACTCAGTGCTACGACGCCCGGGTGTGATGGCGTAAACCGCTGCGTCATCTCGATCTGCTGTTGCTGCAAATCGACGAGTTTGGTTTTGCTGTCGACAATCTGTTGCAGCAGTAGACGGCTTTCTTCAGTTAAATCGACCGTTCCCTTCTGATTGCGAAATGCGTTGTAGCGATCTTCTGCCCCATCGAGCTCTTTGCGAAGCTGCGGCAATTGCTGGTCGAGAAAGCTGAGTGTATGCTCCGCCTCGGCGGACTTTCGGTCAATGTTCTGCTGGACATACGCCGCTGCGATCGTATTGATGATCTCCGCAGTGCGCTTGCTGTCCGCGCCGTCGAGCGAAACGCCGATCACCCCGGACTGCTTGGTTTTCTCGGCGATGACCAGCGCGTCCTGCAGCTGATCGACCGTGAGAAGGGTGGAAGCCCGACTGAGAACGAATTGCGTGCCCGGTCGCGCATCAAGACGCGAGACCCGCAACTCAACTAGACCTGCCGAGTCGCTGCCTCGAGCGACACTGCCCACCTGTCCGTGAAGAACGGTGTCGCCATCAGGATCTACCAAGTCGAATTGCTCGCCACCGCGAGCCACCAGCGTGTACTTCGCGTCGTATCGGTCACGCGGCACATTGAATAGCGATGCCTCGATCTTCTCGCCGCCCCATGCGAAACGCCCCAGGCCAAATACAGGCGATGCCAATTGATTGTCCCCCGCGCGCCGCGCCAGCGCAGCGCCGATGAACGGGAAATAACGCGGCTTCGCACTGATATCGAGGTGCAGCGATTGCACGGTCTGGTTGACCACGAGCCGCGATCGGATCAACTCGATCTCCGCGTCGGCGGTCTGCTTGGTGTCGAAGATCGACGCCAGTTCGCCCAGTGCGTCCTTGGTCGAATTTGCACTGTCTTCAACCTGGATCATTGCGTCCGCGCGATACACCGGTCTCGCGATAAACGCATAGAGCGTTCCGATGATGAGCACGGTCGCTGCGATGGCAACGATCAGCTTCCAGCTCTCCGCGATAACCGAAAGGTAGTCGGAGAGATGTATTTCGTCGCCATTCGACGAGTCGATGAATCGATTTTGGTTTACGGATGCCATAGATTAGTGAGTCAGTCGAACCATTGCGTCGAGCCAGTGCGCCACGCCACGCTCGATTTGCGCCAAGGCCGTTTCGAAGGCCGCGCGTCCTTTGCGGTACGGGTCCAGTACGTCTATGCCGTCATGCTCGCCAAGGCGATAGACCTTCCCCTTTGCGAAGGGATAGTTCGTTTCAATCCTTCTGCGTTGCTCGTGTGTCATCGACAGAACCAGTTCTGCCGAGCGCATGTGGAGCAGGTTCAGGTCCACGGCAATGTGGCCTCTGATGTCGATCTCTCGCTCCGCCATCAGGTTGATGGCGATGGGATCTGCCCCGCGTCCGACGACCGCGGCCCAGCCGGCGGACATCACACTGACGCCAGGCAACTGCTTTGCGAGCAGTGCCTGGGCCATCGGACTTCGGCAAATGTTGCCTTCGCAGACAACAAGGACGCTGTCTATCATTTCGTAACAATCGCCCCGGTCAAGCCTGCGTTGATCGCGGGCAGCAGCAGATTCAGCACGCGGCTGAAGCGAACCAGGCCGTTGCCATCCACATACACGACATCCTTAGGCTGCAATTCGAATTGATTCGCCAGCACCATTGCAACTGGCGAGCGCGCATCGAGATGGAACACCTGAGGCGTCACGCCGGATGAGCCGCGAATCACATAGAGCTGCGCTGCGTCCGCACTCGCGGTATTCACGCTGCCGGCTTGCGATAGCGCATCGCTCAATGTCAGCTTGCCGCTCTTCATGGGAATGGCGGTTACAGGCTTGTTGACCTCGCCCATGACGAATACGCCGTTGTCATCGCGCGAAACGACACGCAGTAAGTCACCGTTCTTCAACAGGATTTTCGAAGGGTTCTGATCGCTCGAGAGCATGCTCGATAGATTCAACCGATACGACATACCGTCCCGCACGAGGACCATCCGGCTCTGATCAGCCGTCGGGCTAAAGTCGCCGGCGCGGTTGATGGCTTCGAACAGAGTCAGTGGCACATCGTTGATCGGCACAGCGCCCGGTGCACGCACTTCGCCGTCCACGTACACCTGCTTGGCACGAAACGACGCCACCCGGACAGTCACCTGCGGCCGAACGAACACTTTGCTCAATGCGGCGTACACCGCCTGCTGGCTCTGATCGACACGCAGGCCGGCAACATGAACGTTGCCCGCATACGGCATCTGGACATTGCCGCTGCTGTCAATCACAAACCCTTGCACCGGATCGAAGGGCCGGTTGTTCGTTTGCGTCTGGGCGCCCAGCGCCGCCATCAACTCAGGGTGATCCCACACCGTGATCTGCAGGACATCGCCAGCGCCCAATGTGTACGGTTCCGGCTTACTCATCAGCTCGTGCAGTTGCACTGCGTTTGACTGCACATCCGCTTCACGCATCCTTTCCGTTAAAGCGACGTTGATATCGGTAATCGGAATCTGCATCTCGGTCGGCGGCACCTCCGAGTTCCCGCTTGCGACCGGCAGCGTCGCCGGAGTAATCATTCGCATGCCGGGAGCCACTGCACAAGCCGACAACACAGCACTTGCAGCGACGCTCATCAGTAGACGAGTACAACGGCGAACAGGACGCTCCACGCCGTCTTCACTACACATCCCCAAAAATCCCATCAGATATTCCTCGAATTTCGTCCAACTTTTCTTTCACGTCGTGATCGCCGTTTCCGCTCAGGAATGGCGAAAAACCATTCCCCGGACTCCCACCAGTGCGTACGCAGATCTGGCTTCATCTGGATCGCTAATACGCGTTGCTGTTAACCAGTCCCCGCGCTACCGTTGTCACGACAATCCGCATGTCCAACGCGAACGACCAGTTGCGCAGGTAGTAAAGGTCATGCTCTACGCGCTTCTGCATCTTCTCGACCCGGTCTGTCTCACCACGGAATCCGTTCACCTGCGCCCAACCGGTAATACCCGGCTTGATCCGATAACGATGGATGTAGCCGTTGATGACCTTCTGATACAGCTCGTCGTGCTCGATCGCATGCGGACGAGGACCGACCACCGACATTTCGCCGCGAAGCACGTTAAAAAACTGCGGTAGTTCGTCAAGGCTAGTGCGCCGCAACAGCGCACCCACGCGAGTGATGCGCGGGTCACCTTTGGTAGCCTGCGTCACCACGCCTACCTTTTCGGCGTGGGGGCGCATCGTTCTGAACTTGTAGATCTTGAACACTCGGCCGTCGGCCCCTTTGCGATACTGCGTAAAGAACACCGGGCCACGCGATGAACACTTCACCGCAACCGCGATGATCGTCAGCAACGGCGTCAAGGCGAGCAACGCAAGCGCCGCAAACACGCGATCGAAGATTTCCTTCTGCGCGATTGCCCGTGCCGGTAACGGCGATGCGACGAGGCTAATCGCCGGCGCGCCGATCAGGTCGATCACGCCGCCTTCGAATAACGCCATACTGCGCACGTCGGGAATGAAACGGATGTTCACGAGGTCGTCGCGGAACTCATTGACGAAGCGCAGCATGGTCGACGCTTCCGCCAAAGGTAGAGCCAGCCAGATTTCCTGTACGGCGGCGCTCCGAACGTGCTCGGCAAACTCGTGAAATTCATCGAATACCGGCACACCGTTCAGTGCGACACTTTCTCCGGGCCCCACATCGAACACCGCGGATGCGCGAAACCCACTGGAGGGAGACGCCTCAAGCTTGCGAACCACTTCCTGACAATGGGCGCCGGCCCCGAGGACTGCCACGTTGCGCAAATTCAGGCCGGCATAACGCACGCTGCGCAGCACCGCATGGACCACGAGTCTCGATCCGATCAATGCAACACCTGCGATCGCGGTCCAATAGGCGAACCACAGTCGCGAGATGAAGTCCGTGCGATGCAGCGAGAACATCAGAACCAGACCGCACGCCTGCACCAGCAGCCACGCTATCGAAACCAACCCGGCCAAGCGCAACATCGAACGTCCGCGCCACGACTCGTACAAACCAAAAACGGGAAACGACACCAGCACGAATGCGACGGAGAACGTAATGAACGCCCCGTCTCCCCGGCTCTGCCCCAGATCTTCAAAGCGGATATGCGACGCCACCAGAGCCCCCGCTACGACGAGGATCACATCGACAAGCCGCGCCAATAACCCCTGTATCCCGAGCATCTCGCGATTCCCCCGCCTGAAGTTGGACTGCGTAGCACGCCAGCGCGTCACGCGCGACCGTATGTGTCATCAAACCGAACAATGTCGTCTTCGCCGAGATACGATCCGGACTGCACTTCGATGAGTTCGAGTGGCAACTTGCCCGGGTTCTCCAGACGATGCGTGACGCCCAGCGGAATAAACGTCGACTGGTTCTCGCTGAGCATGAATTCCTCACCGCCCCGTGTTACGAGTGCAGTGCCGCTTACCACGATCCAGTGCTCGGCGCGGTGGTGATGCAATTGCAATGACAGACGGCCGCCCGGATTCACCACGATCCGCTTTACCTGGAAGCGTTCACCGCGATCGATTGAGTCGTAGTAACCCCATGGGCGCCGTACCTTTCGATGCGCATCGGCCTCGGGTGCTTGGAGCGCCCTCATCCGGCTGACCACGGTCTTTACTTCCTGTACGCGCGAGCGGTCGGCGACCAGCACCGCGTCGTCGGTTTCCACAACGACAATGTTGGTCACGCCGACGCAGGCAATGAGGCGGCTTTGCGAGTGGGCGAAGCTGGACGTCGCCCCTTCGAACACGACGCGTCCGCGCGCCGCGTTACCGTCCGCGTCCTTTTCCAGCGCTTCCCATACCGCGTCCCACGACCCAAGATCCGACCAGCCTGCGTCAAGCGGCACCACCACACCTTCCGCGAATCGTTCGTCCAATCCGAGACGTTCCATTACCGCGTAGTCGATCGAGTCCGACGGGGA
This sequence comes from Paraburkholderia sediminicola, assembly GCF_046027825.1. Lineage (GTDB taxonomy): Bacteria > Pseudomonadota > Gammaproteobacteria > Burkholderiales > Burkholderiaceae > Paraburkholderia > Paraburkholderia sediminicola_D. The sequence goes on from NZ_JAQQDU010000062.1 coordinate 37,146, forward strand.
AGACTTAAAAGCGTCCGCGCCCGGGTGGAAATACATGCCGTCGGAAGCACCTTGCGCGTGGGCCAGCAAACAAGCGTCATGCATGGCCGGCTGCATGATCTTGAGCGTGGCGAGCCACACGCTCGCCCGCACGGCGAATATCCCGCTGTTCCACCAGTACTGCTCCGACGCGAGATACTGCACAGCCAGCTCGGCTGCGGGTTTTTCAACGAAGCGCTCAATACGATGTGCCCCATCGTCAAGCTCAGATCCGAGCTTGATGTAACCAAAGCCTGTATCAGGCCGCGTCGGCGGCACGCCCAGGGTCACAATCGCGCCACGCCGCGCATGCTGCGCCGCCAAGCCAATCGCCAACTGGAAAGCCGTGAGGTTCTCGATCGCGTGATCCGCCGGCATTGCCACAATGATCGGGTCGTCACCCTCCGAACATGCGGCCGCGGCGGCGAGCGTCAGCGCCGGCGCTGTATCGCGCCGCGCTGGTTCAACTACGATGCGAGCATCGATTCCTCTTGCGCGGAGTTGCTCCGACGTAACGAAGCGGTGTTCGTCGCCGCATACGATGATCGGCGTGCTCACCGTGCCCCCATCGGCATAAAACCCTTTCATCCGCTGAACGGTGGCCTGTAGTAGCGAGTCCGGTCCCAGCACATCGATCAATTGTTTTGGATATCGCTCCCGCGACATAGGCCACAGTCGCGAACCCGCTCCTCCCGCCAGTACAACAGGTACGATTCGCACAGCCACCGCTGGGAATGATTCTTCCGTCAGAACTACCTTGCTTTCACTATCGGCAATTTTCATTTCACCCAGCGATAGCCAATCCATATGCACTCCTATTCGTAGTTCCAACAGAACCAGCAATGCCGCACCATGAATCGAGAACCACTCTATTTCGACGGCATCAACCGATCAGGCGTGGCGCTCGCCATAACCAACCGTGCACAGTTGACCAAACCATATCCACTGACGCTACAGCGTCTCTCTCAAACAGATTCGAAGTGAATTGATTGGCGTGGCTGACGACCGGCACCAGTGACTGGCACACGCGGCAGTAGCGAGGAGATCGAATCCGACCTGCGATCCGTACTTCGTGCCCCGACAATAATAGTTCGCGCCTTTCCCAAGCTGCGGACGCACGTCATTTCCCTGCAATGAACGCTACTCGCTCTTTACGAGTGCAGCAGTAAATCAATTGCGATAGCTTTAATCCAAACTGTCACTCTCGATTCTCATCCGTGAAAAATAACATCTCGACTTCAGTTGCAGTGCATCATACCTAGGCCGCCTTCTGACGGAATGTGACTGACGGAAAACGCCAACATGTTGGCGTTTTAGCCCATTCGCTTCCGACACCTCGAAATAGGCCATTCGCATGTCTCAAACATGGCGCTTTGCTCGCGCACCACGGCCCGATATGAGCAAAGTACCGTGTCAAATTACGCCAACGCTCTGGCTGACCGCGCCCATTCGGCCGCTGAAGTTTTTATTGGCTTTGTTAGTGATGCTCGACAGACGCGGATTCAGCGGAACTACGAAATAAGTGCACACGCGACAAAAGACGCAAAACCAACGGGCACCATAAGAATCGTGCATAGTCCCATCCGCATCATCAGCTTGGCCCTTGCGGCTTCCCAAGGGCCACGCGCGCGATGCGGCTGAAACTCAAGAAATATCAGCGGTTGGTAGTGCCGCCTCCCGACCTTCAAAGCGGAATACAAGCTTAAGATCAGATACGCGAGCGTCCAACCGAAACAGAGCTTCGAAATAATCGAAAGAACGGTCACCATATATTTCGCCACTTGATTTAACAATTTAGACGTCTTGAGCCTACAGGGCAATGCAACATTTTTCATGACAAACATTGGGCTTTATCCGTCGTTTTTTTGTCTGGTGGCAGGCTCATGTGAATTGGCTATGCGCCTCGCTACTGTGGCGAAAGCGTCATGCAGTCAGAGTATTTTTCGGAGAGCATCTCTGCCATGAGCTATCGATAGAGCGCCATTTGCTGCACAGCGACACAGTCGAGATTTTTGGCCTCACCGGACAGCCCCAAAAAGCCACAGCGTTCGCCCCCCCTCCAGTGTTCCTCACGCCAACGCTTGCAGTGCCATCAGCAAATCAATGCCGCTAATCCGCCGTTCGCAGATGCCGTCGGCTCATCTCACCGACGAAATTCAGCAAGCGTTTCCAGGCGCAATACGCGAAAAAAAACCGACACAGGATGTCGGTTTGAAAAAGCTTCCGGCTATTCCGAGGGCCGCTGCCGGAGGCCTGAGAGAAAGGTGTTCTCGCTTAAGGGCGCAACGCTATTTCGACAAGCCTCTTTGCGAAGTCACCAAGTTTCCACCGCTCGAACTACACAGCGCAAGCTATCGCCTGCCGCTCTTCGCACGCCTTCCTGAGAATCGCGCTCCCAACACGAGGTAGACCGTGCACGCGTGGTATACCTCGACGACAACTGGAGACTGATAGTCCAGATGAACCGGATCGACAAAGGCGCGTGTTAGCGCTTTGGCATCAAGTTTCACTTTCGAGACGCCCATCACACGCGCCGCCAGGTCTTGCGCGCAACTACCCAGCGCCACGCGCTGCATCAAGTCGACTCCGCCATTAGCGCACATCCACAGATGCGTGCATTCAACCACGTGCTGGGTCGTCAGCCACTTCCCCGTCAGACGGCGCCTGATCAACTGCGACATGACGAGATACGTAAGCAAGTCGGCACGCGCGTGAATGTCGGGATGATTTGACAGGGACATTATTGGTCTTGTGAGCCGGCAGGGTTACGAATAGGTCGAACAACCGTATCCCCACAGGCGGTTGCACTCCAAAAAACGTCTGGAGATCAAAGGTCCCGCTATGGATAGTCCTACGTTCGTTCTGATCGGATCCGCCAAAACTTTGAAGGATTCCGCCGAATATAGATTGCTGTTCGTCCATGCTTCTTCGCAAGCAGATATCACCGGCGACTCGTCGCGGAATTAAACGACAAGTAATTAGCTGTTGAACTGATAGATGGCGTATCGCACCAATCTTTTGGCGCTAAGGGCCAAGCCCACGCTTGTACCATCCTTGATCTTGCAGATGGAAATTCTTGAGCCGTCTCTCGCGAGATGCAGTTAAAGCCGGCCTCCGAAATCGTTTCGAGGAGGCAGCCACACAATGACGACAGACTGAGTGGTCGAGCCTACGGCTTCGACTTTCATCGTCGTCACAACTATCGGTTTATACCGACGATGCGCTGCCCGACGCATTACGCTCACTGCTTTCCGTCAAGTGGCATACCACGCGAAGTCTATTTCAATTCCTCACCTTATTCGTCACAGATGGCCATTCAGGTTAAGCACACTGCAATTCGCGACGTCAAACTGATCGAGCCACGCATTCTTTCCGACATGCGAGGGCTTTCGTTTGACAGCTTCGATCAAGAGGAATTCGAGGAGCATGTGGCTCGCGGCTACAGGTTCGTGCAAGAACGTCACTCCGTGTCCGCTCATAATGTGCTTTGTGGCCTGCACTATCAGATTCAGCGCCCACAAGGGAAACTGGTGCGGGTGGTGAACGGTGAAGTGGTCGATGTGGCGGTTGACTTGCGGCGCTGGTCGCCCACATTCGGGCGCTGGATCAGTGCGCGGCTATCCGCGTCAAACTGTCGTCAGTTATGGATCCCTCCGGGATTTGCACATGGTTTCCTCGTTCTGTCGGATGTCGCAGAGGTACTTTGCAAGACAACCGAGCGTGGTTTTATCGAGCATGAACGCACGCTGCAGTGGGATGATCCGGATGTCGCGATCGCCTGGGGCCTGGAGAAGACACCAATTACGTCCACGCGTGACGCGGCGGGTACAAGATTCAGCATGGCCGAAGTCTATTGATAGACATCGCCGGTCATGGCCGGACATGCGTCCGTTGGCTCGACTGTATGTCATTCGACCGACTATTCACGAATAGCCATTTACGGCGCCTGTCGCGGCTCCTAGCTTAAAGAGCGTTTGCTGGTACGGTACTCTGTCGGTGTCACGCCAAGGTATCTGCGAAATATCTTCGAAAGTTGTCCGCCACTTCCCATTCCACATCGTCGCGCGATCTTGTCGACTGGAAGGTCGGTTTCAGAAAGAAGATGGCAGCACTTATCGAGTCGAACGTATAGGAGGTAGTCGGACGGGGTCACACCCATTTCCACCTTGAAACGTCGCAGGAAGTTCCGTTCACTCATTGCGACGAACTGCGCCGCTTCCTCAATCGTAATCGCTCTGCCGCAGTTCATTTCCAACCATTGCGCCGAGGATTGGATTTTTTCACTCACGGCTCCAAAGACGTTCTTCTTTGGAGTAGAAGTAAACTGTGCCTCAAAACGCAATCTCAATGAGCCGGTAATCTCACGTGCGATTTCCGCGCCGAGGTCCTCTTCAATCATTGCTAGTGCGGCTCGCAACGGAGTGCTTGGTCGTTGGGAGGTAGGCACTTTCAGTCCGTGCCAGGCAACCGCATTGGCACCTTCGCCGCGGCGCGATTTGCGTGACGTATCAGGAGATTGATCTTCGTCCGATACTAATCGCCTCTCGGCTATTGGGAAAATTCGCTCGCTGCACAAGTCCAGTCGGCTCAGCCAGGCAATCAGGCGCTCCTCACTCAGCATGCTGTGGACACTGGCGCCTCCGGCAATGAAGAGCGCCTGAAAGTCGTCCGTGTGGCCGGGTGATTTGATACTGTCGGTCCAGACGAACACTGAAGACGAACTCGCTATCCTGCCACCGCTGACCGATAGGAGATGAACGTCGTAAAGCGGGCTACCGATGCGCATGGACGCGCAGAGCGCATTGGCTGACTGGAAAATCTCCACTACCGTGGCTGCCTCCGGTAGCGAAAAACCGTTGAAGAGTGCAATACCAATACGTTTTACGGAGCGATCGTCATGAAGTATCTGAGGCTGAGTCGCATAGCGATTGCAGCGGGCAAAAAAGACTGCCATCCAGCCATCCCCCGAGAATAAGTGGCCTCCTACGGCTACATTTGAGCCGATTTAACTATCTCGACAATCGTACACAAGCGGCGTGCATAAACTCGCTGGATGGCTGAATAGGATAATAAGTTGGCGGGCACGGATGGCTCGTAGCGCGCAGGCAGAATTTCGATGGTAGTGGCGGTCCGTGTCGCGATGACTGTATCTTTTATAAATATTTCGGTATCCTACTCAGTACTGACATGTTGTCCTACACGGCAACATGCGAGTACTCTTTGCCACGACGCGCCGAGACTTCACTGTTGTAGAAGCGACAGATGCTCGTCCAGGTACGTGCGAAATTCGCCGCGTACCTCAGGATGCCGCAGCGCAAATTCCACCGTCGCCTTCAGATAGCCAAGCTTGCTGCCGCAATCAAAGCGTGTGCCTTGATACTTGTAAGCGAGTACCTGTTCATCGGCAAGCAGCGACTGGATCGCATCCGTCAACTGAAGTTCGCCGCCGGCGCCCGGCGTGATCGTGCGCAGATGTTCGAAAATTCGTGGCTTAAGCACGTATCGACCCACCACACCTAGATTCGAAGGCGCCTCGGTCGGGTCAGGTTTCTCAATGATGCCCGCCATCTTGATGATCGAATCACCCCATTCCCTGCCGTGGATGATCCCGTACGACCGGGTATCCTGAACCGGAATTTCCTCAACACCGATCACCGAGCTATGGTAATGATCGAACACCTCGATCATCTGCATCATGACAGGGGGCGTACCGTATAGAAGGTCGTCTGCGAGAATGACGGCGAACGGATTGTCGCCTACCAGTTTTTCGGCGCACATCACCGCATGGCCGAGACCGAGCGCCTCCGCTTGACGTACGTAAAAGCAATCGACATGGCTCGGCTTGATGCTGCGTACCAACTCCAGCAACTTGTCCTTACCGCGCGCCTCCAGTTCCGCTTCGACTTCATACGACTTATCGAAATGGTCCTCAATTGCACGCTTGCTCCGGCCCGTGACAAAGATCATTTCGGTGATGCCTGCCGCCATTGCCTCTTCCACCGCGTATTGAATCAGCGGCTTGTCAACGATCGGCAGCATCTCTTTCGGGCTGGCCTTCGTGGCAGGGAGGAACCGGGTGCCAAGACCCGCCACTGGAAATACTGCTTTAGTCACTTTTAGCATGTGAACTCCGAATGTCTTTTATAGGATCGATCTGCGATTGCCTGCATTGACGCCTCGCTCGCAGACGACGCTGCTTCCCAGGTCAAATTGCGCTTAGGCTCACCCTTGGGGGGATCTATCGACTGTGCCCCCGCGCGGACCGACTGCTTTTCGCGCTCTTCCGCCGATCACGCCGCAGCATAGGGCCTCATTCAAATAGGTAGCCACGCATGGCGGAAGCGATTCGGCTTTTGGCCGAACCGGACGTGATTGGCGCACCGTCAATCGATGGATCAGGCAGACCGAATACATTCGAATTGCCTCTGTCCTCTCTGACGGCTGCTGACGAAAGACGCTACGTTTCGCGCTCGAAGCAACGTGGGTTGCTCAAAGCCGCTTGCCGGCGCGGTATTCTCCCGGCGTTGTCGCGAGATGTTTGCGGAAGAGTTTCGCGAGCCGGCCACCGCATCCAATGCCGCAACGACGCGCGACTTTGTCGACCGGCAGATCGCTTTCAAGGAGGAGGCGGCAGCTCATATCAAGCCGCACATAGAGCAAATAGTCAGAGGGCGTCATGCCCATTTCAACCTTGAAGCGTCTCAGGAAATTGCGTCCGCTCATGACGGCAACCTGAGCCGCTTCGTCGATCGAGACAGGTCGATGACCGTTCGCTTCCAACCATTTCGCCGACTTCCTGATCTCTTCGCTAACGCCGGCCGAAATGTTCTTGCGAACAATAGCGGTGAAACGGTTTTCCCCAGACGGTGCAACCCAATCAGCGACCTGACGCGCGACTTCGGCGCCAAGATCCTCCTCGACCACTGCGAGCGCGTGTCGCAATGAGCTGACCGTGGCGCTCGAAGGGTTGCTATCTGCAGCGGTCCGTACGATGCCACCAGTGGCTTCGCCGTAGCGTCTAACGCTACTGGCCTGCCCAAAGCCCGCAGCGTCGAGCAGCAACCTTCCTTCGTCGATGGGGAATACTAGTGCGCTTCTCGGATGAGTCCGGTGCAACCAGGCAATCAGACCATTATCGTGTAGTGCATTGTTCACGCCTGCGCCGCCAGCAATAAACAAAGCGTGAAAGCCCTCTGACTCGCGGTGTGCCTCGATGTCTTCGGTCCACACAAATACCGACGAAGAACTGTCAATCCTGCCGCCCGTGGCCGACAACAAACTGACTCGGTAACGTATGCCGTGGCGTGGGTCGCTCTCGGTGAGCGCATTCGCTGACTGAAATACCTCCGCGATTGCCGCGGCTTGGGAAAGCGCAAAGCCACTAAACAGCACGACGCCGACACGCCTTACGGTGACGATGTCGGGCGAAATGTGGAGCGACATTTCGCTGTCAGTGTGAACGGCTGAAGAACACTCCATCAGAATTTCCCCGGCAATTAGTTGGCCCTATTCGGCTTGCCTTGAGCCGGACGATGTTGTCGGGCCAATCGTACATAGGGATGATCCGGGTCATAAATCATTGGCTGAATCGACCAACATGTTGGCCGCTATGATCAATTCGTGGTGTCGTTCAAAACTGGATAGCCATAAGCGGAATTCGGCACGCGCTTACAATTAATTTTTTTAGCTATTTTTTAAACTCCAACATATCGAATCTGTTGACACATCATGTCCGTCTTTGCAAATCGTCAATTTACAGCTAGTCGCTGTGATTGCGGCAAATAGGTGTACTGCCCGCGAGTCGAGCAGCCATCTTCAAATCGCTCTGATGCGATCGCCTGGCGCAGCCGGCACCTTTACGAACGGGATACTCATGGAAGACATCCTTCAGATGCGGCTGCGAACGAAGGCTAGCGCACTCAAGGGGCGCACTATCGGTTCTTCGAATACGCGCTTATCATCTGCCAATCCCATACCGCAGTCGCCGACCGCATCCTGGATGCACGCAGGTATGGTTCGCCCGAAACTGCCTCGCCAAACTATGGCCTTATGTCCTGCGTCCCAGGATGGACAGCACGTCGGCGGCGCTGATGTCGGGCAATTGCTTGCCAATCATGTCCCAGAAGATCAAGTCGTGCATCGCGCTGGCATCTTCGGCCGTGTCCCACTCACGGGCACCGACGATGGAATCAGCGGTTTCGCAGGCAGCATTAACGATTGTCTGAATGTCTTGTCTGTGCATGAACGCGTTAACGGCGGCACGGTTGGCTTTTTTAGACCGGTGTCAGGAAAAGCCCTACTTTGACGGCCCCAAAGGTCTGTAGCGCAAACGCTAGCCGCAACGCACCGGCATCAGTGTCTCAATGATTTATTTATATCACTCAACATATAAAGCATTTCAGAAGGCGCTCTATACACTCCGTCTCATTCTATAAAAATAATACCACCCCAGCATCTCCCAATATTTCGGCATTACGCAGTACTCATCCGGCATAAATGTGCACTGCGCCCGTAAAAGTCCAAATCACCCAGTGTCTCAAACTGCCAATGTATTGGCTAATTCAGCCATGTAATAATTGCGCATGAGTCATTTGTATAGTATGCGTTAATAAAAACAAAGACAGAGTCGTGAGAAGAGACTTTGCAGGCCAAACATTCCGGGGGAAAAAATGGAACTGGTGCATACGCTGCCGCGCTGCTCGCGGCAAAGTGCGGAGGTGACGCAAGCGAACGACATCACTCGCGTTGACATAGCGTTGTTCGATGGTTTTGCGCTGCCAAAGGTCGCAGCGATTGTCGAAATCCTTCAGAAGACAAACGCACTCGTCGCAGCGCAGCGATCGGGCCGGACACGCTACGATGTTTCATTGCTTTCGGCGTCCGGTGGCCGCATCGCGAGTTCATCGTCAGTGTTCGTTTGGACGGACAGCGTCGACTCGCACCGCAGCACAAATGACACGCACCTGCTGTTCATCGCAGGCGGTGCAGGCGCGCAGCACGCGTGCCGCGACGAACGCCTTGGCAATTGGCTGCGCCGCAGGCACCCTTTCAGCGAGATCGTTCATCCGATCGCGGAAGGACGGCTGCTTCTGGAAGCGGCCGGGCTTCCCAGCCGCTATTGCCCGCTTCTGTATGGCGGCAATGAAGTGCACGATCTTTATCAGACACGCCCGCTGACTGAAGCACCGACTGCCGTGCACACAGTACTGCGCGTCGTCGAAGAGGATTTGGGACCGGATCTGGCGCGGCTGGTTGCCCAATCCGTCGCGCCGGAGCACAGGACGCCCTTCAACGCGTCAATGAACCACAACGCAACGTCGCAAGTCAGCGAAAAGATCATGGCCTCGGCGCGTTGGCTGGAGGCCAATGTTGATCGCCCCATCTCTATCGACGATGCAGCCCAGGTCGCAGCAATGAGCGAGCGCAACTTCCTGCGGCGCTTCAAGAGCGAGATCGGCATGACGCCTTCCGACTATCTGCTGCGGGCGCGCCTGAATATGAGTTGCCGGATGCTCCTCGAATCGCGTTTGCCGGTCGACAAGATCGCCCGGCGCTGCGGTATCGGCAGCGGCGGACAATTGGCCAAGCTGTTCAGAAAGTATCTGGCGACGACACCGACCGACTACCGTATGGGCAAAACAGCACCTCCGGGCGGCTCGTCCTGAGCGTATGTAGCGAACTCACCCTGGCCCGACATGCGGGCGCATCACGCCTATCAGCTTCAATCACGGTAGCACTTAACCCAGGATAAACAGTTGCCTTGTCCCGGTTTAAAAGTAGGCAAACAATGCCTCCTTGAACAACCGGGCGCTCGGATCAATCGGCAAAGACTTGAACCGGGCGAGTGAACTATTCAACCTGAAGAAAAACTGACCGTGAAAATCGCAATCCTTCCTGGCGACGGCATCGGGGCCGAGATCATCGCTGAAGCCATCAAGGTCCTGAACGTCCTGGACCTGAAATTTGAAACCGAGTTCGCCCTGGTGGGCGGTGTGGCCTACGCGGCCCACAATCATCCGTTGCCAGAAGCCACGCTTAAACTGGCGAGGGAGGCCGACGCCGTGTTGTTTGGCGCCGTAGGCGACTGGCGATATGACACGCTGGACCGCCCTTTACGTCCCGAGCAGGCGATCCTGGGCTTGCGCAAGCACCTGGGTTTATTTGCCAATCTCCGCCCCGCGATCTGCTACGAGCAACTGGTCAGCGCTTCGAGCCTCAAACCCGAACTGGTCTCTGGCCTTGACATTCTGATCATCCGCGACGCAACCGGCGACGTCTATTTCGGCCAACCCCGTGGACGCCGCACCGCAATGGACGGTCATTTCCCCGGCGCGGAGGAAGGCTTCGACACCATGCGCTACTCGCGCCCCGAAGTCGAGCGTGTCGCCCATGTCGCCTTCCAGGCCGCGCGCAGGCGCAACAAGCGTCTCACCAGCGTCGACAAGGCCAATGTGCTGGAAACGTCTCAATTCTGGAGAGACGTCGTGACCGAAATCGGCAAGGACTACCCCGATGTGGAGCTTGACCACATGTACGTCGACAACGCAGCGATGCAACTGGTCAGGGCGCCCAGGAAATTTGACGTGATCGTCACCGGCAACCTGTTCGGGGACATCCTCAGTGACGAAGCCGCGATGCTCACTGGCTCCATCGGCATGCTGCCATCGGCCAGCCTGAATGCGAGTAACCAGGGCTTGTATGAACCGAGCCACGGCAGCGCTCCTGACATCGCGGGCAAGGGCATCGCGAATCCATTGGCTACGATACTGTCCGCGGCCATGATGTTGCGTTTCTCACTCAACCAGGGCGCCGCTGCCGACCGCATCGAATCTGCGGTCAAGGATGTGCTCGCGTCGGGGTTGCGTACGGCGGACATTTACTCCGAAGGCACCACCAAAGTCGGCACAAGCCAGATGGGTGATGCAGTCGTAGCGGCCATTACCAGGAGAGCTGCCACGGCTTGAAGCCTTCCAGAAGCGCACGCGGCATCACCGTCAAACGGCGCCGCGGATTGCCGCCTTCCGCCTCGTAAAGCTTCTTCAGCACCGTCTGGAGAACGTCGCCAAACCATCCCTGAACACCGGCAATCGCGCTACCGCATCGACGCGCCAGGAACGCGCGGTGGATTGGGTCGGGCCAAAGAATCATCGACAGATATTCTGAAAGGTAGAGCCGGTAGCATACGACGCAATGTCACGGCATCTCCTTTCAATAACGTATCGTTAACATTTCATTTCGATGTCAACCCACATCCTCCCCGGCGGCGTCTTCGCCGTGACTCTGCCCATTGCGGCATGGGGAATCTGACGCTTGAGACAGCGGCAGATCGCTCACACACAAGAAGTATCGCAAACACGCGAGGGGCCCCTTCCAGCCAGGCCTGGGCGCGGACCTACCGCTCGCATCACGCGCAGAAGCTGCGGTCATCAATACGCCGCGCGTCTACCGGAATACTCAACTTAGAACCCCTATGTCCTCCACTGCTCTTAGCGCGCCCTCTTCTGTAAAACAAGCTGCGCCCAGCCTTGTGCTCGGCGCAATCGGGGTTGTCTTTGGTGATATCGGAACCAGCCCGCTCTATACGCTCCGCGAGTGCCTGAAGGCGGCAGGCGGTATCACGCAAACCAATGTGTTCGGCATTGTGTCGCTGATTCTGTGGTCGATCATCATTGTCGTCACGCTGAAGTACGTCAGCTTCGTCATGCGCGCAGACAACGATCGTGAGGGCGGCATCCTGGCGCTCACCGCACTGGCATCCGGCGTCGCTCCTGCGCGGTTGCGCGGCGTTCTACTCACGCTTGGGGTATTCGGCGCGGCCATGTTCTATGGCGATTCGATGATCACGCCGGCAATTTCGGTGATATCCGCCGTGGAAGGCGTGACACTCGTGGATCCCCATCTCAGCGAATGGATCGTTCCTATATCGCTTGTCATCCTCACCGGTCTGTTCAAACTTCAGAAACGCGGCACGGGCGCGGTCGGCAAAGTTTTCGGTCCGGTGATGATCGTGTGGTTCGTGACGCTCGCGGCGCTCGGCCTCTCCCATATCGTTACCCATATCGCCATTGTGCAGGCCGTCTCGCCGCTCTATGCCATCAGATTCGTCACCCAGGCGCCGACCACCGCGTTCGTCGTGCTGGGCTCGGTCTTTCTGGCGCTGACTGGCGGCGAAGCCCTTTACGCCGACATGGGCCATTTCGGCAAAAAGCCGATCCGTCTCGCGTGGCTGCTTCTCGTGCTACCCAGCCTGGTGCTGAACTATTTCGGTCAGGCGGCGCTGGTTCTGGAAACGCCGTCAGCGATTGCTCAACCATTTTTTCAGTCTGCGCCTGGCTGGGCCCTCGTGCCGCTGGTCGTGCTTGCCACAGCAGCCACGATCATCGCGTCGCAGGCCGTTATCTCGGGTGCTTTTTCAATGACCAAGCAGGCCGTGCAGCTCGGCTTCCTGCCGCGCATCCCGGTCGTGCACACGTCGACGCACGAGATCGGGCAAGTGTATGTCCCGTTCATCAATGTCTCGCTTTACGCGGCCGTCGTCTTTCTCGTGGTGTTCTTCAAGTCCTCTGACAATCTGGCGGCGGCTTACGGTATCGCCGTGGCATCGACCATGCTGCTGACCACCTTGCTGATGTACTTCATCACCCACTGTCTTTGGAACTGGAAGCCGCTTGCAACCGCGGTTGTCATCGGTCCGCTCGCCCTGGTCGACGCGGTGTTCGTATCCAGCAACGTTAGCAAGGTGCTTGAAGGTGGCTGGTTTCCGCTGCTCGCCGGGGGTGTGCTGTTTACCGTGATGACAACCTGGCACAAGGGACGCGAGACGGTGGTCGGCAAGATGAAAGCCGACAATATGCCGCTGGTGGCCTTGATCCACTCCCTGTGCGACGGTGAGCACGCCCCGCCGCGCGTGAATGGCACGGCTGTTTTTCCGGGTGGGGTCGTAGATATGGCGCCCTCCGCGTTTCTGCATAACCTGAAGCACAACGGCGTCATGCATCAGGTCAACATCTTCCTTGCTGGTACAACCGACAACGTGCCGCATGTTCCCGACGAGCGGAAAGCGGTTGTGGTCGACCTCGGGCACGGTTGCTACGCCGTCACGGTTCACCACGGCTTCATGGAAATTCCAAACGTTCCTGCCATTCTCGAACTGGCGCAGAAACAGATGCCGAACTGGACATACGAAGCGGCGGATACGTCGTTCTTCCTCGCGCGCGATACCATCGTAGCGACCGGTGAAAGTAAATCGATGCCGCTCTGGCGTGAGAAGCTGTTCGCGTTTCTTGCAAGAAATGGGGCGCAGGCGGCCGAGTATTACAGCCTGCCCGCTAACCGCGTGGTGGAAATGGGCGGTCAGATTAATATCTGAGCTCCCACAGCCAATCGCAGCGCGTCAGACCAAAATGGGGTTGCGCAGCCCCGCCACGGCTTCATTGCCGACGCGTTGCGGCGGGCTTTGCGAACCCAGGCTTCGACTGCCGCGTGCTGTCGAAGCCTGGGTTCGCGAAACCCTCATTCTGGGTTGGGACCCACTCCCAGTTCAGTTAGCCACGCCTTGACAGCGGCGCCGATGACCTCCGGGTGATCCTCTTGCAAATAATGAATGCCGACGCCGAGATTGATAACTCTGCAGTCCTGAAGTTTCTTCGCAAAACTTTCAGCGAAAGTTCGCGATACCAAGGCGCCTGGATCTGCCGTGAAAAGCAGCTTTGGGTAAGACGACCGCACCAGCGCGTCATGCGCTTTCGTCAAGGTTGAATACACATCCGCCGGCTCGCCAGCGATCGGCAATTCGTTCGGGAAGCGCCACGTGGGTCGCCGCGACTCGGGAGTAGGAAATGGTGCTCTGTAGACGGACATTTCCTCGTTCGTGAGTTTTCGTGCGGTTGCGCCGGGGAGAACCCGCTCTACGAATGCATTATCTTCAAGGATCATCTTTTCACCCACCCCGGGCGTCCGGAACTTCTGGAAGGTTTCGCGTGCATCAGCGTGAAAATCCTCCCACGTCGGCATGGGCCGGATGAACTCCATAAATGCAAGCCCACGGATGAACTCGGGTCGGCGGGCCGCCAGGTGAAATGCCAGGGCGGTTCCCCAGTCCTGCGCTATGACGAACGCCGATGAGATTCCTGCGTTCGTGAGGAACGCATCCAGGTACCGGACATGATCGGCAAACCGATACTCGATGTCTGGTTTTCCCGATTGACCGAATCCGATGAGATCCGGTGCGATGCAATGCGCCACGGGCGCAACCAGCGGGATGATATTGCGCCATATGTACGAGGAGGTCGGGTTCCCGTGTAGAAAGAGCGCGACCGGCGCTCCGGCATTTCCGGCTTCCCGGTATGCCATGGTCGAACCCAAAACACTCACTTGAGGCAAGACGACATCAGAAAGCGAGGTCATTTCTGCTCCTTGAAAATGGTTTCGAAAACGATGTTCTTGAAGCGATCAAGCGCGGCAGGGCCGCGTTCGACCTTCATACGGAGAATTGCGCCTTCCCATGAAGCCAGGAGGAATTCGGCGAGATCCTGCGGATCGAACGCTGACTCTATTTCGCCGGCGGTTTGAGCCTCGGCGATACACGAGGCAAACGGAGCACGCCACTCCTGGAATATTGCTTCCAGCCTCTCGCGCAAGAGTTCGCTTTGAGACGCCGTCTCAAGACTGAAATCGCCGATCAGACAACCGCGGTTCCACTTGTCGTCTGCCAGTACGCCGCTAATGATGTCCAGATACCGTTTCAGGCGCTGCCGCGGCGTAAGAGACGTGTCGTCCAACGCTTGTTTGACGAGCTCTTTGGTATGCGCGAAGTAGCGGTCAAGTACCTCTTCGGCAAACGCCTCCTTGGAACGGAAGTGATTGGTGAACGAGCCGTGCGGCGCACCAGCGGCTGCGCAGATGTCGCGCACACTCGCGCCCTCGTATCCCGATCGAAGCATGACCTCGAGGCCGGCGTTAAGAATGTCTTCGCGAAATGATGGCTTGCCCATGATCCAAATACAGTCGTGCGCATTCATCAAAATACAGTCGTGCGTATTGGATGTCAAGCTCTGTTTAAGTCGTCGCATGCACCCGCGCGCGCGTCGCCGGGAACACGCACCAGTTCCCGTCATCGTGCCGGAAGAAAAGCAACGCGCGGGCGCCGGCCGATGACGAGGTGCTGACGCACACGTAGCGTCTGCCATCCGAACGGGTGCGACTGAATTCAGTCACCCGAAGCGGGCTTCCAGGTGCCGGGGCAAGCCACTTTTCTACCTGGCAGCGCAGTGACTGCTCGCTTGAGTTTTTCATCAGTGTCTCCGAGAAACCTCAGCCTTCAGGTAGGGGAGAATGTCAATTTCCCCTCCAACAAGTCGGAGGACATGGGCGCGGTGTCGCCACACCTATACCGGGGTGATTCAGACACCCCAGCGCCGTGCCTTCTGAGAGTTGACGCTGGGCGTTGTCGCCAACCCTATTGCCCGATCTGGCGGCTAACGTGGTTTTCCTGCTGGTTCAACGCGTAGTCCTCACGCTTCGTGATGTGGCTATGATCCTGGCTTGCCATGTCACGCTCTTCCTGGCGAATCTGACGGTCGTCGCGATGCAGTCTGGCCGCTTCGCTATGCGACATGTCTCCGTCACGGACCGCCTGATGAATGCGATGATCCTGATTCGCGAGTCGTTGGTTCACTTCCGCGCGGCGCGGATGAGTCGCGTCCCAGTTCGTTTCTGCTGACGCAATGCCACTGAGGGACATCGCGAGCGTGGCAACAGCGGCGAGTTTGTAGGCGATTTTCATGGTCATCATCTCCAATCCGGTTGACAGGCGGCTTTATAGCCGTTCATCTGCTCAACGCCGCTGACGACGCCGTTGTTGACCGTGGAGTTGTGAGTTCTGAAACGGAA
>NZ_JAQQDU010000063.1:0-52611 GCF_046027825.1 Paraburkholderia sediminicola
TCGCCGTTTTTGGAATCATGTAGTCGGACGTGGCGGTCGGTCAGATGTACGTCAGGCCAGCGCAGTCCGAGCAGTTCGCTGCGGCGCATGGCCGTCTCAATGGCCAGCATCACGGTTGGACGGGCGTATTCATTGCGGCACCCGCCCGAGTCATACGTGCCTGTCGCGGTGCGCGGCTTCAATTCGAGTTCTGCCAGCAGTCGTTCTTCTTCGCCGGGAGTTTGTCCGGCGGACCGGCGCAACCGGCGATAGCGCGCGCGATTCTCTTTGGGGCGACCAATTGCCGAGACCGGATTTACGGCAACGTGAACACCCCATTCCTTGTTTGCAATATTGAGGACGTGGCTTAGCAGATTTAGTTCGCGGTTGACGGTCGAACCGGAAACAGGTTTCGTTTTCGAATCACCAGCCAGCCGACGATCGCGGTACTCAGCCATGTGTCTGCTACGCAGCTCGGAGACCTTGATTTTGGCGATGGGTTCGGCGCGCAGCTTCCGGATCCTGATAATTTCCAGATCGCCGCCTTTCTTCTGCGGCGAAATTTTTTCGCTATAACGCAGCAGCAGATCTCCGAGCGTATTTCGCTCGGCCTCTTCCAGGTCGACGAACTCACCACGGTCCATCTTCGTTTCGATTTGGCGCGCCCAAGCCTCAGCGTTGGCTTTCGTGTCGAATGTGCGATTCTGCTTTGGTTGGCCAAGGCGCCGGATTTCTACTCGCCAATAGTTGCCGCGTTTCCAGATTGCTGCCATGCGATGCTCCAGACGGTGATTGTCATCATGTGTTGTCTGGGCTAATTTTCCGCTCCGCCGCTTCTCCGCCCTAAAGGCAAAATTCGCCAGTTTTGGTGCAAACAAAAAGGCCCTCGACTTTCGTCTGAGGGCCTTTATTTCTGCGGGTCACGCGAATCTGGTGGGTGGTACAGGGATTGAACCTGTGACCCCTGCCGTGTGAAGGCAGTGCTCTACCGCTGAGCTAACCACCCGAAGAGAGCCGAATTATGTCAGGGATTTTTCAACTCGTCTAGTACTTTTTAAGCGGTTTGCTCATCCGCGGCCGGTGACGGATCAAGGCGCCACACGCTCGTGCCTTTGACCGCTTTGTCGAGCCCGTCGAGCACGGCCTGATGCGCGGCGACTTCGTCGTCGCTCGCGGCAATCACAACCAGATTCAGCGAGTCGATCGCGATGCGCGGCGCGTGCGCGTCGCTGCCACCGTGCGAATCGCCGAGCATGTCGATGACGAGGCTTTCCTGGCCGCGCGTCATCGCCAGATAAACCTCGGCAAGCAGTTCCGAGTCGAGCAGTGCGCCGTGCAGGGTGCGGTGAGCATTGCTGATGCCGAAGCGGTCGCACAGCGCGTCGAGTGAATTGCGTTTGCCCGGGAACATCTGCTTGGCGCGCGCCAGGGTATCGATGATCTCGCCGCAGTAGGTTTTCACCGGCGGCAAACCCAGCAGCGCAAATTCGGCATCGAGAAAGCCGATGTCGAACGGCGCGTTGTGGATGATCAGCTCCGCGTCCTGAATGAAGTCGCGAATCTGATCGGCGATCTCGGCAAACTTCGGTTTGTCGCTCAGGAACTCAGTGGTCAGCCCGTGAACCGCCAGTGCGCCCGGATCGCTGTCGCGTTCCGGGTTGATGTAGAAATGCAGGTTGTTGCCCGTGAGCCGGCGGTTCACCATTTCGACGCAACCGAGTTCAAGGATCCGGTCGCCGGTTCGTGCATTCAGGCCGGTGGTTTCGGTATCGAGGATGAGTTGACGCATGTCGGATTAGCCTGCTCTAAAAAATCAGCAAAAAAAGAAGGGCACACGCGTTGGTGCCGCTGCGGGTTTTACAGCCCGCTTCACATTGCCGCGAGTGACGCGACGCCGCGATTGGCCAGTTGATCCGCGCGTTCGTTTTCCGGGTGGCCGTTGTGACCGCGCACCCAGCGCCATTCGATTTCGTGTTGCGCGACGAGCGCATCAAGCCGCTTCCAGAGATCGGCGTTCTTCACCGGTTGTTTCGCGGCAGTGATCCAGCCTTTCTTTTTCCAGCCGTGAATCCATTCGCTGATGCCTTTCTGCACGTATTGCGAGTCGGTGTGCACGACGGCCTTGCAGGGACGCTTGAGCGCTTCGAGTGCGCCGATCACGCCCATCAGTTCCATGCGGTTGTTGGTGGTGTTGGGTTCACCGCCGAACAGTTCTTTTTCCTGGTCGCCGAAGCGCAGCAGTGCACCCCAGCCGCCGGGGCCGGGATTGCCCTTGCAGGCGCCGTCGGTGTAAATGTCGATGATGTCGGAAGTCATTGAGTGTGGTTGCGTGTGTTCGGTGTGGCGGCGGGCGCGAGGCCCGCGGCGAGGACAGGTTTCTTCACTTTCAGCGGACCGACGAGGCGCATGCCGCGCACGCGCTTGATCGCCTTGATCATGTAGGTGGCGCCGAAAATCGGCCACCAGCGGTCGCCGGCGGCTTCCATGAAACCATAGCGGGACAGCCATTGTTCGCTGCCGAGCGGCGGACGATAGCAGCCGAAGCGCCCGCGTTCAAGGTCGAAACCCAGCAGCTTGATCCAGTCTTTCAAGCGCGTGAAGGCGATCAGGTCGACTGCCGCGGGTACGAACGGCCGGCCAGTCACCTTGCCGACCGATTGGCGCGCGCCCCAAAGCGACAGCGAGTTGAAGCCGAGAATGATCAGTTGGCCTTCGGGCATGAGCACGCGCTCCGCTTCGCGTAACAGCCGGTGCGGGTCGCTTGTGAATTCCAGCGTATGCGGCATCACGATCAGGTCGACGCTTTGTGCTTCAAACGGCAAGTCGAGCAGGTCGCACCAGACGGCGCTGCGCCCGGCCGGCGCCGGCAAACCCGTGGGCAAACCCTGCGCGGCGCCACCCCCCAAGCCATTCCCGGCACGCCCGAGGCCGCGCGGAAAAGCGTAGGGCGCGCTCGCGCCGCTCGCTGCGTCGAGCACGAGTCCGCGGCACGGCATGCGGTTTTCGCGCAGGGCGTCGAGCTGAGGCAGGCCGAGTTGCAGCGCATGGTAACCGAACACGTCGGACACCACGCGATCGAGCTGGGTCTGTTCCCACTCGAGTACGTAGCGGCCGGGTGGTGAGTCGGTCCAGGCAGGCCAGTCTATAATTGCTCGGTCAGTCATATCAAAGAATGCGTCGCCTATGAATGCGCTCGAGTACGTACCGGTCCCGGCGTTTGAAGACAATTACATCTGGGTCGTTTCCGACGGGCGTCATGCGGTGGTCGTCGATCCGGGTGAGGCTGCTCCTGTGCGCGCCTATCTGGCGAAACGGGGTTGGCAGTTGAGCGCTATTTTACTCACGCACCATCACCAAGACCATGTCGGTGGGGTGGCCGATCTGCTGAACGGCCAGGCCGTTCCCGTGTATGGCCCCGCCGGTGAAGCGATCCAGCACCTCACGCATCGTCTTGAAAATGGCGATCACGTGACGATTGCGGCGCCCGCGCTCGAATTCAGCGTGCTCGACGTGCCGGGTCACACGAGCGGTCATATCGCCTATTTTCAGGCGGCCGACCCGCGCGGCACGCCGCACGTATTTTGCGGCGACACGCTGTTCGCGTGCGGCTGCGGCCGCTTGTTCGAGGGTACGCCCCCGCAGATGCTGGCGTCGCTGGATTCGCTCGCCGCGTTACCGGGCGCGACCGAGGTTCACTGCGCGCACGAGTACACGTTGTCGAACATCCGCTTCGCGCTCGCCTGCGAGCCGGGCAACGCCGAACTGCAAGCCTGGCGTGACAAAGCGAGCGAATTGCGCGCGCGCCACGTGCCGACGCTGCCCACCACCATCGCCCACGAACGCGCCGTGAATCCATTTTTGCGCGCCGGCAATCCGGCGATTCAAGCTACCTTGCAAGAACAGTTGCACGAAAAAGTGCCTGATCGTTTGACGGCATTTACGCTGATGCGCGAATGGAAAAACCGCTTCCGTTGACCTGATCGGCATCAGGGTATTGCTCACGCGAAGAATCGCAAAAATACGCCAAGCCCAAGATTTCCTTGATTTTTTTCGTCATTTTCCGATTGACGTAAACGTTGCCGTTTCGTACTATCGGCTGCAAATTCCAGCCCTTGTGGAAGCCGAGACGTTCATGCGATTTATCTTTAGTGCGTTGTTGGTCCTGACACTCGCCGCTTGCGCGAGTCAGGGACCGGCGACGAATAGTTCCACCACCGCAACAAACCCCGCCAGTCAGCAAGCCGTAGCCGACGCCCTTCGCAAGACAGCCACCGCCAAAGAGACGATTAACGTCGACCAGGGTTCGGTCGACCAGCTGACGAGCCCGGACGCCGATTTGTGGGGCCGTATTCGCCGTGGTTTTCAAATGCCGGATCTGCAGACCGACCTCGTCGACATGCAGGTCAACTGGTATGCGCAGCGCCCTGACTACGTGCAGCGCATGACCGAGCGCTCGCAGAAATATCTGTACCACATCGTCGAAGAGCTCGAAGCGCGCCATATGCCGACCGAGCTCGCGTTGCTGCCGTTCATCGAATCCGCGTACAGCCCGCAGGCGTTGTCGGTGGCGAAAGCCGCCGGCATGTGGCAGTTCATGCCGGGTACGGGCCGCACCTACAACCTCAAGCAGAACATGTGGCAGGACGAACGCCGCGATGTGCTGGCCTCGACCAGCGCCGCGCTCGACTACCTGTCGCGTCTGCATGATATGTTCGGCGACTGGCAACTGGCGCTCGCCGCTTACAACTGGGGCGAGGGCAACGTACAGCGTGCGATCGCCCGCAACGAAGCGGCGGGGCTGCCTACCGACTACCTCAGTCTGCGCATGCCGAACGAGACGCGTAACTACGTGCCCAAGCTGCAGGCGGTGAAGAACATCGTGATGAACCCGCAAATGTATGGGCTCACGCTGCCGTCGATTCCGAACCACCCGTATTTCGTGACGGTCACGACCTCGCACGACATCGACGTGGACACGGCGGCGAAGCTCGCGAATCTTTCTCCAGATGAATTCCGCTCGCTGAACCCGTCGTTCAGAAAACCGGTGATTCTCGGTGCCACGCAGCCGCAAATTCTGCTGCCATTCGACAATGCGAGCGCGTTCGAACGCAATCTGAAGACGTACACCGGTTCGCTGTCGTCGTGGACTACGTACACGGTCACCGAACGTGCTGCGCCGGCGGCGATCGCGCAAAAGATCGGTGTCGACGCTGACACGCTGATGGAAGTGAATAAGATTCCGGTCGGCATGCGGTTGAAGCCGGGCTCCACGATCGTGGTGCCGCGTGCTTCGGACGACGACGAAGACATCAGCGCCGACGTCGCGGAAAGCGCCGTGCTCGCCATGGAGCCGGACGTCCCCGACACCCGCAAAATGCTGATCCGCGTGCGCCGCAATCAATCGATGGCCGCCATCGCAGTGCGTTACGGCGTCTCGATTGGTCAGTTGAAGTCGTGGAATCGCACGCATCGCGATCAGGTTTCGCGTGGCCAGGTGATCGTGCTGCACGTACCAGTTGGTAAGGCGATGCCGAGCGAACCGGGTCCGGAGCGCATCGCGACGGACGTGCAGGGCGGCGGTGTCGAGAAGATCGGCACCCGCGTCGCAGACACGAAGAGCGATTCGCGCTACGATAAGAAGAAGGGCCGTGGCCGCACCGCCGTGGTGAAGGTGTCTGACCCGGTGGGTAAAGCGAGCAAGCCGACAACGTCCAGCGCCAGCAAGGGCAAGGTGACGAAGGTGTCGGCTTCCACGTCCAGCAAGGCGTCGAAGGCCGCGGCAGACAGCCGCCCGAAGACCGCGGCCAACGCGAAGAAGGGTAAGTAGACCAAAAAGCGGCACCCACGGTAGTGACCACATGCGTTGCGGGGGCAGCGCATGAATTGCGCTCCGATCACGCACCGTGTTATTCCGACGCCGTCACCTTGGGTGACGGCGTTTTTCATTCTGCAGAGCAATTCAAGCGAATTTCGCGCATTTCATTTATCTTTCGTGCTTCGGCCTTGTTAGGCGCTCATTTAAAAACTCATGTCGTCGACCCAGTTGCGCGTTTTTCTGCTGTTTTCCGCTGGTTACTTCGTGTCGTACGTGTTTCGCGGTGTCAATCTCGGCTTTGCGCCGTTCATCACGCACGATCTCGGACTGTCGGCCACTGATCTCGGTTTGCTGACCAGTCTGTATTTCCTCGGCTTCGCGGGCGCGCAGATTCCGGCTGGCGTGCTGCTCGATCATTTCGGCGCGCGTCGGGTGACGGCGGTCACCTTGCTATTTGCCGCGCTGGGAATCTGGGTGTTCGGCGCGGCGCACAGCGTCGGCATGATGATGGTTGGGCGCCTGCTGATCGGCGTCGGTGTCTCCGTCTGCCTCGGTGGCGCCTTCAAGGCGTTGGCGCAGCATTTCGCGTCGGCACGGCTGCCACTGATGAACGGACTGGTGATGGCGATCGGCGGCTTCGGTGGCGTGATGGTCGGCTCGCCGCTCACGTGGGTACTGGGCTTCTCCAGTTGGCGTGCGGTCTGCGTCGGTCTGGGTCTGCTGACGGTGCTGGTGGCGGTGGCGCAGTGGACCCTCACGCCGGACACCAAGGAAACCCATCACCAGGCCAGCCTCGGTGCCCAGTTCAAAGGCACGTTGCACATCCTGAGGAGCGCGGCATTCTGGAAGATCGCGTCGTTCTCGGTCGTCACCCAGGGCGTGTTCTACGCGATGCAATCGCTGTGGGTCGGTGCCTGGTTGCGCGATGTGCAGGGCTTCGAGCCGCGTGAAGCCGCCGCGCTGGTGTCGGTTCTCGGCTTCGCGATGATGGCCGGCTGCGTGGGCTTCGGCGCGGCGGCGCGCAGCCTGGAGCGCCGCGGTATCTCGCTGAACCTTTTCTGCGGCATCGGTATGGCGCTGTTCGTCGTCACCCAACTGCTGATCATGTTCAGCGTGCCGCTGCCCGCGAGCCTGCTGTGGGCGGCGTACGGCGTCTTTGGCGGTACGGGCATTCTCAGCTACGCCGTGATGGCGCGGCACTTCCCGGCGCAGATGATCGGCCGGGTGAATACCACGCTGACGCTGATCATCTTTCTGCTGATTTTCTGCTTCCAGATCGGCGTCGGCGCCGTGCTGTCGCGCTGGCCGGCCAGTGGCGGACATTACCCGGCGGCGGCGCATCTGACCGCCTGGGGCATTCTGGTGGCGTTGCAAGTGTTGAGCGCGATCTGGTTCGTATTGCCTAGCCGCACGCGCCCTCAGCCGGCGCACGTGCGCGCCGAACAGCAGGTTTGAGGCCGTTGCGGAGGGTTGGCGGGGCGGCGTAATATTTACCGGGCCTATCCCGATTCTGTCCCGTACAAATTTTGTCCATCGGTTTCCGAGCCAGGTACAGCAAGGCTTTGACCCGTTCTGGTTCATGCCTTGCTATGCCACCTCGCCATCTCGGATTTGGAGGGAAGGGTAGTTTCACGCTATAATTTCAAGGTTTGAGCTTATCAACCCGCACCCTAGCGCCTACCTCTCCCATACCGTTCATCCGCCGCGCGCTGTTGACGCCCCGCACCCCGGCCGATCCGTCCACACAATGGACCCATCGCGCCCCTTGCGACGTCACCAGCAGTACGCGAGCGAGTCTGCGCGCGCATCCTGTCGATGCGTTTCGCTGCGGCTCGCAGTCGGATAGACAGGTCGGCAACAGGGTGTTCCCCAAGGAGTCTCCCGTGTTGCCGTCATTTTCTCCCGCTTTGCTCGCACTCGCCGACGGCACGGTCTTTCGTGGTTACTCGATCGGCGCCCCCGGGCATACGATCGGCGAAGTCGTGTTCAACACCGCTATCACCGGCTATCAGGAAATCCTGACTGACCCGAGCTATGCGCGCCAGATCGTGACCCTCACGTATCCGCACATCGGTAACGTCGGCGTGAATGCCGAAGACGTCGAAGCTACGAAAGTCCATGCCGCCGGCCTGATCATCCGTGATCTGCCGGTTCTCGCATCGAACTTCCGCATGGAGCGCACGCTCCCGCAATATCTGAAAGACGAAGGCGTGGTCGCCATCGCCGGTCTCGACACCCGCATGCTGACCCGCGTGCTGCGCGACAAGGGTGCGCAGAACGGCGCAATTCTCGCCGGCTCGGATGACGAGGCGAAGGCAATCGAGCTCGCGCGTTCGTTCCCGGGTTTGTCGGGTATGGACCTCGCGAAGGTCGTGTCGACCAAGGAAACCTACGAATGGACCCAGACCGAATGGCGTCTGGGCTCCGGCTACGGCACGCAGAACGCGCCGAAGTATCGCGTGGTGGCGTTCGATTATGGCGTGAAGTACAACATCCTGCGCATGCTGGCTGAGCGCGGCTGCCACGTCACGGTGCTGCCCGCAGAGGCTTCCGCGGCTGACGCGCTCGCGCTCAACCCGGACGGCGTCTTCCTGTCGAACGGCCCGGGCGACCCGGAGCCGTGCGATTACGCGATTCGTGCCACCAAGGAGCTGATCGAGCGCGGCATCCCGACCTTCGGCATCTGCCTTGGCCACCAGATCATGGGCCTCGCCGTCGGCGCGAAGACCATGAAGATGAAGACGGGCCACCACGGCGCCAACCATCCGGTGAAGGATCTCGACGACGGCCGCGTGGTCATCACGTCGCAGAATCACGGCTTCGCGGTTGACGCCGACACGCTGCCGGCCAACGCCAAGGTCACCCACATCTCGCTGTTCGACGGCACGTTGCAAGGCTTCGCGCTGACCGACAAGCCGGCGTTCTGCTTCCAGGGCCACCCGGAAGCGTCGCCCGGTCCGCACGACATCGCCTATCTGTTCGACCGCTTCACGGCGTTGATGGACGCGAAGAAGGCTGGCAAGACCGCAGCGGCCGCAGCGGCATAAGCAGCAGCGTGTGAGGCGCCCCAGCGGCGCGCGGCTCGTAACGCGATTGGCGCAGTAGGCGCACGCAAGGCGAGCCGCACACAGCAGAGCGCGCGCAACGGTGAAACGACGCGCGCCGACGGAAAGAATTCAGGAATACATTAGCGAGAGCGTTATGCCCAAGCGGACAGACATCAAGAGCATCCTCATTATCGGCGCGGGTCCGATCATCATCGGCCAGGCGTGCGAGTTCGACTACTCGGGCGCGCAGGCATGCAAGGCGCTGCGTGAGGAAGGCTACAAGGTCATTCTCGTCAACAGCAATCCGGCGACGATCATGACCGACCCGAACACGGCCGACGTGACCTACATCGAGCCGATCACGTGGGAAGTGGTGGAGCGCATCATCGCCAAGGAGCGCCCGGACGCGATCCTGCCGACGATGGGCGGCCAGACCGCGCTGAACTGCGCGCTGGATCTCCATGCGCACGGCGTGCTGGACAAGTACAAGGTCGAGCTGATCGGCGCCTCGCCGGAAGCGATCGACAAGGCAGAAGACCGCCAGAAGTTCAAAGACGCGATGACCAAGATCGGCCTCGGTTCGGCCAAATCGGGCACCGCGCATTCGATGGAAGAAGCGCTGCAGGTGCAGGCCGACATCGCCGTGCAAACGGGGAGCGGCGGTTATCCGGTCGTGATCCGTCCGTCGTTCACCTTGGGCGGCTCCGGTGGCGGCATCGCGTACAACCGCGACGAATTCGAAGAGATCTGCAAGCGCGGTCTTGACCTGTCGCCCACGCGCGAATTGCTGATCGAAGAATCGCTGCTCGGCTGGAAAGAGTACGAGATGGAAGTGGTCCGCGATAAAAAGGACAACTGCATCATCGTTTGCTCGATCGAAAACCTGGATCCGATGGGCATCCACACCGGCGACTCGATTACCGTCGCGCCGGCGCAAACGCTCACGGACAAGGAGTATCAGATCCTGCGTAACGCATCGCTCGCCGTGCTGCGCGAAATCGGCGTGGACACGGGCGGGTCGAACGTGCAGTTCTCGATCAATCCGAAAGACGGCCGCATGGTCGTGATCGAAATGAATCCGCGCGTGTCGCGTTCGTCGGCATTGGCGTCGAAAGCCACCGGCTTCCCGATCGCCAAGATCGCGGCGAAGCTCGCGGTCGGCTACTCGCTCGACGAACTGAAGAACGAAATCACCGGCGGTCAGACCCCGGCGTCGTTCGAACCGACGATCGACTACGTCGTCACCAAGATCCCGCGTTTCGCGTTCGAAAAATTCCGCGAAGCCGATTCGCGCCTGACCACGCAGATGAAGTCGGTCGGCGAAGTGATGGCCATTGGCCGCACCTTCCAGGAATCGTTCCAGAAGGCGCTGCGTGGTCTGGAAGTGGGTGTGGACGGTCTGGACGAAAAGACCGTCAACCGCGACGAGATCATCCGCGAGATCGGCGAAGCCGGTCCGGACCGCATCTGGTATGTCGGCGACGCGTTCCGCGTCGGCATGACGGCCGAAGAGATTTTCGAAGAGACCTCGATCGACCCGTGGTTCCTCGCGCAGATCGAACAGATCGTCCTGAAGGAAAAGGCGCTGGCCGGCCGTACGCTGGCAAGCCTGTCGAAGGAAGAGCTCAAGTATCTGAAGCAAAGCGGGTTCTCGGACCGGCGTCTCGCGAAGCTGCTCGGCGCGAAGCCGGCAGAAGTGCGTCAACGCCGTATCGAGTTGAACGTGCGCCCGGTCTACAAGCGCGTCGACACGTGCGCGGCCGAGTTCGCGACGAAAACCGCTTACATGTACTCGACTTACGAGGAAGAGTGCGAAGCGAATCCGACCAACAACAAGAAGATCATGGTGCTGGGCGGCGGCCCGAACCGGATCGGCCAGGGTATCGAGTTCGACTACTGCTGCGTGCACGCTGCGCTCGCCATGCGCGAAGACGGCTACGAAACGATCATGGTCAACTGCAACCCTGAAACCGTTTCGACCGACTACGACACGTCCGACCGTCTGTACTTCGAATCGCTGACGCTCGAAGACGTGCTCGAAATCGTCGACAAGGAAAAGCCGGTCGGCGTGATCGTTCAGTACGGCGGTCAGACGCCGCTGAAGCTCGCGCTCGATCTCGAAGCGAACGGTGTGCCGATCGTCGGCACGTCGCCGGACATGATCGACGCCGCGGAAGACCGCGAGCGTTTCCAGAAGCTGCTGCAGGACCTCGGCCTGCGTCAACCGCCGAACCGTACCGCGCGTGCTGAAGACGAAGCCCTGAAGCTCGCCGAGGAAATCGGCTACCCGCTGGTGGTGCGTCCGTCGTACGTGCTGGGCGGCCGCGCCATGGAAATTGTCCACGAGCCGCGCGATCTCGAGCGCTATATGCGCGAGGCCGTGAAGGTCTCGCACGATTCGCCGGTGTTGCTCGACCGCTTCCTCAACGACGCGATCGAATGCGACGTGGATTGCATCTCCGATGGCGAAGCCGTATTCATCGGCGGCGTGATGGAGCACATCGAACAGGCGGGCGTTCACTCGGGCGACTCGGCTTGCTCGTTGCCGCCGTACTCGCTGTCGAAGGAAACCATTGCTGAGCTGAAGCGCCAGACCGGCGCAATGGCGAAGGCGCTGAACGTGATCGGCCTGATGAATGTGCAGTTCGCGATCCAGCAGGTGCCGCAGGCGGATGGCTCGAAGGAAGACGTCATCTACGTGCTGGAAGTGAACCCGCGTGCATCGCGTACGGTGCCGTACGTGTCGAAGGCGACCAGCCTGCCGCTCGCGAAGATCGCAGCGCGTGCGATGGTCGGCCAGAAGCTCGCCGATCAGGGCGTGACGAAGGAAATCGACCCGCCGTACTTCAGCGTGAAAGAAGCGGTGTTCCCGTTCGTCAAGTTCCCGGCAGTCGATCCTGTGCTCGGACCGGAAATGCGTTCGACCGGTGAAGTGATGGGTGTGGGCCAGACGTTCGGCGAAGCGCTGTTCAAGTCGCAACTCGCGGCGGGTTCGCGTCTGCCGGAGTCGGGCACGGTGCTGCTGACCGTGATGGACGCCGATAAGCCGAAGGCTGTCGAAGTCGCGCGCATGCTGCACGAACTCGGCTACCCGATCGTCGCGACCAAGGGCACGGCTGCCGCGATCGAAGCGGCCGGCGTGCCGGTCAAGGTCGTCAACAAGGTGAAGGACGGCCGTCCGCACATCGTCGACATGATCAAGAACGGCGAAATCGCGCTGGTCTTCACGACCGTCGACGAAACCCGCGCGGCGATCGCCGACTCGCGTTCGATCCGCATGAGCGCCCAGGCGAACAAGGTCACGTACTACACGACGATGTCCGGTGCACGGGCCGCGGTAGAAGGTTTGCGCTATTTGAAGAACCTGGAAGTCTATGATTTACAAGGTCTTCACGCTCGCCTAAACTAAGGCTTCGAATACCTGTCCAAGATGTAAGTGCCGCGGTTAAGCGGCGTTCCGCAGGTGCTGCGGGCCGGGTTTGGTCCCGCGCTCCGGCCCTTGCGGAATGCACTTAACCGCGGTGATTTTTTTTACGGCTGTTTTTTGCATAGAGTTGTTTATGAGCACTGTTCCATTGACGAAGCGCGGCGCGGAAATGTTGCGCGATGAATTGCAGCGCCTGAAATCGGTTGAGCGTCCCTCGGTGATCAATTCGATCGCGGAAGCGCGTGCCCAGGGCGATCTGTCGGAAAACGCGGAATACGACGCGGCGAAGGAGAAGCAGGGCTTCGTCGAAGGCCGTATTGCCGAAATCGAATCGAAGCTGGCCGGCGCGCAGGTCATCGACCCGTCCAAGGTGGAGGCGGACGGCCGTGTCGTGTTCGGCGCGACGCTCGAACTCGAAGACCTCGATTCGGGCGCGAAGGTCAAATACCAGATCGTCGGCGACGACGAAGCGGACATCGACCACGGTCTGATCTCGATCAGCTCGCCGATCGCGCGCGCGTTGATCGGCAAGTCGGAAGGCGACGTTGCATCGGTGCAGGCGCCGGGCGGCGTGCGCGAGTACGAAATCATCGCGGTTAGCTACGTTTGAAGGCGGCCCCGGTGTCCTTGATGCCGCATCGACTGTTCCGTCTGTTGACGGTGGTGTGGGTCGGTAGTCTGTTGACGATCGGCTATGCCGTCGCGCCGGTGTTGTTCACGTCGCTCGACCGGGTGACGGCGGGCGCCGTGGCGGCGCAACTGTTTCGTATCGAGGGCATCCTGGGCGCGGTGTGCGGCATTTTGCTGCTGGGTCTGGCGAACGTACTGGTTCGCCGCGGCAGCGACGCGTATCGTCGCTTGCGCTGGTTGATCGCCGGTATGCTGGTATGCGTGCTGGTGGGTTACTTTGCGTTGCAGCCGTTCATGAATGCACTGCGCATCGCCGCGCTGGAAGCGGGTAGTGATGTCGGGCATTCGGCTTATGCGACGCGCTTTGGCATCCTGCACGGCGTCTCGAGTCTGTTTTATCTGATCGAGAGCCTGCTGGGTGTGGCGCTGGTGTGGAAGCTGCCGGCGAGCTTCGGCGTTGTGACAGCGGAGCAGGGCACTCGCAGCGCTGCAGGGAACGTAGCCAGTTAAGTGGCGTGGTTCTGGCCTGCTGAGGCGGGTTTGCCTGTAGAGTGTGGTCCAAAGAGTGACTCAGGCGTGATTCAAACGGCATGACCCTGGCGGCATGACCCAGGCAGTTTGCCCGAGCAGTTCACGCCAAGGTGCGGACACCGCCCGCACCCCTCATCATTCGCTTACTTCGACGACTGATGCGCACGCTTCGCGCTGGTCTGGCGCTTTTTGGCGCGCTTGACGTTGCCGCCTTGCGTGACACGTTCATTGCCGCGCACCACGACAGCTTTTGCCTTCGGCTTGCGCATCGGGATTTCGCTGGGTTTCACCACCGTGACCACGCGCGGGGCGCGGCCTTTACCCGGTTTGGCTTCAACAGCCGCTTCGCGGGCGCTCGGCAGGGCGCCGCGCTTGGCCTTCACCGCGGGTTGTGCTGCGGCTTCCGGTTTCCAGATCACCAGCAGCTTGCCGATATGCTGGATCGGCGCAGCGTTCAGTTGGTCGCAGATCTGCTCGTAGACGGCGATGCGCTCTTCGCGTTCGTCGCCGAACACGCGGATTTTGATCAGTTGATGGGCGCCAAGGTGGACCTTGATCTCCGACAGCACAGCGTCGGTCAAGCCTTCGGCGCCGACGAGCACGACCGGTTTGAGCGCATGTGCCTGGGAGCGCAATTCGGCGCGTTGATCGGAAGAGACTTTGAGGGCTGGCATGGAAAGTGGGAGACTCGACTAAAATGGCGGCACCTGCATTTCCGAGAGATTCGGCCAATAGCGCAGGGCGGCGCGTCAGAACAACAGAATCGCGGATGACTGCCAGTTTTGGCGGTGGCCGCGCGAATTAACCGCGTATTATCCCCTAAAGCGCCACATTTCGCAGCAAGAGTTCACCTTTAATGGCAAAAAACAAGTTCAACACGGCGTGGTTGCATGATCACATCAACGACCCGTACGTCAAAATGGCGCAGCGGGAGGGCTATCGCGCCCGCGCAGCCTACAAGCTGAAGGAAATCGACGAGCAGGACAAGCTCATCCGGCCAGGTCAGGTGATTGTCGACCTCGGTTCGGTGCCTGGCAGCTGGAGTCAGTATGCCCGTAACAAGCTCGCCAAGGGCTCGCAGCGCGACGCCGAGCGCGAGGGCGGCATCGACGGCACGATCATCGCGCTGGATATGCTGCCGATGGAGCCGATCGCCGACGTCCATTTCATTCAGGGCGACTTCCGCGAAGACTCGGTTCTCCTCCAATTGGAAGAATTGGTCGGGGAGCGCCAGGTTGACCTTGTAATTTCGGATATGGCGCCCAACCTGTCGGGAGTGGCGGTGGCGGATGCCGCGCGAATCGAGCATCTGTGCGATATCGCGATGGAATTCTCGCAAAACCACCTGAAGCCGGATGGCGCCCTTTTAGTCAAATGTTTTCATGGCAGCGGTTATAGCCAGATTGTCGAAAAGTTTAAGCGCCAGTTCAAGGTGGTGGCGGCCCGCAAGCCGAAAGCCTCGCGGGATAAGTCGTCAGAAACATTTATTTTGGGTAAGCATCTCAAGCGGCCCGCATAGGCGCGCTGCAGGAAGGTCCCGCATCTGCCGATAGGTGCCCATGGCGCCGGAAATTGGCGCCGTGATGGTCCGCTACGCTATTTATGTGGTAGCGAAACCTTATGGCAGGGGTCTGCGGACTGGATTAGAATGCTTTCGTGGTGCCGCAAGGCAAATGTAGGCGCCCGTCTAAGTGAAGGAGTGGTGCTTTGAACAACAATATGTTTTCGAAAGCAGCAGTGTGGCTGGTTATCGCACTGGTGCTGTTTACGGTGTTCAAGCAGTTCGACAAGCCCCGTGTCCAGGAAGGCGTTTCCTATTCGCAGTTCATGGACGACGCGAAGAACGGCAAGGTCAAGAACGTCATTGTCCAGGGGCGGAACCTCACGGTCACTCCAGCAGACGGCCAGAAGTACCAGATCGTGTCGCCCGGCGACATCTGGATGGTCGGCGATCTGATGAAGTATGGCGTTCAGGTGAGCGGCAAGGCTGATGACGAACCGAATGCGCTGGTGTCCGCGCTGTACTACCTTGGACCGACGATCCTGATCATCGGGTTCTGGTTCTACATGATGCGACAGATGCAGGGAGGCGGGAAAGGCGGTGCGTTCTCGTTCGGTAAATCCCGTGCACGTCTGATCGACGAAAACAACAACGCAATCAATTTCACCGACGTCGCCGGTTGCGACGAAGCCAAAGAAGAAGTCTCTGAACTGGTCGACTTCCTGCGCGACCCGCAGAAATTCCAGAAGCTGGGTGGGCGTATTCCTCGCGGCGTGCTGCTGGTCGGCCCGCCGGGAACCGGTAAGACCCTGCTGGCGCGGGCTATCGCCGGTGAAGCGAAGGTGCCGTTCTTCAGCATCTCGGGTTCGGACTTTGTGGAAATGTTCGTGGGTGTCGGTGCGGCTCGTGTGCGCGACATGTTCGAGCAGGCCAAGAAGCATGCGCCGTGTATCGTGTTCATCGACGAAATCGACGCGGTCGGCCGTCATCGTGGCGCCGGCATGGGCGGCGGTAATGACGAACGCGAACAGACCTTGAACCAGATGCTGGTCGAGATGGACGGCTTCGAAGCGAACTCGGGCGTGATCGTGATCGCTGCCACGAACCGTTCGGACGTGCTGGACAAGGCGCTGCTGCGTCCGGGCCGTTTCGACCGCCAGGTGTACGTCGGTCTGCCGGACATCCGCGGCCGCGAGCACATCATGAAGGTTCACCTGCGCAAGGTGCCGATTTCGAACGACGTCGACGCAGCGGTTATCGCACGCGGCACGCCGGGTTTTTCGGGCGCCGATCTGGCGAACCTCGTGAACGAAGCCGCGTTGTTTGCTGCGCGTCGCGGCAAGCGCATCGTCGAGATGGCGGATTTCGAAGACGCGAAGGACAAGATCTTCATGGGTCCGGAGCGCAAGTCGGCGGTGATCCGCGAAGAATCGAAGCGTGCTACGGCGTATCACGAGTCGGGTCACGCGGTCATCGCCAAGCTGTTGCCGAAGGCCGATCCGGTGCACAAGGTCACGATCATCCCGCGTGGCCGTGCGCTGGGCGTCACGTGGCAGTTGCCGGAGCATGACAACGAAACGTATTCGAAGGACTACCTGCTGGACCGCCTCGCGATCCTGTTCGGTGGCCGTGTCGCGGAAGAGTTGTTCCTGAACCTGATCAGCACCGGCGCGTCGGACGACTTCAACAAGGCAACGGCTACGGCCCGCGCCATGGTGGCTCGCTTCGGTATGACCGACGCGCTCGGACCGATGGTCTACGTCGACGACGAAAACGACGCAACGCCGTTTGGCCGTGGCTTCACGCGGACCATTTCGGAAGCGACGCAGCAGAAGGTCGACGCGGAAATCCGCCGCGTGCTGGACGAGCAGTACAACCTCGCCAAGCGCCTGCTGGACGAGAATCGCGACAAGGTTGAAGCGATGACCGCCGCGCTGATGGAATGGGAAACGATCGACGCCGATCAGATCAACGACATCATGGCAGGCCGTCCGCCGCGTTCGCCAAAGAGTTCGCCGCCGTCGGTTGGCGACGCCTCGTCGGGCGGTAGCCCGGGCACTGAGGTCAAACCGGGCAGCGCGACCGCGCCGGCCTGATAGGCGACCAGAAGAAAGTGCGGGCCGGTGTGTTTCACACCGGCCCGTTTTGCATTTATCTGTTTTACGTGATTGACCGCTACGTGTCGAAAGTCGAATTTCCTTCTCTTCCCCTCCCCGAACCGCTGCAGTGCGGCCGCTTCAAGTTGAGCTTTGAACGCCCGTTGGTCATGGGCATCCTGAACGTCACACCCGATTCTTTTTCCGACGGCGGTCAGTACGCGATGCGCGGCGATGCGCTGCGTCAGGCCGAGCGCATGCTGCTCGATGGCGCGGACATCATCGACATCGGCGGTGAGTCGACTCGCCCGGGTGCGCCGCCCGTGCCGCTCGACGAAGAACTGGAGCGGGTGATCCCGCTTGTCGAGCAACTGCGCAGCGCGAATGTGCCGCTGTCGATCGATACATATAAGCCAGAAGTGATGCGTCACGCACTGACGGCGGGTGCCGACCTGATCAACGATATCTGGGGCTTCCGGATGCCGGGTGCGATTGATGCCGTGCGCGATAGCGAATGCGGTCTATGTGTGATGCATATGCTCGGCGAGCCGCAAACCATGCAACTCGGTGAGCCCGCTTATGATGACGTGGTGAGCGAAGTTCGGCAGTTTCTGGAGGAACGGGTGGCGACGCTGCAGCAGGCGGGCATCGCCCGTGCGCGCATTAGCGTGGATCCGGGCTTTGGCTTCGGCAAGGCAGTGGTCGAACACAATTACGCGCTGCTCGCGCACCTGCCGGACACAGCGCCGCAGGCCGAGCCGCCGTACCCCATTCTCGCCGGCATGTCGCGTAAGTCGATGGTCGGCGCGGTCGTCGGGCGCCCGGCGCCGGAGCGCGTCGCGGGCAGCATCGCTGCAGCGGTGTGTGCCGCCGAACGCGGCGCGGCAATTCTGCGCGTGCACGACGTCGCGCAGACAGTGGATGCATTAAAAGTATGGGCAGCCATGCGCGACGCGGCGAATTGCAGCCGCGCACTCGGTTGAACCCAAAGCCAAGGAGGAACATAAAAGATGGCACGTCGTTATTTCGGAACGGACGGGATTCGGGGCAAAGTGGGCGAGGGCCCGATTACACCGGAATTTGTATTGCGGCTCGGCTACGCCGCCGGCAAGGTGCTTGCGGGCGCGGATCGCTGGGCCAGGACGGGGGCGCGGCCCACGGTGCTGATTGGTAAAGACACGCGCGTGTCGGGCTATATGCTCGAAGCGGCACTCGAAGCAGGTTTTTCAGCAGCGGGCGTGGACGTGATGCTGGCCGGTCCAATGCCGACTCCGGGTATCGCCTATCTGACGCGCGCGCTGCGGCTTGCCGCGGGCGTCGTGATCAGCGCGTCGCACAACCCGTACTATGACAACGGCATCAAATTCTTCTCCGCCGACGGCAACAAGCTGCCCGACGAAGTGGAATCGCAGATTGAAGAACGCCTTGAACTGCCGCTCGACTGCGCGGCCTCCGAGCAACTCGGCAAGGCGCGGCGTCTCGACGACGCAGCCGGCCGCTACATCGAGTTCTGCAAGAGCACCTTCCCGGCGGCGTTCGACTTGCGCGGTCTGAAGCTGGTGATCGACTGCGCGCACGGTGCCGCGTACGACGTCGCGCCGCACGTGTTCCACGAACTCGGCGCCGATGTCATTCCGATCGGCGTCGCGCCGAACGGTTTCAACATCAATGACGGCGTTGGCGCGACCGCTCCGGACGCGCTGGTGCGCGCGGTGCGCGCGAACCACGCGGACCTCGGCATCGCACTCGACGGCGACGCCGACCGGCTGCAGGTCGTGGATGCGGCCGGCCGCCTGTATAACGGCGACGAACTGCTGTACGTGCTGGTCAAAGACCGGATGGCGACGGACGGCAAGGTGGAAGGCGCAGTCGGCACCTTGATGACCAATATGGCGGTTGAAGTTGCGCTGCAGGAAGCCGGCGTGAAATTCGTCCGCGCGGCAGTGGGTGACCGCTACGTGCTCGAGCAGTTGCGTGAGCATGGCTGGCAACTCGGTGCAGAAGGATCCGGCCATATTCTCTCCCTTGACCGCCATTCGACCGGCGACGGCATCGTGTCGGCGCTGCTGGTGCTGGCCGCGATGAAGCGCAGCGACAAAACGCTCGCCGAGTTGCTCCAGGGCGTGACGCTGTTCCCGCAGAAGCTGATCAACGTGCAGATGCAGCCCGGCGCGGACTGGAAGGGCAGCGACGTGATCCGCCGCGCCATCAGCAAGGCCGAAGAGGCGCTGAACGGCCGCGGTCGCGTGCTCATTCGGGCCTCGGGCACCGAACCCGTTCTGCGCGTGATGGTGGAAGCGGAGAATGTCGGCGACGCCGTTCAGCATGCGGAAACCATCGCTGCAGCAGTGAAGCAGGCGACCGCTTAAGTCACGCGCTTCAAAGCAGGCCAGTCAGGCGGGACGACGATCTGGTCGTCCCGCTGCACTTTTCCAGGTAGACGGTCTCCGCCGGCTTAGCCGCTGGCAATGTCCGCCGCTACCCCGCATCAAATCCCCGCCGCACCCGCTCCCCGCACGCAAACGTTCGCGTCCCATTTTTATCGCCTAATCTGTAGAGCGACGCCTGAAAATCCGCTAAACCGGCAATTTGTCCGTCAAAACGCCTTTCATCTGGTAATCATACTGTCACATCTGTTTCACGGTTAGTCACGTTACTGTCATAAAGAGACCCTAAGCTTCGCGGTGTTCGTGTTATTCGCTCACACCGCTCACACCCTTGGAGGTCTCATGAAATTGATGCACACCGTGTTCGCTGGCGTCGCTGGCGCGCTTTTCGCGATCGCAGCGCAAGCCGCAGACATCACCGGCGCGGGCAGCACCTTCGCAGCACCGATCTACACGAAGTGGGCTGATGCCTACGTGAAGTCGGGCGGCGGCAAGGTCAACTATCAGGGTATCGGCTCGTCGGGTGGTATCAAGCAGATCGAAGCGAAGACTGTCGATTTCGCTGGCTCGGATGCTCCGCTGAAGGACGATGAACTCGCGAAGGCAGGCCTGTTCCAGTTCCCGACGGTTGTCGGTGGCGTGGTGCCGGTTGTCAACGTGCCGGGCGTGAAAGCCGGTGATGTGACGCTGTCGGGCGAAGTGCTCGGCGACATCTACCTGGGCAAGATCAAGAAGTGGAACGATCCGGCGATCGTTGCACTGAACCCGAAGGTCAAGCTGCCGGATACCGACATCGCCGTGGTTCGCCGCGCTGACGGTTCGGGCACGAGCTTCATCTGGACGAACTACCTGTCGAAGGTCAACGCAGACTGGAAGGCGAAGGTTGGTGAAGGCGCAACGGTCAGCTGGCCGACGGGCACGGGCGGCAAGGGCAACGACGGCGTCGCAGCTTTCGTTCAACGTCTGCCGGGCGCGATCGGCTACGTGGAATGGGCGTATGCGAAGCAAAACCACATGACGTACGTCTCCATGAAGAACTCGACGGGCGCTGTGGTCGAGCCGAAGACGGAAACGTTCAAGGCCGCGGCTGCGGGTGCTGACTGGTCGAAGTCGTTCTATCAGATTCTGACGAACGAGCCGGGCAAGGACGCATGGCCGATCGTCGGCGCGACCTTCGTGCTGCTGCACACGGCGCAGGACAAGCCGGCGCAAGGCACGGAAACGTTGAAGTTCTTCGACTGGGCGTTCAAGAATGGCACCCAGGCTGCAAACGATCTGGACTACATCTCGTTGCCGGAGTCGGTAACGGCGGAAATCCGCACGAAGTGGAAGGCGCAGGTGAAGGATGCTGCAGGCAAGCCGATCGCTGACTGAGCGTTTTAGTCGGTAAGCAGCTAGCACTACATTGGCCGTCCTCATTCGAGGATGGCCAATGGCATTACCCCGGCATTACGCCAGCATTACCCGCCGCATGACAGGTGTCATACGGCAACTGGAAACAGGTCCATCAGGCTCTCATGTCCGATATCCAATTAGCGTCTGGCGCGGCGAGGTCGACACCGCCCGGCAGCGCTTCTCAGCAGAAAGCGCCCAGCCGCGCCGGCGATGTCATTTTCGGCGGCCTTGCCCGCCTCGCCGCCATCATCACGCTGTTGCTGCTCGGCGGCATCATCGTTTCGCTGGTCGTGGCCTCCATGCCGTCGATCAAGCAGTTCGGTCTCGCGTTCCTGTGGACCGCCGACTGGGATCCACCTAGCAAGCAATTCGGCGCGCTGGTGCCCATTTACGGCACGATCGCGACCTCGCTCATTGCACTCATCATCGCGGTGCCCGTTAGCTTCGGCATCGCGCTTTTCCTGACCGAACTCGCACCCGCGTGGCTGCGCCGTCCGCTCGGTATCGCCATCGAACTGCTCGCCGCAATTCCGTCGATCGTCTACGGCATGTGGGGTCTGCTGGTCTTCGCGCCGATCTTCGCAACGTGGTTCGAAAAACCGCTCGGCACGCTGCTCGGCGGCATCCCTGTCGTCGGCGCGCTGTTTCAGGGTGCGCCGATCGGCATCGGCATTCTGTGCGCGGGCGTCATTCTCGCGATCATGATCATTCCGTACATCGCCTCGGTGATGCGTGACGTGTTCGAAGTCACGCCGGTCCTGCTGAAGGAATCGGCGTACGGCATCGGCTGCACGACCTGGGAAGTGATGTGGAAGATCGTGCTGCCCTTCACCAAGAGCGGCGTGATCGGCGGCGTGATGCTCGGCCTCGGTCGCGCGCTCGGCGAGACGATGGCGGTCACGTTCGTGATCGGTAACACCAATCTGCTCGACAACGTCTCGCTGTTTTCGCCGGGCAACAGCATTACCTCGGCGCTCGCCAATGAATTCGCGGAAGCGGATCCGGGCCTGCATACGTCGGCGCTGATGGAACTCGGGTTGATTCTGTTTGTGATTACCTTCGTGGTACTGGCAATTTCGAAAATCATGCTGCTTCGCCTCGAAAAAGGGGAGGGCGCG
Organism: Paraburkholderia sediminicola; assembly: GCF_046027825.1. Taxonomy (GTDB): domain Bacteria; phylum Pseudomonadota; class Gammaproteobacteria; order Burkholderiales; family Burkholderiaceae; genus Paraburkholderia; species Paraburkholderia sediminicola_D. Next base: position 21,927 of record NZ_JAQQDU010000063.1, read on the forward strand.
AAATGAGCCAGTCCACCTTGAATATGCCGGGTTCACACGACGAAGCCGCGCTCGAAGCGATGCGCGTGCGTCTGCAAGGCCGTCGCCGCGCGAAGAATGCGGTTGCGCTGACCATGTCGCTCGCAGCCATGGCGTTTGGCTTGCTGTGGCTCGTGTGGATTCTTTACACGACGCTGCACCTTGGTATCGGCGGCCTGTCGATTGAATTGTTCACGCAATCCACGCCGCCGCCGAACACCGATGGTGGCGGTCTCGCCAACGCGATCGTCGGCAGCCTGATGCTGGTTGGGCTTGCAACCTTCGTCGGCACGCCGATCGGTATTCTGGCGGGGGTGTATCTCGCCGAGTACGGTCAGAAGGGCTGGCTCGCTAGTCTCACGCGTTTCATTAACGACATTCTGTTGTCGGCACCGTCGATCGTAGTCGGTCTGTTCGTCTACGCGCTGGTGGTGGCGAAGATGGGTCACTTCAGCGGCTGGGCCGGCGTGTTCGCGCTCGCCTTGCTGCAGATTCCGATCGTGATCCGCACCACCGAAAACATGCTGAAGCTGGTGCCGAATGCGCTGCGTGAAGCCGCTTTCGCACTCGGTACGCCGAAGTGGAAGATGGTACTGTCGATCACGCTGAAGGCTTCGATCGCCGGTATCGTCACGGGCGTGCTGCTCGGCGTCGCGCGCATTGCCGGTGAAACGGCGCCGCTGCTGTTCACGGCGTTGTCGAACCAGTTCTTCTCGATGGACATGAACCAGCCGGTGGCGAACCTGCCGGTCACGATCTACAAGTTCGCGATGAGCCCGTTTGCGCAGTGGCAATCGCTCGCGTGGGCCGGTGTCTTCCTGATCACGCTCGCGGTGCTGGGATTGAACATCCTCGCGCGATCGATCTTTTCGAATAAGTAAGGGCGGAGTGTAATCCGATGAATATGGCAGAAACTCAACTCAATCAGGCCGCCCGTCCGACGGCGCCCGCCGGCTTCGATCCCGCTCAAAGCGGCCAGGCTCAAGTCCCGTCGAGCCCGAAGATCGAGATCAACGACCTGAACTTCTTCTACGGCAAGTATCACGCGCTGAAGAACATCAACCTGCGGATTCCCGAAGGCAAGGTGACCGCGTTCATCGGCCCGTCGGGTTGCGGCAAGTCCACCTTGCTGCGCACGCTCAACAAGATGTACGCGCTCTATCCGGAACAACGCGCCGAGGGCGAGATCCTCATGGACGGCGAAAACCTGCTGACCTCCAAGCGCGATATTTCGCTGCTGCGCGCACGGATCGGCATGGTGTTCCAGAAGCCGACGCCGTTTCCGATGTCGATCTACGACAACATCGCGTTCGGTGTAAAGATGTTCGAAACGCTGCCGCGCTCGGAAATGGACGACCGCGTGGAATGGGCGCTGACCAAGGCCGCGCTGTGGAACGAAGTGAAGGATAAATTGGGCCAGAGCGGCTACGGTTTGTCCGGTGGCCAGCAGCAGCGTCTGTGTATCGCACGCGGTATCGCGATCCGTCCTGAAGTGCTGCTGCTCGACGAGCCGTGTTCCGCACTTGACCCGATTTCCACGGGCCGCATCGAAGAACTGATCGCCGAATTGAAAAGCGATTACACGGTGGTGATCGTCACCCACAACATGCAACAGGCCGCGCGCTGTTCGGACTACACTGCCTATATGTACCTCGGTGAACTGATCGAATTCGGCGACACCGAAAAGATCTTCATCAAGCCGGTCCGCAAGGAAACCGAGGACTACATCACTGGCCGCTTCGGCTAAGCCGCCGCGCAAAATAACGGAGTACGACATGTCCGATAAGCATCTGTCCAGCCAGTTCGACGCCGACCTGAACCTCGTTTCTTCGAAGGTGCTCGAAATGGGCGGCCTGGTCGAATCGCAGATCGTCAACGCGATGATCGCGCTTAACAACTTCGACCTCGACGTCGCCGAGCAGGTGATCGCCGCCGAAGATCGCCTGAACAAGATGGAAGTCGAGATCGACGAAGAGTGCAGCAACATCATCGCGCGCCGTCAGCCGGCCGCGCGTGACTTGCGCCTCCTGATCGCGATTTCGAAGACCATCACGAATCTCGAGCGCGCCGGCGACGAAGCCGAAAAAATCGCCAAGCGCACCAAGCGTTTGATGGAAGACGGGGCCTCGCGCAGCATCAATATCGCCGAGATCAAATTGTCGGGCGAAATGGCGGTGTCGATTCTGCGCCGCGCGCTGGACGCATTTGCACGACTCGACACGGTCGCCGCCGCGCAGATCATGCGCGACGATAAAGCGATCGACGAGGAATTCCGCGCCTTCGTGCGCAAGCTGATTTCGTACATGACTGAAGATCCGCGTTCGATTTCGGTGGGTCTGGATTTCCTGTTCATCGCCAAGGCGATCGAACGGATTGGCGACCACGCGAAGAACATCGCCGAATTCATCATCTACATCGTCAAGGGCACCGACGTGCGGCACAAGTCGCGCGACGCGCTCGAACGCGAAGCACTCAGTTAATCCAGAGATAAGGACCAGAGGTGCCGATGCCCAGCAGCATTCTCGTCATTGAAGATGAGCCCGCCATTTCCGAATTGATTTCGGTCAATCTTCAACACGCCGGACACTGCCCGATTCGCGCGTACAACGCGGAGCAGGCGCAGAACCTGATCAGCGATGTATTGCCCGATCTCGTGCTGCTCGACTGGATGTTGCCGGGCAAATCGGGCATTGCGTTCGCTCGCGATCTGCGCAACAACGAGCGCACCAAGCATATTCCGATCATCATGCTGACCGCGCGTGGCGACGAACAGGATAAGGTGCTCGGTCTGGAAATCGGTGCTGACGACTACGTCACCAAACCGTTCTCGCCGAAAGAACTGATGGCGCGTATCAAGGCGGTGTTGCGCCGCCGCGCGCCGCAGCTCACCGAGGATCTGGTCGCGATCAACGGCCTGAAGCTCGACCCGGCAACACACCGGGTGGCCGCGCACGCCGAAGGCAGCGAGATCAAACTCGATCTCGGCCCGACCGAATTCCGTCTGCTGCACTTCTTCATGACGCACCCGGAGCGCGTGCACAGCCGCACGCAACTGCTCGATCAGGTGTGGGGCGATCACGTGTTCGTCGAAGAGCGCACGGTCGACGTGCACATCAAGCGTCTGCGCGCGGCACTCAAGCCGGCCGGCTGCGATGCTATGATTGAGACGGTACGCGGCAGCGGCTACCGGCTTGCGAAGAGTGCCTGACTTTTTGCGGTAGCGCGAGTGACGTTGCGAGTGGCGTTGTCCAAGCCACCACGCGCGTCATGGATGTCACGTACGCCACATCGGTTACGTCAGGCGCCGCGGTTTTCAGATCCCGGCGTGTACGGTTTTCTCTTCGATCGCTAGAACATGAACATCATCTGGGCGCGCTCCATCGTGTCGGTCGTGCTGCTGGCTGTTCTGTGCGTGGTGGTCGGCGCACTCGTGAACGTCAAGGCAGGGCTGATCCTCGCGATCGTCATGCTGGTCGCGCAGAGCCTCTTCAGCACCTTTCACAAACAACGTCTGTGGCATTTGCTCGACGCGCCAGTCTACGGCGAAGTGCCGAGCGCACCCGGCATCTGGGGCGAAATCTATTACCGTCTGCATAAGCTCGCGAAACGCTGGCATGCACAGGTGCGCCAGGTCGAGCAGCAGCATTCGCGTTTCATCCAGGCGATCCAGGCTTCACCCAACGGCGTGGCGATGCTCGACGATCACGATCAGATCGAGTGGTGCAACGCGATCTCCGAACTTCATTTCGGACTCGATGCGAAACGCGATCTGCGCCAGCACATCACGCATCTGGTGCGTCAGCCGGATTTCGTGCGCTATCTGAATTCACAGCGCTACGAAGAGATGCTGATCATGCGCGGCATGGGCGAAAAGCGCCAGAACGTGCTGTCCGTTCAGGTATTTCCATACGGCGAGAATCGCAAGCTGGTGCTCTCGCAGGACATCACCGAGCTGGAGCGCACCGATGCGATGCGGCGTGATTTCGTCGCCAATGTCTCGCATGAACTGAAGACGCCGCTGACGGTGCTCTCCGGTTTCCTCGAGACGATGCGAGAACTGCCGTTAAGCGAAGCCGAGCGTGCGCGCTACCTCGAACTGATGGAGCAGCAGGCTTCGCGCATGCGTCATATCGTCAACGACTTGCTGGTGCTCGCGAAGCTCGAAGGCGACAACAAGCCGCCGAGCGATCAGATGATCGACATGCGCGCTGTGCTACGGCATCTGAGGGACGACGCGGAAAACCTGTCGAGCGACCATCACAAGATCGTGTTCGATGCCGACGAAGGCCTCACTGTAACCGGCGTCGAGACGGAAATACTCAGTGCGTTGGGCAACCTCGTGACCAATGCGATCCGCTATACGCCGGACGGCGGTGCGATCAGGGTGAGTTGGCACGCGAGCGGTGGGAGCGCGACGTTTTCTGTTGTCGACAGTGGTCTTGGCATTCCGGCTGCGGACATTCCACGGCTCACCGAGCGCTTCTATCGCGTCGATCGCAGCCGCTCTCGCGATACCGGGGGGACGGGCCTCGGCCTCGCCATCGTCAAGCATGTGCTGCAACGGCACGATGCGCAACTCGACGTGAAGAGCGAAGAGGGCCGTGGCAGTACCTTTACCGTGCGCTTCCCGGTGTATCGCACGGCGCGTCGGCAACCGGCGCCGGCTTGAGAACGTCGGTCTGGAAAAAAGAAGCCCGCCTTGAATAAACAAGGCGGGCTTTTTTATGCGCACCGCCAGTTCAGCGGCGCGCAAACACGATCAGGCCATCACGAAGCTACGAACAGAATTTCCCCAGCAGGCTCATCTGCGCATTGCGCGAGGATTTGCCCGGCCGCCGGCGCCGATAGTGGCCGTCGCTTTGCATCAGCCACGCGGACTGGTTGTCGCCGAGAAACGCCGACAACCCTTCAGCAATCACGCGCCGCTTCAAGCGACGGTTGTTGATCGGAAACGCCACTTCCACACGCCGGAAGAAGTTACGGTCCATCCAGTCGGCGCTCGACAGATACACCTGTTCCTTGCCGCCGTCGTAGAAGTAGAAGATGCGGTGATGTTCGAGGAAGCGCCCGACAATCGAGCGCACCGTGATGTTCTCCGACAGGCCCGGCACGCCCGGTTGCAACGAACAGACGCCACGCACGATCAGATCGATCTTCACGCCCGCCTGTGAGGCCTCGTACAGCTCCGCAATCACAGTCGGTTCGAGCAGCGCGTTCATCTTCGCGACGATGCGTGCCTTCCTGCCTGCCCGCGCGTTATCAGCTTCCGCGCGAATCGCATCGACCAGTTTCGGATGCAGCGTGAACGGCGACTGCCACAACTCATGCAGCTTCAGTTCGCCGCCGATGCCGGTCAGTTGCTGGAACACGTGGTGCACGTCTTCGCAGATCTTCTGATCGGCGGTCATCAGGGCGAAGTCGGTATACAGACGTGCGGTGCGCGGGTGATAGTTGCCGGTGCCCAGATGCACGTAACGCTTGAGCGTGGTCTTGCCGCCTGAGGACACACGTCGCACGATCAGCATCATCTTCGCGTGGCACTTGTGGCCCACCACGCCGTACACGACGTGCGCGCCCACCGCTTCAAGCTGCGACGCCCAGTTGATGTTGGTTTCTTCGTCGAAGCGCGCCAGCAGTTCGACCACCACCGTCACTTCCTTGCCGTTGCGCGCCGCTTGCATCAGCGCGTCCATCAGCGGGGAATCGGTGCCGGTGCGATAGATGGTCTGCTTGATCGCCATCACGTTCGGGTCTTTCGCCGCCTGCAGCAGCAACTCGAGCACCGGTTGAAAGCTCTCGTACGGATGATGTAGCAGCACGTCGCCCTGATCGATCACGTCGAACATGCTTGCGCTGTTGGCGATCTGCGGCGGAATCGCAGGAATATGCGGCACGAATTTCAGGTCGGGCCGGTCCACCATCTCCGGCAACTGCATCAGCCGCACCAGATTGACGGGGCCGTCGGCGAAATAGCAATCTTTGGCGGTCAGGCCGCTTTCGTCGAGCAGGCGCCGCACGACATGTGCGGGCGTTTCCGCCGACACTTCGAGCCGCACCGCATTGCCCAGATGCCGTGCGGGCAGTTCGCCCTGCAGCGCGACACGCAGATTGGTGATTTCGTCTTCGTCGACAAATAGTTCGCTATTGCGCGTGATGCGAAACTGGTTACAGGTGCGCACCACCAGATTTGGAAACAGCTCGCCGACAAAGCGCTGCAGCAACGAGCTCAGCAGCACGAAACCATGCGGATAGCCCGACAGCGCCTGCGGCATGCGCACGAGGCGAGGCAGTGCACGCGGCGCCTGCACGATGCCCATCATCGCCTGGCGGCCGAACGCGTCCTTGCCTTCGAGTTCGACGACGAAGTTCAGGCTCTTGTTGAGCACGCGTGGAAACGGGTGGGCCGGATCGAGGCCGATCGGCGTGAGCACCGGGAGCAGTTCGTCGAAGAAGTACTTGCGCGCCCATTCGGTCTGCGCTTCGTTCCACGCTTCCGTGCCGTGAAAATAGATGCCTTCTGCTTCGAGCGCGGTGAGCACCGTGTCGTGCAGCATGGTGTACTGGCGATGCACGAGCCTCTGCGCCCGCTCGACCACGAGGTCATACACGTGCTGCAGCGACATACCGTCCGGGGACAGCGCGCCCGGATTGTCACGCATCTGTTCCTGCAGTCCGGCCATGCGGACTTCGAAGAATTCGTCAAGATTGCTACTGGTGATGCAGATGAAACGCAGGCGTTCGAGCAAAGGGACGGCTGGGTCGGCAGCTTGTGCCAACACACGCTCGTTGAAACCCAGAATGCCCAGCTCGCGATTCAATAAGGGGTAGCGGATGGACATCGGCAGCGAGAATGGAATTTCGGGAAGGGGCGGACAAAGACGCTCGGAAATTCTCACAGTATGATGACGTTGTTATGACAATCTTGAAGTTATAAATTCTACGCTGGATTCGTTGCGTGTCGTAATTATGACGCAGTGCATATGGGACCATGGCGCACACCCTTCACTGCGAGGTGACATCGTGAAGTCCGGTACGCTTAGAATGGCGTCTTTGAACAGCCCGGCTGGTCATAAGGCGCCCAAGGCACCGAGTGGACATCCGGCACCTTTTGCATCCAACGCCGCTGCGCATGCGCGCATGGAGTTCGCTTACTCGATGGTCAATACTCCACAACTCCTCGCTGCCGTCGACCTCGGCTCGAACAGCTTCCGGCTGATCGTGGGCCGGGTCGAGGAAACCGACGCGGGCAGTCAGATTTATCAGGTCGACGCGTTGCGTGAACCTGTGCGCCTTGCCGCCGGTCTGTCGCGCGACAAGATGCTCGATCGTGCCTCGCAGGTGCGAGGCTGGGACGCGCTCAAACGCTTTGGCGAGCGGCTGCGCGATTTTCATCCCGATCATGTGCGCGCCGTTGCCACCAACACGCTGCGTATCGCCAAGAACGCCGGCGAGTTTCTCGGTGAGGCGCAAGCCGCGCTCGGCTTCCCGATTGAGGTGATCGCCGGGCGTGAGGAGGCGCGTCTGATCTATGCAGGGGCAGCACACTCCGTGCCCGCGAGCGCGGGCAAGCGCCTCGTGGTGGATATCGGCGGTGGCTCGACAGAGTTCATCATCGGTTCGCACTACACCCCGATCAAGATGGAAAGCCTGTATATCGGCTGCGTGAGCCATAGCCGTGCGTTCTTCCCGGCAGGCAATGTCGACGAATACACGATGCGCCAGGCCGAACTCGCTGCGAGCCGTGAAATTCAGATCATTTCCGCCGAGTATAAGAAAACCGGCTGGGAGCAGGCCATTGGCTCATCCGGCACCGCACGGGCGCTTGCCGAACTGGTCGAGGCGAACGGCTTCAACGATCCGGGCGTGACGCACGGTATCTCGCGTGGCGGCCTCGAACGGCTCAAGCGCGCGCTGATCAAGGCGGAGAACGTCAATCGTCTGAAGCTGATCGCGTTGAAGAGCGATCGCGTTCCGGTGCTGGCCGGTGGTCTGTCGATCATGATCGCGGTGTTCGAAGAGCTCGGCGTGGATTACGTCGATACAACAGACGGCGCGTTGCGCCTCGGCGTTCTGTACGACCTGCTGGGCCGTTCGCAGCACGAGGATATGCGCACGGTGACGGCGGAAGGCTTCATGCGCCGCTATGGCGTGGACCGCGCGCAGGCCGGGCGTATTGGTGAACTCGCGATACGCTTTTACGACCAGTTCGCCGAGCCGGATGAGGAACGCCGCGTCGAGAACCGCATGTTCCTTAGCTGGGCTGCGGCCTTGCACGAAATCGGGCTGTCGATTTCCCATAGCGCCTATCACAAGCACTCGGCCTATATCGCCAGCAATGCCGACATGCCGGGGTTTTCGCGCACCGACCAGGCGCGGCTCGCCGCACTGGTGCTGGGTCACGCGGGGAAACTCGGCAAACTGTCGCAAACGCGCGAAGTGGAATGGCCGCTGTTGTTCTGTCTGCGGCTCGCGGCGCTGCTGTGCCGCCGGCGTGCCGATGTCGGCTTGCCGGGTATCGCGGTCGCGCAGGTCAACGGTGGGTATGAGGTGCGTCTGCCGAACGAGTGGGTGGCTAACAATCCGCTGACGGATTACAGCCTGACCCAGGAGGCTGCGGAGTGGGAGAAAGTTGGCATCCCATATCGTGTGGTTTACACGGACGATTGAGAAGCCTGCGTTGTCAATAAAAAAACCCGGCGGATGTGCCGGGTTTTTTTATGCCTATCGTCGACGGTTGAACTAGCCGGGTGGTGTGCTCCTGGCTCAGCGCGGCGACGCGTCACCGAGGAAGTGTCGCGCGTAACGCGCATTGATATCCGTCAGACGCAATAGCGTCAGAAAGTCCGCCGTGTTGAAGTCAGGGTCCCACGCCGGCGCGCCACAAATCTTCGCACCGAGACGCAGATAGCCCTTTACCAGCGGTGGCGGCGCGACCTCGGCGCCGGTTTGCAATTCTTCGACCGGCAGCGGCGTGTGCGGGAACGCGCGATATTCCGGCGCCGTCAGCGCGTTGTCGCGCAGCGAGCAGTAGAGATTCGCCGCGTAGTGGCCGCCGTCGACCATCGCGACGCTCGCGCATCCGAGCATCGTCTCGTAGCCGTTGTGCTTCATGTAGGCGGCAAGCCCTGCCCACAGCGACATGATCACCGAGCCGCTGCGATAGTCCGGGTGTACGCACGAGCGGCCCACTTCGACCATTTTCGCGCGCAGGTGCGTGAGACGCGACACGTCGAATTCGCTCTCGGCATACAGGCGGCCGATGCGGGCGGCCTGATGCGGCGGCAGTGCGCGATAGGTGCCGACCACCTTCAGCGTATCGAGATCACGCACCAGCAAATGATCGCAGTACGAATCGAACGAATCGACATCGAGGCCGGCCGGACCTGTCAGACGTGCACCCATTTCATCGGCGAATACGCGGTAGCGCAGACGCTGGGCCTCGCGCAGGTCCTCGTCGGTGCGCGCCCACGTGACTTGCAGGCGATGCTGGGCGGTGACCGTCTCTTCGGCGTGCGGCAGGCGACGCGTTTCGAAGATCGAAGCCAGGGGCAGGGTAGGCGTCGGCAGTTCTCGCATGTGGCGTCCTGGTCGAAAAAAGGGAGATTTCTTTTTTCGCCAATGTAGTAACGCCTGGTGACGCTCGCATGGCAATGCCATGACGATTGGATGACTGCCCGTAAGCTGCCTGCGCGCGGCTTGTAATGTCGGGCGTGACGCGTGCGAGTGTTGTATCCGCGCGACCGGCCCAGATCAGATCAGATCGGGGCTCATCGCCGCGCGCAGCACAGCCTGGTCGTCGCCGTTGCGTTCACGGCTTTCGATCCACCATAGGCCGGCTTTCTTCAGTGGCCAACTTGCTTCGCTGTTGCCGAGCAGGCGTGCCGCAACGTGGCCGAGCGTCGGTTGATGGCCGACGATCACGACGGTCGGGGCGATGCCTTTTGACCAGCCGGCGGCGTTGAGCACGTCGGTCGCGCTGGCGTTAGGCGCGAGTTCACGCACCACGCGATACTGGTCGCTCAAGGTTTCGGCGGTCTGGATCGTGCGTACCGCGGGACTCGCGAGGACCACTGCGTCGTCGGGCAGACGGGTGCGCAGCCACTTGGCGACGTTTTGCGCCTGTTTGCGGCCTCGCGTGGTGAGCGCGCGAGCGAGATCGTTGGCGGCGAAATCTTCGGCTTCGGCGTGACGCCAGAGGATCAGATTCATGCGTGTCTCCTTGACTCTGGTTGCGGCGTAGAGGGCAACGCCGGGTTTTCAATCACTGTCGCATGCGGGCGCGTGAGGCCGCAAGGCGTTGGCTCGGGCCGATCGTATAAGCGCGGGCGTATGCCGGCGTCTATCCCGGCGGATGGGTTGTCAGCAATGTCGAGGTGCAGGGTACCCAGCGCGCGTGCAACGCTCGTTAAGGCTGCATGTAATCCGCATGAACCTCATCAAACCCATCGGGCGATAAGCCCGGGTTCGCACAGGCCCATCAGCGCTTGACGCCCAGAAAGCAAAAACCCGCGAAGCCGAAGGCGACGCGGGTTTCGTATTGCTTTTCGTGGTCGGAGCGAAAGGATTCGAACCTTCGACCCTCTGATCCCAAATCAGATGCGCTACCAGGCTGCGCTACGCTCCGACGAATCCGAGATTCTACGTGGCATTGGGTGCCAGAGTCAACCACGAATTGCGTCGGGGTGAAAAAAGGTCGGCGGACAGGGGAAAGTGTCGCGTCAGTGCGCGCTCGCCGCGCGGGTTTGCGCGTCGGAGAGATTGAACCCGGCACGCCACAACAGCGCCGCGGCCTGCATCATCGCGCGGCGGTCGTCGGCGGCAAGATCCTCGCGGCGATCAAGGCAATCGGCCAGCGCGAGAATCGTGCCGTCGATGGTTAGCGCGTCGCCTTCGTGCAGCGCGACGTGCCGGATTTCCCAAACGATTTTCTCCAGGCGGCTTGCATCATTCCGACTCATGGCGGCGTATCCCTTGCGCTTCGTCATTGATGTTGTTCGAGTGTGCGAGCGCAGCGTATCAACCGTTTAATCGTTCGGAATGTGCGCAAGCGCACAAGCCGCGGGTTTATCCCCTCAATGCCGGCGACGCATCCAGTTCGGCATGTGCTGGTGTGTGACCCAGTGATGCAGCATGCCTTCGCCGTCGTGTTCGCGCCTATAGGTTCTCGATTCGAAAATCGACAGGGCGAGCAGCACGAGCAGACCTACGGCAAGTCCGATCAGACCTGCGATCGATTCAGCGTCCATGGCAGTCTCCTATGACACACAACTGTGCCTTTATATTAGCTCACGCGTCACAAAATGGCAGGCGGGAGACGGTCCGGGGCGGCGCCGTCGAATGCGAATTACAGGTAGACTCTCGGCGCTTCGTTGCCGATATTTTTATTCTGTCTTGAGAGTCTATGAACCGCGTTTTGTTGATTGCGTTGATGCTGGCTGCCGGACTCGCCGGCTGTGCCGACGATCCTTCCGGGCATCATGGCGGTCCGCCGCCGAAAGATCCCGCCGACTACCACGGGGTACCGACCGACGACCGTCCGCCCGTCATGGCGCCGACGCCGGCCTCGCCTTGAGGCGTAGTCCACCTGCGGCGATGCAAGCCGTGCACGCGCCCTGATACAAAAACAGACGGCGCATGCACGCCGGGTGCTGAGGCAGCGGCTAGGCGGCCACGCCTGCCGTGCCTGCCATGCCTCTCACGACACCTGGCAAATAGCGCGCGAGCGTGACGCCGCGCGCGGCCATGAAGATCAGCATTGCGGCCCACAAACCGTGATTGTCGTACAGCGCCAGCAAGGCCCATGAGGCCGCCACGAACACCGCGAACGACACCGCCATCGACATCATCAACTCGCGCGTGCGAGTCGCGCCGATGAACACGCCGTCGAGCAGAAAACCCCATACCGAGACTACCGGTAAGAGCGCGGCCCATGGCAGATAAGTCTCGGCCGTGGCGCGCACTGCGGGCTGATTGGTCAGACCTTCGATGATCCATGAGCCCGCGCCCCAGTACACCAGCGAGAAGCCCAGCGCGCCGAGTACGGACCATAGCGCCGTCACCTTGATGGCCTGCGTGAACGCGTGCCGGTCGCGCGCGCCGATCGCCGCGCCAACCAGCGCTTCGGCAGCGTGCGCGAAACCGTCGAGTCCATAAGCCATAAAGGTCTGGAAATTGAGCAGCAACGCGTTGGCGGCGAGCGTGGCGTCACCTTGCCTCGCGCCAAGATGCGCGAACCAGCCGAACGACGACAGCAGACAGAGCGTGCGCACGAAGATATCGCGATTCAGCACCACCAGCCGCTTGAGCGCGGTAGCGTCGAAGAGGGCGGCGCGCTTCAGCGCAGGCAAACCGCGCGGCCTGCCGTGCCACAACAACGCGGCGCCGAGCACGAAGCCGAGCGCGTCGGCCGTGGCGGTGGCCGCGCCAATGCCGGCCACGCCCCAATCGAATACGTACACATACAACAGCACCGCGGCGATGTTCACGCTGTTGATGAACACTTGCGAGAGCAGCGCGAGCCGCACCTTCTGCGTACCGAGCAGCCAGCCCAGCACCACATAATTGCCGAGCGCGAGCGGCGCGGCCCAGATGCGTGCGTGGCAGTAGATTTGCGCGTGGCGCTGCACCGCGTCGCTGCCGCCGATCGCGCGCAATGCGTAGCCGATCAGCGGCACTTGCAGCAGAAGCACCGCTGCGCCAATCACTGCCGCGAGCAACAGCGCGCGTACGACGTTGTTGCGCAACTCGGCGTGATCCCCCGCGCCGTGCGCTTGCGCGACGAGGCCCGTGGTGCCCATGCGCAGGAAACCGAAGCCCCAGAACACGAAATTGAAGAACAGGCCGCCGAGCGCCACGCCACCGAGATAGGACGCACCGTCCAGATGGCCGGCGACGGCGGTGTCGACCGCACCGAGAATCGGCTGGGTGAGATTGGCGAGGACGATGGGAAACGCCAGCGTCAGCACCCGGCGGTGCCAGCGCACAGGGACGGCGGGCGCCGTCGCGGCCGCGCTGTCCGCCGATCCCCCAAGGGGACTACCTTCGGGGCTGGGGCCTTCCTTCGGGGCGTGCGCGCTGCCGCTCAACTGCGTTCCTGCACGCACACCCACGGCGAGACGACCACCGCCCACAGATCCGGATCGCGCGCGGCGAAATCGGCGGCGGTTTCCGCCTGCACGCGCTCGACGAGGCCGGACGACAGCCATTGCGTGACCTGGGTGGTGTCGTCGCTGGCGATGGCTTCGGCGACGCTCACCAGATCGATGTCGCGCGCAACGCGCAGCAACATGCCGCGCGCGAAAAAGCGTTCGAGTTCGGTCCAGCCGATTTTGGCGGTTTCGGCGAGCAGCTTGGCGTACAGCGGGCTATGAGTGGCGTCGTTGGAAGTCATCGTGAGCGGGTTCAGACGGGGCCGTTACTATAAACCATCGGCGCGGACCGCCAGGGCGGCGCGCGTTCCGGTACGCTTAGGGTTTCTCGAAATTGATTCTGAACCTTCATGTCACTGGATTCAACGGCGCCGGCTTCGGGCGCACACGCTCACGTGGTGAGCGACGCTACACTCACGCGCTCCGACGTGGAGCGCCTCATTGCTGCGAGCTTGGCGGGGAATAAAGAGCCGCTCCATTTCACCGACTGCGATTTCGAAGGCGCCGATCTGTCGCGACTCGATCTGCGCGGTGCGGAGTTTCATCGCTGCACGATCGTCGAGGCGTCGTTTTTTGGCGCGACGCTGTCGCACACCCGCTGGGTCCGTTGCCGGGGCCGCCAGGCGGATTTCGCGTCCGCTGATCTGGTCGACGCGGCGTTCCAGTCGAGCGATCTGAACAATACGAGTTGGCGGCGCGCCAAGCTGGCCTCAGCGTCGTTTCACAGTTGCAAGCTGACTGGCGCCAATTTCGAAGCGTGCACGGCGCTGGGCTTGAGCTTCGTCGAAACCTTGCTGGTGGGCGCGCATTTGCGCGGCCTGTCGTTTCGCAAGGCCACGTTACAGCAACTCGACTTCTCCGACGCCGATCTGGCCGGGGTCGATTTTCGCGAAGCGATCTTCGATGGCGGTAGTCTGAAGGATGCCCATCTGAAGGGCGCGCGGTTCGATGGCGCGGACCTTCGCGAGGCCGATCTGAGTGGTGTACGCCTCGTCGAGGCGGCGCTTTTCAAAGGCGCGACGATTTCGCATCAGCAGGCGGCGGTGCTGGTGACCGAACTGGGTTTGCGCGTCATGTGATCGCGGTTTTAGCTGGCCGATTTTTGGCCATTCGGCCAGCTTGAACGAATGGATGCGTGGGCATATCATCGTATTGTTCGATTAATTAATGGCGCCGGTTTTCAACTTTTCAATTTGTCGGTGGATTTGAAGATTTTTAATGTATTCGCCATTCGCGAATTTGTTGTGAAGAAATGCGATTGCTTATTTGCGCCGCCTAATATTCGCTAATACATCAGTATGGTGCGTTGGCGCACTAAAGCTTCGCATTGCGTAAAGCGTCCGGATCATACTGGGCGCGGCTAGCGGAAATCGGCCAAAGGGCTTTTGTCAGGCTTTTCCGGCGTTGTGCAGGCAGATGATTGATTCATAAGGCCTTGCGAACAGTTCACGGATTCTGATTCGCCGTTTGTATGGCGTTTCATGCGGGATAGATAAGGGTAGTGACCTCGCTTATTTCCGACATTTTCCCTTCACGTAATGCGGACTCCGTGCGTCGCGTCACATTGCTCACGCAATTAATCGATTGCGCTTGTAAAAGCGGGTTGTTAGATTCCGTTCTGGCGCATGGTGAACCGGTCCTTTGCCGATATGCGCCGAACCCCCGTTAGCCCGGCCTCGAGCCGGGCTTTTTTTTCGCCCGGTCATTGCCGATTCAATCTGGCGTCATTGCGGATTCACACGCGTCGCGGATCATGAAAGATTACCTTTTCCTTTCGCTGATCGTGACCTGGCTGATCATTTTTCTTGGCATCTGGCCGATTGCGCTCGGCGTGCTGTTCGCGTTCGCTGCACACATCGATCCGCGCTCCGGACGCTGGCGGCGTCGCCAGGCCAGGAGCCGCCGCGTCTCGTGTCGCTGAGTTGTATTTACTGCTTGCAGTGAACCACCATCGACCGGTTTTTCACGTTTGCGCCGAAAATCCCCGCGACCGTGCCGCCCGACGTGGCGCCGTTGTCGACGTCTTTCGAAACGACGTCGTAGCCATAGTTGCCGCAGACTTCGCCCGCGCGCTTGTAGCACTCGGCCCAGCTTGAGCTCGCGTCGCTGCCGCTGCAGTTGATCGCAAAGCCTGTATCGCCGCTCGGCAGGTAGGTCATCGTGGTGGTGCTCGAGCAGCCGCCGAGGCTGCCGAGCGTAAGCAGGCCGAGGCCGATCGCCGCAGCCATCGCGACGGACGCCAATGCGCTCTTCATTGCAGATTCCTTACAGATAACGGGGGGAGACGTGGCACGAAGCCACGTCATGCATAGGATTGAGCGTTTTATAGTACGCGCGGTTCCCTCGACTGTGGTTGCAGGGCGCGTGCCTGATGTCGCGGAGCGGGGGGAGCCGGCCCAACCGGCACCCAACAAACCGGCTAGCGAGGCGGTAACGACCGCGACGGGTCGATGGAGCGGCCCTGATAGCGCAGTTCGAAGTGCAGCATGACGCGGTCGGTATCGGTGTCGCCCATTTCGGCGATCTTCTCGCCGCGGGTGACTGACTGACCTTCCTTCACCAGCAGCACGCGGTTGTGCGCGTAGGCGGTCAGGTACTCGGCATTGTGCTTGATGATCAGCAGGTTGCCGTAGCCACGCAAGCCGTTGCCGGCATAGACCACCGTGCCCGGCGCTGCAGCGATCACCGGCGTGCCCGCCGCCGCCGAAATATCGATGCCCTTCGAATTGGCGCCGTCAAAGCGCCGGATCACCGTGCCGTCGGCCGGCCATACCAGTGAGATCGACGAAGCCGGCGCCGACGTCGGTGCGTTGTCGGCCGGTGCCGGGCGCGGCGCGGAAGAAGCGCTTGCGCTGCCTGCACCGCTGCTGCGGATCGCTCCGCTTGTGGACGCTGTCGCGGCACCATTACCCGGCGGCGTGACGCGCAGCACCTGTCCGACCTCGATGCTGTCCGGGTTGGTCAGGTTGTTCCAGCGCACGATGCTTTGCACCGATTGCCGGTTGCTGCGTGCGATCTTCGACAGCGTGTCGCCCCGTTCGACGCGGTAAAAGCCTGGCCCCACCGGAGCGGACCCGCAGGCGGCGAGCACCGCCAGCGACGACGCGCAGGCGAGCCGTTTCATCATTCTTCTTGTGTTACGCATTGGACCTCGCAAAGCGCTGCCGCGCGCCGATCCCGATCACGCGGCAGGTGGATGCAAAGCGTCCGATTCTAACGGTTTTGCGCTGCAGCATCCGAAAAACGGACGCAGAGGATGGCACACACGGCCGGGAACGCGGCGAAACGCCGCGTAATCCTTCACCTCGCCCTCGCCTTGTATTGCCTGGACAACCTGAAATTAGCGCAGCGTGCTGACACTGATGCGCAGTGCGGCCGTCTCGCTTTGTCCCGGTTCCAGCCAGCGCAGTCCCATGCCGTTGTGGATCGCGTCCGGCAGCCCCAGCCATGGCTCGACGCAGTAGAAGTCCGAGTTCGCGGCCTCGGTCCATGTCGTTACCGCGTACCAGGGCACCGAGTCCGGCCGCTGCAGATCGATCGTGATGAGCCGGTTAAGGCCGGGCGCGGCGAGGCGCACCGGTTGGTCCGGCACACCAACGAGGCAATGGAAGCGGTCGAGAATACGCGCCTCGTCGAGCGTGTAGCGCGCTGCGCCCGGCTCGGCCGCGCTGATCGAGCCATCCTCTTGCTGATAGCACCGTTCGGTGCGCGGCAGTTCGAGCGAGGTCTCGGCGCGCTGCGTGTGCGGCAGCGTGAAATAGAAGTGATGACCGGCGTAGTAGGGCAGCCGCGTATCGCCCGTATTGGTGGTGCTCAGCGTGACTTCTAGCGTATGCGTATCGACGAGCCGGTAGACCGCTTCGAAACGGAAGCCGAACGGATAGCCGCCGCGTGTTGCCTCGCTGTCGGTGAGGGTCATGCGCAAGCCGGCGCCGTGCACGTCGGCGTGGGCTTCGAAGGGCAGGTCGCGTGCAAAACCATGCATCGGCAATTCGCGCACCGTGCCTTGTGCATCACGCCAGAAGCCGATCTTGCCGTCGACGCGATGCCGGCCGAGAAACGGAAACAGCAGCGGGTTGCCGCCGCGAATCCTGGCGGGTTGGCTCCAGTCGGCGTTCTCGGGCCAATGGATCACCTCTTCGCCGTCGATGATCCACGAAAGAAGACGGCCGCCGGCTTGCGGCGCGAAACGGAGCACAGAGGCGTCCTGGGCGATCTCGAGAATGTCCTGTTGCGGGGAGAGGGGCATGGTCGATGGGCTGGTTGAGAGAGTTTGAACGGGCCGCATGGCGGCTCGCGAGAGAACGATTTTGCGCTGCTTTACGCTACGGGGAAACCCTTCTCGGGAAATTGCGGGTGTCGCTAAAGCCCGATCCTTGCCGATAATCCCCTGACTGCCCGGTAATTTCGACGACCGGGCGAGACTGGATCAGGAGGTGTTATGGATCTCGCAATGGCCATGGGTGTCGCGCTGTTCGGCATGTTCGCAGCAAGCACCGTCTACTTCTTCTACAAGCTCGAGCGCTGATCCCACCGTCTGCTTCACCCTCTGCTGGGCAGCCGTCAACGCGGGCCTGGCATGAGCCTCGCGCGTCCCGCGCATTGAATTTCGCATGATGGCAGCGCGGTCTCCGACGGCGCCCCGTATCCTTTTCTGCGGCGTAACAACGGTTTCCAGTTGTGACGCAGCGCATCAATATTTCCCCGAATGCGGTTCAAACGCTTGGCGCTGACTTTGCAGCCAGGCATAATCGGTGCGCTTTTGACGCGCCGTCTATTTTCTATTGCGGCGCGCTGTTTTCCGACATTTTCCTTACAAGGGCCGCCGCGTGAACCTGTCGTTTCTAATTTTTCTGAGCGTGCTGCAAGGCGTCACCGAACTGTTCCCGGTCAGCAGCCTCGGCCATACGCTGCTCGTGCCCGCACTGTTCGGTATGCATATCGACAAGCATGCGCCGCAGTTGCTGCCGTTCCTCGTCGCGTTGCACCTTGGTACGGCGTTCGCGCTGCTATGGTACTTCCGCAAGCGTTGGTGCGAACTGGTGCGAGGTTTCTTCGCTTCGTTCGGCGGCCGTCGCAACGATGACGCGCACATGATGTGGGCGCTTATCATCGGCACGATTCCGGCGGGCCTCGTCGGGTTGATCCTTGAGAAACGCCTCGAACGGCTGTTTCACGATCTGCGCATCGTTGCAATCGCGTTGATCGTGAACGGCGTGCTGCTGTGGTTCGGCGATCGCCTGCAACGTTCGCGCACGCATCTGGCGCCGGAGAAACTGACTTTCCGCCAGGCGTTTTTCGTCGGCCTCGCGCAGATCGGCGCGTTGATTCCCGGTTTCTCGCGCAGCGGTCTGACGATGATCGCCGGTAATGCGGCCGGTCTGACGACCGAGAAGGCCGCTGAGTTCTCGTTCCTGCTCGGCACGCCGATCATCCTGGCGGCCGGCGTGCTCGAATTGCCGAAACTGTTCCATGCACCAGGCCAGCTCGCCGATGCACTGCTCGGCGGCGTGCTGACCGCCATCGCTGCGTATCTCAGCGTGCGTTTTCTGATGCGCTATTTTGAAGGCCGCGGACGTCTGGCTTCGTTCGGCGTGTACTGCGTGATCGCGGGGATCGTATTCCTCGGCTGGTTCATGTTGCATCCGCAGCCGGTCTGATTGTGTTCGACACGCCCGCTACTGCGTGGTGAGTGGCGGCGGGCAACTCGCAGGTAAGAAGCGATCGGTTATAATCCGGGCCCGGCTCAACTCGCCGGGCCCGTTTGTTTTGTGATGCGGCGAGGTGACTGCCCGTCAGGGGTGCCGCGCACTGGATCAGATTTCCAGTCCCCGGCCCGGTCAGTTAGAATTTCGGTATCCCACGAACCCTGTGGCAGTGATATTGCACAGGTTCCAATGCCCGACAAGGGTTCTCATTGCGGGCGATGCACGTTGTACACGTTCGTGTAGCATCGCCTCACGTCATTACGGCAGTAGCTCAGCTGGATAGAGCATCGGCCTTCTAAGCCGAGGGTGGGGGGTTCGAGTCCCTCCTGCCGTACCAATAAAATCAAGCACTTAGCTTGGTCATCGTGACCGGGATTTTTCCTTTATGGAGTCCGTGTAGGCGCGGTGTAGGCATTTTCGGTCAACGCGCTCGTAGCTGACTCGCGCGCACTTCGCCAAACGTCACCACAACGTTTGGCGCGATATCGACGCAATGCGCGCTAGCGAGCACGCAGAAATCCGCGAACACCATTGGCTTAATTTTGACCAGACGGTCGAAACCCGCGCCAATCCCAGTGGCGCACGCAGTGCAGTTGGCGTTCATACCCGCTTCGCGCAGCCTGAGCTGGCTGATTTGAACGGGCTTCAATCTCGATGTGAACGGAATTGTGACGGTCCACGCCAGCGCCACTCCGTCGCTCGATGAAAGAATTCTTTTCTCCAGCATACCCCCTCCGAGGGGGCTAGCCGATTGCAGGGGCGGGGTGGTTTCCATGGTGGCCCATAGATTTTCCGGCAAAAAAACCCATAGTTACAGTTGAGATAGTTACAAATGTTGATATCGGGCACCCGGCGCTAATTGGCGCACAGGGTAATCTCGGACGAACTCCATTCAATCCTTTGCCGAAGGCGGATACGGTGGCCTCGGAGTTCCCGGCTTTACTTTCACTCGAAAACGATTCTACTGCCGGCACGTATCGCCGAGTACGTCGTCGTACATGAAATGGCCCATCTTCACGAACGTCATCACACGCTGGAGTTCTGGCGCCGCGTCGAGCGGGCAATGCCCGATTTTGAGCGTCGATGCGCCTGGCTTGTGAACGTGGCGTCGAGATCGAGGGAGTTTAACCAGCCACTAAGGAGAGTTACTTCCGGCCCGGCCCGATATACTAGTCGGGGAACATGCGGCCGCGCCGAGTATCCGTGGCGCCGTTCGGACCCGGCTGATCCACGGATGGAGATCGGTATGAAAAATCCGCTACCTGAAGTCGACCCATCCACGTGGCGCTTCATGCGCAACATATATCGGCGTATCTATCACGAGAAATCTCTGACAGATTGGCTCAGCAGCATGCGACTTGCGCACGCAGTGCTACACGACGAGGACATGCGGGTGGACCGTTTGCTGGCGCAGTGCATTGCAATTCTTGAATACACTGTTATCGCGCGCGCAGGTCATCTTCCTAGTGAGATATTGGGCCCCTCGGACGACAAAGATCCTAGCGAACGTAACGAGAGACGGCAGGCGCACGAAAGCGACACTAACGACTAGCGTTGTCTAACTATTCTCGCGAGGCGAACTCTGCGGCGTTGGCAATGTGGCCGACGAGCATTTTTCGCCAAAGGAAATGCTAAGCGAGGTCACCCTGGTCGAAGGAGCGTTCAGGGTCTGTTTCTGCCGACCGCGTCGGACAGCAGTCGGCCAAGAAGAGACAATCGGCAAGGCGAGTCAGATCGCTGGCAAAGTGCGCAGATCACGCTACGATTTCCGATTGGCAGTCCGTGGCATATGGTAGTCGGCGCAAAGCATCATGGACCGGCCTGCCCAACGGGAGCGCGGCATCGGCGCGCTAGGCGAGCGCTTGGGCTGCTGGAGACTGGTCCGGCTTGAGAAACTCGGTTTTCCCCATGCACAGGCGGGCAAACGATGTGCACGCTGAGGACACGCCCAGACCCAGCAGATTCAGATAGTTTTCTGCCGGCTCGGGACGGGAAAAATGCCACCGGTCGGTCTGCATGAGCGTTGATGGGCGGTCGTTCGCGGGGCGTGATCAGGGAGACAGTCGGCGCGAGTGGACAGTAGCGTCAGCCTGTCAAACTATATCAGCGCGTCCGGTATATATTAAAACTGGTGATACAACTACCGCTCACGGTCCGGTTCCGTGTCCTGCCGGACGCACGGAGCCGCATCGCGGAGCGTAAAATCCTAGAATGCATTCCTGCTGGAGATGAGGATGGTTAACCAGGGCAAACGTGACGACGGCGCGCTGTCGGCTACAGCAAGCATGGGCTCGTCGGCCTCGGCGACCCTAAACCTAGACGAATACGAGGCTCGGGCGCTGCCTTGGCGCCGCCAGCTTGTGCGCACTGGCGAGCTTCTGCCTGTTCTGGAACTGCTGGAGCTTCTGCGCGATGCCCATCCCAGGGAAAGTCTTCCGGACGTGGCTTCGTTGTGTGCGGTTGAGGTCGACGGGGAAAATTATTTGCCTGCCTTCTACGCCCGGTCGTCAGCCAGGCTTCGCAGTCTGCTGGACGTCACGCGGAGACTCTCTCCGAGGAGCGGTTGGAGCGCTTTCTATTTCTTCACGCTTCCCAATGCCGCACTTGGCGGGATTTCCCCGCTTGAAGCCTTGGAAAAGAGCGACGCCCGGGACGACATCCGGTTGCGATGGAAGGTCGAAGCGCTGGCGGCCGACCAGCCCAGCCGATAGGGGCGACCAGTGGCCCGACCGCCGATCCCTTTTCTCCGACCCTCTCCTGCAGATGTAGCGCAACTTCACGGCCAACCCCTCCGGACCGAGGCCATTCCGTCTCAGTCGTTATTTCGAATATCGGCTTACAACTCCGGAGAGCCTCACTTTGGCCGTCGAGGTACGAACCGTTTCGACGCTCCAGACCATAGCTATGGCACCTGTTATCTCGCGTTTACGCTGCAATGTGCATTTGCTGAGTCCGTGCTGCACAACGCGATGGCAGTGGCTGGTGAGTTCAAGGTCCCGAGACAGGACCTGGACCCACAGCACGTCCACACATTTTTAAACGCGCCCCTCACTGTTGTGCCGTTCTACGGCCCACCACTTCGCCTCCTCAACCTCGACGGACGTATTAACACCTGTATACCTTACGACATCCCACAGGCCTGGTCGCAAGCCATTCATGACCATCCGCAGATGGTTGACGGAATCCGGTATATCTCTCGTAATGACAACGGAGCACACGCTGTGGTTCTCTTCGAGAGGGCTGAACCCATGCTTTTTAAGGCTACGAGCACCCCGTTTGCGTTGGTTCCGGGAAGCTCTAACGTGATAACCGCATTCAACGTCGTCCCGGCGTAGCCATGTGCGTGTGAAATTAGTCGCCGTTCAACAGTGGCAAAAGCCGCACGAATCATCGAGATGCATGTAGAAGCCCCTTGGTTTTGTTCGCCAAAGCCACGGGCCGCCATCGAACTCGAAGTGATCCTCGACGACCTGCAGCTCGCTGCCAGTGTGCTCCGAAGCGGTATCCAGTTGCGACGGTTTGATGGCGAATCACGCGGCGCCCACGGCTGTGATCGATCTATTTGTCGACAAGGCAGCCCGCAGTTCGACGCCACAATGAAAAACCGGAAGCGGTACAAAAGGATACCTACCTTTGAATGGTCGCTTCAGAGAAGCGCCATTGTCCCTTGTGGGCCGACTTCTGCCGGATGCAGAACGATCAATGGCGACAACGTCGCAGGTTTGGGGTCGGCCGTGATGGGACTGTGGCTCGCGCGAACCGAATGTCTCAAAGCTGGACTCCCACGGACATTGTTATGCCGCCGGTTCTCACCGATAGCTCGCGCCGTTAGCGCCCGGCCGCTGCTAATGACTCTCGTGACTAAAAAGATCATCGACGATTCGCCGTGCTGCGCTGTAACCGCCCATCAAGGCCTCCGCTTCCGTCGCAAACGGGCGACCACCTGCCTCACCGAAGCGCGGTGGTGAAAACACTGCTACAGCGGTGCCTGCCTGGAAAATTCTGACTATCGCCACGTAGCCTACGCGCGCAGCAGCATTGCCACCCACCGGCCAGCTAAAGTCAGATTCGATGGCCACCACAAGGGTGTAACCGTGATATTCGTAAGTACGCGTCATGGCCTGCTCAGCTTTCATTCGCCATTGCGGCGCTCGCGAACTCCGGGCATTGCGGCGAGCCGCATACAAATCGTGGCGAATTCGCTATCCCTCGCACGCGACAGCCCGATCTGCACGCTATCGAGCTCAGGATCGTCTTCCGATTGCTGGACAATGAACTGCTTGACCCGAACACTTCCCGCCCCCAGGGCGGTATGAACACTGTCGAGCGATACGCTGCCACGTTCGGCCAGCAGATGTATGCTGCGCTCCTGTTTGACCGCAATGAAGCGACGTTCCAGTGGCTTCACCCCGGCGAGAATGATCAGCATAATGGCTGTCGCGCCAATGGCTGCGGTGTACATGCCGCCACCGACTGCGAGACCGACTCCTGCGACCGACCAGAGGCTGGCGGCGGTCGTCAAACCGCGCACGATCTCTCCTCGCATCAGGATCGCCCCTGCTCCCAGGAAACCGATGCCGGACACTACTTGGGCGGCCATCCGGGAAGGATCGAGCACAACGCTCTTCTCGCCCAGCACATCGGCAAATCCGAACGCGGAGACGAGCATGATTAACGACGAGCCAACGCATACAAGCATGTGCGTCCGCAAGCCTGCCGCCCAGTTCAATCTTTCGCGCTCAAAGCCGATCACACTCCCAAGGAGCGCAGCCAGGCCGAGGCGCGACAAAAGCTCGATATTCCCTATCACGCTTTGCCTTTTAGTAGTTTGGTGTTACGCCTGCTGCGAAGCCGTGTCAACGACGTTGGCATACGGTTGGGCCGTCCGGTTAACGCTCCCATCCGGTTTTCCGATGACCTCCGGCGAAGTTTCGGCGCGATTTTCGTGCGCGCAAAAAAGATCGACGATTTCCCGCGTCGGTATGCTCGCGACTAGCGTTGAAATTTTTCCCGGCTTGAACCACCGGCAACGCGAAATTTCGTTACGCGCCTCGGGAGCCACGTCCCGAGGAATATCGGCACGGAAAACGTGATGCCGTTTGCTGAGACCGCCAAACTGGAACATGTACGTAAGCTCCATCCCAGCGAGTGAAGTCTCTTCTTCCAGCTCGCGACGAGCCGCTTCCAGCGGCGATTCGGACCGCTTTATCGTACCGCCGGGCAGCGACCACCGGGAGCGTGCGCGGGCGACCAGAAGCACCTTGCTGTCCCGTACGCATACGATTGTGGATCGATCTTTCATGCTATTTAGTCTACGAGGTGATGCTTCTGTGTTTAGAGCCGATTGTGAATCAGCTGAATGTTTTCAACGTGCAGAATAGCCCACCATGGACTTCCGTACTTAGCGGTTCAAAAATGACAGAAAACCTTGGCGGTTGCGCCGCGCAAATTGTTGTAAGCTGAAAAATCGAAATGATTTTACTGGCGCGAAAACGACATGAAAACTCGCTCGCCACTTATTCTCTGCTTGCCGCTCGCGCTGTTCCTTGCCGCCTGCTTGCTGTCCACTCCCACTTTCGTGATTGCTGTTGTCTGGATGACGGTCGGCGTGATGGCGCTCGGACACCGCACCTTTGAGAGCTTTCCTTCAACCGGTATTCGCCAGGAATGGCTCCGGGGGTATCGCTCAGCGTTCGTGTGGTTCTATCACCTGGCGTGGTGGCCCTGGTACGTGCGCTCGTCCATCCGGGACATCGCCGGTCAGATCGGAGCGGCGCTGCGTCAAGCGAAGAAATCGCGGGGGAAAGGACCGGATAGCTCGTCGGACCACCAGTCAAACGGCGATCGTGAGTGAACGCGCGAGGAGAGAGACGGCCGCGACGCGCTCCAATCTATCGATCTCCGCCGATCCTGCACCTTTTAATCGTCACACAATTGTCCTACGATGAACTAATTGAGGCGCAATCGTTGGCTCGCCGAATGACGACAAGGAGCGACATGCCATGCACGCTGATCCCGTGGAATACAAGGCATCGACGATCATGCCTCTTGCTCCGGTTTCCATCCCAGGCTACGCAGCAACTGCGATAGTCACGCACCGCAACGGCAAACGCGAAACATTTGGCATTCTTGGTTACTTCGCATCCGAGAGCGCGGCATGCAGGTTTGCCGTTGAATATGCAAAAGCCCATATCGACGGTCGACGACGCCCGAGGCCGCCGTTTTCCCTTCGATAAGTCCGCGCCGGCCGTTTGTGCCGTCGGAGTTGGCGGCGCCGGATGGCTCGCGCAAATGCCGGAGCGATTCCGGATACATAAAAAAACCGCAGACATTCCTGCGGCTCAAACACACACGCCGCGCAGGAGCGCTGACGTCGGTTCCGTCCTACACATTCCTGTTTCTGAAGCAATCAGCTGTCTCATCTGAATTTCAGACGCTGGTCGAGCGCCCACTGAACGACGGATCCCGGACACGCACGTTCTCATTTCGAAGGGCGGGTCAGGGTGGGCCTGAGCCGGTCGTCATCGGGCTCAGTGCGGCTAGGAAGAGCCACTCACTCGGGCTCTCACCCGGACGGTCGAACGTCGAAAGTGATCAGACAACAACCACGAGCGTGGTTGCGCACGAAAAATAGGGGTATCTACCTAGCGATCCGGCATTTTGATTTAACATTTACTGGTTAGAATAAACACTCTAATTTCTGTTCTTATGTAACTACATACACCGAATCTATCGTAACTGAAAATGTCCACACCATCGGCACGGCTGGACCAATCAAGTGTCACGCATAACCGGGCGGCCGCGACGCGGTCGTCAGAATCGCGCAATGTTTCGTCTGTTGGATGTCAGGGCCATGAGGTTTCGATCCGGGTTGGACTGCACCACAATAAATTCGTAATACTAATGATAGATTTCAAATCGAAAATCCGGCTCGATCTGCAGCCAGAAAATTAATGGCGTGCGCAACCGGCGGAGCGGGTGTTTCAAACATTAATTCAGGAGAATCAATGAACGAATTTTCGTCTGAAGAGCTGATGCAATTTTACAAGTCGAATGTTTCGGCTTTCTTTTCGCTGGCCAGCGAAGCGTTTGAAGGGGTGCAGAAGTTGGCCGAACTGAACTTGCAGGCGGGACGCTCCGTTCTGTCAGAAAGCGTCACGCGTCTGCGGGAAGTGAACCCCGACGCGGCGGGCGCAGACTGGCTGGTTTCGCCGTTGCGCCTTGTCCAGTCCGCTGCCGGGAAGACGTTGTCGTACCAGCAGCATGTCCACGACATTGCGGTCGCGGTCCAGTCCGCTTCGGCGAAGATTATCGACGCGCAGTATGACCAGTTCAGCCGCGACGTACTGGCCCGCATCGATAACTGGGCAAAGCATGCGCCGGCGGGTTCAGAGACGGCTGTCGTCGCCGTGAAGTCGGCGTTTTCGACGGCCAGCAACACGGCGGAAACGGTGCGCAAGTCGGTCCGTAGCGTCGTAGAAACCGCGCAGGCCAATGTCTCCGCGATGGCCGCCGGAGCCAGCAGGAACGTTGCGTCGCAGTCGGGCACGCGCGCCTGATCATTCAGGGCATCTGGATTTTTTAGAGCGGTCCGCCGGCGCGGCATGTCATAGCTCGCCGGCGCACCAGACTCCATTCGCGCAATACCACAAGCCTACAAAAACCCGCGCAGTTCAATCAGTGCATTGCCGCCTCCCGCAATTCTGGAGGCGGCAATGCACTGTGGCAAAGCAATGGCGGGTTGTGCGAGCCGGCCATTGGGTATTGATGATCCTCGCAGATATTACGATCACGGATGGAAAGGATGACGAAACGAATCGCTGTAGTAACGGGCGGAATGGGCGGCCTTGGAGAAGCGATCAGTACGAAACTGCATGACGCGGGTTACGCGGTTGTAGTCACGCACTCGCCGAACAACACCGGCGCAGCCGAATGGTTGGCGAGCATGGAAACGCAAGGCCGGAACTTTCGCGCGTACCCGGTCGACGTGGCCGACTACGACTCATGCCAGCACTGTGTGGCCAGAATTCAGGTTGAAGTCGGCCCTGTTGACATTCTGGTGAACAATGCGGGGATCACGCAGGACACGACACTCAGGAAGATGAACAAGGTCAACTGGGACGCGGTCATTCGCACCAATCTAGATTCCGTATTCAACATGACCAAGCCGGTGTGCGAAGACATGGTCGCACGCGGTTGGGGACGCATCGTCAACATCTCGTCCGTGAACGGTTCGAAAGGCTCGGTCGGCCAGACCAATTACGCCGCAGCCAAGGCTGGCATGCACGGTTTTACCAAATCGCTGGCGCTGGAAGTGGCGCGCAAAGGGGTCACCGTCAACACGATTTCGCCGGGCTACCTGGCGACGAAAATGGTCACGGCGATTCCGCAGGAGATCCTCGATACGAAGGTTCTGCCGCATATCCCGATGGGGCGTCTCGGCAAGCCCGAAGAAGTGGCGGCGCTCGTGCTTTACCTGTGCTCGGACGATGCCGGCTTCGTGACCGGCTCCAATATCGCAATCAACGGCGGCCAGCACATGCAGTAACCCGAGGCGCGCGCCTGTCGGTTCGTGCAGGGACACCGCACGAACCGGCGTGAACCATTCACGCAACACCCTTGTGCTTTCCATGAGAGGAATGTGTCATGAGTGAAACCTGGATGGGCCTGATCATTGGGGGCTCGGCCATCAGTATCGCGATGCTCATGGTGATTGGTCACTATCGCCGGGAGCGGATGCGGGCAAGAATGCTACGACACATGAATCATCACGAGTCGTGGCATCAAACGCATGGGCGGATGTGATCGCAACGCCCGTGCGGATAACCAGACAAACACATCAGAGAGAGGGTTGGAGGATGACACCCGAAATTGCCGGGCTATTAAAGGGCGCAGGCCATCGAATCACGGTTCGTACGAGGAGCGGCGGCATGCGGGTCGCCGCAGTCTGGCAGGTGCTCATGCCGGTCGCCCGTGACGTGGAGCGCGTCCGAATTGCGACCAACCGCGAGCGTGGTTTCGAGGACATGACGATATCGTTTGCCGAAACGTTCTCCGGATCGCTGCACACCGTTCTCGGGCAGTTCGAGAAGATGACGTGGGTCGCCACCGCCGAGCTTTGCTAACCATTCCCGGTGCCGGGTGCGTGTGATAGGTCAAGCCGAGGCGTCGGCCGGCGCGCGTCACGGTTCCGGGGTGTGCATGGTCGCTGTTCAGCGAGGGCAAGCCCGCATTGATTGTTTGCAAGAGCCAGGCGTACGGACCGGACCCAGTCGGTCACCACATGAGAGACGTGGATGAAAACAATAATCAAAAAAGGGTCCCGAGAGACAGGGAGCCCTTATACACCCCAAACAGCCGAGGACGCGATTGCCCATCTCGAACGGATCCTGTCAGCGGATGGCGCAGATTCACTGTTCAGCCGGACCTACTGGCGCGGACGTGTCCAGCAGGTGAGCGCTACACGAGGGCTGACTCCGCAGCAGCGGGCAAGGCTTGAGAGACTGCTTGAGTCTCTCCCTTCCCCGGTTCGGGGCGAAGAGCCGTCGTAGACCCATACCTTCAAGCACGTCGAATGCCGGTTGGCAAACGTCGCTGGTTGATGAAGCTCGCATCTCGAAGGGCGCATTGCGTTGGGGCTTCGTCCGTCAGCGGCCATTCGTGGAGTGCGGAACCCGATGGGCCACGGATGACTGCAACGGTCGAACACTTACCCGTCAGCCTGACTGTACTAACGACCGTTGCACCTTGACAACGGCCCGTGCGGCCGTGCTGTGTTGAAGGGCAGAAGCGGGTAGGCAAGGGAAGTTCGTGCCGAGGTTGGGTAGGCGACTAACGTGAGTCGCCAAACCTCCGGCGTCGGCCAGAAGGAGGCATTCGCGCTGAGGCGTCCTACGTCTCCTTACGGCGCGTTGCCCCGTCGAAACCACAGATGCTCCAAGGCAGAGTTTGCGACTGAACGAGCGGCTTCAGTGTGCATAGTCATCGGAGAAAACCGGTGTAAATATGCGCAGCTTGAAATCGTTTGGCGGCGGAAGGGAGCAGTTATCCGACGGCCATTTATCCGTGATTCTGAAGAAGACCTGCGTGTTCGGTGGAATAACCATTGGATGTGGGTAAACCCCGGAAAACTCGATCGCTCCTGTATTGACATTTTTAAACATTAATTCGTTTGTCGTGTAGGCGTCAAAGACTCCGGCATCGTGATTAGCACACTGCGTGTACCAAGCCCCTTGGACTTGAACAACCTTGAGGTCATTGCCCATGGCCGTGTCGTAGAGAGTCGGTATGTTTATCGTTGAGTCGATTTTGATCCAAGGCTGAGCACGATCCGGTGGTAAAGGAATGGCGATATGAGTAAGAGGATCGCATGCTGAGTTGTTTACGCAAGCTTGCGCCGCCGCTCGAACCCGTGAAATTTCTTGATTTAGCGCAGATATTTCATTTATGACCTTCGAATCGCTTGTTGGCCCGAATTGCTCTGGATTTTGATGAATATACGTGAAATTGTCCATGGCAGAATTGAGCGCACTTAAATATGGGCTTTCCCGATTAAAAAAATTCAATTGTCCAGCCGGAGTATTCCAGTTGGAGAGAATCTCATTATAGGTGGTTGTGGTGTAAGCTATGATCCACGCTTGACGCTGGCCGGACTGGACCTCAGTGGGAAATTGTTCTGCATAGGCAATCATCTGGTCGACGGTTCCGTGCGGCCACGGATCGGCAGGTCCGCTTCGGATAATCTCGACGCTCAGTCGACCATTGCTTTCATACGAACTCAACTTACTTTGGACACTCGCATCAATACTTCCGCCCCATCCGGCCGC
Organism: Paraburkholderia sediminicola; assembly: GCF_046027825.1. GTDB lineage: Bacteria > Pseudomonadota > Gammaproteobacteria > Burkholderiales > Burkholderiaceae > Paraburkholderia > Paraburkholderia sediminicola_D. Next base: position 51,627 of record NZ_JAQQDU010000063.1, read on the forward strand.
CTGGAGCGTTGCGGCGGCATCCGTTTGCTCCTGCTGCGTCGTCGAAGTCGCGGTGATCATTCCGGTGAGGCTTCCACCCGTGATCTTTCCACTCACGAATTGATCGCCGCAGAGCTCAACAAAGGCCTCAATTCCTTTCTTTAACGCCGCTTTTGCCGCGCTGTTAAGGGTGTAGCGGCGCAACATTTGTTTGGAATTTTCGTTCGAAGAAGTCACTAACAAATAGGACGTGTATTGGTTGATCTTTCCACTATCCAGATATTGCACATTTACATCGCCACTATACAAACCAAAACCAAAGGAGGCGTTAACTGAGATTCCCAGAGATTTAGCGACGTCGTCCTCAGAGGTAACGTACTTGAGTAGCATATTGCCGCGTTGCCCCGTCGAATCGGGCGCGGGCAAGTCCGCATCAGTTTGGTTTATACAGGCAGGATGAACTTCGCCGCTCGTCGAATCGTACCCTGCTCCGACCGTTAGGCGTGCATCTTGATCAGACGGTATTTCCCCAGGGGCGGAAGCCGCCGTAGTGTTACTTTGTGAGCTCGCGGTGTTGTTTTGAGAACTTGTTGCTGTTCTCAGAATTTGAACTTTTGGGGATGACGCTACTGCAATGGGGCTTTGAGAAATTAATAACATGCAAAGCAGTAACGACCATGACGACGCTTTGTTACGCATGTCCTTCTCCGTCTAGGGTGGGCAGCGAGTGAATCGCGACGAGCAAGTTGGCCGGACGCGAGTTTCGTGCCAGCGGATCGCGCAATATTTTTTACGAGGTCGTACCACGTTAGTCGATTCTAGGTTAACGCGAAGCAACGTCAATGGTAGGGAAATTGCTAATGCGAGATGTGGGACGACGCAACTCTATCTTCCTTGAATTAACAACCTTGGAAGGCGTGGAATGGCGTTTGAAAGCACTCTGTGATGAGACGACTCCGAAGTGGGCGCGGATAGTTAACCGGAAATCCGTACGGCCACTTCAGGT
>NZ_JAQQDU010000064.1:0-51623 GCF_046027825.1 Paraburkholderia sediminicola
CCCCAGCCCCAGCCCCAGCCCCAGCCCCAGCCCCAGCCCCAGCCCCAGCCCCAGCCCGACCTCCAGCCGTTGCCGGTGCGGTTGCCCGTCCCGCTTCGGCGGCCTCCCGCGCCGTCGCGCCGTGGCCAGCCCGCGCGACGTAATCCGCGGCGTCGCCGATCACCAGCTCGACGCGCGGATCGTCGAAAGCGCCGCCATGGACTTCGGGCAAATATTCTCGTGTCAGGCGCACGACTTCCGCATCGAGCTCTGCCACCACGATCCGCTCGATGCCCAGGTGCTTCAGCAGTTGCCGCGCGGCGCCACCATCCCCGCCGCCCAGCACCAGTGCTGCTTTCGGCGAGGGATGTGCCAGCGCGGCCGGATGCACCATGCACTCGTGGTAGATGAATTCGTCGCCGGTGGCGGTCATCGGGCGGCCATCGAGCGTAAACAGCCGGCCGAGCTGCGGCGTGTCCCATACCTCGATACGCTGGTAAGCCGAATCGACGCGCGCAAGCCGCCGGGCGTTCGGAAATCCGTAGACTGCGTCGGCGGTCGGTTGGAACAGCAGCGGAGCGCTCACGGATGGCGGGCTCCGTCGGGAGCGCGGTGGGTTGATGTCGCTCAATTGTAAAGGCGCAAGCGTGGCACTGGCCTAGCCCGCATGCAGAGCCGACGCGGAGCCAGCCTCGAACCAGGCCGCCAGGCGGCTTTGCGCGCGGGGGGCCGCTCAACGTTCTGTTAGAATGTCACGCTTTCAGCCTTGTCCGTTTGCTCTGCCCGTCTCGCGTCTCCTGGCGCCGCACCGTGCGCCGAAGTGGACTGGCATTCGAGCATCCGGGCCTCAAGCGCGCACCGCTTTCTGACTCTGTCTCCGGACTCGACATGACGACCCCGTCTCCCGCACCCACCTCCCTGATGGCCAACGCAATCCGCGCGTTGTCCATGGACGCTGTTCAAAAAGCGAATTCCGGCCACCCCGGCATGCCGATGGGCATGGCCGAAATCGGCGTGGCTTTGTGGTCGCGCCATCTGCGCCACAATCCGACGAACCCGCAGTGGGCCGATCGCGACCGTTTCGTTCTGTCGAATGGCCACGGCTCGATGCTGCTGTACTCGCTGCTGCATCTGACCGGCTATGACCTGCCGATGGAAGAGTTGAAGAACTTCCGCCAGATGCACTCGAAGACGCCGGGCCACCCGGAATACGGCATTACGCCGGGCGTCGAGACCACCACCGGCCCGCTCGGCCAGGGTTTGGCCAACGCAGTCGGCATGGCGCTCGCCGAATCGCTGCTCGCCACCGAATTCAACAAGCCTGACGCGAAGATCGTCGACCACCACACGTACGTGTTCGTCGGCGACGGCTGCCTGATGGAGGGCATCTCGCACGAAGCCTGCTCGCTCGCGGGCGTGCTGAAGCTGAACAAGCTGATCGCCTTCTACGACGACAACGGCATCTCGATCGACGGCGAAGTGGTCCACTGGTTCCACGACGACACGCCGAAGCGCTTCGAAGCGTACGGCTGGAACGTGATCCCGAACGTGGTCGGCCATGACGTCGACGCAGTGGACGCGGCGATCAAGCAAGCCAAGCTGTCGGACAAGCCGACGCTGATCTGCTGCAAGACAGTGATCGGCGAAGGCGCGCCGACCAAGGCCGGCAGCCACGATTCGCATGGCTCGCCGCTCGGCGACAAGGAAATCGCGGCCACGCGCGAAGCGATCGGCTGGAAGTGGGAGCCGTTCGTGATTCCGCAGGAAGTCTACGCAGCATGGGACGCGAAGGAAGCCGGCGCACGCATCGAATCCGATTGGGACAAGGCGTTTGCAGCATACGCAGCCAAGTACCCGCAGGAAGCCGCTGAATTCAAGCGCCGCGACGCGAAGCAATTGCCCGCCGACTGGAAGGAAAAGGCCAAGGCCATCATCGCCGGCGCGAACGAGCGCGCGGAAACCGTCGCGACGCGCAAGGCATCGCAGCAGGCTATCGAAGGTTTGTCGGCTGTCTTGCCGGAATTGCTCGGCGGTTCCGCCGACCTGACCGGTTCGAACCTGACCAACTGGAAGGCCGCCAAGCCGGTGCGGGTGAACGCCGAAGGTAAGGCTGCCGGCAACTACGTGAACTACGGCGTGCGCGAATTCGGCATGAGCGCTGCGATCAACGGCATCGCGCTGCATGGCGGCTTCAAGGCCTTCGGCGGCACGTTCCTGACGTTCTCGGACTACAGCCGCAACGCGCTGCGCGTCGCCGCGCTGATGAAAGCGCCGTCGATCTTCGTGTTCACGCACGACTCGATCGGTCTGGGCGAAGATGGCCCGACCCACCAGTCGATCGAACACGTCGCAAGCCTGCGTCTGATTCCGAATCTGCAAGTGTGGCGCCCGGCCGATACGGTCGAAACGGCGGTGGCCTGGACCCACGCGGTCGAGCATCACGGCCCGTCGTGCCTGATTTTCAGCCGTCAGAACCTGCCGTTCTCGACGCGCACGGACGCGCAGATTGCCAACATCGAGAAGGGTGGTTACGTGCTGCGCGACTGGAATGACGAAATCGTCGCGCGCAAGATCATCCTGATCGCCACCGGTTCGGAAGTCGAACTGGCGTTGAACGCGGTCGAGCCGCTGGCTCGCGAAGGCATCGCTGCACGTGTCGTGTCGATGCCGTCAACGACCGTGTTCGACAAGCAGGACGCCGAATACCGTGAACGCGTGCTGCCGCACGGCGTGCGCCGTGTCGCGATCGAAGCGGGCGTGACGGATTTCTGGCGCAAGTACGTGGGTCTGGAAGGCGGCGTGGTCGGTATCGACACGTTCGGCGAATCGGCCCCGGCGGGTGTTCTGTTCAAGCATTTCGGCTTCACCGTCGAGCACGTCGTAGAGACGGCCAAAGCCGCACTCGGCTGAACTGCGTGCGAGGCTGCCGCGCGACCCCACGCGCGGCAATCCCGGCAGATCAGACCCACATGGACGATTTTTTTCAGCCATCAGGAGATAAACCATGACGATTCGCGTCGCAATCAACGGCTACGGCCGGATCGGCCGCAACACGCTGCGCGCCTTCTATGAAAACGGCAAGAAGCACGATATCGAAATCGTCGCCATCAACGATCTTGGCGATGCCAAGACCAACGCTCACCTGACGCAATACGACACGGCGCACGGCAAGTTCCCGGGCGAAGTGTCGGTGGACGGCGACTACCTGGTCGTCAATGGCGACAAGATCCGCGTGCTGGCGAACCGCAATCCGGCAGAACTGCCGTGGGGCGAGCTGAACGTCGACATCGTGCTGGAATGCACGGGCTTTTTCACGACCAAGGAAAAGGCAAGCGCGCACATCAAGGGCGGCGCAAAGAAGGTGATCATCTCGGCGCCGGGCGGTAAAGACGTCGACGCAACCATCGTCTACGGCGTGAACCACCACGTGCTGAAGGCATCGGACACGGTGATTTCGAACGCATCGTGCACGACCAACTGCCTGGCACCGCTCGTCAAGCCGCTGAACGACAAGATCGGCCTCGTGAATGGTCTGATGACCACGATCCACGCTTACACGAACGACCAGGTCCTGACGGACGTGTATCACGAGGACCTGCGCCGCGCGCGCTCGGCCACGCACAGCCAGATCCCGGCCAAGACCGGCGCTGCGTCGGCGGTCGGCCTGGTGATGCCGGAATTGAACGGCAAGCTGGACGGCTACGCGATTCGCGTCCCGACGATCAACGTGTCGATCGTCGACCTGTCGTTCATCGCCGCGCGCGACACGACGGTTGAGGAAGTCAACGCGATCATGAAGGAAGCATCGGAAGGCGCGCTCAAGGGCATCCTCGGCTACAACACGGCACCGCTGGTTTCGATCGACTTCAACCACAACCCGGCTTCGTCGACGTTCGATTCCACGTTGACCAAGGTCTCGGGCCGTCTGGTGAAGGTGTCGAGCTGGTACGACAACGAGTGGGGCTTCTCGAACCGCATGCTGGACACCGCTGTGGCGCTGGCCAACGCGAAGTAAGCTGTTTCGCTTCGCTTGCCCTGCGGCCTGGTTTGGCCGGCAGGGCGACGGCAAAAGCCGCTCTTCGGAGCGGCTTTTTTTACGCCTGCGTTTTTACGTCTGCGGCGTCGGGAAATAAACGCCGGCGCGCTGCGCGGCGTTCGAGATATGGGTTTCGATCGCCTTGCCGGCCGCGGCGGAATCCCGCGCCTTGAGTGCATCGAGAATCGCCCGATGCTCGGTGTACGTGGACAGCACCAGCTCGCGCCGGTAAAACGGCATCCGCTGGCTCTCCTTCATGATTTCCGCGGCGCTGCTCAGAATCGATTCGATCGCCGCATTGCCGGCAATGCTCACGATCCGCATGTGAAAGTCGTAGTCGAGACGGGCGGCTTCGTCGAGTTCGTCGCAGGCGAGCGCCGTCTGCATGGCCGCGATGTTGTCTTCGAACCAGGCGAGGTCGGAATCGCTGACCGCCAGCGCCGCCATGCGCGCGATAAAGCCTTCCAGTGCGAAACGCATCTGGTAGGTATCCGGCAGCGACGACTGCTCCGCGAAGCGCCACGATTGGGCCGCCGTCGCCTCCGCGCTTTCCACATAGACGCCCTTACCGGCACGGATCATCAGCAGGCCGAGCGCTTCAAGCGTCGAGAGCGCCTCGCGCAGTGATGCTCGGCTGATTGCCAGCTCTTCGGAGAGCTGACGCTGCGCCGGCAGCAAACTGCCCACCGGATAGACGCCCGCTTCGATCCGTTCGCGGATGGTCGCGATGGCGGCATCAGTGACGGTATGCGGAACGTTTTTCATCGTGACTCACTTAGGTGGGCGGTCTGACCAGTATTGTAATACGCGTTCTGTACGCTCGTACGGTGGGCCGTTCAGCATGCGTAATCCGGCCCGGAAACACTGATAAAACAGCGGGTAAACGCTATTTAATGAATCCTTGACGCCAGTATATCGGCTTCCTACTATTCGAGATAACAGCACTGGTCGGACCAGTCTGAACAGATGTGAATCGTAACCAGGAGATAGCCGTGTTGAAGTTCTTCAATTCGCTGTTTGGCCGGGTCGTCATAGCGCTGGTCGCGGGTATCGTGATCGGCGCCGTGTTCCCGCATTTCGCCCAATCGCTGCGCCCCCTCGGCGACGGCTTTCTCAAGCTGATCAAGATGGTGATCGGCCCGATCGTGTTCTGCGTAGTGGTGAGCGGCATGGCGCATGCCGGTGATCTGCGCAAAGTCGGCCGGGTTGGGCTGAAGTCGGTGATCTACTTCGAGATCATGACGACGATTGCGCTCGTGATCGGCGCGGTGCTGGCTTACGCAACGCGGCCTGGCGTCGGCATGAACATCAACTTGCATTCGCTCGATCCCGCTTCTCTGTCGACCTACACGGAGAACGCAAAGAGCCTCAAGGATACGGCCGGCTTTCTTCTGAAGATCATCCCCGACACGGCGATCAACGCATTCGCGACGGGCGATATCCTGCAAATTCTCGTGTTTTCGGTGTTGTTCGGCTCGGCGCTATCGCTGCTGGGCAATAAGGCGCAACGTGTTAGCAGCCTGATCGACGAACTTTCGCAGGTGTTTTTCCGCGTGATGGGTTTCATCATCAAGCTCGCGCCGCTCGGCGTGCTCGGTGCGATCGCGTTCACGACCGGCACCTATGGCGTCGAGTCGCTCAAGCAACTCGGCATGCTGGTGCTGGTGTTCTACGCGAGCTGCTTCGTATTCGTGGTGGTCGTGCTGGGTATCGTGATGCGCCTCGCCGGTTTCAGCATCTTCAAGCTGATCCGCTATCTGCGCGAAGAACTGTCGATCGTGCTGGGTACCGCTTCGTCCGATGCCGTGCTGCCGCAAATCATGCGTAAGCTCGAATGGATGGGCGTCAAGGATTCGACTGTCGGTCTGGTCATTCCGACCGGCTACTCCTTCAATCTCGACGGCTTCTCCATCTATCTGACGCTCGCGGTGATTTTCATCGCGCAGGCCACCAATACGCCGTTGTCGATCCATGACCTGATCGTGGTGGTGCTGGTGTCGCTGGTGACGTCGAAGGGCGCGCACGGCATTCCCGGCTCCGCGATCGTGATTCTGGCCGCGACGCTGTCCGCGATTCCGGCGATCCCCGTGCTCGGCCTCGTGCTGATTCTGCCAGTCGATTGGTTCGTCGGTATTGCCCGCGCGCTGACCAACCTGATCGGCAATTGCGTCGCGACGGTGGTGGTCGCCGTGTGGGAAAACGATATCGACCGGGTGCGTGCCCATCGCGTGTTGAACCGTGACGAAGCGCTGCGCTACGTGCCGGCCGGCGAAGACGAAGGCGTCGAGCCCACCGCCGGCGAACACGTTCCGGCGGTCTGACCGGCGCGGCCACGAGGCACGGTGGCCGCATCCATTGCTATTCATCAGCGCGCCAACGCAGCGCGCGTTCTGTCCCGGCGGATGGGCTGACTCCGCCGGCTCTCCCTCGCTTTTCGTCGCCTGACTGAGACTATGGCTAATCCGATCCTCGATCCCAACGCTCCTGCTTTCACCCGTCGCTACATGAACCTCGCCGACCCGCGTCTGGGCGCGCAGGCGCTCTACGCGAGCGACGAATTCTTCGCACCGAAAGAGCGCATGCTTGAGCCGCAGCCGGCGGTGTTCATTCCCGGCAAGTACGACGACCACGGCAAGTGGATGGACGGCTGGGAGACGCGCCGCAAGCGCACCACGGGCCACGACTATTGCGTGATCCGGCTCGCCCGTCCGGGCGTCGTGTATGGCGTCGATCTGGACACGAGCCATTTCACCGGTAACTTTCCGCCGGCCGCATCGATCGACGCGTGCAATGTAGACGGCGACGCTCCGTCCGACGACGCCGACTGGCAGCCGCTCGTTCCGGCTACCACGCTGCAGGGCAATCAACACCATTACGTCGAAGTGAACGACGCCCGCGCCTTCACGCATCTGCGCGTGAATCTGTATCCGGACGGCGGTCTCGCGCGTCTGCGTGTGTACGGTCAGCCGAAGCGCGACTGGGAGCGCGTCGAACGCGGCACGCTGTTGGATCTCGCCGCGATCGAAAACGGCGCCTACCTTGTCGCCGCGAACAACCAGCATTTCGGGCCGGCCTCGCAGATGCTGATGCCGGGCCGCGGCGTCAACATGGGCGACGGCTGGGAGACGCGCCGTCGCCGCGAGCCGGGCAACGACTGGGCGATCGTCGCGCTCGCGCGGCCGGGTGTCATTCGCAAGATCGAAGTGGATACGGCGCACTTCAAGGGCAATTATCCCGATCGTTGTTCGCTGCAGGCGGCCTCGGTGACGGGCGGCACGGACGATTCGCTCATCACGCAGGCGATGTTCTGGCCGGTGTTGCTCGGCGAACAGAAGCTGCAGATGGACCACGTGCACACGTTCGCGGACGACATCGCGTCGCTCGGGCCGGTGACGCACGTGCGTTTCAACATCATCCCGGACGGAGGCGTGTCACGCCTGCGTTTGTGGGGCGAGATCGCATAACGGAGTCGCTTCGATGAAGACCTTGCATGTGGAATGTCTGACGCGCGCGGCCTTCGCGCCGTTCGGCGACGTCATCGAACTGGCCGGTGCGCGTCATTTCCCGATCAACGGCGGCACGACCGAGCGCTATCACGACCTCGCGAACGTCGACGTGACGGAGAATGGCGGCCGGCCGCTGATCAACCTGTTTCGGGCGCAACCGCGCGCGCTGCCGATCGAAATCACGATGATGGAACGGCATCCGCTGGGCAGTCAGGCTTTCATTCCCTTAACGGCGCGCCGGTATCTGGTGGTTGTCGCGCCTGCGGGCGAGTTCGACCCGGCGCAGATGCGAGCCTTCTGGAGCGAGGGCTGGCAGGGCGTGAACTACGCGAAAGGTGTCTGGCACCATCCGCTGCTCGCGCTCGATGAGGTGAGCGATTTTGTGGTGGTGGATCGTGGCGGCGAGCAGCCCAACTGCGACGAATTGTCATTGGCCGAGCCGTGGCGGCTATTGTTCGAAGCGAGCGTCGCGTTGGTGGAATAGGCCGGCCTGACGAGGCGACGACAACCCGGCGGCAGCGCTGCCCATGCAAAGCGGCGCCGGCGTCTCAGCGCGCCCGCGGCGCCGCACACGTAAAAAAAAACCGGCCGATGAAAATCGGCCGGTTTTTTTCGTTGCCCACCGAACCGCGCACCCCGACGCGGCCGGTATCACACCCACTCAAAAACTAGTGCTTGCGATGCGGGCAATTCTCTTTGGTACATGCGCCATACAGCGCCAGCGCGTGTTCCTGCAGCTTGAAGCCGCGTTCCTTCGCGATGGATTGCTGACGGCTTTCGATTTCGGAGTCGAAAAACTCTTCGACGAGCCCGCAATCGAGGCACACGAGGTGGTCGTGATGCGACCCTTCGTTCAATTCGAACACCGCCTTGCCTGATTCGAAGTTGCTGCGCGACAGCAGGCCGGCCTGCTCGAACTGCGTCAGCACGCGATACACGGTTGCGAGGCCGATATCGAGTTCTTCGTGCAACAGGTTGCGGTAGACGTCTTCAGCGGTCAGGTGGCGCACCGGGCTGTGCTGAAAAATCTCAAGGATTTTGAGGCGCGGAAGGGTCGCCTTGAGCCCGATATTCTTGAGATCGGTTGGATTGGTCATGACAAGGGATCCCTAGAGTACAATGCTGGGCTCTCATAGTAATGTGTTTTTGCTGTTCTGGTCATCTTCGATGGAATGAAACTCGCGCGGCTCGTCAGCGGGCCCGCACGGTGAGTGAAATGATTTCAAAATCTCAATTGATCTACCGGGGGAGCCGCATGCGGGGTACCTTGATCGCTGTTGCGACTGTCGCGGTTCTTGCCGGATGTTCCACTTACGACAGCCTGACGCAGCGTATTGCCCAAAGCATCACGCCGTACCGTATTACGGTGGTGCAAGGCAATTTCGTCTCGAAAGAAGCGGCTTCGCAGATGCAGGTCGGTATGTCGCGCGCGCAGGTCAAGCAGTTGCTCGGCACGCCGCTTCTGACCGACATGTTCCACGCGGATCGCTGGGACTACGTGTTCTATTTCAAACGCGGCTCGACTAACGTCGTGCAGCAGCGCGACTTCGTGATCCTGTTCGCGGGCGACCGCGTTGCGAGCTGGTCGGGTGGCGATGATCTGCCGTCCAACCTCGAGTTGCTGGCGGAAATCGACGGTGACAAGCTCGGCAAGAAGAAGGCCGCCGTGCCGAACGTAGCAAGCGCGGCAACGGGCGCCAGCGCAGCAGTGGCCACCGCGCCGGCTGCCGTAGACACCACGCGTTCGCCGTCCGTCGATGGCGCCGCCGCAGTGGCCGCGCCGTCAACAGACGCCAACGCCGAAGCCGCCCAGGCCGCGAACCGGCTGACCAACGCGGTGCAAACGCCGTCCAACGCGCAGCCGTCGGTGCGCTCTGCCGTGCCGACCGCCAACGGTGGCGGTATTCCGTCGGCAGGCCCAACGGCCGCCGGGCAGCCGCAGTTCCAGTTCCACCGTCCGCCGCCGCCGCAAGTTCCGGGCACGCAGGACAATCCGGTGGGACCGACAGGCCCGCAAAGCAGCAATGGCGGCCCGACGCTCAACGCGCCGCTGACCGCGGCTCCTGCATCTTCGGGAACGGGCGGCTAATCGCGCTGTCCGTGTCTTAGGGCAGGTAAGACGGGCGCTGCGACGGAATGCACCGTGCCCAGCGCCCGTCAGCTTTTCCGCTGTGCCCGTGCTGGTCGTTTGCTGTTCCTGTATGTGTGGCGCCGGGTGTGCTGCCCGACGCCGCTTTTGCCCGCGTTTTACCCCTTTCGAACCCTCGTAGCCATGAAAATTGCCATTGCTGGCGCATCGGGCCGTATGGGCCGGATGCTCATCGAAACCGTCCTCAATGATCCCGACGCCACACTGTCCGGCGCGCTCGACCGCGCGGGTTCCCCGCAACTCGGTCAGGATGCCGGCGCGTTTCTCGGCAAACAGACAGGCGTGCTGCTGACGGACGACGTCGAGCGCGTGTTCGCCGAATCCGACTACCTGATCGACTTCACGCGCCCCGAGGGCACGTTGATGCATCTGGAAGCCGCGCAGCGCCACAACGTCAAAATGGTGATCGGCACGACCGGTTTCGACAACGAGCAGAAAGCGCAACTGCGCGCCGCGGCGGACAAGGTCGCCATCATGTTCTCGTCGAACATGAGCGTGGGCGTCAATGTGACGCTGAAGCTGCTCGAATACGCCGCGAAACATTTCGCGACCGGCTACGACATCGAAATCATCGAGGCGCATCACCGTCACAAGGTCGATGCGCCGTCCGGTACCGCGCTGACCATGGGCGAAGTGATCGCCCACGCGCTCGGCCGCAATCTGGACGACTGCGCGGTCTACAGCCGCGAAGGCGTGACCGGCGAACGCGATCCGTCCACGATCGGCTTCTCGGCGATTCGCGGCGGGGACATCGTTGGCGACCATACGGTGCTGTTTGCCGGCATTGGCGAGCGTATCGAAATTACGCACAAATCGGCGAGCCGCCTATCGTATGCGCAAGGCGCGCTTCGTGCTGTCCGTTTCCTCGAAGGCCACAAGAACGGTTTCTTCGACATGCAGGACGTGCTCGGCCTGCGTTGAGCGCGTCACGGGGCCGGTTGCGGCCCCGTTTTGCTCCCCTGTGGCGCCCCTGTAGTCATTTTTCAACGGCGAGGTCAGATGGCAGGCAGCAGCGGCATCATCCATTACCTGGAAACCAGCGACGCGATCACGCATGGCGTCGCGTATGTGCTGCTGGCGATGTCGATTGCGAGCTGGTGCTTTCTGATCGTCAAAAGCTGGATCCTCACGCGCGCCAAACGTCAGGCCACGCCGGCCATGACGCAGTTCTGGCAGGCGTCGACGTTGTCGGACGGCGTCGCGGCATTGAAGCGCGTGGACCGCGAACGCGTCTTCACGCCGCTCGCCGAGGCCGCGCTGCATGCAGCCGAAGTGGATATTCCCGGCGTGCTGCTCGCGCGCGTCGAGCGCAGCGAGCGGGTGTTGCGGGCGCTGCGGCAGGCGCTCAACGCCTCGCAGCGGCGGCTCGAGTTCGGCCAGGTGCTGCTGGCCTCGGTGGGCAGCACGGCGCCGTTCGTCGGCCTGCTCGGCACGGTTTGGGGCATCTATCACGCGCTCGGCAGTATCGCGGCGAGCGGTCAGGCGCAGATCGAGAACGTCGCGGGTCCGGTCGGTGAGGCGTTGATCATGACGGCCTTCGGCCTCGTGGTGGCGATCCCGGCGGTGCTCGCCTATAACGTGCTCGGGCGTCTCGTGCGGCAGTTGTCCGAAGAACTCGACGGTTTCGCGCACGATCTGCATGCCTACGTGTGTGCGCCGGCGGATCAGCCCCGGCCTCAGCCCCAGTCTCAGCAAGTCCAGGCCCGGACCCACCAGGCGTAGCGCTGAGTCAGGAAGACACAAGGAGGCGACATGGCATTCGGCGGACTCGAGAAAAGGCAGGCGGCCGCGCCGACGGCCGAGATCAACATGACGCCGTTGATCGACGTGATGCTCGTGCTGCTGGTAATTTTTATCATTACAGCGCCTTTATTCACGCACGCGATCCGGCTCGATTTGCCTAAAGTCGCGGCCGCGCCCGCGCGGCAAACGCCCCAAACCATTTCTCTTTCAATCGATGCCGCCGGCAAGCTGTACTGGAACGGCAAGGTCATCACGCTGCAGCAGATGCGCACGCAATTCGTGGAAGCGGGCAAACAGGCCGACCAGCCAGAGATACAGCTAAGCGCCGAGCGCTCTACGCGTTACGAGGTGATTGCGCAGGTGATGGGCGCGGCACAACAGGCCGGGCTCGAGCGGCTTGGTTTCGTCACCGATCCGCCGCCGCCGGGCGTGAAGCCATAGCGGCGCTGGCGACACCGCACCCTCCGACGCCACCCGTCGCCCCCGCGCACCACGCCACGCGGCGCACCCGTCCGCGAACGGTATAATCAGCCCTTTCCCCCGCCGAAGGGGAAACGACGCCATTTCATCCAGCAGAGCACCAGGTCCGGTGCGAAAGCACCGAACCCAGCGATCCCATCACACCATGCACGAAAAATACGTTCCCTCCGACGTCGAAGCCGCCGCGCAAGGGCAATGGCGCGCCATCGACGCGTACAAGACCTCGGAAACCACTGATAAGCCCAAGTTCTATTGCGTCTCGATGCTGCCGTACCCGTCGGGCAAGCTGCACATGGGGCACGTGCGGAACTACACGATCAACGACGTGATGTACCGCTATCTGCGGATGAACGGCTACAACGTGCTGATGCCGATGGGGTGGGACGCGTTCGGCATGCCGGCGGAAAACGCCGCGATGGCCAACAACGTGCCGCCCGCGCAGTGGACCTACGACAACATCGCTTACATGAAGAAGCAGATGCAGTCGATGGGCCTCGCGATCGACTGGTCGCGCGAAGTCGCGACCTGCAGCCCGGATTACTACAAGTGGAACCAGTGGCTGTTCCTGAAGATGCTCGAAAAGGGCATCGCGTACAAGAAAACCGGCACCGTCAACTGGGACCCGGTCGATCAGACCGTGCTCGCCAACGAGCAGGTGATCGACGGCCGCGGCTGGCGTTCGGGCGCGCTGATCGAAAAGCGCGAAATCCCGATGTACTACATGCGCATCACGCAGTACGCGGATGAACTGCTGAACGACCTCGAAGGCCTCGGCTGGCCCGAGCGCGTCAAGATCATGCAGCAGAACTGGATCGGCAAGAGCTTCGGCGTGAACTTCGGTTTCCCGTATGAAATCGACGGCGAACAGAAGCTGTTGCGCGTGTTCACCACGCGTGCCGACACGATCATGGGCGTGACCTTCTGCGCGGTCGCCGCCGAGCATCCGCTCGCCACGCGTCTCGCGCAAGACAAGCCGGAACTGCAGGCCTTCATCGAGGAATGCAAGCGCGGCGGCGTCGCTGAAGCCGACGTTGCGACGATGGAGAAGAAGGGCTTGGCCACCGGCTTCTACGTCACGCATCCGCTGACGCAGGAACAGGTCGAAGTGTGGATCGGCAACTACGTGCTGATGAGCTACGGCGAAGGCGCGGTGATGGGCGTGCCTTCACACGACGAACGCGACTTTGCGTTCGCGAAGAAATACGGTCTGCCGATCAAGCAGGTGGTCGCCCTTGAAGGCAAGGAATACTCGACCGACGCCTGGCAGGAATGGTACGGCGACAAGGACGGCACGCTGGTCAACAGCGGCAAATACGACGGCCTCAACTACACGGAAGCAGTCGACCAGATCGCCGCTGACCTGAAAGAACTCGGCCTCGGCGACAAGCAGATCACATGGCGTCTGCGTGACTGGGGCGTGTCGCGCCAGCGTTACTGGGGCACGCCGATTCCGATCATCCACTGCCCGACCTGCGGCGACGTGCCGGTGCCGGAAAAAGATCTGCCGGTGGTGCTGCCGGAAGACCTCGTGCCGGACGGCACGGGCAATCCGCTCGCGAAGTCGGAAGCATTCGTGAATTGCACCTGCCCGACCTGCGGTGGCGCGGCGAAGCGCGAAACCGACACGATGGATACCTTCGTCGATTCGTCCTGGTACTTCTACCGCTACGCGGCGCCGAATGCTTCGACCATGGTCGACGAGCGCACCGATTACTGGGCGCCGATGGACCAGTACATCGGCGGTATCGAGCACGCGATTCTGCACCTTTTGTACTCGCGCTTCTGGGCGAAGGTGATGCGCGACATGGGCTTGATCAAGTTCGGCGAGCCGGCCAAAAACCTGCTGACGCAGGGCATGGTGCTCAACGAAACCTATTACCGTGAAAGCGACGCGGGTAAGAAGACCTGGTACAACCCGGCTGACGTCACCGTTTCGTTCGATGACAAGGGCCGCCCGGTCGGCGCGGTGTTGAACTCGGACGGCCAGCCGGTGGTGCTCGGCGGCGTCGAGAAGATGTCGAAGTCGAAGAACAACGGTGTCGATCCGCAATTGCTGATCGATCAACACGGCGCGGACACAGCGCGTCTGTTCGTGATGTTCGCCGCACCGCCGGAGCAGCAGCTCGAGTGGTCCGGTTCGGGCGTGGAAGGCGCGAGCCGTTTCCTGCGCCGCGTGTGGAGCTTCGGTCACGCGAATGAAGCAGCGCTGCGCGCAGGCGGCAAGTTCGACGCCGCGCAACTCGGCGAAGTCGACAAGGTGCTGCGCCGCGAGATCTACAGCGTGCTGAAGCAGGCCGACTTCGACTACCAGCGTTTGCAGTACAACACGGTGGTGTCGGCGGCGATGAAGATGCTCAACGCGCTCGACAGCGCGAAGGGCGCACAACCGGCCGTCCTGCGCGAGACCTACAGCGTGCTGCTGCGCGTGCTGTATCCGGTCGTGCCGCACCAGACATTCCAGTTGTGGCAGGAACTCGGTTACGCCGACGAATTCGGCTCGCTGCTCGACGCCGCATGGCCGAAGGTCGATGAACAGGCGCTGGAACAGGCCGAGATCGAACTCGTGCTGCAGGTGAACGGCAAGGTGCGCGGCGCGCTCACGGTGGCGAAAGACGCGACACGTGAAGCGATCGAACAGCTCGCCGCCGCGCATGAAGCGGTCGAGAAGTTCAGCGAAGGCAATGCACCGAAGAAGATTATCGTGGTGCCGGGCCGTCTCGTGAACGTGGTCGTTTGACAGCCCACCGAAACATGACAGCAGACAAGCGCCATCACTCATGGCGGCGCTTGTCTCTCGCCGCGGAATTTACTGCGAACCAGGAGCCAATGTGACTCGCAGATCGTTATTGACGCTGGTGTGCAGCGTGCTGATGTTGTCCGCCTGCGGCTTCCAGCTGCGCGGCCAGCAGGACTACGCATTCAAACGACTCTATATCGCCGGTGGTTCGGCAGCGGCCGGCGCGCGGCTGACCCGCCTTGTGCAGGGTGGCAGCGACACGGTAGTGGTCACTTCCGTCGCGAACGCCGACGCAACGCTGCAGATTACAGAAGGCCGCGGCGTCAGTACGCTCACGCTGAACTCGCTGGGTGCCGTCGAAGAGTATGCGATAAATTTGTCGATGAGCTACACGCTGGTCGGCAAGGACGGCACGGTGCTGATTCCGCCGAGCGCGATCGCGCTGAACCGCGCGATGACCTATAGCGACCAGTACTCGCAGGCCAAGTCGGCTGAAGCCGACATTCTGTTCGCGGACATGGAAAACGACGCGATCGACCAGCTGACGCGCCGGCTGTCGTTGGTGCGTTCGCTGCATCCGGCGCCGGGTGAGCAGGTGCCGTCGGTCGCGCCGCGCGCGCCGTTGCCGCCGCCGCCGCTGTGAGCGTCGCGCTGTGTCCTTGTTTAGCCTGCTGCACATGCACGTGTTTAACCTCATCGATCGGTAGCCATGCAACTGCGACTTGACGCGCTCGAAGCGCATCTCGCGAAGGGACTCGCCGGACTGTACGTCGTGTACGGCGACGAGCACCTGCTCGCGCAGGAAGCGTGCGACCGGATTCGTGCGACGGCGCGTGCAGCCGGTTTTACCGACCGCTCGGTGTTCACCGTCGAGCGCGGTTTCGACTGGAGTTCGCTGCTTGGCGCGAGTCAATCGATGTCGCTGTTCGGTGACCGTCAACTGGTCGAATTGCGCATTCCATCGGGCAAGCCTGGCAAGGAAGGCGCGGATGCGTTGAAGGCGCTCGCCGCCGCCGTAAATGACGACGTGCTGACGATGATCACGCTGCCGCGGCTCGATGCAGCCACGCAAAAGTCCGCGTGGTTCACCGCGCTGTCCGATGCCGGCGTCGCGCTGAAAATCGATCCGGTGGAGCGCGCGCAGTTGCCGAACTGGGTCGGTCAACGGCTCGCGGCACAAGGCCAGCGAGTTGCTGCCGGCGAGGAAGGGCGCCGGGCGTTGGCGTTCATCGCCGAACGGGTGGAAGGTAATCTGCTTGCCGCGCATCAGGAAATCCAGAAGCTCGGGCTGCTGTATCCGGCGGGTTCGTTGAGCTTCGAACAGGTCCAGGACGCTGTGCTCAATGTCGCCCGTTACGACGTTTTCAAGCTGAACGAGGCGATGCTGGCGGGCGATGTCGGTCGTTTGTCGCGCATGCTCGACGGCCTGCGCGGCGAAGGCGAGGCTGCGGTGCTGGTGCTGTGGGCGGTCGTCGAAGAAGTGCGGACCTTGTTGCGGATCAAGCGTGGCGTCGCGGCCGGCAAGCCGCTCGCGATGCTGGTGCGTGAGAACCGTGTCTGGGGGCCGCGCGAGCGGCTGATCGGACCGGCGCTGTCGCGCGTCACGGAAAGCACACTTGAAAAGGCGCTCGCTTTGGCGGCGCGCCTGGATCGGCAGGTGAAGGGATTGTCGGGCGGCACGCCGGGCAATCATCGCAACGATCCGCCGCCCGATCCGTGGAACGGCTTGTTCGAACTGGCAATGACGGTGGCGTCGCCGAAAGCAGCGCCCGTGCCGCCGCCGCGACCTCGCCCCGCGACGGCTGCGCCGGCGCGAAGGCCAATCTGATTGGCGTGACTGACGCAGCGGCCTGACGTGGCTCGATGCGCGGGATCGCCAGGACCTGAGCCTCACCGTCTGAGTCTCGATAACGTCTCGTATCACCGGCGTTAAGGCTGCCAGGCTTCGGGCTCTTCGAGCCCCTCAGCCGCCGCCGCGTCAAGCAAAGCACCGCCACCCGACTTACAATCGTTCCATCTTTCGCTAATTCTGCCTGTCCGCTGCACGTGAACGTGCAGCGGCACCACGAGAATCACCATGGATATCGACCAGTACATGACCGACCTCGGTCGCCGCGCCCGCCACGCTTCGCGTGCCATGGCGCGCGCGTCGACGGCGGCGAAGAACGCGGCATTGGCCGCTGTCGCTCACGCGATCGAACGCGATGCCGCGCTGCTGAAAGAAGCCAACGCGCGCGACGTTGCCCGTGCTCGCGAAAAAGGTCTCGACGCAGCGTTTATCGACCGTCTGACGCTGTCGGACAAGGCGCTCAACACGATGGTTGACGGCTTGCGGCAAGTCGCCGCGCTGGCCGACCCGATCGGCGAAATCAGCAACCTGAAGTACCGCCCGAGCGGGATTCAGGTGGGCCAGATGCGCGTGCCGCTCGGCGTGATCGGCATCATCTATGAATCGCGTCCGAACGTGACGATCGACGCCGCCGCGTTGTGCCTGAAGTCGGGCAACGCGACGATTCTGCGCGGCGGTTCGGAGGCGCTGGAATGCAACACCGCGTTGGCGAAGCTGATCGGCGAAGGGCTGGATGCAGCGGGTTTGCCGCCGGACGCCGTGCAAGTGGTGGCGACGTCGGATCGCGCCGCGGTCGGCGCGCTGATTACGATGACCGAATTCGTCGACGTGATCGTGCCGCGCGGCGGCAAGAGCCTGATTGCGCGTCTGATGGAAGACGCGCGCGTGCCGATGATCAAGCATCTCGACGGCATCTGCCACGTGTATGTCGACGATCGCGCGGATCTGACCAAGGCGTTGACCGTCTGCGATAACGCGAAGACGCACCGCTACGGCACCTGCAACACGATGGAAACGCTGCTGGTGGCGCGCGGTATCGCGGCCGAGGTGCTGCCGCCTTTGGGCAAGCTCTATCGCAACAAGGAAGTCGAGTTGCGGGTGGACGCCGCGGCGCGCGCTGTGTTGTCGGATGCCGGTGTCGGTCCGCTCGTCGATGCCACGGAAGAAGACTGGCGCACCGAGTATCTCGCGCCGGTGCTGGCGATCAAGGTGGTCGATAACCTCGACGCCGCGATCGACCACATCAACACGTACAGCTCGCAGCACACTGACGCAATCGTCACCGAAGACCACGACCGCGCGATGCGCTTCCTGCGTGAAGTCGATTCGGCAAGCGTCATGGTCAACGCATCGACCCGTTTTGCCGATGGTTTCGAGTTCGGCCTGGGCGCCGAGATCGGCATCTCGAACGACAAGTTGCACGCACGTGGACCGGTCGGGCTGGAAGGCCTGACGTCGTTGAAATACGTCGTGCTGGGGCATGGCGAAGGCCGGCAATAAACCGTTGCGCCGCTCGCACGATAACAACGAGGCACGCCGATACAGCACGCCGAACCACGCTAACAAGTCGCACAAGGACAGCCGATGCTTTGGGTAAAGACGTTTCACATCGTTCTGATTGCTTCATGGTTTGCCGGCCTGTTCTACCTGCCGCGCATCTTCGTCAATCTGGCGATGGAAACGGAGCCCGCCGCTACGGCGCGCCTGTTGATCATGGCGCGCAAGCTGTTTCGCTTCATGACGTTCATCGCGGTGCCGGCGCTCGCGTGCGGCCTATGGCTGTGGCTGGCGGTGGGCATCGGCCGCGGGCAGGGCTGGATTCACGCGAAGGTCGGCGTCGTGGTGCTGTTGATCATCTATCACGCTTACTGTGGCGTACTGCTGCGGACCTTCGAACGCGGCGAGAACCGGCGCACGGACAAGTGGTATCGGATGTTCAATGAACTGCCGGTGTTGGGGATGTTGGCGGCGGTTGCGCTGGTGGTGATCAAGCCGTTTTAGTAAATAGGAATATTCCTATTTACTTTCGTTAATCTGCTTTTCAATCCATATCGCGTGATGTTCAATATTGCGCGATATGCGATTCAATAATCTCACCGCTATTGCGTGGCACGCGCGAGGCATCGTCGATTCAAATTTGGCGTTTGTCTGTGCTGCGGCTCGTTTTCATTGATCTTCCTGTTCTGCCGACCTGAGCGTTCTGAATTTTCCTTGTCTGTAGGTTGATTGGGTCGCAATTCCTGCGCGTTGCGGCTCTTGTCTTGTCGCTCATCATCGCTTTTGCGAGTGGGGCGCGTGCGGCGTCGGTGTCTCTTCTTCGTCGGATTCTTGTCAGGAAAAATCTGATGTTAGTAGGATTATTTAAGAACCGTCCTATTAATCGACGAAATTCCTAATTCTATAGTGGTGCCATCCCCGGAAGGATTAATGGGATGGTCCGAAAAACCGTATTGCGGCGACCTTCGTTTTCAATCCTTCTGCTACCCACTAATGCGCATAGCACGCCATTGAGGCGCCTCTTGCCGCGCAGTTCAGAAGGACACGAAATCATGAACAAGTCGTACAAGACCGTATGGAATGAAACCACCGGAACGTATGTGGCCGCCTCGGAAGTCGCGAAGAGCCGCGGCAAGAAGAGCCGGAATCAGAACGCGCTGGTGGCTGCGATGCTGGCTGCTGGGGTCGGCTTTGGCACGGCGGTGAAAGCAGAGGCGGTAGATAACCTCAATCAGGCAAATAGTTCGACGTGTGTCCCCTCCGCGGATGGAACTCAGGACCCTTCCAATTCCAAGGTCTGCACGATTGCTTCGCAAGATACGGCACCGGTGAGCATCGGTCAGACGCAGACAACGAGTGCGGCGCCGTCGGGACAGCGCGGACTGTTAGGTGCCACGCTACTGGGGGTTACACCCACGTCGTATATGGCAATGGGTACCCTTAGTAACACCTGCAACACAAATAGTGGCACGTACCAGGATGCAGCGCCTGTTAACCTTGACGCGACCGGCAACACCACAGGCTCAACCCTCGCTTCCATTGCAATTGGAGGTGGGGCGGTGACGAAAGGTGGTTATAGCATCGCGTTAGGTGTGCAAACTGTGGCCAACGGTTCTGGAACGGCGGTCGGTGATACCGCTTTGGCCCAAACTATGGCGACTTCCATCGGGTTTCGGGCAGGCTACAACGGCTCGGGGACTAATTCGGTATCACTCGGGATCATTTCGGCGGGTTCAGGAAAGAACGCGACGGCCCTCGGCGCGGAAGCCACGGCCTCGGGAGCCAACTCCACAGCGCTAGGTTATGGATCGCAAGCCACCCTCGACAACACCGTTTCCGTGGGCAACGACGAGACGAAACGCCAGATCGTGAACGTGGCGGCCGGTACGCACGGCACCGACGTGGTTAATTACGCGCAGTTGCAGGCAGCGGGTCTGACGGTTGACACGGACGGCAACGCAACCAATTCGTTCGTTGCCTACGACGATACGACAAAAGGTACGGTCACGCTCGGCGGCGGTACCACGGGTACGAAGCTCACGAACGTGGCGGCAGGTGCCGTCTCGGCATCGAGCACGGACGCAGTGAACGGCGCGCAGTTGTATAAGAGCGCCGCAAGCATGGCCGCGGCGCTCGGCGGCGGGTCGAGCGTGTCGGCGGACGGCACGGTTTCGGCGCCGGCGTATAGCGTCGGTGGCTCGACGGTGAACAGCGTCGGCGCGGCAATCACCAATCTCGACGGCCGCGTGACGGCGAACGCGACGAGCATTGGCAGCCTGCAGACCACGGTGACCAACATATCCAATGGGTCAGGTGTGGCCAACTCGGCGTACGTAAAGGTGGCTGGCGCCGATAACGGTAAAGATAATGCTTCGGTATCGACCGTCAGTAATGCCATAGCGATTGGTTCGAACGCCATAGTCAAGGATGATTATCCAGGCTCCATCGCGATCGGTGCAGGTGCGTCAACGACAGCTGCTAGCTACTACGGGAGCATGGTGCTGGGTGCCGGAGCCACCGCAGCTTCAGGCATGGCGATCGGGTACACCTCGAGCGCTTCAGGCGGGTATTCCATCGCTTTGGGCCGTAGTGCGAAGGCAGAAGATGTCAGCTCGGTGGCACTAGGCGGTGACGCATATGCAAAAGAAGGCAGCGTCGCGCTGGGTAGAAATTCCGTGGCCGATGTTGCCAACACGGTTTCTGTAGGCTGCAGCACGCTGCAGCGTCAGATCGTGAACGTGGCGGCAGGTCGCCAAGCTACCGACGTGGTCAATTACGGCCAATTGCAGGCGGCAGGTCTGAAGACCGACACCAGCGGCAACGCGACCAATTCGTTCGTTGCCTATGACGATACGACGCAAGGTACGGTCACGTTCGGCGGTGATACCAAGGGCACGAAGCTCGCGAATGTGGCGGCAGGTGAGTTGTCGGCGTCGAGCGCGGAGGCGGTGAACGGCTCGCAGTTGTATGCGACGAACCAGAACGTTGAGCAGAACGCCAATGCGATTGCGCAAAACACAACCGACATCGCACAGAACGCGAGCGACATCTCGACGAACGCCGGCAACATTGCGCAAAACACGACTGACATTGCAACGAACGCTAGCAAAATTGAGCAGAACACCACTGATATCAGCACGCTGAGCACGCAGGTCGGAGCGATCAACGGTGCAATGACGGATGTAGTGAAGTACGACACATCGGCGCATGACACGGTGACGCTGGCGGGCACGGCAGGCACGACGCTTTCGAACGTGGTAGCGGGCACGCTGTCGGAGTCGAGCACGGAGGCGGTGAACGGTTCGCAGCTCTATACGACGAACCAGAACGTTGCACAGAACACGAGCGACATCAGCACGATCAACAACCAGATCGCCGCTCTGGGTGGCGGCGTCGCCGGAGCGGTGGTCTACGACACGTCGGCACACGACAAGGTCACGCTCGATGGCAAGGCAGGTACGACGCTGGCGAATGTTGCATCGGGCACGCTGTCGGAGTCGAGCACGGAAGCGGTGAACGGCTCGCAGCTCTATGCGACCAACCAGACGGTTGCGGAGAACGCCGACGCAATCGCTCAGAACACGACCGACATTGCGGCGAACGCCGCCCATATCGCACAAAACACGGGAGACATCGCGCAAAACACCAGCGACATCGCGGACCTCGATACCCGCGTCACGACGGTCGAAGGCTCGGTGAGCGACCTGACCAACCAGATCAACACGGGTGCAGTGGGCCTCGTGCAGCAGGATCAGACTTCGCACGCGCTGACGGTCGCGAGTACCACCGGCGGCACGAGCGTCGACTTAACGGGTACCGCGGGCGTTCGCGAGTTGCGTGGTGTCGCAGCTGGCACCACAAGCACCTCGGCGGTCAATGTGGGTCAGTTGAGCCCATTCGTTGCAGCACTGGGCGGCGGCGCGCAGATCAACGAAGACGGATCGATCACCAGCCCGGCGTACCACATGCAAGGCGGCACGCAGACTACGGTCGGCGATGCGCTCGATACGCTCGACACCAATCTGTCCTCGTTGGAGACGCAGATCAATAACGGCAGCATCGGCGTTGTCACCCAGGACCCGACCTCGCGTGACATTCTTGTCGGCGCGGCGACGGGTGGTCTGCGGGTCAACATGGCCGGCACCGAGGGCAATCGTGTCGTGACGGGCGTGGCAGGCGGTTCCGTCAATGCATTGAGTAGCGATGCGGTGAACGGCTCGCAACTGTACGCGAATGCGGCGAGCACGGCTGCGGCGCTGGGTGGCGGCTCGACCGTCAACGAGGACGGCACCATCTCGGCCCCGGCTTACAGCGTGGGCGGGACGACCGTGAACAGCGTTGGCGCTGCGATTGCGAATGTCGACGGCCGTGTGACTCAGAACACGTCCGACATCGCGAACCTGCAGACGACGGTTGGCGCAATGAGCGGTTCCGTGGCGAACGCGCTGCAGTACGACACGTCGGCACACAATCAGGTGACGTTGGGTGGTTCCTCCGACGCACCGAAGGTGAAGCTGACCAACCTTCAGGATGGTGAGCTGTCGGCGACGAGCACGGATGCGGTGACCGGCGCGCAGTTGTGGAACACCAACCAGCAACTTTCCGATCTCACCCAGTCAGTGCAGAACCAGCAGCAGACCGGCAGCCAGGCGATGTCGCTCAACGCGGGCGGCGCGCCTGCAGCAGCGGCAACGGGCAACAACGCGATGGCGCTTGGTGGCGGTGCGCAGGCAAGCGGCGATAACTCTGTCGCCATTGGCTCGGGCTCGGTGGCTGACCAGGCGAACACGGTGTCCGTTGGCTCTCAAGGTAACGAGCGTCGCATCACGAACGTCGCGGACGGCCACGCAGCAACGGATGCCGTGAACATGCGCCAGTTCCAGTCGGGTATCAACGACGTCGCCCGCAGCGCGTACAGCGGTGTTGCAGCCGCCACCGCACTGACGATGATTCCAGAAGTCGATCCGGGCAAGACGCTGGCAGTCGGCGTCGCTGCGGCGACGTACAAGGGCTATCAGGCTGCGGCCGTGGGCGCGTCG
Source organism: Paraburkholderia sediminicola (assembly GCF_046027825.1). Taxonomy (GTDB): domain Bacteria; phylum Pseudomonadota; class Gammaproteobacteria; order Burkholderiales; family Burkholderiaceae; genus Paraburkholderia; species Paraburkholderia sediminicola_D. The sequence continues at coordinate 23,016 of NZ_JAQQDU010000064.1, forward strand.
GCGCGTATTACGGCGAACGTGAAGGTAAAGGTCGGTGCCGGCATCAGCGGAAGCGAAACGACAGTGGGTGCGCGTGCGTCGTATCAGTGGTAAGCGTGTGATGGTTGCGAAAAGCGCTGCGGTCAGGGTGCTTTTCGTGAGCCGGATTCAAGTCGACCGGGTTTAAGTCGGCAGTAGTGCAAATGGAACGGGCTCCGCTTTTGGAGCCCGTTTTTTATGCGTCACGATGGACAGACTCCGCAAGCGAGCGCGCGCTGTCCAGGCGTCAGGTGTCGAACCATGATTCGTCACGCCCGCGGATCGATACGCCGGCGCGTAATCACTTCTTTCGCCTGCGCCAGTTTCTCGACCAGTTCCGGCCCCCGGCTCAGCGCCACGCCCACCGCCAGAATGTCGCCAATCGCGAGATGCGAGACGCGCGAGGTCATCGGCGAAAAGATATCCGTATCCTCATCCACGTTGGCGAACAGGCCCACCGTCGCGAGCCGTGCCAACGGCGAATTGCCGTGCGTAATGGCGATCACTTTCGCACCGGCTGCCAGCGCCGATTTCACCGCATCGACGATATCGCGCGTGCGGCCCGTATTCGAGATCGCCACTACCACGTCGCCCTCACCGAGCAGCGCCGCCGACATCAGAAACGTATGCGGGTCCGAATACGCGACGCTCGGCATGCCCAACCGAAAAAACTTGTGTTGCACATCCAGCGCGGCAATACCCGAACCGCCTGCGCCATAAAACTCAATGCGCCGTGCCTGAGCGAGCAGCGCGATCGCCGCCGCCACGCTATCCGACGATAGATTGTTGCGCACCTGGATCAGCGCGCCGATGGTCCGGTCGAGCACTTTCGCGGCGACGCCCGGCGTCGGCTCATCCGGCCGCACGTCGCGATAGACGGCCGGCACTTCCGCGGCAATGCCTTGCGCCAGCCGGATCTTGAACTCGCGAAAACCTGAAAACCCGAGTGCGTGACAAAACCGCGCGATAGTCGGCTGACTGACGCCCGCGCGCGCGGCCACTTCGGTCATCGAGAGGTCGAGCACCTCGCGCGGCGCTTCGATCACGTAATCAGCCAGCTTGCGCTCGGACGGCCGCAACTGGTCGCGCATCTCTTCCACCTGGGACAGCATCATCGGGAAACTCGCACTATGCTGAAGAATGCGTGGACTATATCTGATTGTTGAATAGGTACAAAAACTACATTTCAGATGCTAGGTGTATTCCCTAGGTTCCGCGCTTTCAGTTCTGATTGGCCGCCAGTAAGGCGATGCGCGCGGTTTGAGGATGTGGCGGTGCAGCAGCGGACGTCGTTGCGATCGTGTAGTTTTTCTACTAAGATTGCGACGTCGACTGAATCGACATCCCCGCGATACCTGCCTGGCATAGTGCGCGCGCGCCTCAAGCCAGCGACGAAGGAGCTCCGATGGTTTCCCCACATTCGCAATTGTTGAAGGTCACGCAACGCGTGGTCGAGCGCAGCAAGCCCACTCGCGAGGCGTATCTGGCCCGCATCCAACACGCGCAAGGCAAATTCCCGGCCCGTGGCGCGCTCTCCTGCGCCAATCTGGCTCACGGTTTTGCCGGCCTCGAGGGCAACGACAAGCTTGTCATCAAGCAGATCCGTCAGCCGAACATCGGCATCGTGTCGTCGTATAACGAAATGCTGTCGGCGCACGCGCCGTACAAAAACTACCCGGACATCATCAAGGAAGCCGCTCGCGAAAACGGCGGGGTCGCGCAATTCGCGGGCGGCGTGCCGGCCATGTGCGACGGCGTCACGCAAGGCAACGCCGGTATGGAACTGTCGCTGTTCTCGCGCGAAGTGATCGCGATGAGCACAGCGGTTGCCCTGACGCACAACATGTTCGACGCGGCGCTGTGCCTCGGCATCTGCGACAAGATCGTGCCGGGCCTCTTGATCGGCGCGCTGCAATTCGGCCATCTGCCGACGATTTTCGTGCCGGCCGGCCCGATGGGAAGCGGCCTGTCGAACGACGACAAAGCCAAGACGCGCCAACTCTTCGCCACCGGCCAGTGCGGCCGCGACGCGCTGCTCGAAGCGGAAGCCGCCGCGTACCACAGCCAGGGCACCTGCACCTTCTACGGCACCGCGAACAGCAACCAGATGCTGATGGAAGTCATGGGCCTGCATCTGCCGAGCTCTGCTTTCGTTCATCCGCATACGCCGCTGCGCGACGCGTTGACCGCGCAGGCCGCGCGTCGCGTGCTCGATCTGACGGTGGAGCGCGGCAACTACATGCCGATCGGCCACGTGGTCGACGAGAAGGCGATCGTCAACGGCATCGTCGCATTGCTCGCAACGGGCGGCTCGACCAATCACACGCTGCACCTGGTCGCGATTGCGCGCGCGGCTGGCATCGTGATCGACTGGGACGATTTCGACACGCTGTCGCAAGCCGTGCCGCTGCTCGCGAAGATTTACCCGAATGGCAAGGCCGACGTGAACCACTTCCACGCTGCGGGCGGTGTGGCATTCCTGGTCCGCAATCTGCTGGAAGGCGGCTTGCTGCACGAAGACGTGAACACCGTCGCCGGCAAGGGTCTGCATCACTACACGGAAGAGCCGAAGCTGATCGACGGCAAGCTGCAATGGGTGCCGGGTGCGGACAAGAGCGAAGACACGGCGGTGCTGCGCGGCATCAAGGAGCCGTTCCAGCCGGACGGCGGTTTGCGTCTGATGCAAGGCAAGCTCGGCCGCGGCGTGATCAAGATTTCCGCGGTGGCGGCGCAGCATCGGAAGGTGAAGGCGCCGGCCATCGTGTTCGATTCGCAGGAAGCGGTGCAGGCCGCGTTCGACAATGGCGAATTGAAGCGCGACTTCATTGCTGTCGTGCGCTTCCAGGGCGCACGTGCAAATGGCATGCCCGAATTGCATCGTTTGACGCCGTTGCTCGGTGTGTTGCAGGATCAAGGTTTCCACGTTGCACTGGTGACCGACGGCCGCATGTCGGGCGCCTCAGGCAAGGTGCCGGCGGTGATTCACCTGTCGCCGGAAGCCTTGCTGCAAGGCCCGATCGGCAAGGTTCGCACCGGTGACATGCTGGTGATCGATGCGGACGCAGGCGTGCTCGACATCGAAATCGACGCCGCCGAATGGGCGGCGCGGCCGGAAGCGTTGCCGAAGCATCAGGCTGAGAACGAAGTCGGCTTCGGCCGTGAACTGTACGGCGTGTTCCGTGCGGCGGCCGCGCCGGCGGAGCAGGGCGCCTCGGTGTTCGGGCCGATGGTCGGCGAGCGCCCGGCGCAGCACGGTGAGCGGGCCAAAGCGCACGCCGAAAAACACACAAGCACCACTCAAGCCAGCTAAACGCTGCAGAAACAAGGAGTCTGACTATGACGGCGAAAACAGTAAGCGATATCGTGCGCCTCGGCCCGGTGATTCCGGTGCTCGCGTTCGACTCGGTCGAACAGGGTGAAAACGTGTCGCGCGCGCTGCATGCCGGTGGCGTGAAGGTGCTGGAAATCACGCTGCGCACTGCAGCCGGTCTGGCAGCGATCGAGCGCGCGAGCCAACTGGCCGAAGACATCGTGGTCGGCGTCGGCACGATCACGAAGCCTGAGCATTGCGCCCAGGCGAAGAAAGCGGGCGCGCAGTTCGGCGTCTCGCCGGGTCTGACGAAAGACATGCACAAGGCCGCGCAAGACGCGGGCTTGCCGCTGCTGCCGGGCGTGATGACGCCGACCGACATCATCACGGCGCTGGAACTGGGCTACGAGATCGTCAAGTTTTTCCCGGCGCAGCAAGCCGGTGGCATCCCGATGCTGCAGGCGTTCTACGGCCCGTTCCCGACGCTGAAGTTCTGCCCGACCGGCGGCATCACGGCCGAAAGCGCGATCAATTTCCTCGCACAACCGAACGTCGTGTGCGTCGGCGGATCGTGGTTGACGCCGAAGGCCGCGCTTGCCGCGCAGAATTGGGATGAAGTGACGCGCCTCGCGCGTGCCGCCAGCGAACTGGTCCCGTCTGCTCACTAAGCCGCATCGGCGCGCCTTATTCCGCTAACCAGGTTCTACGCAAAGGAGCCTCGTCGAAACAGCCTGTCAGGCTGTCACGGCGAGGCTCCTTTTCGATATGCGTGCCGGATTCGCGCGCTTTTAGAGACAACAAACAGTAAAATTCAGCGTCCGCGCGGCTTGCCGGGATTTCTGGCACCGCTGCAGGTCGCCGTGAGACAGGTGCCAGCCGTGTTCCGCACCGACATCAATAACGCAAAGGAGGAGCTTCATGGAAGCTGTCCACGGCAGCACGCTGCTGGTCTTCGCGGTGATCGCCATCGCACTTCTGATCCTGCTGATCACCCGCTACAAGGTTTATCCGTTCCTCGTCCTGATCATCGTGTCGCTGCTGCTGGGTCTCGTCTCCGGCATGCCGATCGGCACGATCGTCAAATCGTTCGAAACCGGTAACGGCAATACGCTCGGCCACATTGCGATCGTGGTCGGCCTCGGCACCATGCTCGGCAAGATGATGGCCGAATCGGGCGGCGCGGAGCGTATCGCGACCACGCTGATCGACAAGTTCGGCGAGAAACACATTCACTGGGCGATGATGGTCGTGGCGATCATCGTCGGCTTGCCGGTGTTTTTTGAAGTCGGTTTCGTGCTGCTGATTCCGATCGCGTTCAACGTCGCCAAACGCACCAACAAGTCGTTGCTGCTGGTCGGCTTGCCGATGATCGCGGGTCTGTCTGTCGTGCATGGTTTGATTCCGCCTCACCCGGCCGCGATGCTTGCGGTGCAGGCGTATCACGCCGACATCGGCAAGACGATTGCGTACGGGCTGATCGTGGGCGTGCCGACGGCGATCGTCGCTGGTCCGTTGTTCGCGCTGCTGATCAGCCGTTATATCAAGCTGCCGGAGAACAATCCGCTCGCTGCACAGTTTCTCGGCGCCGCTGACAAGCAAACGGAAAAACGCGAATTGCCGAGCTTCGGCATTACGCTGTTCACGATCCTGCTGCCGGTGATTCTGATGCTGGTCGGCAGTTGGGCCGACCTCGTGTTCACGCCGAAGACCCTGGCGAACGACCTGCTGCGTTTCGTCGGCAATTCGGACGTCGCGCTGTTGATCGCGGTGCTGGTCAGCTTCTGGACCTTCGGCGCGAGCCGCGGTTTCAATCGTGAGCAGATCCAGAAGTTCTGCGGCGACTGTCTGGCGCCGATCGCGGGCATCACGCTGATCGTGGGCGCGGGCGGCGGTTTCGGGCGCGTGCTGATGGACAGCGGCATCTCCAAGGAAATCGTCAGCGTGGCGACGGCCATGCATCTGTCGCCGCTGCTATTCGGCTGGCTGGTGGCCGCGCTGATTCGTCTGGCCACGGGTTCGGCGACCGTTGCGATGACGACCGCCTGCGGCATCGTCGCGCCGATCGCCTCGGCGAGCGGCGTGCAGGTCACGCCCGAATTGCTGGTGCTCGCCACCGGCTCGGGCTCGCTGATCTTCTCGCATGTCAACGACGGCGGCTTCTGGCTGGTCAAGGAATACTTCGGTATGACGGTGGGGCAGACCTTCAAGACATGGTCGCTCCTCGAAACCATCATTTCATTGATGGGCTTGGGTTTGACTTTCGCGCTCGCGACGGTCGTGTAAGGAGTTTTTGATGATTCTGATCGCAATGGGCGTGTCGGGCGCCGGCAAAACGAGAATTGGCGAAATGCTGGCGGAACGCCTGCACTGCGCATTCACCGACGGCGACGCGTTTCACAGCGCCGCCAACAAGGAGAAAATGCACCACGGCATTCCGCTCACCGACGAAGACCGTTGGCCGTGGTTGCAAACCATCCGTGTGGCGATCGAAGAGAAGCAGAGGGCGGGCGAGAAGGCGGTGTTCACCTGTTCGTCGCTGAAGCGTTCGTATCGCGACGTTCTGCGCGGCGGTAGCAACGGTGACAAGGACGTATGCTTCGTCTATCTGAAGGGTTCGTTTGAGGTGCTGCGCGAGCGGCTGACCACGCGCACCGGCCACTTCTTCGATCCGTCGCTGCTGCAAAGCCAACTCGATACGCTCGAGGAACCGGGCCCGGATGAAGCGATCACGGTGAGCATCGAATTGTCGCCGGAAGAGATCGTCGACGAGGTGTTGAAGCAGATGACGGCGCGGTGAGGATTTAATAAAGCTCGCTGACGTCGCGGGATGAAAAAAGGCGCTCACGTTTGTGAGCGCCTTTTTTATGGCCGAAGCCGCGAAGCGATGACTGAAGCTTAAGCGATCCGCTTCGCCAGTTCGACTGCCTTGCCGATATACGAACCCGGCGTCATGGCGAGCAAACGATCCTTCGCATCTTGCGGAATCGCGAGGCCGGTCACGAACGTTTGCAGCGCTTCGCGCGTGATGCCCTTGCCGCGCGTCAGTTCCTTCAATTGCTCGTACGGGTTCTCGATGCCGTAGCGGCGCATCACCGTTTGCACCGGCTCGGCCAGCACTTCCCAGCAGTTGTCGAGGTCTTCGTTCAGACGCTGAGCATTCACTTCGAGCTTGTCCAGACCGCGGATCAGCGAGTCGTACGCAAGCAGCGAGTAGCCGAACGCGACACCCATATTGCGCAGTACCGTCGAGTCGGTGAGGTCGCGCTGCCAGCGCGAAATCGGCAGCTTGTCGGCGAGGTGGCGCAGGGTTGCGTTCGCCAGACCGAGATTGCCTTCAGAGTTTTCGAAGTCGATCGGGTTGACCTTGTGCGGCATCGTCGACGAACCGATTTCGCCGGCCTTCGTGCGTTGCTTGAAGTAACCGACCGAGATGTAGCCCCACACGTCGCGGTCCAGATCCAGCAGGATCGTGTTGGCGCGCGACACGGCGTCGAACAGTTCGGCCATGTAGTCGTGCGGTTCGATCTGGATCGTGTACGGATTGAACGTGAGCTTCAGGCGCTGTTCGACCACTTCGCGCGAGAACGCTTCCCAGTCGAATTCCGGATACGCGGACAGATGCGCATTGAAGTTACCGACCGCGCCGTTCATCTTGCCCAGCAGTTCGACCTTCGCGATACGGTCGATCGCGCGTTCCAGACGCGCGGCGACGTTGGCGATTTCCTTGCCGAGCGTGGTGGGGCTGGCGGGCTGACCGTGCGTGCGCGACAGCATCGGCTGTTCGGCTTGCGCATGAGCGAGCGCAACGAGGCGCTGATGCACCGAGCGCAGTGCCGGCAGGATCACGTGTTCACGTGCGCCGGCGAGCATCAGGCCGTGCGAGGTGTTGTTGATGTCTTCCGACGTGCAAGCGAAGTGGATGAACTCGCTCGCGCGTTCCAGTTCTTCCTGACCCTTCACCGATTCCTTCAGCCAGTACTCGACCGCTTTCACGTCGTGATTCGTCACGCGTTCGATGTCCTTGATGCGCGCGGCGTCGTGCGCGGTGAAGCGCTCAGCCAGTTGCAGCAGGAACTGTTCGGCCGCTTCGGAAAAGCGCGGTACCTCGGCGAAACCGGCGTGCGAGAGCGCGATCAGCCAGTGGATTTCAACCGTCACGCGATTGCGCATGAAGGCGGCTTCCGAGAGCCAGTCGCGCAGGGCTTCGGTCTTCGAGGCGTAACGGCCATCGAGCGGGGAGAGCGCGTTCAGCGCGAACAGGGTGTCGGGGCGGGTGTCGGACATGATGGGGGCGGGACGCAAGGGTGAAAACGCGGGGAAAACTGCGGGAACCGCGCATTTTACCACTGGACGATGGCGCCCCTTATTCCACCGGTTTGCCTCGGGGGCGGTCAGTCCGGGTAGCCTTCGTAGCCGGGAAAGAGGGTGGGCAGAATAAACGGCGGTATCGAGTAACGCGAGAAGCAGCGCGAGGTGGACGCGGGATGCACTAGATGCAGACAGCTTTGCCGCGGATCGTCGGCCGCGATCACCATGTGGTCTGCCTCGACCACACGCTTGATGAAGCTCTCGTCGTCGCACAGGTTGATGTCGTCAAAGCCGGACACCGCGGCAAGCGTCTTTTTGTACACGTACGAGAAACCATAGAACAGAATGAAATTCGCGCCAATCTGCATCTTGTCGTGGAACTCGATCTGTTCCACTGAACGGCCGGTGAGCTGGTAGTGGTGACCGACCTTGGCGTTCAGGTCCATGTAGCCGAAGAACTGGGTATGCGGCGCGTACATGAAAAATGCCGACAGTTTGATCAGATCGGCGCCGTTGTCCTCCAACATGCTGACCATGCCCGACAGGTAGTGCGGCGCATAGTAGTCGTCGTCATCGAAATGCGCGATGACCGAACCTCGTGCCTCACCGATCAGGTAGTTCCGTTTCGCACCGATCGACATGCGCGTGCCCGAATGATAGTAGTGAACGCGTGCGTCGCTCGCAGCCAGCGCCTGCATGTAGAGGCTGGGCTCGGGGCTGTCGTCGAGAATCAACCATTCCCAGTCGACCTGCTGGTTGCGCACGCAGCGTGAAACGGCCGGCAGCAGACGTTCGCGATTGGCTGTGGGCGTGATGATGGAGACGAGTGGGGGCATGGGCAGGGTGTCGCCCGAAGGGGCGTTGTCGATAACTGGTGTTGGGGTGCCGCGGCGTGCTGTGATTCAGCACGGCAACCGACTGCGTCCGCTGTGACAGCCGCTGTTCATGGCGGAGCGGGCATCGCGCCTCGCGCCTTGCGTCCGGCAAGATATAGGCACGCCGGGAGCGGGGCTATCGGCGGAATCCGATTTTGTGTGGCGGCATAGCTGGAGCTGAACTCGCTTGAGACGGTCTGCATCGCGACACGATCTAGAATGCTGACTTCCTCTCTCCCGCTGGCAGCAGGCTCCGCATGGAACTGAAATGGCTCGAAGACTTCGTTTCGCTCGCGGAAACGCGTAGTTTCAGCCGCTCGGCCGAATCGCGTCACGTCACGCAGCCGGCTTTTTCGCGGCGGATTCAGGCGCTGGAGGCGTGGCTGGGCACGGAACTGATCGATCGTTCGGTTTACCCGACGCGGCTGACGGCGGCAGGCCAGGTGTTCTACGAGCAGGCGCTCGCCATGCTGTCGCAGTTCCACGAGGCGCGTGCCCTGCTGCGCGGGCACACGGCGACGCCGCAGGCGACCATCGAGTTCGCGGTGCCGCACACGCTGTCGCTTACGTACTTCCCGCGCTGGCTGCAGCGCATCGAAGCGCAAATGGGCCCGATCCATACCCGGCTGCGGGCGTTGAACGTGCACGACGCGGCGTTGGCGCTGGTGGAAGGCGGCTGCGATCTGATGATGGCCTATCACCATCCGAGCCATCCAATCGCACTCGATCCGGCGCGCTACGACATGCTCACGCTCGGCAACGAGCCGATCAGCCCGTTCTCGGCGCCGGGTCGCGCAGGGCGCCCGCGGCACACGCTGCCGGGCACGGCAGAGACACCCACGCCCTATCTGACCTACACGCCGAACGCGTATCTGGGCCGCATGACCGAAGTGATCCTCGCCAACGCGCCGGAGCGTCTTTATCTCGATCGCCTGTACGAAACCGACATGGCCGAGGGGCTCAAGGCGATGGCGCTGGCCGGCCACGGCATCGCCTTCCTGCCCTATAGCGCGGTGGATGAGGCGGTCGCCGACGGCAAGCTGATCCGCCTGGACCGCGCAACGCGCGGCACGCCCGAGGGGCAGCTCACACTGAGCATGGAGATCCGCCTCTATCGCGACAAGCTCGCGGCAAAGAGCGACGATGCGCGGCAGATACTCGTGCGGCAACTGTGGGACGTCGTCTCGGAGGAGCTGGCCCAAAGCACGGGCGCTGTCTGAAAACCTGCGTCCCTACGACGCGGATTTGCGGCTTCTTGATGGTTATGCAAAAAAAACATAATCGGATAAGGAAACGGCATTGGATTTCAAAACGGCGTTTTTCGACAATGCTGCTATTCGATCAACGCCGGAGCGTTCATGTCTTCCCAGCAACAAGCCGCACAATCCGCATCATCGTTGCAGTCCGTTCCCTCCTACCTCAATAGCGAAGACCTCGGCCCGTGGGGTAACTACCTGCGTCAGGTCGACCGCGTCGCGCCGTATCTCGGCTCGCTGTCCCGCTGGCTCGAAACCCTGAAGCGCCCGAAGCGCATTCTGATTGTCGATGTGCCTATCGAACTCGATAACGGTACGGTCGCGCACTTCGAAGGCTATCGCGTGCAGCACAACGTGTCGCGCGGTCCGGGTAAGGGCGGCGTGCGTTACCACCAGGACGTGACGCTGTCGGAAGTGATGGCGCTGTCGGCGTGGATGTCGGTGAAGAATGCTGCTGTGAACGTGCCGTACGGCGGCGCGAAGGGCGGTATTCGTGTCGACCCGCGCACCTTGTCGCGTGGCGAGCTGGAGCGCATGACGCGCCGCTACACGAGCGAAATCGGCATCATCATCGGGCCGAATACCGACATTCCCGCGCCGGACGTGAACACGAACGAGCAGATCATGGCGTGGATGATGGACACGTACTCGATGAACCAGGGCCAAACGGCTACGGGCGTCGTGACGGGCAAGCCGATCACGCTGGGTGGTTCGCTGGGCCGTCGTGAAGCGACGGGCCGTGGCGTGTTCGTGGTTGCCTCCGAAGCCGCACGCCGCATTGGTGTCGACATCGAAGGCGCGCGTATCGCCGTGCAGGGCTTCGGTAACGTGGGCGGCATCGCGGCGCGTCTGTTCCAGGAAGCGGGTTCGAAGTTGGTCGCGGTGCAGGATCACACCGGCACGTTGTACAAGTCGACCGGTATCGATGCTGTCGCGCTGCTGGCTCACGTGGCGAAGACGGGCGGCGTGGGCGGTTTCCCGGAAGCCGATGCGATCGCGAACGAAGATTTCTGGACGGTCGAATCCGACATCCTGATTCCGGCTGCGCTGGAAAACCAGATCACCGAAAAGAACGCAGCGAAGATCAAGACGAAGATCGTCGTGGAAGGCGCCAACGGCCCGACCACCACGGCAGCGGACGACATTCTGCACGACCGCGGCATCCTCGTGATTCCGGACGTGGTGGCGAATGCCGGTGGCGTGACGGTGTCGTACTTCGAATGGGTGCAGGACTTCTCGAGCTTCTTCTGGACGGAAGACGAGATCAACCAGCGTCTCGAGCGCGTGATGCGCGAAGCCTTTGCCGCCGTGTGGCAAGTGTCGAGCGAACAGAAGGTGTCCGTGCGGACCGCGGCGTTTATCGTCGCGTGTAAGCGGATTCTGGAAGCGCGTGAATTGCGCGGTCTGTACCCCTGATTTGTCAGTCTGAAACAGCCGGTCCGCTACCTCGCGGGCCGCTGCCAAAACATGCTTCGACGCGGTCCACAAGACTCCGTGCATCACCTTGCGGGCGGCATCTTATCGATGCCGCCCGCGTTCGTATGTCCGCCGGGTTTGGCTTGCCGGGTTAAGGCGCCGTCGTCCAGTGGCGGCGCGCGCTCCGAAAGAAGTCCCCCGCGCCGAAGGAAGTCCTTTTCGGCATTTGGGAGACACGCAAAAAAACATGGTTTATAGCAATACTTTCAGAATAATTACTTTGCTAAACTGGCGCCGGTTCTTGCCAAGGAGATCACACATGAAGATTAAAAAAGCTGCGCTGCTGCTCGCGACTCTCGGCCTGTTTACGGTTGGCGCGCATGCGCAAGACGCCGGTACGCTGAAAAAGATCAAGGACACAGGCGTCATTTCGCTGGGGCACCGCGAATCGTCGATCCCGTTTTCGTATTACGACGACAAGCAGAATGTCATCGGCTACTCGCAGGAATTCGCGCTGAAGGTGGTGGAGGCGGTTAAGCAGAAGCTGAACATGCCTAACCTGAAGGTCAAGCTGACGCCGGTCACGTCGCAAAACCGTATTCCGCTGGTGCAGAACGGCACCGTCGACATGGAATGCGGCTCGACCACGAATAACGCCGAGCGCCAGCAACAAGCTGCCTTCTCGAACACGATCTTCGTGATCGGCACGCGCCTGATGACCAAGAAAGACTCCGGCATCAAGGACTTCGCGGACCTGAAGGGCAAGACCGTCGTCACGACGGCCGGCACCACCTCCGAGCGCCTGCTTCGCAAGATGAACCAGGACAAGAGCATGGGCATGAACATCATCAGCGCGAAGGACCATGGCGAGTCGTTCCTGACGCTCTCCACCGGCCGTGCTGCTGCGTTCATGATGGACGATGCGCTGTTGGCAGGTGAGCGCGCCAAGTCGAACAACCCGGGTGACTTCGTGATCGTCGGCACGCCGCAATCGCATGAAGCGTACGGCTGCATGATTCGCAAGAACGATCCGGAATTCAAGAAGGTTGTGGACGACGCGATCGCGAAGGTCGAAACCTCGGGTGAAGCCGATGCGATCTACAAGAAGTGGTTCGAATCGCCGATTCCGCCGAAGGGCCTGAACCTGAACTTTCCGGAAAGCGATGACATCAAGGCGCTCTACAAGAGCCCGAATGACAAGGCAATCGATTAAACCTTAGCTGTTTTTTTGAAACGCTAAACGAGACGGAAGGGGCCGTGCGCTTCTTCCGTTTCTTTTTGCTGGAGTCTTGGTCATGTCATATCACTGGAACTGGGGCATTCTGCTGAGTCCGGTCTCCACCGGCGAGCCGACCACCTATCTGGGCTGGCTGATGTCCGGCTTCTGGGTGACGATTACCGTGTCGCTGTCGGCATGGGTGATCGCGCTGATCGTCGGTTCGTTTTTCGGTGTGCTGCGCACCCTGCCGAACAAATGGGCGTCGGGTATCGGTACGCTCTATGTCGCGATCTTTCGCAACATCCCACTGATCGTGCAGTTCTTCATCTGGTATCTGGTGATACCGGAGTTGCTGCCGCCGTCGATGGGCAACTGGTTCAAGCAACTGCCGCCGGGCGCGCAGTTCTTCTCGTCGTCGATCATCTGTCTTGGGCTCTTCACTGCCGCACGCGTGTGCGAGCAGGTGCGCTCGGGCATCAACGCGTTGCCGCGCGGCCAGCGCGCCGCGGGTCTGGCCATGGGTTTCACGCAATGGCAGACGTATCGCTACGTGCTACTGCCGGTGGCGTACCGGATCATCGTGCCGCCGCTCACGTCCGAGTTTCTGAACATCTTCAAGAACTCGGCAGTCGCGTCGACGATCGGTCTGCTGGATCTGTCCGCCCAGGCGCGTCAACTGGTCGATTACACGTCGCAGACGTATGAGTCGTTCATCGCGGTCACGCTGGCCTATGTGCTGATCAATCTGGTCGTGATGCAACTGATGCGCTGGGTCGAACACAAGACCCGGTTGCCCGGCTATATCGGAGGTAAGTGATGCATCATTTCGACTGGAGCGGTATTCCGGGCGCACTGCCTACGCTGTGGACCGGCGCCATCGTCACCATCCAGATCACGCTCATCGCGATCGTGATTGGCATCGTCTGGGGCACCATTCTCGCGATGATGCGGCTGTCGCCATTCAAGCCGTTCGAATGGTTCGCGAAGGGTTATGTCACGATCTTCCGTTCGATCCCGCTCGTGATGGTGCTGCTGTGGTTCTTCCTGATCGTGCCGCAGGTCCTGCAAAACGTGCTGGGCCTGTCACCGGATATCGACATTCGGCTGGCGTCGGCGATGGTCGCTTTCTCGCTGTTCGAGGCTGCGTACTATTCGGAGATCATCCGCGCCGGTATTCAGGCGGTGCCGCGCGGGCAGGTCAATGCCGCGTTCGCGCTCGGCATGAGCTACCCGCAGGCCATGCGCCTCATCGTGCTGCCACAGGCGTTTCGTGCGATGGTGCCTCTGCTGCTTACCCAAGGTATCGTGCTGTTTCAGGATACGTCGCTCGTCTACGTGATCAGCCTCGCCGACTTCTTCCGCACCGCCACGAATATTGGCGACCGTGACGGTACGAATGTCGAAATGGTACTGTTCGCGGGCGCGTGTTATTTCGTGATCTGCGTGATCGCGTCGAGCCTCGTCAAAGGTCTTCAGAAAAAGGTCGCAAGATGATCTCTATCAAGAATGTTTCGAAGTGGTACGGTCAGTTTCAAGTACTGACCGACTGCACGACGGAAGTCAAAAAAGGTGAAGTGGTGGTGGTGTGCGGGCCGTCGGGCTCGGGCAAGTCCACGCTGATCAAAACCGTTAACGGCCTCGAGCCGTTCCAGAAGGGCGAGATCGTCATCAACGGCCAATCGCTGACCGACAAGAAAACCAATCTGTCGAAGCTGCGTGCCAAGGTCGGCATGGTGTTCCAGCACTTCGAGCTGTTTCCGCATCTGTCGATCGTGCAGAACCTGACGCTCGCACAGATCAAGGTGCTCGGCCGCTCGAAGGACGAAGCCACCACCAAGGGCTACAAGCTGCTCGATCGCGTCGGTCTGCGTGCGCATGCGGATAAGTTTCCGGGGCAATTGTCGGGTGGTCAGCAGCAGCGTGTGGCGATTGCGCGCGCACTGTCGATGGACCCGATCGCCATGCTGTTCGACGAACCGACCTCGGCGCTCGATCCGGAAATGATCAACGAAGTGCTCGACGTGATGGTCGAACTCGCGCAGGAAGGGATGACGATGATGTGCGTCACGCACGAAATGGGCTTTGCCAAGAAGGTCGCGCACCGCGTGATCTTCATGGACAAGGGCTTGATCGTCGAAGACGACCGCAAGGAAGACTTCTTCGCGAATCCGAAGTCGGATCGTGCGAAGGATTTTCTAGCGAAGATCCTGCACTAAATTTGTCGCTGGGCTGCGTCGGTTAGTTGGCGTGGCTCATGCAGAAAAAAAGCCGCTTCATCGGAAGAAGCGGCTTTTTTGTTTCTGACGTCGACCTTTCCAAGGTTCGCGAGGCAAGCGAGGGTTGGTCGTTCCGCCGTTAGCGAGCGCGTTCGCAGCTCAGGATTCGAAAGCGGCGGTGTCGTCGGCCGCTTCGAGGTCGACCTCGGCTGTCGCCACCGGCTCAACCGAAGCCGCGATCGTCGTTGCCGAAGCCGATGCGTCCAAAGCCGGATTGCGCAGCTTTTCCAGCACCGAAGCCGGCACCGGGACGTTGACCCGGCCGATCACTTCGCCGTGCTGGAACATCATCAGATCGCCCGGTTTGAAAGCGGTCCACACTTCGTTATCGGTGAGCGGCTTGGTTGCGATCACGGCGACGCGGTCTTCCGGCGTCGTGTATTTGGCGAAATCGATCGACACGTCCGCATCGACCAGATGGGCGGTCGAGAACGGCCAGCGCCGCACGATGTAGTACAGATGCGTCGAGCAATGCGCAAACTGCGCCTGGCCGTTCGACATCAGGAAATTGAACACGCCGAATTGCGTGATCTCGCGCGTGAGGGCTTCGAGTGCCTGGAACAGTTCTTCCAGCGGCGGTTGGCAGCCCGGGAACGCCTTGCGCAAACCTTGCAGCAGCGCGCAGAACGCGAGTTCGCTATCGGTCGTGCCGACAGGTTGATAGACGCCGTTTAGCGCCGGCGAATAGTCTTTCAGGTCGCCGTTATGCGCGAAGATCCAGTGGCGCCCCCACAGTTCGCGCATGAACGGATGGCAGTTTTCGAGCAGGATGTGCCCTTGGGTCGCCTTGCGGATATGCGCGATCGTGTTTTTCGATTTGATCGGGTAGCGCTTGACCATCTCGGCGATCGGCGAGGTGGCCGACGATTGATGGTCGATGAACAGGCGGCAGGCTTTGTCTTCGAAGAAGGCGATGCCCCAGCCGTCTGCGTGGTGATCGGTGACGCCGCCGCGCGCCGCAAAGCCGGTGAACGAGAACGTGACGTCCGTCGGCGCGGCGCAGTTCATTCCGAGAAGTTGGCACATGTTGCGGGTAAGCCTGTGAACGGGGCGAGCCGTTACAATGATGATTTTCCAAGCATATCACCGAGCCATAAGCGCCAAATAGCAAAATTGACGTATGTTTAGGCCTTAGCGTTGCGATTTGCTGTGATTTGTACCGCTTTGAGCATGCCGATTTGCTTTTTTGCCGCCGAATCTCGTTCCCCTCTCGCCATGACCGCTTCCAACGCCTCCCTCGCTTCCATCGACACCGTTACGCTCGCCCGCCCGGACGACTGGCACCTGCACGTTCGCGACGGCGAGATGCTCGCTGCCGTGTTGCCGGACACCGCGCGCCAGTTCGGCCGCGCGATCATCATGCCTAACCTGAAGCCGCCGGTCACCACGACCGCGATGGCAGAGGCGTACCGCGAGCGCATCGTCGCCGCGACCCCGGCCGGGGCGAAGTTCGAGCCGCTGATGACGCTGTACCTCACCGACAACACGCCGCCCGACGAAATCCGCCGCGCGCGCGAAAGCGGCTTCGTGCATGGCGTGAAGCTATACCCGGCGGGTGCGACGACCAACTCGGACGCGGGCGTCACGGACATCATGAAGTGCGCCAAAACGCTCGAGGTGATGCAGGAAACCGGTATGCCGCTGCTGGTGCACGGCGAAGTGACCGATTCGTCGATCGACCTGTTCGACCGCGAGAAAGTGTTCATCGACCGCGTGATGACGCCGCTGCGCCGCGAATTTCCGGCGCTGAAGGTGGTGTTCGAGCACATCACCACGAAAGATGCCGTCGACTACATCCGTGACGCCGGCGTGGCGCCGGGGCTGCTGGGCGCGACGATTACCGCGCACCATCTGCTGTACAACCGTAACGCG
The DNA here is from genome assembly GCF_046027825.1 of Paraburkholderia sediminicola. Taxonomy (GTDB): domain Bacteria; phylum Pseudomonadota; class Gammaproteobacteria; order Burkholderiales; family Burkholderiaceae; genus Paraburkholderia; species Paraburkholderia sediminicola_D. Next base: position 39,566 of record NZ_JAQQDU010000064.1, read on the forward strand.
ATCTTCCAGGGCGGCATTCGCCCGCATTACTACTGCCTGCCGGTGTTGAAGCGCGAGACGCATCGCGTGGCGCTGGTCGAGGCGGCGACCTCGGGCAATCCGCGTTTCTTCCTCGGCACCGATAGCGCGCCGCATCCGAAGGGCTTGAAAGAGCACGCCTGCGGCTGCGCGGGGTGCTACACGGCGCTGCATGCACTCGAGCTCTACACGGAAGCGTTCGATAAGGCCGGCGCACTGGACAAGCTCGAGGGCTTCGCCAGCTTCTTCGGCGCGGATTTCTACGGTCTGCCGCGCAGCGAAGAGAAGGTCACGCTTCGTCGCGAAGAATGGACGCTGCCGGCTGAATTGCCGGTTGGCGACACGCCTGTTGTGCCGCTGCGTGGCGGTGAGACGATTGGCTGGCGCCTCGTCTGAGGTTGCGTTAAATGCAGGTGCAAGAGGCGGCGCGCGTGGGCTTCGGTTTCGCCGATATCGACTGGTCGAAGCCGTGGTTCGCGCAGTTCGCGGCGCGCGGCGAACGCTGGCAGCAGGGCGCGCTAACGAGCTACGCGGCCTTGCTTGCGGAAATGAACGCCGATGCCGGCGAGATGCGGCAGGTCACGGGGCGCGGGCAGCGCCTCGCTTTCATTGCGCAGGACGATCTGCCACCGGGCGCGGCTTACGAGGCGCACATCGCGTCGACGGGCTGCGTGCCGACGCGCCACAACCTCCATGATTTCTTCAACGGGTCGATGTGGTTCGCGTTTCCGCGTATCAAGGCGGCGCTGAACGCACGGCAGTCGGCGGCAATCGACGTGTTAGGCGTCGGTCCGACCCGCGGTGGCGTACGCGACACGTTGACCTTGTTCGACGAGAACGCGTTGCTGTTCGCCTGTGCCGACCCGGTGTTGAGCGCGGCATTGCGCGGTTTCGACTGGCAAACGCTGCTCGTTGCGCACCGTGATGCCTGGGGGGCGCGCTGCGAAGTGCGCTGCTTCGGTCACGCGCTACTGGAAAAGCTGATCGCGCCGTTCAAGGCCTGCACGGGCCACGCGTGGATCGTTGACGTGCCGTCCAAATACTTCGGGTGGAACGCAGCGGCGCGCGACGCATGGCTCGACGAGTCGGTCAGCACGGCACTCCTGAACACCGACGCGTTGACGAGCCGCATGTTCGCACCGCTGCCCGTGCTGGGGATTCCGGGCTGGTGTGCCGGGAACGAATCGCCCGTGTTTTACGACGACACGTCCGTCTTTCGCACGGGGCGACGTTCGCGCTAAAGCCGCACCCTCTCCGCCACAGTGTTAAAATGCGCGCCAGCAAAGCAGGCCAGGCAGTCGCGGCCTCTGCGGTTTCGGCCAAAGAGGGCGAGGAAAGTCCGGACTCCATAGGGCAGGGTGATGGCTAACGGCCATCCGTGGTGACACGCGGAACAGGGCAACAGAAAGCAAACCGCCGATGGCCCGGCGCAAGCCGGGATCAGGTAAGGGTGAAACGGTGCGGTAAGAGCGCACCGCGGCTGCTGCAAGGCAGACCGGCACGGTAACCTCCACCCGGAGCAATTCCAAGTAGGCAGGCTAGCATCTTCGAGATGCAGGACGGGGCCCCCGTCACGTCTGCGGGTAGGAAGCTTGAGCGCGTCAGTAATGGCGCGCCTAGAGGAATGACTGCTACGCGCGTCGCGTTTTCGGACGTGGCGCGTGCACAGAATCCGGCTTATCGGCCTGCTTTGCCACCCAACAAAAAAATGCCGGCGTCCTGGTGGATGCCGGCATTTTTATTTTCCCCGCTGATTTGCTCAAATGCGCGCCGACGCATCGCGCTCAACCCGCGACGATCTCGAACGAGTGCGTGAGCTCAGCGGTCTTCGCGATCATGATCGACGCCGAGCAGTATTTGTCGTGCGACAGATTGATCGCGCGTTCCACGGTAGCCGGGTTCAGGTTCTTGCCCGTCACGGTGAAGTGGAAGTGGATCTTGGTGAACACTTTCGGATCTTCGCTGGCGCGTTCGGCCTTCAGCGTCACCGAGCAGCCGGCGATTTCCTGGCGGCTTTTCTTCAGGATCATCACGACGTCGTACGCCGTGCAGCCGCCCGTGCCGAGCAGAACCATTTCCATCGGACGCGGCGCGAGATTGCGGCCGCCGCCCTCCGGCGCGCCATCCATCGTGACCAGATGACCGCTGCCTGTCTCGGCCGCAAACGCCATCCCGTCTTGCCCCATCCAGCTAACTTTGCATTCCATGCTGTGCTCCACCGCGCTGTGCTTATATTGAAAACGCATTGTAGCCCGGTGTTTGCGCGTCCGCCCGAAGGGACTTTCGACGGAACTTATGCACGATGATGGCTTGCGTGTTGCGGTGCGGCATGTTCCGCCAATTCGGGAATGCCCTGGCGGATTTAGGGGTTTTACTCTAGGTGATGTCTGCTTAGGCGGCTGCTTAAAAATGCCTTTGTGATTGATTTAAAAGGAAATTCATCGTTTTTTGCCTTGCAAACTACAATCCCGCATTATGAGATTACATTTCGCAATGCAAATGTTCTTGCGTCGCACAAGGCCGCCTCATATAATCAGCCCCATCGGTTGCAGCAGTTCTGCAACCTCCGCTGTCTCCTCCACCTCCTCCTTTGGTGGATTAAACCCGAACCACTAGTTCGGGTTTTTTTTCGCCCGCGCATTCCGGTCGCCGATGCCTTTCGGTGGACCATGGGGATGGTCATATGGCGCTGCCAGGCCGTCGCCGGCTACGGCTTCTCGCCCCAAATCCCACAAGTTTTGACTCGGTGTAGCAAATTCCTTTATAATTCAGGGCTTTTCCGCATCCGCGCCCGCGGAGGAAGAACCAGGGAGAGCCTGCACGCGCCTCGATGCGCACACTACAAGCAGGAAAAAATACATTGGGCGCAGCAATTTTTTTGGATCGATCATGAAGACGTTTTCCGCAAAAGCCCATGAGGTTACGCGTGAATGGTACGTGATTGACGCGACGGATAAGGTTCTCGGGCGTGTCGCCAGCGAAGTGGCACACCGTCTTCGCGGCAAGCACAAGCCTGAATTCACTCCGCACGTCGACACCGGTGATTTCATCATCGTTATCAACGCCGGCAAGCTGCGTGTCACGGGCAACAAGGCTACTGACAAGAAGTACTACCGTCACTCGGGTTACCCGGGCGGTATTTATGAAACGACGTTCGGCAAGATGCAGGAACGCTTCCCGGGCCGTGCGCTCGAGAAAGCGGTCAAGGGCATGCTGCCGAAGGGCCCGCTCGGCTACGCGATGATCAAGAAGCTGAAGGTCTACGCTGAAGCAACGCATCCGCATTCGGCACAACAGCCGAAAGCGCTCGAGATCTAAGGGGAGCCCACATGATCGGTAACTGGAATTACGGCACGGGCCGCCGCAAGAGCGCCGTCGCACGCGTCTTCATCAAGGCTGGCAAGGGCGAGATCATTGTAAACGGCAAGCCTATCGCCGATTACTTCTCGCGCGAAACGTCGCTGATGATCGTGCGTCAGCCGCTGGAACTCACGAACCACGGCGTCACGTTCGACATCAAAGTCAACGTGAACGGTGGCGGTGAAACGGGTCAAGCCGGTGCGGTTCGCCACGGCATCACCCGCGCGCTGATGGACTACGACGCAACGCTGAAGCCGGAACTGTCGAAGGCTGGCTTCGTGACGCGTGATGCTCGTGAAGTCGAACGTAAGAAGGTCGGCTTCCACAAGGCACGTCGCCGGAAGCAATTCTCGAAGCGTTAATCGCTTCGTGTGCGATCCAGCTTTCGGGCTGGAACGCTGCAAAAGCCGCCAACGCTTTCGCGAAGGCGGCTTTTTTAATGGTTTTTTGCGTTGGGTTTGCGACAACGGTTTTCTCGCTGGGGCGGTGGTTCGATCCGCTCAGGCAGGCTGATGGCGGCTAGCGCGCCAATCGATCGTGTTTCCTGGAAGAACCCATTGATTTTGTGGGCTTCAGCACGATATTGAGATCAGCCCTACAATAGCGGTTAGAAGCTTTTTGGAGAGTTCGAATGAACGCAGTCACCGATACACCCGTGACCGAGATGCCCGCCCCCTTCGTTTTTACCGACGCAGCGGCTGACAAGGTCAAGCAACTGATCGAAGAAGAAGGCAATGCGGACCTCAAACTGCGCGTTTTCGTGCAGGGCGGCGGCTGCTCGGGCTTTCAGTACGGTTTTACGTTCGACGAAGCCGTCAACGAAGACGACACCGTCATGAACAAGAGCGGCGTCCAGCTGCTGATCGATTCGATGAGCTACCAGTATCTGGTTGGCGCTGAGATCGACTACAAGGACGACATCAACGGCGCGCAGTTCGTCATCAAGAACCCGAACGCTACGACCACCTGTGGTTGCGGCTCGTCGTTCTCGGTTTGATGGCTGGCCGGTTGGCCGACAGGTTGTAAAAGGAAACGGGGCTTCGGCCCCGTTTTTTATTGCCTGAACGAAAACCCGGGCTCGTCGATTAGCGCGGGTAGATCGCCCCCAGCACGCGCTCCGCAGCGGCGCCAGTGACTGCCGGCAAATTGCCTGGCAAGCGTGCCATGCAGCGCATCGCCAGCCATGCGAACGCCAGCGGCTCGACCTGGCTCGGCGGTACGCCAAGGGCGTCGGTGGTCATCACGGGTACGCCGCTTACGCCGCTGTCCTCCAGCGCCTGTTGCAGGGCCTTCATGATCTCCGGATTGCGCGCACCGCCGCCACACACATAGACCGCCTTGGCATCCGATGCGTGCCGTTCGATTTCGCGAGCAACCGTTACTGCGGTCAGCGCGACCAGTGTGGCTTGCACGTCGGCGGGGGCGAGCGCGGCGAACGGTTGGAGCTTTGCATCCAGCCATTGCGGGTTGAACAAGTCGCGGCCGGTGCTTTTCGGCGGTTGCTGCGTGAAAAAGGGCTCGTCGAGCAGCGCGTTCAGCAACGTGCGATCGACCTGTCCGCCCGCGGCGAAATGGCCGTTTTCGTCAAAAGGCTTGCCGAGATGGCGTTGCGCCCATTCGTCGAGCAGCGCGTTCGCTGGCCCGCAGTCGAAGCCGCGCACGCCGCCGGTCGCGTTCAGGATCGTGATATTGCTGATGCCGCCCAGATTGCAGACCACCCGCGTTTCGTCTTTCGCGCCGAACACCGTGGCATGAAACGCCGGCACGAGCGGTGCGCCCTGGCCACCGGCCGCGACGTCGCGGCTGCGGAAATCGGCGACCACGTCGATGTGCATCATTTCCGCGAGCAGCGCGGGGTTGTTGATCTGCCGCGTGTAGCCCTTTTCCGGCCGATGCCGTACCGTCTGGCCGTGGACGCCGATTGCACGGACTTCCGAGGCCGGCACGCGGCTGCAATTCAGCAATTCGTGGCAGCACACGGTATAGCGCGTGGCGAGCGCATTCGCGGCCAGCGCTTCGCGTTCGATCTCGTTGTCCCCCGGCTGTTGAAGCGCGAACAGCGCCTCGCGCAAGCCTGCCGCGAAGCCGACAAACGCCTCAGCCAGCACCGCCGGCGGCTTACCTTGGGCAAATCTGACGGCGATACCGTCCACGCCGTCCATGCTCGTGCCGGACATCAATCCAAAGTAGACGCCGTCTGCGGGGTCTTGCGCCACGTTGCTGCTCCTCTCGATGATTCGTTGCGATCTGTTTTAGCAGATTATCGGCGCAAGCGCGGTCGAATATAAAGCCCTACAAAGCCAATGGCGCGGCCCGGCACGCCGAAATCGTGCACGGGCAGCACGCTTGTGGCTGAGTCAGTGGGCGCGGCGGCGCGCATCTATGGGACAATCTCCTTTTTTCGCGACTTCAAGTTTCCAGCATGAGCACCGAGTCCACCAAACCTAGCCCCGCCTTCCCGATCACTGACGAAGTTCGTCACGCACTCGCCGTCACTAAACGCGGCGTCGACGAACTGCTGATCGAGGACGAATTCGCGCAAAAGCTCGCGAAGAGCGCGGCCACCGGTGTGCCCCTGCGCATCAAGCTCGGCCTCGATCCGACCGCGCCTGACATCCATATCGGCCACACGGTCGTGCTGAACAAGATGCGCCAGTTGCAGGACCTCGGTCACACGGTGATTTTCCTGATCGGTGACTTCACGTCGCTGATTGGCGATCCGTCGGGCCGCAACGCCACGCGCCCGCCGCTCACGCGCGAGCAGATCGAATCGAACGCGAAAACGTATTTCGAGCAGGCCGCGCTGGTGCTCGACCGCGACAAGACCGAAATCCGCTACAACAGCGAATGGTCGATGCCGCTCGGCGCCGACGGCATGATCAAGCTCGCCTCGCGCTACACGGTGGCGCGTATTCTCGAGCGCGAAGACTTCACCAAGCGTTTCCAGGGCGGCGTGCCGATCTCGATCCACGAATTCCTGTACCCGCTGATGCAAGGCTACGACTCGGTCGCGCTGAATGCCGACCTCGAACTCGGCGGCACGGATCAGAAGTTCAACCTGCTGGTGGGCCGTGAACTGCAGAAGCAGTACGGTCAGGAACAGCAGTGCATCTTGACCATGCCGCTGCTCGAAGGCCTGGACGGCGTCGAGAAGATGTCGAAATCGAAGAACAACTACATCGGCATCAGCGAAAAGCCGACGGACATGTTCGGCAAGCTGATGAGCATCTCCGACGTGCTGATGTGGCGTTATTTTGAACTGTTGTCGTTCCGTCCGATGGACGAGATCGCCGGCTTTAAGAAAGAGATCGAAGCGGGCCGCAATCCGCGCGATTTCAAGGTGATGCTCGGTCAGGAAATCGTCGCGCGCTTCCACTCGCAAGCCGATGCCGAGCGCGCGCTCGAAGACTTCAATCATCGCGCGAAGGGCGGCGTGCCGGACGATATTCCGGCGGTCACGCTCGCGGGCGCACCGCTCGCGATCGGCCAGTTGCTCAAGCAGGCCAACCTTGTGCCGTCGACCAGCGAGGCGCTGCGCAACATCGAGCAGGGCGGCGTGAAGATCGACGGTACGACCGTGTCAGACAAGGGCTTGAAAGTTGAAGCCGGCGAGTATGTCGTGCAGGTCGGCAAGCGTCGTTTTGCGCGCGTTACGCTGACGGCTTGATGGCTTGTTGGCCCAGCGATAACGCGATGATGAAGCGAGCGTTGCATTCGGAGTCGAGCCGATGATCGCGCTGATCCAGCGCGTGCGGCGCGCGGAGGTGCGCGTGGGCGAGCGAGTGACCGGCGCGATCGAGGCGGGCCTGCTTGCGCTCGTCTGCGCCGAACGCGGCGACACGGAAGGCGCGGCTGACCGGCTGCTTGCCAAGGTGCTCGGCTACCGCGTCTTCAGCGATGCGGCCGGCAAGATGAATCTCTCCGTGCAGAATCTCGACGGTGCCGGGCGCGCAGGCGGCTTGCTGCTCGTTTCGCAGTTCACGTTGGCGGCTGACACCAACAGCGGCCTGCGCCCGAGCTTCACGCCCGCCGCACCGCCGGACGAAGGCAAGCGCCTGTTCGATTACTTCGTCTCGGCCGCGCGCGCAAAGCACCCGATCGTCGAGACGGGCGAGTTCGGCGCCGATATGCAGGTGTCGCTCGTCAATGACGGGCCGGTCACGTTCTGGCTGCAGACCAACGCTTGAGTTTCGACGGCCGCCGGCGCGTATAGGCGGGGGCACGCATCCACTCCTCCAGCCGCTTTTTGCGACAATAGCGGCTCGGCATAACCGGCTACTGGCGCCCACTCTCATCCCATGACCACGCAGATTCTGTTTATCCGCCACGGCGAGACCGACTGGAACCGCATCAAACGCATTCAAGGTCACATCGACATTCCGCTCGCGACGACTGGCCTCGCGCAGGCTCAGCGCCTTGCACGCCGCATCGCGAATGAAGTGAAGGAGGGCGTGCGGCTCGACGCAATCTATTCAAGCGATCTGCAACGCGCTCAGCAAACCGCGCAGCCGATCGCCGACGCGCTCGGCCTGCCGTTGCAATTGCGCGAAGGTTTGCGCGAGCGTTCATACGGCGCGTTCCAGGGGCATGACAGCGATGAGATCGCCGTCCGTTTCCCCGATGAATACGCGCACTGGCAAACCCGCGATCCGGGTTTCGCGCCGCCTGAAGGTGAATCGCAACGCACGCTCTATCACCGCGTGCTGCACGCGATCGAGCCTCTGGTCGCCGCGCATCCGGGCGGACGAATCGCCTGTGTCGCGCACGGTGGCGTGCTGGACTGCGTGCGCCGGTTCGCATGCGGCTTGTCACTCGATGCGCCGCGTGATTACGCGTTGCTGAACACGAGTGTCAACGTGGTGGATTACACCGACGACGCCAGCAAGGCGACGATCGTGTCGTGGGCGGACGTGTCGCATCTCGATGCGCCGAGCGACGACGATAGCTTCAAGAAGCGGGTGCCGGAACCGACGCGTTAAGTGGTAAGGCGACACGAGTCGATCGCGCAGGGGGACTGTTTCGCGGTGGGAGCTATCCCGCAGGGTGCCGTCTCACAGAAGGCGCTCTCGCATACGCGGACTACTTCGACTCGCGCGTAGCCGCCACACGTCGGCGCGCCCGTTTCGATACACCGTTCACCAGTGCCCAGCGGATTACCGGTGCGACCAGCCTCACGCCGGGCCTCGTGACCGCACGACGAATGCCGGAAAATCGTTCGAACCCCAGCATCGTTTGCGCCCAATCGGGCAGCAGATCGACACCTGCATTCAACATCAATGCTCCCGCGGGCCGCATTGCAGGGCTAGGTGCGGGCGCGTTCATCAGAACTCTCACGACTTCGCTTGTGCGCTCGCTGGCCACCAACTCAGGCTGCATGGCGAGCAGGTAAGCGTCAATCTCGGCGCGTGAGCGCGGAATGTTCGACGCGCCGAGCATCTCGGCGATGCGCGCGGTTTCCGCGAAGTATTGATCCTGCGCGGCGACGGGCAGCAACGGGTCCACGTACCGCAGGTGCGCAGCCATGAAACTCGACACTTCGGCCACGTGCACCCACGTCAGCAGGGCAGGGTCGCTCGCGCGATACGGCTGGCCATCGGGCCCAACGCCGGTGACGCCGAGGTGAATGCGCTTCACGCGCTCAATTAGCGCTAAAGCGTCGTGCTGGCTGCCGTAAGTCGTGCCAGAGATGAACGTTGCGGTTCGGCGCAGGCGTCCCAGAATATCGGTGCGAAACGTCGAATGGTCCCATACGCCAGCGAGTGCCAGCGGATGCAGAGCCTGGAGCAGTAGTGCGCTGATGCCGCCCGTCATCATCGACGTGAAGTCGGCGTGGACTTTCCAGCATACGGAGTCGGGACCGAAGAGGCCGGGGTCTCCCGGCGGCGATGAGTAGTCGAGTGTTGGGCCGCTGCCGGTTGTCAGATGTGTGACGCCGGCCGCCAGTTTCGAGCGGATTCTGCCCGCGAGTAACTGCGCGAGGCCGCCGCGTGAAGTGGGCTGCTTGACTTGATCGGACATCCTTAAATCGGTCTCACGCGGCGTGTATCCGGTTCAGGTCGCGGCCGCATCCCACAGGCCGGATATGGGACTCGAAGTGTCCGGCGCGGCGAGACCGAAATGCCGGTACGTGAGCAGCGTGGCGACGCGACCGCGCGGCGTGCGTTGCAGGAAGCCTTGCTGGATCAGATACGGTTCGAGCACGTCTTCGATCGTGTCGCGCTCTTCGCCGATTGCCGCCGCCAGATTGTCGACGCCGACCGGGCCGCCGTCGAACTTGTGCAGAATCGCTTCGAGCAGTTTGCGGTCCATCAGGTCGAAGCCGACCGCGTCCACGTCGAGCATTTTGAGCGCGGCGTCGGCCACTTGCGCGGTGATGTTGCCGTCCGCTTTCACTTCGGCGAAATCGCGCACACGGCGCAGAAGCCGGTTCGCGATACGCGGCGTGCCACGTGCGCGCTTGGCGATTTCGAAGGCGCCGTCCGGATGGATCTGCGCATGCAGCAACGACGCCGAACGCGTGACGATGCGCGCCAGTTCTTCGGCGTTATAAAACTCGAGCCGCGCGACGATCCCGAAGCGATCGCGCAGCGGATTGGTCAGCATGCCCGCGCGGGTGGTTGCGCCGACCAGCGTGAACGGCTGCAGATCCAGCTTCACGCTGCGCGCGGCGGGTCCTTCGCCGATCATGATGTCGATCTGATAGTCCTCCAACGCCGGATACAGAATTTCTTCGACGACCGGCGAGAGCCGGTGGATTTCGTCGATGAACAGGACGTCGTTGGCTTCGAGATTAGTGAGCAGTGCGGCGAGGTCGCCGGCGCGTTCGAGCACCGGGCCGGAGGTTTGCCGCAGATTGACACCCATTTCCCGCGCGATGATGTGCGCGAGGGTGGTCTTGCCGAGACCCGGCGGCCCGAACAGCAGCACGTGGTCGAGCGATTCCGACCGGCGCTTGGCTGCCTCGATGAAGATTTCCAGCTGACCGCGCACCTTTTCCTGCCCGACATATTCTTCGAGCTGGCGCGGGCGCAACGCGCGCTCGAACGCTTCTTCGTTCGGCGAGACGGGCGTGGCCGCGATGATGCGCTCGGCGGCGAGTTTGTCGGTTTCGATCATGCGGTCATTGTACCGCGCGCGCCCCGCAGGAAACCCCCTCGGGGGCCGCCCATTGCGAGACTTGGCCGAACGGCCAGGGTGCGCGCCGTGCTGCCGTATGGGATGCTTTACCCATCACACGCGGCGCGACCCCACGGGCTCGTGCCTTAACCCTTGGACAACGCCTTCAACGCGAGCTTGATGCCCTCGGAAACGCCGGTGCCCGCCGGCACGTTCTTGACGGCCGTCAACGCTTCTTTTTCGGAGTAACCCAATGCGAGCAATGCGTTCAGGATATCGGAGGCGTGGTCGGATGCCGACGCCGCACCGGCCATCGCGCCCAGATCGGCGCCGATCTTGCCCTTCAGTTCGAGGAGCAGTCGCTCCGCCGTCTTCTTGCCGATGCCCGGCACGCGAGTCAGGCGCGCTGCGTCCTGCATCGTGACGGTCTGCGCCAGTTCGTGCACGCTCATGCCGGAGAGCACGGCGAGCGCCATACGCGCGCCGATACCGGTGATCTTCAGCAATTCACGGAAGGTCGACCGCTCTTCGGCTGTGCCGAAGCCATAGAGCAGATGCGCGTCTTCACGCACGATCATTTGCGTGAGCAGCACGACGCGTTCGCCGGTCGACGGCAGGTTGTAGAACGTGCTCATCGGCACATCGACTTCGTAACCGACGCCGTTGCAGTCGACGAGCAGATGCGGCGGGTTTTTTTCCAGCAGAACGCCGGCAATGCGACCGATCATGGCGGATTCAATCTTGAGAGAAAGGGCGAGTGTAGCGCAGCGAGTGCGCGTCGGGCGTGGCGCGCATCACGATCCGTGCGCGCGTAACGCGAAGGTGGCTGGAGCGCCGCTTTCGCCTATCCGACCAGCCGCCCGCGCCGCACCCGCAAACCCTTCTTCGCCAACGAAGGCGCGATGCCGCCCAGCGTGCTCAGGGTCGTGCCGCCGTGTGCGTGGCAAATCGCCATGCCGAGGGCGTCGGCGGCGTCGGTGCTGGGCACGCCGGAGAGGTTGAGTAGCCGCACCACCATCTGCTGCATCTGCTCCTTGGTCGCGCGGCCGTAGCCGACCACAGCTTGCTTCAACTGCAGCGCCGTATATTCGGCGACCGGCACGCCGCCCGCCACCAGGCCACAGATCGCCGCGCCGCGGGCCTGGCCGAGCAGCAGCGTGGATTGCGGGTTGACGTTGACGAACACCTTTTCGATCGCCGACTGATCCGGCGAATGCTGACGGACCAGCGTCGAAATGCCTTCGAAAATGGTGCCGAGACGCGACGGCAGATCGGCGTCGGCGGTTTTGATCACGCCGCTTGCGACGTAGCTGAGCGTGTGTCCGGTCTGATCGATTACGCCAAAACCGGTCACACGCAAGCCGGGGTCGATGCCGAGAATTCTCATGAGGTGCCGCATGTGCGGTGAAAACTAAGTGCTTGCGATACTACAACGAACGCGCGGGGTGGCGGTCGGTGTGCGGCGATACCGGCGGAATAAAAACTGGCGCATGCGTTGAAAAGAGATCGCGCACACACGCAAAAGAAAACGGCCCGGCGGAAATCTCCCCAGCCGCTCACTTAA
>NZ_JAQQDU010000065.1:0-51422 GCF_046027825.1 Paraburkholderia sediminicola
TTAAGGGGTACTTCATACGTGCATGCTCCATGCAAATCCAAAACAGCCGTAGATTATCGCGCGGATTAACCGCTAAGCGAAGCATTCAAGTGTCGCGCTGACAGACTTTAAATCGAGATAAATCGAGAACGAATGATTTGGCCGGATAGACGCGCCAGTCGCGAAATAAAAGATTTCATATAAGACAAAAACGCCACAATCTGACTCATGTATGACGCATGCGGACGTTTCCCAATCTGCATGGCGTTCGCGCGAATCCAACATCGAGCAGAGCGACAATATGGAAATAGCCAGATGGATAGATCGCTCGACCTGCGCACGAACCCTTTCGCACAAGCTCGATGAAGTAGGGACTGCGTCAGATATGACGGAGATATCGTCAGGCGAATTCTCGGACGACTTGCGCGACCCGGCCGATGATCACTCGCCATCCTGACTATCTTGATAACGTGCCGCCAATGACCGGCAAATCGTCAATTACCGCCTTGATAGACAGAAGAAAACGAAGCGGAATCCGGAGCAGGACAAACAGCCGCACAAGGCGCGCCGCCGAACTTGGCGGCAGCGCCTCGCATAACACAGGCTTGATGGCTAACCTCGAACGCGCGGCTTAAACGCGTAGCCTCAAAACCGCGTTTCGCGCGCCACTCGCAGGAAGGTGTCGAGCAACGGCGTGCAATCGAGCAACTCCGGACCGCCCGCGCGGTGAAACTCCGGGTGCCACTGCACGCCCATCACGAACGGCGCACGCCGATAGCGCACAGCCTCAATGATGCCGTCCGACGCCGACACCGCCTCGATATTCAGATCGCGGCCGATCGTCTTGACCGCCTGGTGGTGAATCGAGTTGACGATCGCGTCGCGCCGGCCCGGAAACATATTCGCCAGCGTCGAGCCGTCCGGGAAGTGAATACCGTGCCGGTGCTGATCGTAGTGCTCGTTGACGTGGGCGCCGGCAGTCGGCACGTCGGTGGCAATGTCCTGGTACAAGGTGCCACCGAACGCCACGTTGATCAACTGGCAACCGCGGCACACGCCAAGCACCGGTTTGCCCGACTCAATGAACTCATGCAGCAGTTCAAGTTCGTACATATCGCGCACACGGTCGCCCGGCCACTCGGGGCTCGTTGCCTGCTCCGCGTACGACTGCGGCGAGACATCCGCGCCGCCTTGCAGCAGCAGACCGTCGAGATGCTTCGCGTAGTCGCGCAAGCGGATATTGCTCGGATGCAGCATGCCCTGATGGCCGACCGTCGGAATCATGAACACCAGGACGTCGCGCGACATGACCCAGTGCGCAATCGATTCCTCGAGATATTGCAGCGTCTTGCCCCGCAGCCCCTTCGCGCCCGGCTCCGGGTGGAAGATGCGCGCCGACACGCCGATGCGCAGCGTGCGCTGCGTGATCCGTTGGCCAGCGCGATCGAAGAGCTGACGTGCCCGCGCTGCGATGATGCGGCCGAACACGGTCCATGCCGAATCGTTCTGCTTCAGATAGCGCGGCGGCGAAGGTGGCAACGCGTTCGGCGGCGGCGGATTCGTTGCCGTGAAATCAGGCGCGGCACCGAAACCCGGCGGCGGCGAGCCGGCCGGTCGGGCGGCAGCTTTCTCCGCTGTTTCTGTTAGCGCAGCGTCGTCAGCCGGTTCGCTCGATTCGCCGGCGAGCGCTTCGCTGCTCTCGAGCGTAGCGGGATGTGAAGCCGGCGGACGCGAAGCTGAACTTGTCGCGGCATGTCCGGCCTTGGCTGCCGCGCGCTCATGGACCGCGGCCTCCTGCTGCGCGGTCGACGCGGCCGCCGAACTGCGCGCTTCGGCCGCGTCGCGTTGCTGCGCCGTTTGCGGATCGGTCGGGGTGACAGTGGACGCGCTCTCAGGGTCGTCGGTCGACGACCTCACGGCGGCCTCCCCGGCAGCCGGCGATGCAGTCGAAGCAGCAGACGGCGTCACCACGTCCTTGATCGGGGACTGAATGGAATCTTCGTGGGAGAGCGGTAGCGAGGCCGCGGGTTCAGGCGGCGTGATGTCGGTTTTCGACGCACCAGGCGTTGCGCCGGACGGCGTTGAGGACGCTGGCGTCGCCGAAGGCGACGATGGGCTGCCGGTCTTGCCGGCGTTTTCAGGTTTGTTTTCGCTCATGACAGTCAGACGGGCCCCTTCCACGCGAACGAATGAATATGCCCTGATTATCCGCCAGCGCGGCAAGCCCCGCAAACCCGCACACAATTACTCACATTGTTGCGAATCAAACCGCAGGAATGCCTGACTCAGGGATCCGGCTGTTCTTCGAAAGTTTCGCGCAGGGCGATCTGCATCGCCGCGTGGATTTTCACGCACCAACGCCAGACCAGCGCCAGCAGCAGCGCGGCACACACGAGCACCACGGTCAGGAGACCCGTCGGCGGCAAGATGCTGCCGGAGAGCGCCGCGAGCAGCAAAAACACGCCAACCATCGAGACCACCGGCACCAGGTCGGAGATCGCGTAACGGATCGCGCTGGTGAAACGCCCCGCTGTCGCCGGCTGGACGCTCACCTCGGCGAGCAACAGCGCGAGCGACTTGGTCTTGCGATAGACCGCCACCAGGAACGGCATCGACAGCACCAGCGCGATGCTCCACAGCACCACGCGCTGCATCGGCTCAGAAGCCATCCAGTGCGCGAGCCAGGTGCTGGTGTAAGGCGCACTATACGACACGATCAGGAAGATCGCCGCGACCAGCGCGAGATTAACGGCGATCTGCAAAATGATCCGCCGCGTCATGCTGAACAGCGTCGGCTCGCCGGTTCCGGTGCTCAAACTGCGCAGCCACTGCCCGTACATGCCGAACACATTGGCGAGCGTACGTGGCATGGCCTGACCGAGGCGCTGCGTCAGCGGATCGGCGGCGCGAATCAGGTAAGGCGTGAACAGCGTGGTCAACGCGGAGACGGCCACCGCGATCGGGTAGAGAAACGCGCTCGTCACCTTCAAGGTCAGCCCGAGCGACGCGATGATGAACGAGAACTCGCCGATCTGCGAAACGGTCATGCCGACCCGCATCGCCGTGCGCCCATCCTTGCCGGCGAGAAAAGTGCCGAGCCCGCACGACACGATCTTGCCGACGATCACCGCCACCGTAATCACCGCAATCGGCCATGCGTAGTCGACCAGTACGGCCGGATTCAGCATCAGGCCGATGGTCACGAAGAAGATCGCGGAGAAGGCGTCGCGCAGCGGCGCGATCAGGTGCTCGATCCGATGCAGATGGCGCGACTCGGCCATGATCGCGCCGATCAGGAACGCGCCGAGCGCAATGCTGTAATCGAGCTTCACCACCAGCAGGCAGAAGCCGAAGCAGAAGCCGAGCACCGACACCAGCAGCATTTCGTCGCTCTTCGCGCGCGCCACATAGTTCAACGCACGCGGCACGACCAGAATGCCTACCACTAACGACACCGTCATGAAGAGCAGCAGCTTGCCGAGCGTCACAACGGCGACACCCGCGCTCAACTGCCCGGTCTGCGCAGTGCCGGAGAGCAGCACCAGCATCGCGATGGCGAGAATGTCCTCGACGATCAGAATCCCGAAAACGAGCTGCGCGAAACTCTCGCGCTTCAGACCCAACTCGGACAGCGCCTTGACGATGATGGTGGTCGACGAGATCGCGAGGATCGCGCCGAGGAACAGTGAGTCCATCGGGCTCCAGCCGAACGCGCTGCCGATCTCATAACCGATCCACAGCATCAGCACGATCTCGGAAAGCGCCGCAACGATCGCCGTCGCGCCGACCTTGAAGAGCTTGCGCAGGCTGAATTCGAGCCCGAGCGAAAACATCAGGAACACCACGCCTAACTCGCCGAGCGTCTGGATGGTCTGCTCGTCGTGGATCAGTTGAAACGGCGGCGTGTACGGCCCGATGATCACGCCCGCGGCGATGTAACCCAGCACCACCGGCTGTTTCAGGCGATGGAACAGCACGGTGACGACGCCGGCGAGCGCCATCACGACCGCCAGATCCTGAATGAAGCCGATGCCATGGTGCATAGATGCGTACCTTACAAAAAGTAATATCCCAAAAACGCAGTGTAACGCACGCGTGCGTCGCGCCGAATCGCGCAAACGCCGAAAGGACGTGGGATTGGCGGGACCACGCGCCTCACGACGGAACCGTCGACTCGAAACTTTTTTGACGCGCTGGACATCTGTGAAATATCACAATAATATTTGCCGCATATCTTCCTGGGAGTCGAGTGATGCAGCAGCTGTCCTTCAATGTTGTAGATCGTTCCGGCGACAGTCGCGCCGATATCGTCGAAGTGAATCGTCTGACGATCGCCGGCTGGGCCGGGCGCGATCAGGCGGCGATCGAGCATCACATCGCTGAACTGGCCGGACTTGGCGTGAAGCGGCCGTCCACCACGCCCTGCTTCTACCGCCTCGGCGCCGAGTTGCTGTCGCAGGCCGGGCAGATCGACGTGGTCGGCGTGAAGTCCAGCGGCGAAGCCGAGTGCGTGCTGGTGCACTCGAAAACGGGGCTGCTCGTCACCGTCGGCTCCGACCATACCGACCGCGAAGTCGAAGCGTATGGCGTCACCGTCTCCAAACAGGTCTGCCCGAAACCGGTCGCACGCGACGCCTGGCGTTTCGACGATGTGTCCGGCCACTGGGACCAGCTAGAACTGCGTGCTTTCGCCGTGACAAACAACGGTGAGCGGCGTGTCTACCAGCAGGGCACCGTCGCCTCGCTGCTGCCGGCCGCCGATCTGCTGGAACGCGCGCCCGTCGCAGAGGGTGCAGCGATGTTCTGCGGCACGCTGGCGGTACAGGGCGGCATCGTCGGGATGGCCGACGGCGACGCGCTCGAGCTTGAGTTGCACGACCCGATCCTGAACCGCACGCTGCGCCACGCTTACCGCGTGCATGCGCTACCTATCGTCGAATGAGGCACCCATGAGCTCCCCACCGCTATCCGCTAACGCCGACGCGTCTTCCGACGCGTGGCTCGAAGCCGCCGCCCTGCGCAAGATCACGTGGCGCATCATGCCTTTCCTGTTTCTCGTCTACGTGTTGTCGTACCTGGATCGCGTCAACATCGGTTACGCGAAACTGCAGTTCACCGGCGACCTCGGCCTGTCGAACGCGGCGTACGGACTCGGTGCGGGAATCTTTTTCTTCGGCTATTTCGTGTTCGAAGTGCCGAGCAATCTGCTGCTCAAGAAGTTCGGCGCCCGCGCGACCATCGCCCGCATCACGATGCTGTGGGGGTTGCTGTCGTGTCTGATGATGTTCGTGCACTCGGAAACGATGTTCTATGTCCTGCGCTTTTTCCTCGGCGTCGCCGAGGCCGGTCTGGTGCCGGGCGTGGTGCTGTATCTGACCTTCTGGTTTCCGTCCGACCGGCGTGCGCGGATGGTTGCCGTGTTCATGGCGGCGATTCCGGTCGCGGGCATCATCGGCGCGCCGTTGTCGGGTTTTTTGATGTCGGCGCTGCATGAGGCGCACGGCTTGCGCGGGTGGCAGTGGATGTTCCTGATTGAAGGCATTCCGTCGATCCTCGCCGGCTTCTGGGCACTCGCCGTACTGCGCAACACGCCCGCCGAAGCCGCCTGGCTCACCGACGACGAAAAACGCGTGATCCTCGCCCGCCTCTCGCGCGAAAACACGGCCGCTGCGGCAGCCGGCGCCGAGCATAGTTTGAAGGTCGCCTTGCGCTCGAGCCGCTTCTGGCTGCTGACGCTGATCTATTTCTGCCTTGTCACCGGCAATGCGGGTTTCTCGTTCTGGCTGCCGCAGATCGTCAAGGACCTCGGCGTCACCAACCTCGTCAGGAACGGCTTCGTCACGGCGATTCCCTACCTGGCTGCGGGCATCGGCATGATCCTGATCGGCCGCTCATCGGATATCACCGGCGAACGCCGCTGGCACTATGCGGTGTGCTGCTTCATCGGCGCGGCGGGTTTGCTCGGCAGCGCCTCGGTGACGAATTCGATTCCGCTCGCCGTCACTGGTTTGTCGATCGCGTATGTCGGCATTCTGGCGGGCTTCGGCATCTTCTGGTCGATGTCCACGACCTTCCTGCAAGGCACCGCTGCCGTTGCCGGGATCGCCGTGATCAACTCGATTGCGAACCTGGCCGGCTATGTGAGCCCGTATGTGCTCGGCATCGTCAAGGATGCGACGCATAGTGTGACTTTCGGGCTGGTGCTGATCGCGGGGGCGTTGATCGTCGGCGGGTTGGTCACGTTGATGATGCCGCGCGTCAAGGTGGAGCACGCCGCGGCGGTGACGCCGCGCAGCGCCTGATTGGCTGTAATTGCGACGATTGCTGTGCTTGCCGAAATTGCGAAGATTCAGGCGATTGCTGTGATTCCGGCAATCCCGGCGCTTGCTGTTATTGCGGTGGCGCGCAGACGGCGCGTCACGCGCGGCCGGCGCCGGTGAGCAACCGCCCACCAGGCGCCGTCCGCGCAAAACCTTGCTCTACAATGCGGACGACATCGCCCGCTCCCTTCTTCACATGACGCTTTTGCAGACTGCCCGCCGTTCCAGTGCCCCTCGCGAGACCGCCACGGCAAGCCTCGCCGAACAGGCCTATGCCTTCGTCAAGCGCGAGATCATCACGATGCGTCTGCGGCCGAGCGAAGTGCTCAACGAAGCGGAATTGATGGCGCTGACCGGCATCGGCAGAACGCCGGTTCATCAGGCGCTGCACCGGCTGGTCCACGAGGGCATGCTCACCATCATGCCGAGAAAGGGCATCATGGTGCGCCCGGTTTCCCTCGACGATGTGCTGGCGATCATCGACGTGCGACTCGTCAACGAGAGCTACTGCGTCGAGCTGGCCGCGCGCCACGCGCAGCAACACGATTTCGACGCGATGCAGGCCTTGCTCGACCGTTCGGCGATTTGCGTCGCCGCGCATGATATCGAGGGCATGATGGATATCGACCGCGAGTTTCATCTGGCGATTTCGGCGGCGTCGCGTAACCCGGTGCTGGCCGACATTCTGCGTGGGCTGCATGAACGCTCGCTGCGCTTCTGGTTCATTTCGCTGTCCGAGCCGCATCATCTCGAAGACGTCCATGAAGAACATCTGGAACTGTTTCGGCTGCTGCGCGAACGCGATGGCGAAGGCGCCCGGCAATCGGTGCAAAAGCATATCGAAGCGTTCCGCGCGACGCTCTTCAACCGCATCTGAGCGAAGCTGACCGGATGCCGCTGATCGAACGTATTAATCGGCATCAACCTCGACACCAACCGGCTTCACCCGGTTCAACCGGAGTCTTCCCGACACCATGGCCACTGAATTCACGCCCTTCCCGCCGCTAGCCCAGCTTGCCGCCGACCTCGCCGCCGGCCGCACCACGAGCCGCGCGCTCGTCGAAACCGCGCTCGAACGGATCGCCGATCCGACCGGCCAAGGCGCGGTCGCCTTCATGCACGTCGATGCCGACAGCGCGCGCGCCGCAGCTGACGCACACGACCGGCTGCGCGCCGCCGGCACCGTCCTCTCGCCGCTCGCCGGGATTCCGGTGTCAGTCAAAGACCTGTTCGATATCGAAGGCCAGCCGACGCGCGCCGGGTCCGTGGTGCTGGCCGACGCGCCCGCCGCCAAGGCGGACGCCGTCGCGGTCGCGCGCCTGAAACGGGCGGGCGCGGTGATCGTCGGGCGCACCAATATGAGCGAGTTCGCGTTTTCCGGACTCGGCTTGAATCCGCACTATGGGAATCCCCTGTCTCCGTATCAGCGCGGCGTGAAGGGCGATGAGCGGATTTCAGGCGGTTCGTCGTCGGGTGCGGCGGCATCCGTCGCGGACGGCATGGCGGCCATCGCCCTCGGCACCGACACCGGCGGCTCGATCCGCATCCCGGCGGCGCTGTGCGGCCTGACCGGCTTCAAGCCGACGGCTGACCGCATCCCGAAACAGGGCGGCGTGCCACTCTCGTCGACGCTCGACTCGTTCGGTCCGATCGGCGTCTCCGTCGCGTGCTGCGCGCTGGTCGACCGGATGCTGGCCGGGCTGGAGCCGCGCATCCCGACAGCCCGGCCGCTCGAAGGCGTGCGCCTCGGCGTATTGACCAACTTCGTGACGGACGGCGTCGAACCGGCGGTCGCCGCCGCGATCGACACGGCGCTCAAGCATCTGGAAGCGGCCGGCGCGATTGTCAGTGAAGTGCGCTTCGCGCCGCTCGACCGCCTGCCCGAAATCAACCGCTTCGGCTTTTCGCCGATTGAAGCGTATGCATGGCACCGTCCGTTGCTGGAAAAGCACCGCGATCAATATGATCCGCGCGTACTGGTGCGCATCCTGAAAGGCCAGCCGGCCAGCGCCGTCGACTATCTGGACCTGCTCGCCGAACGCCAGGCCATGCTCGACGAAGCCGCACGCACGCTGTGGCAGCGTTTCGACGCGGTCGTTTCGCCGACGGTGCCGGTATTGCCGCCGCGCGTAGCCGATCTGATCCACGACGACGACGCATTTGGCCGCACCAACGCACTGATCCTGCGCAACCCGAGCGTGTTCAACTTCCTCGACACCTGTGCGCTGTCGCTGCCCTGCCATTTGCGCGGCGACGCGCCGGTCGGCCTGATGTTGGCGGCCGCGCCGCACGCCGACGACGCCCTGCTGGCAATCGGCCGTGGCGCCGAAGCCGTGCTCAAAGCGATTCGCTAATCGGGGACTGACCGGAAACCAGGCGGGCGCTGGGCGGGATTGCACCTTAAAAGCGCGATAAGCGTTGGGGCGGGGGTTCGCGCTAGAATCGCGGGCACCCGCCCTTTCCGTTTACAGACAGCCACACGACCCATGAATAACGACAATGCGATGCTGCGCCGCGAGCGCTCCCTGCTGGTTCTGCTTGGCCTGATCTGCGTCGGCCTCGTTGCCGGCGCGCTGTATCTGCAATATGGCTTGCATGAAGACCCCTGCCCGCTCTGTATCATCCAGCGCTATTTCTTCCTGCTGATCGCGATTTTTGCGTTCCTTGGCGCGCGCTTCAACAACTGGCGCGGTGTGCGGCTGCTGGAAGTGCTGGCGGCCCTGTCAGCGTTGGGCGGCATCGTCACCGCCGCGCGGCACGTGTATGTTCAGGCGAATCCGGGTTTCAGTTGCGGTTTCGACGCGCTGCAACCGGTGGTCGACAGCTTGCCGCCCGCACACTGGCTGCCGGGCGTCTTCAAGGTCGCCGGCCTTTGTGAGACGGCCTATCCGCCCATTCTGGGCCTGTCGCTGCCGATGTGGTCGCTGGTCGCCTTCGTGGTGGCTTTCGTGCCGCTGGCGCTGAGCCTGTCCCGGAATCGCCGCCGGATCGCCTGATCGGGCTGTTCCATTCAGGTAACCGGCTTCGCGCCGGCCTTTGCACCGTTTTCCATGGCGGTTGAAGGCCGGCGTTTTCACGTCAGCGCAGGCCTCGCGAACCCGGTAAGGCAAGCCGAATTGCCCATCCGCCCGTACTTTGCGGCGTTTTTTGCGATAAAAGACGCTTCTTGCGAGCGTAAACACCGAGCCCCCGGGCCCCGCCAAACCTTCCCGGCGACGCGCGCGCACGGCCAGCCGGGCTCCGCCTCGGTTTCTCGCTGCTCCTCCCCGTCCCTCAAGGCTTTGCGCCACTCGCTCCGCCCCACGCAACTTCCCGCCTTCGCACGAATCGTACTTATCTCATGACCGCTTGCGAATAAGCTTCATGCGGGTTGGGAAATCTTTTCGGGACAAGGTAGTGCTATCTTCGAACCTGGATGGCGATCTACGTGCGCGAGGCCGGCTTTGGCGCGACCCCATGCGTAACGCGCGCCCGGTCCGCACTGTCTTTCGGATTCGCCATGACATCGCAAACCATCCGCTTTTATCACCAGGGGTCCGTCCGTGAGGTCACGGGCGTCCCGGCGTCGCGCACCGTGCTTCAGCACCTGCGCGAGGATTTGCATTGCACGGGCACCAAGGAAGGCTGCGCGGAAGGCGACTGCGGCGCCTGCACCGTCGTCATCGGCGAACTGGATGCGCAAGGCGGCGTCGCGCTGAAAGCGGTCAACGCCTGTATTCAGTTCCTGCCGACGCTGGACGGCAAAGCCCTCTTCACCGTCGAAGACCTGCGCACCGCCGACGGCGCCCTGCACCCGGTCCAACAGGCCATGGTCGATTGCCACGGCTCGCAGTGCGGTTTCTGCACCCCCGGTTTCGTGATGTCGATGTGGGCGTTGTACGAAAACCAGCCGGCCGCCGCCGGCCTGCCCACCCGCGATGAAATCAACGCCGCGCTATCCGGCAATCTATGCCGCTGCACCGGCTACCGGCCAATCGTCGACGCCTCGCAGAAGATGTTCGACTACCCGCAATACCCACGCGTGACGCTGGACCGCAAAGCGGTCGCCGATAAGCTGCGCGAGATCCAGCGCCGCGACACCTTCGAATACAGCGCGCCCGATACACGCGGCACCGGGTTCGGCTCGCCCACCTTCCATGCACCGGTCACACTCGACGCGTTCGCCAAACTGCGCGCGGAGCATCCGCAAGCGCGCCTGCTGGCCGGCAGCACCGACGTCGGCCTGTGGGTCACCAAGCAGTTCCGCGATCTCGGCGACATCCTGTACATCGGCAACGTCGCCGAATTGAAGACGATCGAGCGCGATGCGCAGATGCTCACGATCGGCGCCGCCGTCACGCTCGAAGACGCCTACGCGGCGCTCGCCGTCGATTACCCCGAACTGGCCGAGTTGTGGACGCGTTTCGCGTCGCTGCCGATCCGCAATGCCGGCACGCTCGGCGGCAACGTCGCGAACGGCTCGCCGATCGGCGATTCGATGCCGGCGCTGCTCGCGCTCGGCGCCGAAGTCGTGCTGCGCCACGGCGCCAAACCCCGCACGCTGAAGCTCGACGCTTTCTACCTCGGCTACCAGAAGACCGCGCTCGCGCCTGGCGAGTTTGTGGCGGGGCTGCGCGTGCCGCGTCCGGCGCGCGATCTGCGCTTTCGCACGTACAAAGTGTCGAAGCGCTACGATCAGGACATCTCCGCGGTGTGCGCCGCGTTCGCGCTGCACATCGGCGAAAACGGAGCGATCAGGGAAGCCCGCATCGCGTTCGGCGGCATGGCTGCAACGCCCAAACGCGCCGCGCAAACCGAGGCCGCCCTGAACGGCGCAATATGGAACGAAAGCACCGCGCGGCAAGCGATGAACGCACTCGTCGCCGATTACCAGCCGCTCACCGACATGCGCGCTTCGAGCGCCTATCGACTGAAGGTGGCGCGCAACCTGCTGTGGCGCTTCCACCTCGAAACGCGCGATGACGCGCCGCTCGCCCTCTTCGACGTGAATGCGTTCGCGTACGAAAATGGCGTGCCGGACGCGGCCATTGCGAAGGAGTCGTCGTGATGAACCGGACTGATGCTTTCGTCGAACATGCTGCGCGCCCGGCTGCAAAGCACGCCTTGGTTCAGGACAATGAGACGGCGATCGGCGTGTCGTTGCCGCACGAATCCGCCACGCTGCATGTGAGCGGCGAAGCGACCTACACCGACGACGTCCCTGAAGTGCAAGGCACGCTGCACGCCGCGCTTGGGTTGTCGCGGCACGCGCATGCGCGAATCGTCTCGCTCGATCTGGAGGCCGTAAGAAAAGCCCCCGGCGTGATCGCGGTGCTGACCGCTGAAGACATCCCCGGAGAGAACAATTGCGGCCCGGTGCTGCACGACGATCCGATTCTCGCTGTAGACGAAGTGCTGTATCTCGGCCAACCGGTGTTCGCGGTGATCGCCGAAAGCCATGAGCTCGCGCGCCGCGCCGCAGCGCTGGCCAAAAGCGATGACGTCGTGCGATACGAACCGCTCGACGTCGTCCTCACACCTGCCGAAGCGAAAGCCAACAAGCAGTTCGTCCTGCCGCCGCTGCACCTGAAGCGCGGTGACCCCGACGCGAAAATCGCCGCCGCACCGCATAAAATCCGCGGCACCTTTGAAGTCGGCGGCCAGGAACAGTTTTATCTCGAAGGCCAGATCGCCTACGCCGTGCCGAAGGAAATGGACGGCATGCTCGTCTACAGTTCGACGCAGCATCCGAGCGAAATGCAGCAGGTCGTCGCGCATATGCTCGGCTGGCCCGCGCACAACGTCGTGTGCGAATGCCGGCGAATGGGTGGCGGCTTCGGCGGCAAGGAATCGCAATCGGCGGTGTTCGCGTGCGTGGCGTCGTTAGCGGCGAAGCTGCTGCGCCGCCCCGTCAAACTGCGCGCCGATCGTGACGACGATTTCATGATCACCGGCAAGCGCCACGACGCGGTCTACGAGTACGAAGCGGGCTTTGACGATAGCGGCCGCATTCTCGGCGCACGCGTCGAAATCGCTTTGAGAGCCGGCTATTCCGCTGACTTGTCCGGTGCGGTCGCCACGCGTGCGGTCTGTCACTTCGATAACGCGTACTACCTGTCCGACGTCGACATCGTCGCGCTGTGCTGCAAGACCAACACGCAGTCGAACACCGCGTTTCGCGGCTTCGGCGGCCCGCAAGGCGCACTGGTGATGGAAGTGATGCTCGACAGCATCGCGCGTCAGTTGAAGTGCGATCCGCTCGACGTGCGGCTCGCCAACTACTACGGCATCGGCGAACGCGACACGACGCCCTACGGACAACGCGTCGAAGACAACGTCATCGCGCCGCTGACCGACGAGCTGCTGGAAACCAGCGATTACCGCGCGCGCCGCGACGCGATCGCCGCCTTCAATGCCAAAAGTCCGGTGCTCAAACGCGGCCTCGCGTTCTCGCCGGTCAAGTTCGGCATCTCGTTCAACGTGCCGTTTCTGAATCAGGCCGGCGCGCTGGTGCACGTGTACAAAGACGGTTCGGTACTCGTCAATCACGGCGGCACCGAAATGGGCCAGGGGCTCAACACGAAGGTCGCGCAAGTCGTCGCGAACCAGCTCGGCCTGCCGCTTTCGCGCGTGCGCGTGACGGCGACCGATACGTCGAAGATCGCCAACACCTCGGCGACCGCCGCTTCCACCGGCAGCGATCTGAACGGCAAAGCCGCCGAAGCCGCTGCCCGGACCATCCGTGACCGGCTCGCCAAACTCGCGGCGAAGCAACTCGGCGGCACCGCCGACGCGGTGGAATTCGCCAACAGTGAAGTGTCGGTGAACGGCGGTGCGATGCCGTTCGAGCAACTAGTCGCCGCAGCCTATCTGGCGCGCGTGCAGCTGTGGTCGGACGGGTTCTATACAACGCCGAAGGTTCACTGGGATGCGAAAACGCTGACCGGTCACCCGTTTTATTACTTTGCGTACGGCGCGGCGGTGTCGGAAGTGGTGATCGACACGCTGACCGGCGAATGGAAACTGGTGCGCGCGGATGTCCTGCACGACGCCGGCCAGTCGATCAATCCGGCGATCGATATCGGCCAGGTGGAAGGCGGCTTCATCCAGGGCATGGGCTGGCTCACCACGGAAGAATTGTGGTGGAACCGCGATGGCCGCCTGATGACGCATGCGCCATCGACGTACAAGATTCCCGCCGTCAGCGATACCCCCGCGGCGTTCCACGTGCAGCTTTATCAGAATCAGAACGCCGAGCCGACCGTGTTCCATTCGAAGGCCGTTGGCGAACCGCCTCTGCTGCTGCCGTTTTCGGTGTTCCTCGCGATTCGCGACGCGATCGCGGCTGCGGTGCCGGACGCGGACAATGCGCCAGCGTTGCGCGCGCCGGCGACGCCCGAAGCGATTCTCGATGCGCTGGACGCGTTGCAATCGCCTGGGACGACGACGCAACCCGCGACAGGACAACCGGCGCAACAAGCAAGGGAAGCGGCAGTCACAGCGACAACCGCCACCACGCCGGTTTAGCAATTGACGAAACGTTGAACAACATCAAGCAACTCAACAAGCAACTTTAAACAACGGCGCGACACGACACGAACGCGTCCCGCCACAGTCAACCGGCCGCACGGACACCCCGCGCGGCCACGTATGGAGAACCGCCGGATGCAAGCCTGGCTACCTGACCTGCAACAACTGCTCGCACACGGCGACGCCGCCGTGCTGGTGACAGTCGCGCGCGTCGAAGGTTCGGCGCCCCGCGAAGCCGGCACCAAGATGATCGTCACGCGTGATTCGGCCAAGCACACGATTGGCGGCGGACACCTCGAATGGAAAGCCATCGAGACCGCACGCCAGGTGCTGCGCGACGGCATGCGCTCACCGCATATGCGCCGCCTCGAACGCTTCGCGCTTGGCCCCAGTCTCGGCCAATGCTGCGGCGGCGCCGTGATTCTCGCCTTTGAGCGCCTCGACATCGGCGACCTCGGCTGGATCACCTCGCTCGCGAAGCGCGTGATCGCAGGCCAATCGACGGTGCGTAGCGTATCATTCGGCCCCGCACCGGATGCGGTGATGCTGTCCGACCCCGAACCGGGTGTCGATGCCACCGACTGCCTGCTGTGGGACGGCGCCGGCTTCGACGACAGCGGCGCGCTGCTCACCGAGACCATCGCGCCAGGCGACTTCCAGGTCGTGCTGTTCGGCGCCGGCCACGTGGGTGCCGCGCTGGTTCGCGTGCTCGCCACGCTGCCCTGCGTCGTGCGCTGGGTCGACGAGCGCGATGCGCAGTTTCCACCTGCGGAAACGCTGCATGCACCGAACGTCAAGATCGATCCGAACGACGCACCCGACGAAGCCATCGACCAGGCCGCGCCGCACACGTACTTCATCGTGATGACGCACAACCATGCGCTCGATCTCGAGTTGGCCGAGCGCATTCTGCGGCGTGGCGATTTCGCGTTCTTCGGCATGATCGGCTCGCACAGCAAGCGCAAGCAGTTCGAACATCGGCTGGCCGCGCGCGGTATCGATCCGTCGCAGATTGCGCGGATGAAGTGCCCGCTCGGCGTCGACGGTATCGTCGACAAGTCGCCGGAGATCATCGCGATCTCGGCGGCCGCCCAGGTGTTGCAGGCAGTGGAGGCGAATGCGGGCGCGCATGCAGCGCAGACGGTCTGATTTGCCGCACAATCGACCTGCTGCCCAAAGCGATTGCATCCTGTCCTGCATCCGGCGCGAACCGACTCCAACGAACTGTTGACCGACCATGAATACAACGACCGCTACCCCTACGCCACTCATCGAGAAAACCGCTCGGGCACCGAAGGCCGAGTTGCACATCCATATTGAAGGCTCACTCGAACCCGAGCTGATCTTCGCGCTTGCCGAACGCAACGGCGTGAAGCTTGCGTACGACTCGATTGAAGCGCTGCGCTCGGCGTACGCGTTCACCGATCTGCAATCGTTCCTCGACATTTACTACGCCGGCGCGAGCGTGCTGCTGCACGAGCAGGATTTCTACGACATGACGACGGCTTATGTCGAACGCTGCCTCGCCGATAACGTGATCCACAGCGAAATCTTCTTCGACCCGCAGACGCATACGGAACGTGGCGTGCCGATCGCAACCGTCGTCGCGGGCATTGATCGCGCGCTCGCCGATGCGGAAAAGCGCGGCATGTCGAGCAAACTGATTCTGTGTTTCCTGCGCCATCTGTCTGAAGAAGACGCGCTCGCCACGTTTGAAGAAGCGCGGCCGCTGTTCGAGCAGTACAAGCATCGCCTGATCGGCGTGGGTCTCGATTCGTCCGAGCGCGGTCATCCGCCTTCGAAGTTCGAACGCGTCTTCGCCCAGGCACGCGCGCTTGGCTTGAAGCTGGTCGCGCACGCGGGCGAAGAAGGCCCGCCGTCGTATATCTACGAAGCGCTCGATCTGCTGAAAGTAGACCGTGTCGACCACGGTGTGCGCAGCATCGAAGATCCGGCGCTCGTCACGCGCCTCGCCGATACGCGCGTCGCGCTGACCGTGTGCCCGCTATCGAACCTCAAGCTCTGCGTGTTCGACGACATGACCAAGCACACGCTGAAGGACCTGCTCGATCGCGGCGTCGCCGTCACGGTGAATTCCGACGATCCGGCTTATTTCGGCGGTTACGTGAACGCCAACTATTTCGCCACCATCGACGCGTTGAAGCTCAACGATGCCGAGGTCTACACGATCATCCGCAACAGCTTCGAAGCGTCGTTCGTCACGCCCGAGCAACGCAGCGAACTGATCGCGAAGCTCGACGCGCACTGGCACCCAGGCGGCCCGCATTGACGGGCCAATGAATAGCAGCCGGCGGCGGCACGGGTTCGTTTCAGACCCAGCATCAAGCCGCCGTCTGCGCTGTTTAGCTCCTCACAAATACGGAGACGGTTTTTCCATGACTCAATCGGCACAAGCGACCCAATCAGCATTCCGCGCACAACTGCTGACCTTCAACGGCGACCCTGCGCAATCGCCCAACGCGGCAGTCTTCAACGAGGACGGCTTGCTGATCGTCGAAGATGGCCATGTCGTCGCGGCGGGCCCGTATGCCGCGCTCGCGTCGCAACTCGCGCCGGGCACCCAGGTGCAGGAGATGCGCGACAAGCTGATCGTGCCGGGTTTCATCGATACGCACATTCACTACCCGCAGACCGACATGATCGCCTCGCCGGCGCCGGGTCTGCTGCCGTGGCTCGACACGTACACGTTCCCGACCGAGCGCCGCTTCACCGATCCGGCCTATGCGCGCGATACGGCGAGCTTCTTCGTCGAAGAGTTGCTGGCGTGCGGCACGACCACCGCGCTCGTGTATTGCACGGTCCACAAGGAATCGGCCGACGCCCTCTTTACCGAGAGCGAGGCGCGCAATCTGCGCATGGTGGCCGGCAAGGTGCTGATGGACCGCAACTGCCCCGAGTTTCTGCGCGACACCGCGCAATCGGGTTATGACGACAGCGCCGAGCTGATCGGACGCTGGCACAACCGTGGCCGCCAGATGTACGCGCTCACGCCGCGTTTCGCGCCGACCTCGACCGAAGCGCAACTCGAAGCGTGCGGCGTACTGGCCGGCAAGCATCCGGACATCTTCATCCAGAGCCATGTCGCCGAGAATACCGACGAAGTGAAATGGGTCGCCGATCTGTTCCCGGGCCACCGCAGCTATCTGGACATTTACGATCACTACGGCCTGCTGCGCCGCCGCGCGGTGTACGGCCATTGCATCTACCTCGACGAGGAAGACCGCAAGCGCATGGCGCAAACCGGCACGGTCGCCTCGCACTGCCCGACCTCGAACCTGTTCCTCGGCAGCGGTCTGTTCGACTTCGACAAGGCCGACGAAGCCGGCATGCCGATCGCGCTGGCGACGGACGTCGGCGGCGGCACCTCGTTCTCGATGCTGCAAACGATGAACGAAGCGCACAAGGTCGCGCGTCTGACGGGCCATCATCTGACGGCCACGCGGATGTTCTATCTCGCCACCGCGGGCGCGGCCGAAGCACTCGATCTGGCCGACAAGGTCGGCACGTTGAAGCCGAAGTCGGAAGCCGACTTCGTCGTGCTCGATCCGCAAGCCACGCCGCTGCTCGCGCGCCGTACCGCACGCACCGAATCGCTCGAAGAACTGCTGTTCGCGTTCGCGCTGCTCGGTGACGACCGCGCGATCTACGAAACGTATGCCGCGGGCAAGCGCGTGCATCGTCGCGACGACGTGCGTCAGCCCGCACAGCGTACGGCGAAGATCGCGGCTTGAGTGGATTCCCGAGCTGACGCCTGATCTGATTCAGACGGTCGAATAAAAAACGGCGCTTCCTTTGGGAAGCGCCGTTTTTGTTTGCCCGTGCGGTGCACGTACAGCCCGATCAATGGTGAGTACACACATCGTGCAACGCATTCAGACGGCGCACCGGATCGGCGACATACGGATTCGATTCATCCCACGCGTAACCCGCCAGCACCGCGCTGATCATGCGACGGATCGGCGGCGTCTGGTGCGGATAGAAAATGATGTCCTGCAACTCGCCCGTGTACCAGCGCTCGACAAAGGCACGGAACGTATCGATCCCCTTGCGCAACGGCACGTCGTAAGCGGCCGACCAGTCGACCTGCTCACCGTTCAGTTGCCGGTTCAACGTCTGCACCGCGAGATGCGCGGAACGCAACGCAATCGTCACGCCGGACGAGAACACCGGATCGAGAAATTCACCCGCATTGCCGAGCAACGCATAGCCCGGTCCATGCAAACGCTCGACATTCGCCGCGTAGCCGCCGATGTGACGTACCGGCATCAGGAACGGCGCATTGCCGATCAATGGGCCGAGTGTCGGCTCCTGCTGGATCAACGCGCGCAGTTTCGCGTCGCGTTCGGCTTCCGGTACATCGAGAAAACTGGCCTCGGCGACGCACCCCACCGACGAACGGCCACCCGCCAGCGGGATCATCCAGAACCACACGTCGCGGCGCTCCGGGTGCGTCGCCACGCAGATCTTGTTGCGATCCGTCGCGCCGGCCGGAATACCGTCCTGCACATGCGAGAAGATTGCGGCACGTGTCGGCATGCGCGTGGGCGCTTCGAGATTCAGCAAGCGCGGCAGCACACGGCCAAAGCCGCTTGCGTCGAACACGAAATGCGCTTCGACTTCATAGGCGTTGTCCGCTTCGTCGATCACATCGAGCACCGGCTTGTTGCCGCGCTCGCCGGTTTGCATCGCGCGGACCGTGTGACCGAAGCGCACGTCAGCGCCCTGCTCCGCCGCGCAGCGAATCAGAATATCGTCGAACACCGCGCGCTCGACCTGGTACGTGGTGCCCCAACCCGGCGAATGCTTGTTGCGGAAGTCGAAGGCCGACGACTGGCCGCGGTGAACGAAATGCGCGCCGTTCTTGTACTGGAAACCGGCTTCGACCACCGCCTGCAGCATGCCGGCCTCTTCGAGGTAGGCCATGCTTTGCGGCAGCAGACTTTCGCCGATCGAGAAGCGTGGAAAATGCTGGCGCTCCAGCACCAGCACCGAGCGGCCTGCTTTACGCAAAAGTGCAGCCGCGACCGCGCCTGCCGGACCTGCGCCGATGATCGCCACGTCGACGGTGATGCGCTTTGACGAATGTGTACTCAAGGTTGCCTCAATCGTTTGCTTGCTCGGAACAGCGTTACGCTGCATCCTTACTTCTCGTTACAATTACGCGTCACAGCAAGAACACTATTTCGTCGGGGAGTCCAGCGTGTCGCCATCCGAAACATCCAGTGTGCCTTTCGTGCCGGAAACGGCCTTCGGGATCTGGTTCCTGCGTACCTACACATGGGAACATCATGTTTTGCGGGTCGCGATCAACGACCTCAAACGTCTGATCGATGCGCCCTTGCCTGCGGCGCCGGTCATCGTCGACGTCGGCTGCGGGCAAGGTATTTCGTTTCGCCTGCTCGCCGAGGCGTTCAAGCCGCGCCGCATTGTCGGTGTCGATTTTCACGAACCGTCGCTAACGCTTGCCGCCAATGCAGCCAGCGCGTGCCGCGACAAGCTCGCCGATATCGAACTGCTGCACGGCGACTGCGCGCACTTGCAGTTGCCCGACGCCAGCGCCGACATCGTGTTCTGCCATCAAACCTTTCACCATCTCGTCGAGCAGGACCGCGCGCTCGCCGAATTCCGCCGCGTGCTCAAACCGGGCGGCATCCTGCTGTTTGCCGAATCCACCGACGCGTACATCAAATCGTGGGTCATCCGACTGCTGTTCCGTCATCCCATGCACGTGCAGAAAAGCGCCGACGGCTACCTCGACATGATCCGCCGCGGCGGCTTCCGCTTCGAGCAGCGCAACATCTCGCTGCCGTATCTCTGGTGGAGCCGCGCGAAAGACTTCGGCCTGCTGGAACGCCTCGGACTGACCCATCCGCAACCTGGCAAGCGTCGTGAAACGCTGGTCAACGTCGCAGCGATCAAGGCAGATTGAATCTCGCCGGGGCGGTGGCAAACCATCGCCCCAGCAAGCATCACAGCCCGCTTATTTGCCTCTCTACTCGCGTGCTTATTTGCGCAGCGTCACCACATCACCCTTCAACGCCACACCGGCGATCACCGCACCCGCACCACACGTAAACTCCGTCGCGCTCTCACGCACTTCGTTCTTGTAGTTGCTCTTGATGTTGATCACGGCGTTGCCGCCTTCCTTGCGTGCGCGCTCCTGCAGTTCGATCACAGCCGAAAGGAACACGTGCTGGCACGCTTCCAGATCGCTCTTGCCGAAGGCGTTGGTCTTCTTGTTGGTCGCGAATTCGCCCATCGTTTTCACCACGGCCGGATGCGGCTGGCCCGCGAAATACAGCGCCACGTCGTCACTGACCTTGCCCGGTTCGCTTTGCAGCGCCGGTGCGACCGGATAGTTGTCGACCGTGTCGCGGGCAAAAGCCTGAGTCGCGCTCAACGTGGCGAGCGAAGCGAACAGCGCGGCAAACAGCACATTGCGTTTCATTGAGACTCCTTGGTGGTTGTTGTTGCTTTAGTGAGTTCTATTTGCGATCCCGCTTAGTTCGCTTCCAGCACGACCAACTGGCCCTTCACCGCGATCGCCGCGGCGCTAGGACTCACGCCGCACGTGAAGTCAGTCGACGAGTTGGTCTCGGTACTATGAAAGCGCGTCGATACGTCGATCACGGCGTTGGCGTTGCGTGCGAGAGCTTCCGCGCGCAGCTTTTGTACGGCTTCGGCAAGCGCTTCATGGCATGCATCTTCCGGGCTCGACACCTTGCGCGCGATCCGCACCGAGTAGGACACGTCGCCCAACTTGGCCGTCACTGCCGGGTGGCTCTGCTGGCCGAAATAGATCGGCACGCCGCCACGCGACTGGCCGCCGGCCGCCGCGAGCGGCAGCGACTTCACGTCCGTGGCACATCCCGCCTGCGTCAACACCACCACTGCCAGCGCACCCAGTACAAAACGTTTTTTCATTTTTATTGCCCTCGTTTTTTCAAAATCGTGGCCGTTTCAACCGCCCTGCCACCCTTCAAACATCAGGCTTGCGCAACTGCCGCCGAACCCGAATGAAATCGACATCGCCGTATGGATGCGCGCGTCACGCGTCGTGCGCACGAGCGGCATGCCGTCGACGCCCGGCTCCGGTGTCTCGATACCTGCCGTCCCCGCGATGAAGCCGTCGCGCATCATCAGCAAGGTGTAGATCGCCTCGTGCGCGCCGCACGCGCCGAGCGGGTGTCCGGTCATGCCTTTAGTCGACGAAAACGCGGGGACGTCGCCGCCGAATCCGTTGCCGAATGCATCCCTCAATGCGCGCAATTCCTCGACATCGCCAAGCGGTGTCGACGGTGCATGTGTGTTGATGTAGTCCGGGCGTTTGCCCGCTTCGCCCAGCGCGCCGCGCATCGCCCGTGCGATGCCGGCTGCACGCGGCGCGACCATACCGGCGGCATCCGTGCAGTCGCCGAAGCCGGTCACTTCAGCGTAAATACGAGCGCCGCGCGCCAACGCGTGATCGAGCGATTCGAGCACCAGCACGCCACCGCCCGAAGCGATCACGAAGCCATCGCGCGCCGTATCGTAGGGACGCGAGGCCTGCTGGGGCGTGTTGTTGAATCCGCGCGACAGCGCGCCCATTGAGTCGAACATCAGCGTCATGTTGTCGTGCAGCGACTCGCTACCGCCTGCCAGCACAATCTGCTGGCGGCCTGTCTGAATTAGCTGCATCGCCTGCCCGATGGCGAGCGCCGAGGTCGTACATGCCGACGACGGCGAATAGCTCACGCCTTCGAGTCCGAACACCTGCGCGACGTTGGCCGACGCGGTGCTGCTCATCGCGTGCGGGACCGTGTACGGCGGCACTTTGTCGACGCCACGGGCATTCGCGATTGCCATGGCGACGTCGTAGCTCGACATCGTGCCGACGCCCGAGCCGATCACCGTGCCCGCGCGCGGCGAACGCAATGCAGCGGGGTCAAGTCCGGCGTCGTCGATCGCTTTGCGTGCGGCATGGCACGCAAAGCGCGCGGTGTCGCCCATGAAGCGTTCGAGCTTGCGCTCGAACGGCTGCTCCTGCGCAACCGATGCGACGCCGGCCACCTGCGAACCGAAACCGCGCTCACGCCACGCGTCGATCCGCTCGATGCGCGAGCGGCCGGCGCGCAGCGCACCGGATACTTCGTCGAGCGAATTGCCGAGGCACGACACGATCCCCATGCCGGTGACAACCACACGTTGCAGCGCCATGCTCATCGAACGCGCCTGAAAATCAGCGACGTGTTGATCCCGCCGAATGCAAAGTTGTTGCTCATCACATGTTCCGCGTCGATCTCACGACCGGTGCCGACAATGTAATCGAGCGGCGCACAAGCCGGATCGACGTTCTCCAGATTCAAGGTCGGCGCATACCAGTTGCGCTTCATCATCTCGATGGTCCACCACGCTTCGAGCGCGCCACACGCGCCGAGCGTATGGCCGACATAGCTCTTGAGCGAACTGATGGGCATGCGCGCACCGAAGGTCTGCGCGGTCGCATGGCTTTCGGCGATGTCGCCACGGTCCGTTGAGGTGCCGTGCGCGTTCACATACGCGATCGCCTCAGGCGGCAGTTGCGCGTCTTTCAAAGCGAGCTGCATGGCAAGCGCCATGGTTTCGGCAGTCGGCTGGGTCATATGCGCGCCATCCGAATTGCAGCCGAAGCCGACAATCTCCGCGTGAATCCGCGCGCCGCGCGCCACCGCGTGTTCGTATTCTTCGAGCACCAGCGTCGCCGCGCCTTCGCCGACCACGAGGCCGTCACGCGCGGCATCGAACGGACGTGGCGTGAGATGCGGCTCGTCGTTGCGCGTGCTGGTCGCGTACAGCGTGTCGAACACGGCGACCGCCGGACCCGACATCTCTTCCGCGCCGCCCGCCAGCATCAGCGTCTGTTTGCCGGTCTGGATCGCTTCATACGCGTAGCCGATCGCCTGACTGCCCGACGCGCACGCGCACGAGGTCGGGATGATGCGCCCTTTCAGATCCCAGAACAGGCTGACGTTGACCGCTGTGGTGTGCGGCATCATCTGCACGTAGCTGTTCGACGTGACATCGCTCATCGAGCCGGTTTCGAGCATCGTGCCGAATGCGCGAATCGGTTGCACCGAGCCCGAGGACGAGCCGTAGGCGACGCCCATGCGGCCGTCCTTGATAAGCACGTCATCGGCGAGGCCCGCGTCAGCGAGCGCCAGTTCGCTGGCGCGCACCGAATACATCGACACCGGGCCCATCGAACGGGTTTTCTTGCGCGGATAATGCGCAGGCGCGGTAAAGCCCGGCAACGGACACGCGAGCCGCGTATGCAGCGACTCGAAGTAATCCCACTCGGGCATCCGGCGCACCGCGTTCACGCCGCTCTTCAGGCGCGCTTCGATGACGTCCCAGCTATCGCCGAACGCCGTGACGCCCCCCATGCCGGTAATGACGACGCGTTTCATCACACCATCCCACCATTGACGCCGATCACCTGACGCGTGACATACGAAGCCGCATCCGACATCAGGAAGCCGACCACGGAGGCCACTTCGGCAGGCTGGCCGACGCGATTCATCGGCACCGTCTTCAATGCCTGCTCGAGCGGCATCTGATCGAGCATGCCGGTTTCGATCAAGCCCGGCGCGACGCAATTGACGGTGATGTTGCGCGTCGCCAGTTCAACGGCGAGCGCCTTGGTCGCGCCGATCAGGCCGGCCTTCGCCGCGCTGTAGTTGACCTGGCCGCGATTGCCCATCACGCCGGAGACCGACGCGATGGTGACGATGCGCCCGCCCTTCCGCGCCCGCACCATCGGCATGGTCAACGGATGGACGACGTTGTAGAACGAGTCGAGACCGGTTTCGATCACTATGTCCCAGTCTTCTTCGGTGAGCGCGGGAAACGCGGCGTCGCGTGTCACGCCCGCGCTGCACACGATGCCGTAGTATGGGCCGTGCGCCGCGACATCCGCTTCGAGCACCTCACGGCACACGGCGCGCTCACGCACGTCGAACTGCAGCACGCGCGCTGTGCCGCCCTGCGCGGCGATGCCCGTTGCCACGGCTTCGGCTTCGGTGCGGCCCGTGCGGCAATGCACGGACACCGCGAAGCCGTCGGCGGCCAACTTGTACGCAATCGCACGGCCAATGCCGCGGCTTGCGCCGGTAACGAGAACACGCCGGCTCATGAACTGAAACTCCCTTCGATGAATGACTGGAAATCGGGCGGTTGAAAGACCTTGATCACGGCCTCGGCGCAACACA
Source organism: Paraburkholderia sediminicola (assembly GCF_046027825.1). Classification (GTDB taxonomy): domain Bacteria; phylum Pseudomonadota; class Gammaproteobacteria; order Burkholderiales; family Burkholderiaceae; genus Paraburkholderia; species Paraburkholderia sediminicola_D. The sequence goes on from NZ_JAQQDU010000065.1 coordinate 24,056, forward strand.
CGTCGCCGTGGTGGATCGTGCATTCGTAGGCGCCGTGGCCCGCTTCGCTGCGCAGTAATTCGGTTGCCTGGATCAGCAACTGGGCGCCGCTCGCAAACGACGGTTGCAACGCTTTGTAGCTGCGCGAGCCCAGCAACACGCCAGGGCGTGCTCTGCCGCCGCCGCGCATGGCGAGCAACGCGACGTGCGCCGCGATGGTCTGCGCCATCAATTCGATGCCGATCCATGCGGGCATCGCGCCGTCGGCGTCGGCATACCAGGCGTCGGCGCGTACGGTCGCACGCGCGCTCAAAGCGTCTTCGCTGAAAGTGTTCACGGCATCGATCAGCAGCATGGTGCCGCGATGCGGGATGATCGCTTCGATCGGCTGCAGGACGAGATCCTGAATGGTGGGCGTCTGGGTCATCGCGCGTGTCACCGTCCAAGGATCAGGCTGACATTGCTGCCGCCGAACGCAAACGAATTGCTCATCACGTATTGCGCGCCGGCGCCGCGCGGCAGGAAGCGTTCGCTTTCGACCAGATCCAGCACCGGCAGCGCGGGATCGGCCTCGCCGTCCCACAGATGGCGTGGCAGGGGCACATTCTCGCGCGCCAGCGTCAGCCATGCGAAGGCGAGTTCGGTTGCGCCCGCCGCGCCGAGCTGGTGACCCGTCAGCGGCTTGGTGCCGCTCGTCGCGACTCCGTTGGGGAACACCCGCGCCATCAACTTCGCTTCCATCTCGTCGTTCTTGCGCGTGGCGGTGGCGTGCAGGTTCACATAGCCGATCGCCGACGACGCGACGCCCGCATCGGCCAGCGCCGCGTGCAACGCGAGTTCGCCGCCCGCGCCCAGCGGGTCGGGCGAGGAAATGTGATACGCGTCGCTCGATTCGCCGACGCCCGCGAGTCGCACTTCCGCTTCATCGCGGCTCATCAGGAACACGGCGGCGCCTTCGCCAACGTTGATCCCGCAGCGATTGCGGCTCATGGGATTGGCGCGCACGCCACTGGTCGATTCAAGCGATGCGAAACCCTGCACCGTCAGCTCGCACAGCGAATCGACGCCACCCACCACGACCGCATCGCACAGTCGCAATTGCAGCAGCCGGCGCGCCGACGCAAAAGCCTTCGCGCTCGAGGTGCAAGCGGTCGAGATCGTGAACGCCGGGCCCTGCACACCGAGGGCGGCGGCGGCAAACGGCGCGGCGGTGCCGATCTCCATCTGCCGGTAATTGAAATTGGCAGGCAGGTCGCCCGCTTGCGCCTGATAGACGAACGCGGCTTCGGCCGCTTCGATACCCGACGTGCTGGTGCCGAGCACCACGCCGATTCGATGCGCGCCGTAACGCTCGCGCGCGGCTTCAACGGCGGGCGCGATCTGCGTTAGCGCGGCCAGCAGCAAGCGATTATTGCGGCAGTCGTAACGCGCGAGCCCAGCCGGCGGCGCCAGTTCCAGCGGCGCGAGCACGCTGCCGACAAACGCTTCGCCAACGCCCGTATGCGCGTTCGCCATGCCGGGTGCGTGACCGGCGGCAAGCGCCGGGACGATTGCATCGAGGTCGCCGCCGAGCGCATTGATCATGCCGAGCGCGTGCAAATAAACTGATGGCGCCTTCATGCGGCCCTCCTTGATTCCGATGGCATGCCGATCGGCGCGAGCAGCACCGATACCGCAATGCCGAGCGCGAGCGTGGCGCCGAAACTCTTCAGCGCGGGCATCGCGCTCATGCCGAGCATGCCGAACGACAACAGCGTGGTGGCCGCCGACAGCAGCACGCCAGTCCACACCGCGCCGAGATCCGCGTCCGCGCGCAAGCAGCCTTCGCGCAGAAACACTGCATAGTTTGCGCCAACGCCGAGCACCAGCATCAGCGCAAGCCAGTTGAAAAGATTGAGCGGCACGTGAACGTAGCCGAACACCGCGAGCGTGACGCCGACCGCGAGCAGCACCGGCAGCGTCACAGCAATGCCGCCGCGCACGGTGTAACGCAGCATCAACAGGACGAGCACAAGCGCCAGCGCGCCGCCGAGCCACCAGCCGCTATCCACACGATACGCGCCAAATAGCTTCGAGACGCTCGCCGCCTTGTCAACGAATACGACGCCGGGCAGCGCCTGCGCGGTGGCGATCAGCGCGGGTTCATTCTGTGGCGTCACGCCTTGTGGAATCACGACGGCTGCATACGCTCTGGTTGCCGGATCGACAACGCCCAGCCACAGATGTTTGTACGGCTGCGACCACGGCGCGGCGAGCCACGTGTCGACCGTGAAGAGCGGCTGCGGTTTCGCATAGGCGGCGAGCCAGGCATCGGCGACTTCGTCTTTAAATCCCGCCTGCAAAAGCGTCGCCCGCAATGCGGCGGGATCGTTGAATACGTGCTGCGCGAGCAAAGCACGGTCTTCGTTTTGCTGTTTCGCGGAGGGTACGAATTGCGTCACCGACTGATAGCTGCCGACCTGGTTCGCCGTGCCGTTCAACCCGTCGAGTGTCGTGCCCAACGCTTCGGCGCGTTGCAGAACGACTTCCGGCGTGTCGCCGCGCACGACAAAAAACTGCGCACTGTTATCGACACCGACCGCCTCGCGCACTTTGTCTTCCTGCGCGACCAGCGAAGGATCGCGCTGGATCAGCAGGTGGATATCGTCGTCGCTCGTCAGACGCAACCAACCGGGAATCGCCACGGCCAGCAAGAGCGCCGCCACAAACCATGCGCGCTTGCCGCCGATCGTGCGATGCCAGACCGCCAGCGCACGCGCCGCCCCAGCGAACACGCGTTGCGGACTGCGCTTCGGCGCGCGCGTGAGCAGCGCGGGCAACAACGACAGCACGGACGCAAACGCCGTCGCAATACCCGCAATCGCGAAGCATGCAATCTGCTTGAGCGCGGGGAACGGCACCCATGTGAGGATCGCGTAGCCGAGCAGGCTGGTGGCGAGCGCAACCGTCAAGGCCGGACGTACCGACCGCGCACCCCGGCGCGAATCCCAATCGCGCCCCGCACCGAGATAGACCACAAAATACTGGATCGAATAGTCGACCGCTTCACCAATCAGGCTCGCGCCGAACACCAGCGTCAACAGATGCAACTGGCCGAACACCAGCATCGTCACCGCGAGCGCGCAGACAATGCCAAGCGCCGTCGAAACAAAACCGAGCAGCAAGAGACGTGGCGAGCGGAACACCCACATCATCAGCAACGCAATCCCGCACAGCGACGCAACGCCGATCAGGTGTACCTCGTGTTCCGATGCGCTGCGTGCCGATTCCGCATAGAACACCGCGCCGGTCCTCGCCACCGACACGTCGGGAAACGTCTGCTTCAATGCGCTTTCGCCTTGTGCGAGCGCGGCGAGCACGGCGTGCTGCGTCTTCGACTCGTAGGCTGAGCCCGGCAGCGTGACAACGATCAGCACGCTAGTCGCGGTACCGCGATGCGACACCAGCATGTTGTCTTCGAGTTCGAGATTCGATGTGGCGAGCGGCAAACCACCGAGCCAGTGTTCGAGCCAGCCAAACGGATCGTCTGCAAGCGGCGTGGTCAGACCGCCGCGTAGCGGGCTGTAAATGCGCTGCGCGAGCGCGGCCCGCAACGTGGGGCTTGAAGCACTGCCCTGCGCAAGCGCCGCGCGATCAACTGGCGCCAGCAAACCGAAGCGATAAGGCATGTACAACGCCGCGATCTGCGACAGATCGAAGGGCGGCAATTCCGCCGTCACCGAGCCGAACGCCCCACTCTTCTGTAATGATGCGCCGAGCTGTTTCGCTGCCGCTTTCGCGTGTGCGTCATTGTTGCTGGTGACCAGAAAAACGGTGCGATCGCCCAGCGCGCTCGCCAGCGTATCGACCGCCTTTTCGGCGACCGGATCCGCTTCGGTGGCGGGAAGTAACGCCAGCAGATTAGTTTGCAGCGGCGATGGTCCCGCGAAACGCCAACCGCAGTACAGCGCAGCGGCGAGCGCGAGCAGCAGCCACGCAGCGCGCACGCCCCATGCCTGTTTCGCGGACCGCTGTTGCAGCACCTGCATTACGGCGCTCCGAACAAACCGCGCTCAGCGGGCGTCGGTTCGGTCACCGCCGCGCTCTTCGCGAAGTCGAGCTTCGTTACGTCACCATTGGCGAGCGTGATACGCAAGCTTTGGAGGTAGTCGCCGCCATTCACCTGCAAGCCTTTGATCGATTGCGCGATCTGCGGCTGGTTCGGCGTGAGTTGCATGCGCCACTGCGCGGCGCTGCCTTCGGCCTGCACGTCGAATTGCGAGTACAGCGCCGACAGATCGCCGCCGAGCATCGCGCGCATCATCTTCGAGACCTGCGCGACGCCGCGTGTGCCTTGGGCGCTGTGAGCCGTCACGCGCTGGCCATTGGCGTCGACTTCTGTGACGCCCGCATCGGTGATCACGTAGGTGGCTTTGTAAGGCGTGTCGATCTGCCAGATCACGCCACGGTCGCGGAAGAACAGCAACGAACCCGTGCTGACGAGCGGCTGCTTCATCGCAGCGAGCGTTTGCGTTTGCGTGAACTGAGCGCGGACACCCCTGGCTTGTGCGAGGCGCGAGGCGATCTGCGAGACGAGAGCCGGGTTGCCGGCGGACTGCGCGGCTTCTGCCGCGGATGCCGCGATCGGCCATGCGGCCACGCTTGATACGCTCAGCAGGCTCAATGCGCTTTGCGTGCCTAGCGTGCTTAGTGCGAGCAACCCGCCCGCTGCCACACCGCGCAAGTTCATCGTGCCCATACGCGCTCCAGCTTTTCAAATACGACGGGCGGCGACACGAACTGCAATTCCTGCGTCGCGGCATCGACCGCGACCTGGATCGTATAGCCCTTCGTCAGCCGTGTGCCGGTTGCGCAATCGACAATTTCATAGCCTATTTTCAGGCGGTTCTCGTGTTCGAGCAGTTGCGCGCGCACTTCGATCGCCTGGCCGTAGGTGGCCGGGCGCACATACTTCAGATGCGCCTCGACGATCGGCCACAGGTAACCCGAGGCCTGCATCTCGCGGTAGTCGTAATCGAAGGTGCGCAAGAGCGCCGCGCGGCCGATCTCGAAGTACTTCAGATAGTGGCCATGCCAGCACACGTTCATCGCGTCGACGTCGTGAAACGGCACTTCGACTTTCGCGCTGGCTGTCAGCACTTTAGGGCAGCCGGTCATGCGTGCGATCCTCCACGATAGTCGTTCAATAGATCGCATGCGGCGATGCGCGCGCTCAGCGCACGCAGGTCGCTCTCCAGCGCGCGGTCTTCGTCGACGAACGGAGACTGCGCCGTCACGCTGTCGATGAAGGTTTGCAGCGGCACGGGAACCGGCGTGGCGCTATCGATCTTCAAACGCAAACGGGCGGCTTGCACCGTCGCGAGCGTATGCGCGGCAGCGACCTGCTCGGTCAACTCCAGCACGCGCAAACAGTCGCGCGCGGCGATCGTGCCCATGCTGACCTTGTCCTGATTGTGCGCCTCGGTCGAACGCGAGAAGACGCTCGCGGGCATCGTGTTCTTCAACGCCTCGGCCGTCCATGCGGACGATGAAATCTGCACCGCCTTGAACCCGTGATTGATCGCGGCGCGCGCGGGCGCCGCACCCGACAGATTGCGCGGCAAGCCGTTGTTGAAATTCACGTCGACCAGCAGCGCGAGCTGCCGGTCCATCAGATCGGCCAGATTGGCGACCGCGACTTTCAGCGAGTCCATCGCGAACGCGATATGGCCGCCGTAGAAGTTGCCGCCGTGCAGCACGCGCTCGTTGTCAGGATCGATCAACGGGTTGTCGTTCGCGCTGTTCAGTTCGTTCTCGACGTCGCGGCGCACCCACGACAAGGCATCGCGCGCAACGCCGATCACATGCGGCGCGCAGCGAATCGAATAGCGGTCTTGCAGACGATGCCCGGGTGTATCGTCGCGCCCAGTCAAATCCTCGCGAATCCACGCTGCGGCTTCGGCCTGGCCTGCGTGCGGTTTCACTTCGAAGAGCGTTGCGTCAAAGTGCGCGGCGCGGCCGTCGAGCGCAACGGTAGAGAGCGCGGTGAGACGTGCGGTGAGGCGTGTCAGATGATCGGCGCGCGCGAACGCGAGACAGGCGAGGCCCGTCATCACGGCGGTGCCGTTCATCAGTGCGAGGCCTTCTTTCGGCGCGAGCGTCAAGGGCGCATGACCGAGTTCGGTCCAGACCTCACGCACGTCACGCAGTGAGCCTTCGAACATTACATCGCGCTCGCCAGCCAGCGCGGCGGCCACATACGAGAGCGGCGTCAGATCGCCGCTGGCACCGACCGAGCCTTCCGACGGAATGCGCGGCAGCACACGATGATTGATCAGATCGGCGAGGCGTTCGAGCAACACGGGGCGCACGCCGGAAAAACCGTAGGCCAGCGAGTTGAGCCGCGCGGCGATCACCGCGAGCGTTTGCGCGTCGTCGAGATACTGGCCCATCCCGCAGCCGTGGTAACGCGTCAGTTGCAACGGCAAGGCTTCGACGAGTTCCATCGGCACATCGACCACGCATGCATCGCCATAGCCGGTGTTGACGCCGTACACGGTCGCGCCCGACGCCAGATGCCGGCGCAGAAAGTCCGCGCCGCGCTGGATGCGCGCGCGCCATGCCGGATCGGCGCTCAACGCAACCGGTGCGCGATGCCACGCGATCGCGACGACCTCTTCGATCGTCAGCTTGCGTCCGCCGATCGTCACCGCCGGCGCGTTTGCGCGGGTGTTCTCTGTTGCGCTGGCGTTCGGCGCCTCGATCAGATCATGTTCGGCCATGTGTGCCTCGCTTGGGGCTGGCCCAGAAATCGAAGAAGTTGAACCATTGATAGGGTGCCTTGCGGCAATAGTGTTCGAGGCGCGCCGCGTAACGCTGCGCCCACGCCGCAAGATGCTGCGCGCGTTCACGGCGCGGCAACTCGATGCGCTCGGCGAACGGCTCGAAATACAGACGATAACCGTCGTGTTCTTTCAGGCAGAAGAACAGATAGACCGGGCAGCCCAACGCATGCGCGAGCACGTAGGGGCCTTGCGCGAACGACGCGGTCGAGCCGAGAAACTGCGCTTCGGTCGTGCGCCCCGCTTCGTGAGCCGGCACGCGGTCGCCGACGATCACCAGCAGTTCGCCCGCATCGACGCGCTCCTGCATCATCATCGCGGTCTCGGGACCGAAGTCGCTGACTTCGAGCAGATGCCGCGCGAACTGGCTATTGGCCGACGCCAGCACGCTATTGAAGCGCCGTGCATGCTCGGTGTAGACGACGGCAGTAACTTTCGCGTAGGCACCCTGCGCGGCAAGCGCGCGGGTCATCTCCAGATTGCCGAGATGCGCGCCGATCACGAGCGCACCTTTACCACTTGCCACCAATGCTTCGAACGCCGAAGGATCTTCGAATTTGACGTCGGCGTTGTTGACGCGCCCGGACCATGCAGCAAGCTTGTCGAAGCCCGACTGTGCAAACGCCAGCATATGGCGATAGGCCGACAGCCAACCTGGACGCGGCGTATCGCCGTGCGGTGCGGCTTCGCCGAGATGCGTGAAGTAATTGCTCGACGCCTCGCGCGCGGCGCGGCCCGTCAGCAGAAAATACGCGACGATTGGATGCAGCCAGAGTGCGGTGAAACGGCGGCCGAACAGCTTGCAACTGAGCGCGAGCAGGGACATGCCCAGATGGCTGCCGCGTTCGGCGATCCGCCACCAGTCCTGGGGGCTTTGTTCGAGTTGTATCGCTTGCTTGCCTGATTCGCTCGGTCTGCCTTGTTCGGGCTGCTTGGCTTCGTCGCGATGCTTGGCTTGTTCGTCTTGCCTGGCCAGGTTGCTCGATTTGCCCGTTTCGTCCTGTTCGCCCTGCTTGATCGCCTCACCTGCGATGGCCGGGCGGCGTGGCATCACCTTGTGCGCGAGCAGCACCGGCAGACGCCACAGCATGCCGAACACAAGCCGCGTATGACTGCGGCTGATGCGCACGTTGTCCCACAGCACGTCGAAATGCGAAACGCCATCGGTCGCATAGGTGACGCGAGTGGGAATCGAACGAAACGCCGCGCGCCGCCAGTGGAGGCGCACGAGAATTTCGATGTCGAAGTCCATGCGCGTCGGCAGTTGCACGCTGTCGATCAGCTCGCAAGCCAGCGCCAGGGGATAGAGACGGAAACCGCACATCGAATCGCGAATCGTCAGCGAGAGCGTTTCGATCCACACCCACACATGCGTCAGATAGCGGCCGTAGAGGCGCGATTTCGGCACGCTCTCGTCGTAGACCGGGCGGCCGAGGATCACCGCGCCCGGTTGGGCGCGCGCGGCTTCGATGAAACGCGGCACGTCCGTCGCGTCGTGCTGGCCGTCGGCGTCGATCTGCAGCGCGTGCGTGTAACCCGCAGCGCGCGCGGCACGCAGGCCCGCCATCACGGCCGCACCCTTGCCACCATTGACCGGCAAGCGAAGCAGCGTGAGCTGCCCCGCGTAGTGTTGCGCCAGCGCGGCGAGCACCTGCTGGGTCGCCTCATCGCTGCCGTCGTCGACGACAAAGATCGGCAAGCTGTGCACCGCGAGATGGGCCACGGTCGCGCCGATCGCGTCCTTGTGGTTGTAAATCGGAATGACGATGCACGGCGTGAAACGCATCATGCAGGCTCCCGATACACGATCACGCCGGATGCGCATTCACGCCCGTTCAGCCGGTACGCGAATTGCAAGCGCCCACGCGCGGCGTCGTGGGCAAGCGTGAGATTCAGCACCGCGCCCGGCGACACCGGCGCCATGAACTTGAGACGGTCGACCGATACCAGCGCGCGCACGGCGGGCAGTTGTTCCGCGGCTAGACGCATGGCCCAGTGCACCTGAACCACGCCCGGCAAAATCGGCAGACCGGGGAAGTGGCCGGCAAAATGCACCAGCGTCGGCGGTACGCGCAGTTCGTAATGCAACGTGTCGGCGCTGCGGGCTTCGGCGAGCACTTCCACACCGTCCGAGCGCGGCTCGAAAGCCGCCGCGACCGCGGCCACCGGCAGTTTGCCGCGCGAATCGAACGGCAGCGTGAGGCGAAAGCGCCAATGACGCGGCAGCACCACCACGTCGAAATACTCAGCGAGATGCCGGCGCAGGGTTTGCGCGAGCAGCACGCGGCCTTCGGCGCGCAATGCCTCGCTGCCCGCGTCGGTCAGGGCCACCACGGCGCCGACGCGATCGCGTGAGGCGCCTTCCAGCGGCACAATCGCCGCTTGCGCGACGTACGGATGCAGCGCGAGACGCGCTTCGAGTTCCGGCAGCGACACACGCTTGCCGTCCAGCTTGAGCACGCGATCGAGGCGGCCTTGCAGGCGGAAGCGGCCATCGGCGTCGAACGCGATTTTGTCGTCCGTACGATGCCAGCCGGTGTGATCGAGATGCGGCGAACGAACATTCAGCGCGCCGTCTTCGTCGCGGCGTACTTCGATGCCGGTCACCGCTTGCCAGGCCTCTGTCTGGTCCTGACGACGCCACGCAATGCCGCCGGTTTCCGTACTGCCGTAGATTTCGAGCGGCGCAGCGCCATACGCGTCGGCGTATTCCTGCGCGGCTTCCACGGCGAGCGGGCCGCCTGAAGAAAAGAACGCGCGCGGCGCCGGCGTTAGTGCGGCGAAGCCCGGCAATGCGGGCCAACGCGACAATTGCGCGGGCGTCGAAACGACGACCGTCGCGCCACATTGCTCGATCTGCGTTTGCAGTTGCAAAGGTTCGATACTGATCGCGCGGTCGAACGCGCGGCCCGCGGCAAGCGGCCACAACACGCGAAACAACAAACCGTAGATGTGATGATGCGGCACGCTCGCGAGCATCGTCGCATCGCCGACCAGAGCGCCCCACTGCTTTTCGAGCGTGTGCACTTCGGCGTTGAATTGCGCGAGGGTCTTGCGGATCGGCTTGGGTGTGCCGCTGCTACCCGATGTGTAGAGCGTCAACGGGGCTTGCGGATCGATCGTGTGTGAGGTGTCTCGCGCGTGTGTGGCGTCGGCGTCGGCGTCGGCGTCGGCGTCGGCGTCTCGCACAGCATGCGGCAGATCGGCATCGGTCAGCACGGCGTCATACGCGTCGGCAAGATCGGCGAGATAGCCCGGCGTCGCATTGGCCGGAATCACCGGCTCCTTGCCGCACGCGAACAACGCAAACAGCGCGCAGGCGAAATCGAACGGATCGTCGATACACAACGCGTAGCGTCGCGCGGGTTGCGCTTGCATTAGCGTGACCAGCGTCGAGACGCGCGCGCGAAACGCAGCGCGATCGAGCACCGTAGCGCCGTCGCGGCATACCGGCGAATTCACGACTGAGGACTCGTGCGCCGCCGACAACAGATCATGCAACGCGATCATGCCGCCTCCGAACGCGCCGCTCGCGGCAGCACCACCAGATAACGCCAGATGACCTCGGCCACCAGTAGCACACCGATCAACCCATAAGCGATCGCGCCGTTGTAGAGCGACCAGTTTGCACGGCTCCAGTACAGCGCCGTATAAGCGGAGAACGCGCCGTTCAGCGCAAAGAAACCGCACCACACCTGGGTCACGCGCCGCGTATGGCGCACGGCGCCAGGCGGCAAATTCGGATTACCCAGCCGTGCGAATTTTTCGATCATCGACGGTCCGCGCACAAGCGTCGCGCCGAACGCGATCAACAGGCCCAGATTGACGAGCGACGGATAGAGACGCAGCAGCAACTCGCTATTGGTGAATACGATCGCCGCCGAAGCGCAGCTCAACAAGCCGACCACGGTCCAGTCGATTGTGGAGAGCCGGCGCAGCGAGGTCGCAACCGGACCGCTGCCGGCCCAGCGTTGCAGCCACAGAATCGCAAACAGCATGCAACCGACATAGCGCGGCGTGTCCCAGCGCCAGGCACACAGAATCAACGCGGGATAGGCGAGTTTCAGCAGGACCTGCACCACCGTTTTGGCCCAGTGGCGCTCCGTGCCGGGCGATGCCCCGGCGGGCTGGCTCGCCGCCGCTTGCATTCGCGAGCGCACGGATGGCATCAGCCTTGCGCCGCCAGCAGGGATTCGACCGCACCGATCACATCACCGACCGTGCGCACCGACTTGAACTCGTCCGGCTTGATGCGGCGGCCGGTCATTTCCTGCAGTTTGATCGCGAGGTCGACAGCGTCGATGCTGTCGAGATCGAGGTCTTCGAAGAGATGCGCGTCCGGCGTCACGCGCTCCGGCTCAATGGCGAAGTTCTCTTTGAAGATGGCGCGGATGCGTTCAAGAATCTCTGCCTCGGACACGATTTATTCCCCTTTTTTTGCGGTTTCGTTCACAGCGTGCGCCGCTTCGCGTTGACTCGCGACCAGCGCGGCCAGCGAGCTGATCGAGCGGAAGTGTTCGCGGGTGCGTTCGTCGTTCGCTGCGATGGTCAGTTGGTATTGTTTGCGCAGCACGATGCCGATCTCGAGCGCGTCGATCGAGTCGAGGCCGATGCCGTCGGTATCGAACAACGGTGCGTCGTCGTCGATATCGGCCGGGCTCAGGTCTTCCAGATCGAGGGCTTCGATCAGAAGCTGTTTAATTTCCAGTTTTAAAGAATCCATAATCGAACAGGTGCTGAGTAATGTGTGCTTCGATGGCGCTGGTCACGCTGCGCGCCGCGAGAGACGGTGAAGTGTCGAGGTCCGCGAATTGCTCGACGCCAAGCGGCTCGAGCACGTTCACGCGCATCCGGAAAGCACGCGCGGGTACGTCGTACCAGCGCATCTGCTTGGTAAACGCCGGCGGATCGCAATCCATCAGCACCGGCACGATGGGTGCGCCGACCTTCAACGCCATATGCGCGAACCCGCGTGAAAACGCGTGCAGCCGGTTCGGCGCGGGGCTGCGCGTGCCTTCGGGAAAAATAATCATCGTATAGCCTGCAGCGAGCTGCCGCGCGCCGGCTTCGACGAGCTCCGAGGGATCGGCATTGCTCACATATTCCGCCGAGCGCACGATTCCCCAGAAACACGGGTTGCCCCAGTGCGCGTTTTTCACCACGCAACAGGCCCGCGGCGTAAGCGACAACAGCACCATCACGTCCAGGTACGTCGGGTGATTGGCGACCACGATCGCGGGGCCGTCGGCGCGCAATGCCTCGGCGCCCGACACCTCGAGCTCCATCACACCGATACACCGCAACGCTGCGACCAAAGCGCGGAAGAACCAGTGGATCACAGTCGTCACCACGCGCTGACGCGACGCACGATGCGGCCACAGCCACGCAAGCGGGAACACCAGCACCGAAAACAGCACACCGCAGATGCCGAACACCACGAAGGCCATGCCTGTCGCGCAGAACCGCCAAAGGTAATCAAGCCGCGCGTTCATGCCACCTCCAATGCCAGGCCGCGCCGTCGCCGTGCCAGACGGCAGACCGGCCCGTTTCCAGACAATGCAGCAGCGCCTGGCTTTGGGTCGCGAAGCTTTCGTCCGCGCTTGCCGCGCCTTCCTGGCCTGCGTGGCTTGCCACCTGCCCGCCCTCCGCGACCTCCGGCTCACCTGCACCGGACAACGTGCAGACCAACTGCCCCGCCGCCGCTTCGCCGTTCAGCAGGATCGCGATCGCGCCGCCCTGCACTTCGTCTTCAATCGTGCCGTATGCTGGATCGGCGAGTTCGTCGGCGTACACCAGTAACACCGGCGAGCCAGGCTGCGTTGCGTACTGCGCGTACGCTTCCAGCAGCGCGTAGCCGAGCGTCTCGGCACCCGCCGAGATCGCGCTGGCAGCGGAACGGTCGCCGCGCGCAATGCCAAACACACCGGTCATTGCGTTCAGCACTGACAGGCTGAATGCCGTCGGCGAGACCGGCTCGCCCGCGCTAATGGTACGCAGGATGTCCGTCGTGCGCCGCAATTCGCCGTGGCGCGAAGCAAACACGACCCGGACCTCGTCCTGCGACACGCAGTCGTGCGCGACCTTCAGCGCCACCTTGGACAGCGTGCTCAGGCGACGCCGCACGATCGGCTCGATAAAGCCGATATCGGGTGCGGCAGATGCGGCAGCAGGCCAGCTAGACCAGCGAGCGACCGGAATGGTCCAGTGCAGATCGGGCATATCGGTGTTCGCGCGTAGAAGCGAGGAGAGGCTGAGGGCGCCTGACGGAATACGCAACCGTCACGGCGTATGCGCGCCGCGCGGAACGACAATCTCCAGCCGGGGGTCAATCCAATCTTCTTATATAGGGTTCAGCGAATTAACGGCACTTGGCCCTGATTATTTAGGCGCCTGCGCCAATTAGTCTGATGGATTGTCTCAGGCTCCCTATGGTCGCCGGAATCATACTGAACATTCTGGATTAAATCAGCCACAAAAGACGTATCTATCTGTATCCGTATCGCTGGTGCGACGCAGGGCTGGACAGCGCCAAAAATGCAGGCCTGGCGGCCCTTTCACAGACTGTGACCGACCCGCGAAGCCGCCTGCAGCACGCTTCGCGCCCCGGCTGGGCGCCGCCGACGTCCATAATTAGGCACACATTCTTTCATTTAACTTTCTAAACAAGTGTTTCGTTTCGGAACACTTCAATGCTTCCGGACCTGTCTGCTGAGTTAAACGCTGCATGCCGCCCAAATCGCACGCGTGACTTACGGGCGCTTACCGCAGTGCCATTTTGACGACCTGGCGGCAGCGCCAGGCCGATTTCGCCACGCCTGCCATACTCCGCCCCCATTGTGGACCGTGGATCACGCTTTTCCCATTTCGACCGGAGCGGTCACGCTCGCCGAAGCAATGCTTGCGACCCGTGCTGTTAGCAAACGAAAGCGGCCCGGCAGGACTCCCCTGCCGGGCCGCTGTTTGTTGCGCCTCGGCCGATGCCGTTGGGCGCGCCGCTCGACGCTTACTGCACGGCTTTCGCGCCGGAAGCCGACGCCGGCGCAGCCGCGGGCGCGGCGCCCGTCGTAGCGACTTCGTTCGACACCCCGCCGTTCTTGTCGACGGGAATCTTCACGGTATGCACCATGCCGTTGCCGAGAGGGAAATCGGCCAGCGCACTGCGTGCCAGATACGGCATCGCCCTCACGAGCGACGACTCGCCGTCCGAGTTGCGCGCCGTCACGTTATAGACCTCCTTGCCGCTAGCCCGCTCGGTGATCCGCACGCCGAGCAGGTGCGTGAAAATCGGGTAGCTCTGATTCACGTACGCGGCCGGATACGGACCCCACGGGCCCCATGGCCCCCACGGATCGAACGGGCGGCCCCAGTACGGCGACGGCCAGGGGTTGTAGTACACCGGCTGTGCGACCGTCACCATGTCCGAGCGAATCCCGTACGACAGCCCGACCAGATAGCGCGCCGCTGAAGGGTCGACCTGACGGAACGCGTGCGTGGCGAGTTCGTTGCCGACCGTGCGCTCGTACGTGGTGAGTTCAAGATTGTTCTGCTGATCCGCTGCCCGTGTGAAGGCATAGGTACGGGTGGCGTCGTTGCCGCTCCAGTCGGAGAACGCCGTGACCTGGGTGGTCACGTAGGTCGTGCAGCCGGACAGCAGCACCGTCAGCGCACCGAGCAGCAGCGCAGCCCGGCGGGTCCATCGATCGAATTTCATGGTCTACCTCGTGATGCCTGTTTTCGCCATTCTTGAACGGGTTAGCTCGTGCGCACGCTTTGCTGCGCCGAGCGGCCCCGATAATACGCTGACCAGGCGATTCGGTAAAAAGTTCGTTCCGCACGATCCGCCGAGCCTTTGTACAATGGCTCGACAAGCCCGGCTCGCGCGCCATAAGCACGCGTGACGGCTCGAGTCCCATCACTACAGAACGCCATGGCCGATACCGCAACGCCCAATGTGATCCGCCGCGCCGATTACGCGCCGCCCGCCTTCCTGATCGACACCGTCGCCCTGGAGTTCGATCTGGTCCCCGAACGCACCGTCGTCAGGAACACGATGCGGGTGCGCCGCAACCCGGACGCATCCCACGCCGCGAATCTCGAACTGATGGGTGAACAACTCGAGTTCGTCAGCGCCGTGATCGACGGCGCCCCGTTCGCCAACGCGCATGCGCACGAGCACGGCCTCACGCTCGACAACGTGCCGGATGACTTCGAACTCACGCTCACCAGCATCTGCAATCCGGCGGAAAACACCACGCTGTCGGGTCTGTATGTGTCGGGCGGTAACTTCTTCACGCAGTGCGAGGCGGAGGGCTTTCGCCGCATCACGTATTTCCTCGACCGCCCTGACGTGATGGCGACCTTCACGGTCACGCTGCGCGCCAGCAAGGCCGACTACCCGGTGCTGCTGTCAAACGGCAATCTGCTCGAAGAAGGCGATCTGCCGGACGGCCGGCATTTCGCCCGCTGGGAAGACCCGTTCAGGAAGCCAAGCTATCTGTTCGCGCTGGTCGCGGGCAAGCTGGTCGCACTCGAAGAACGCGTGAAGAGCGGCTCGGGCAAGGAAAAGCTGCTGCAGGTGTGGGTCGAACCGCACGATCTGGACAAAACCCGCCACGCCATGGACTCGCTTATCAACTCGATCCGCTGGGACGAGGCGCGCTTCGGGCTGGAACTGGATCTGGACCGCTTCATGATCGTCGCGGTGAGCGACTTCAACATGGGCGCGATGGAGAACAAGGGGCTCAACATCTTCAACACAAAGTACGTGCTGGCGAACCCCGAAACGGCAACGGACACCGACTTCGCGAACATCGAGGCAGTGGTCGGCCACGAGTACTTCCACAACTGGACCGGCAACCGCGTGACGTGCCGCGACTGGTTCCAGTTGAGCCTGAAAGAAGGCCTGACGGTGTTCCGCGATCAGGAGTTCTCGGCCGACATGGCGGGCGGCGCGACTGACGAAGCCGCACGGGCCACCAAGCGCATCGAAGACGTGCGCGTGCTGCGCCAGATGCAATTCGCCGAAGACGCGGGCCCGATGGCGCACCCGGTGCGCCCGGAAAGCTACGTCGAGATCAACAACTTCTACACGATGACGGTCTACGAAAAAGGCTCGGAAGTCGTGCGGATGTATCAGACGCAGTTCGGCCGCGACGGTTTCCGCAAGGGCATGGACCTGTACTTCAAGCGTCATGACGGCCAGGCCGTGACCTGCGACGATTTCCGTCATGCGCTGGCCGACGCGAACGGCCGCGATCTCGCGCAATTCGAGCGCTGGTACAGCCAGGCCGGCACGCCGCGCGTGTCCGTGCGTACGAAATATGACGCCGCGCAACAGCGCTACAGCGTGACGCTCACGCAAGGCTATGGCGACGGCGCGCCGGCCGCGCGTGAAACGCAAAAGGGCCCGCTGCTGATTCCGTTCGCGATCGGTCTGATCGGCAAGGACGGCGCCGACCTGCCGCTGCAACTGGAAGGCGAAGCCAAAGCGTCGGGCTGCACCACGCGCGTGCTGGATTTCACGCAGACTGAACAGACCTTCACGTTCGTCAACGTTGCCGAAGAACCGCTGCCCTCGCTGTTGCGCAATTTCTCGGCACCGGTGATCGTCGAATACGACTACTCGGCCGACCAGCTTGCCTTCCTGCTCGCGCATGACAGTGATCCGTTCAACCGCTGGGAGGCCGGCCAACGGCTCGCTACGCGCGAGCTGCTGACCCTCGCCGGGCGCGCCGCCACAGGCGTGCCGCTGCAACTCGACGACTCGGTGGTCGCCGCGTTCGCCCGCGTGCTGACCGACGAGTCGCTCTCGCCTTCTTTCCGCGAGCTGGCGTTGATGCTGCCGTCTGAAGCGTATCTGGCTGAACAGATGGCCGAATCGAATCCGGCTGCCGTGCACGCCGCGCGGCAATTCGTGCGCAAACGCCTCGCGAATGCGCTCAGGAAGGACTGGCTCGCCGTGTACGAGAAGCACCGCACGCCAGGCGCCTATGAAGCGACGCCGGAGGCCTCCGGTCATCGCGCGTTGAAGAATCTTGCGCTTTCATATCTCGCGGAACTGGACGATCCGGCTGAAGCCGTGCGCCTCGCGTCCGCGCAATACGACGCCGCCAACAACATGACCGACCGCTCGGCGGCGCTCTCGGCATTGCTCAATGCAGCGGCGGCGAATGGCGGCAGCGTTGAGGCTCAGCAGGCACTGGACGACTTCTACCGGCGCTTTGAAAAGGAGCCGCTCGTCATCGACAAGTGGTTTGCCCTGCAAGCCACGCAACGCGGCAGCGCGCAGCGCCCGGTGATCGAGATTGTGCGCAAGCTGATGGCGCACCCGGCGTTCAACCTGAAGAACCCGAACCGCGCGCGCTCGCTGATTTTCAGCTTCTGTGCGGCGAACCCCGCGCAGTTCCACGCCGAAGACGGCTCGGGCTACGCGTTCTGGGCCGACCAGGTGATCGCGCTCGACGCCATCAATCCGCAAGTAGCCGCCCGCCTCGCCCGTTCGCTGGAACTGTGGCGCCGCTTTACGCCGACGCTGCGTGATGGCATGCGCGCGGCGCTGGAGAAAGTGGCCTCGCAGGTGAAATCGCGCGACGTGCGCGAGATCGTGGAAAAAGCGTTGGCGTGATGATCGTCTGAAACTGCTTCCCGCATTGAAAAGCCGGCACGTGTTGCCGGCTTTTTTTCGTCCTCAATCGGGTGCTGACGCAGCGGCCTGAACATCAACGTTAGCCATCTGGGCGACTGTTCGGGTCGGCCTGGCGGGGTGAAAGTAAACGCATTCATTTAACGATTTACGTTTAACGCAACGCGTTATATCATCCCATGATCACGACATTCGGCGACAAGGCTACGGCGGCAATCTTTCAGGGCAAGTTCGTGCATTCACTGCCGCTTTACATGCAGGCGCTCGCACGCCGCAAACTGCTCATGATCGATGCTGCCGAGTCCATCCGCAATCTGCATGCGCCGCCGGGCAACCGGCTCGAAGCCTTGCAAGGTCAGCGCAGCGGGCAGTGGAGCATTCGTATCAATGCGCAGTGGCGCATCTGTTTTCATTTTGTCGACGGGGAGGCGCTGAATGTCGAAATTGTCGACTATCACTGATTATTGGGAGACCGGCATGGTCATCAAACGCTCCGATCTGGGCAGCATCGATTTCTCCGACATCGGCACCGGCGAAAGCATTCCGGAAATTCACCCCGGCGAGATTCTGCGCAGCGAGTTCCTCGAGCCGCTCGGCATGTCCGTCAATGCGCTCGCGCTTGCGCTGCGCGTACCGGCGCCGCGCATCAACGACGTCGTGCGCGGCAAGCGCGCCATCTCGGCAGACACCGCGTTGCGGCTCGAACGCTACTTCGGGGCGAGCGCGCAGTTCTGGCTGAATCTGCAGATCGCCTATGACCTGCGCGTCGCCACCGCGGCGGCCGGCGAGCAGATCGAACGCGAGATCGAACCGATGCCCAAGGCGAACCGGCCGAAAATGCCGAAAGTCTCAGCCGAACACGCCCGTGCCGCAGCGCTCGCCACGAGCCTCGCCGGCCATGTCGCGGCCATCAAGGCGCGCCGCAAGGCCTGAATTTCGCGGCCTTTACAGCGCTCAGCAACGCGGACGCACGCCCTTCTATATCAAAAGCACGGAACCGACACAGCGAGCGGTTAAAATCGAGACATTCCCCAAGCCTTCCCGGAGTACAGCAATGGCTTTGCAACGTCGTACCACTCTCACGAAGTATCTGATCGAGCAGCAGCGCGAGACCAACAACCTGCCCGCCGACCTGCGCCTTTTGATCGAAGTCGTCGCGCGCGCGTGCAAGGCGATCAGCTACCACGTCAGCAAGGGCGCGCTGGGCGATGCGCTCGGCACGGCAGGCAGCGAGAATGTCCAGGGCGAAGTGCAGAAGAAGCTCGACATCCTGTCGAACGAAATCCTGCTCGAAGCGAATGAATGGGGCGGCAACCTGGCGGGCATGGCGTCCGAGGAAATGGAGCAGTTCTTCCCGATCCCGGCCAACTACCCGAAGGGCGAATACCTGCTGGTGTTCGATCCGCTCGACGGCTCATCGAACATCGACGTCAACGTGTCGATCGGTACGATCTTCTCGGTGCTGCGCTGCCCGGACGGCCAGCAGCCCACCGAACAGTCGTTCCTGCAACCCGGCACGCAGCAGGTCGCGGCAGGTTATGCGGTATACGGCCCGCAAACCGTGCTGGTGCTGACCACCGGCAACGGCGTCAACTGCTTCACGCTCGACCGCGAACTGGGTTCGTGGGTGCTCACGCAAAGCGATATGCGCATTCCGGTCGAAACGCGTGAATACGCGATCAACGCTTCGAACGAACGCCACTGGTATCCGCCGGTCGAGAAATACATCGGCGAGTTGAAGGCCGGCAAGGAAGGTCCGCGCCAGAGCGACTTCAACATGCGCTGGATCGCGTCGATGGTAGCCGACGTGCACCGTATCCTGAACCGCGGCGGCGTCTTCATGTACCCGGCCGACAAGCGCACGCCGGACAAGCCGGGCAAGCTGCGCCTGATGTACGAGGCGAACCCGATGGCCTTCATCGTCGAGCAGGCGGGCGGCGCCGCGACCAACGGCGAGAAGCGTATTCTGGACATCCAGCCGAAAAGCCTGCACGAGCGTGTAGCGGTGTTCCTCGGCTCGAAGAACGAAGTCGACCGCGTGACCCGCTACCATCTCGAAACAAAAAAGTGATCGCAGGGGCTTGCCAAGTTCGTAAAGAAGTCCCTATAATCTCGTTTCTCCTGATGCCGGAATAGCTCAGACGGTAGAGCAGCGCATTCGTAATGCGAAGGTCGGGGGTTCGATTCCTCTTTCCGGCACCAAATAGCATCGTAAAAACAAAGGCTTACCAAATTGGTAAGCCTTTGTTGTTTCTGCCCTGTCAACGAAGTGTCAACGCAAAATCATGCCGCTTCCGCCTCGCTCATCTTTGCCAGTGGGTTTAACCGCTTGGCCTCCTGAAGATGCTCTGGCGACAGATGCGCATACCGCATGGTCATCGTCAGATTCGAGTGCCCGAGAATCCGTTGCAGCGTCAGGATGTTGCCGCCGTTCATCATGAAATGACTCGCGAACGTATGGCGCAAGACATGCGTGAGCTGGCCGG
Organism: Paraburkholderia sediminicola; assembly: GCF_046027825.1. Taxonomy (GTDB): domain Bacteria; phylum Pseudomonadota; class Gammaproteobacteria; order Burkholderiales; family Burkholderiaceae; genus Paraburkholderia; species Paraburkholderia sediminicola_D. The sequence goes on from NZ_JAQQDU010000065.1 coordinate 43,984, forward strand.
CAGGCAGATCGAGTGCAGCGCGCTCGACAGCCTCGCGGAAAGCGGAAAACGCCGACGAAAAAATCCGCAGTCCTCGGCCGTGCTTGTCCGCATATGCCGAGATACGTGCCAGCAGCAGATCGTCAATCGGAACCGAGCGGGTTCTCCCGCTCTTGGTACGCGCGAACTGAATCTGACCGTTGCGAACCTGACTGCGTGTTAGCCGCTCCGCTTCCGACCAGCGGGCGCCGGTCGATAGGCAAATTACAGCGATAAGCTCGACTCCCGAATTACGCGACGCCCGCAGTTCAAACAGAAGCGTCCGAATGGACGCATCATCGAGAAACGAAAGCTCTTGTTGCTGCACCTTGAACTGACGTAGCTTGCCTAACGGATTCTCTCGCGTCCACAGTTCCAAACGGGACAGCTCGTTAAACACGGCCCGCATCGTCGCGTGCTCACGATTCATGTTCGACGCGCTTATCCCGGCTTCGATACGCTTCGCGCGATAGCTCGCGAACATATCGGCCGAGAAGGTATCGGCGGTCGGCTCGCCCATGTACTCGCACGCCGCTAGCAAACGGGTCTTCGTGCCCTCCCCTGAATTAAGCTCGCGTCCGTGGCGGTCATACCAAAGCTCGACAAGCTTCCGCAGCGGGCGAGCATCCTTGCGTGTTGGCTCCCAATCGGGATCTTGAGCCACCTGCGTGCGCAGCCAGTTGTCATAGGCCTTTGCTTCCGCTTGCGTCTTGAACGATTTCCGAATTCGCTTCCCGCCTCGGCCACCCGGTTGTGCGTCAACCTGCCATCCGCTCTCGATTCTTTTTATCGCCATGTTGATTCAGATGTTCGGCCATTGACCGAAGTTGTTCGTTTGGGTCTGCTGCACGCACGTGATCAAGTCCACGCTGTCGCACGAATTGGTGTTAGGGCTTGCTCTGCGTGTGTTTCCGTTTCTTTTCTCGCAAGTCAGCCATCTGCTCTCGATAGAGACGTTCTTTGTGTTCGTTTAGCAATGCTTTCGCACTGACCAGCTTCTCCGTGTACTCGGGGTCTTCAGGTTCGTCCAGCACACTGAGGTCGATGTGTGCGGTCGTGCCGCCACGCTCTTTGGTTTGTGGATTGGGAATGCCGCCGACGAATTCTTCCGCTTCCTCGCGCAGCATTGCTTCGTCTAGGCCGGTAAGGGCGAGACGTGTTGTCTTGTATCGCCGTGGGATTTGGTCGAGCTGGAAACGGAAGTAGTCGTTCGCATTTGAGTTGACGTCCGCAAGCGTTTCCTGAACGAATTCTTCAGCCGACCTTGGCGCTGTATGTCCGGCGTCTACGTCGGTGATACCCGTGCTGAGCCAAAACGCATAAGTTGGCCATTGGCGTGATAGCGCTTCGATCATCGGGCCGGATGGGTATGTTTCACGGTTCCAAAAACCTCGCCACGTTGCAGCAGGTATCCGCGTGATTTCCTCCAGTTCCTTATATCGGCGGTCGGCGCGGACCATGCTCTCTATGAGCATGCGAGTTCTTGCTTTTATGTCTGGAAAATTAGTTGACATGCTTTCACTGCCTAACTTAGAGTACCTATAGAGCGCTACATATGTAGCGCTCTATAGGTACTCTTGGATTGTGTCTGTCGATGGAGCAATTATGGGCGATTTCCCTTCTGGTCAACAGCTTACCGAGCCGGCTCAGTTTGTGGCTCCGGTCCCTTTTATGTCTCGCGAACGTTTCGCGAGCGTGGTCGGCCTTCCTGTCGGTGTGATCGTTGGGATGATCAATAAGGGCTATCTGCCCACGGTGGATGTCGGTCGCTATTCGTGCGTGAACGTCGCGCTTCTGATGCGTCGGTGTGGCGACGCGTCTCTCAAGCTCAGCCTTTGGGAGCTTTGATCAATGACGACGACCCTTTACCGCGTGCCCGTTCCGTATGGCGAGGACACGATCGAGGTGTATGGCGAGATAGATATGGGTTGGTACGAATGGCGCGTCGTTACGCCGACTGGCGTTACGCGTCGGGACACCCAAAACCGCGGCTACGGATGCGCTGAAATCGCGCTACGTGATGCCCTGACGGAGGCTTGACTGTGGCGAAACAGCTTGCGGATAAATACACGGGCGATTTGTTGGGCAATCGTCGTGGCCGTGCCGCGAAGCCCGACGCCCTTACTGGCGCGCAGCGTGCGCGCCGCTTCCGTGAAAAGCGTCGGCTAATTCCCGTTACGCGTAACGAATATTGCGAGTGGTGTGGCGCCGATCGCGCTGGCCAGTGCGGTGCGTGCTCACAGGGGGGCTGACATCCATGCCAGCTTACGCTTCCGAGAAGGCGAGGCCTTTTCCCGTTCCTGCCGCGTCAGCCGGCACATCGCTTCCCACATGGCTTGTCCAGTTGCGTGCCAAGCGCTCGGCGGCGCTTCGCGTCGTCGCGTCTGAGCGCGCTTATCGCGATGCTACGGGCGGTCGCGTCGCCTCGCCCGCGGCGGGGCGAGGACGGACGACACGAACGAACGAAATTGAGCCCGTGTCGCAGACCTCGCTCGATGAGGTCAATGCAGAGCTTCGCGGCATGCTTTCGGATGGTTTTTTTGCCTCGCTGTGCGAGGCAGTTTTTTTTCAGGCGGGCGTGGTAGCACCGCCTGAAGGTCTCAAGTTTGAGACTCGGCATGACTCTGGGGAGGGTGTTTAAACGTGGCGTATGACACGGTGCGGTTGCGCTCTCCTTTTCTCGATCGCTCGGTGGTCGAGCGCATCGAAGGACAGTGTCTGCTGCGCTCCGGGTTGGACTGCTCAAGCGGTGAAGTCCTCTATGAACTCTTCACGGGAGATCTGCTTGGGTCGTGGGATTCGCGGATCTCCGTGGTGCCGAAGCATGAGGAGTGGGTGGTGGACAAGAACGGTCGTCCGTCGCTGGTGGTCTGCGAGCCATACATCGTGATCGAGGCGTCGGTGCATAAGATCGTTCTCGGTCACAACGTCTACGGCGGCCCGACTGATTTTATGCGCGCTTGTCGCGACTTCGTGTGTCTCGTGTCAGACCTGCTACAAACCGACCTGCCGCCGGCTGACTGGTGGACGGTCCATCGGGTTGATGTGTCGTCCGTGTACCGGCTGTCGAAGGCGGCGTGCAAGGAATTCTTTGACGGCGTGCAGTTGATCAATTTCCCGCGACGCAAGAAAGGAGCGGCGAAGTATGCGATGGCCGTCTACTTCGCCGGCAAGACGACGACGGTGAAGTTTTATCACAAAGGCACTGAATTTCAGGTGCACGAGCGTAGTAGGTTGCGCCGCTTTTTCGCGCAGGTTTTTAACCATCTGTATGGGTGCGAGGATCAGGGCAATCGTGCACGCGTGGAACGCAAGATCAATGCGCTGCAACGTCTGGCGGACAGGCGTCTGCGTGCAGAGGTGGAAATTCATAGCGATAAGTTGCAATACGACTTTGGCAAAAATCCGCGAGTGGATGAGGTGTCGGACGCCTATCTGGAAGGGCTGTTCGATTCGGAGATCGAGAAGCTGCTCCGTGAGGGGAAACAGGGTATGGACACGGTTCGCGACAGCAAGTCGGTAATGCACCGGCTCAAGGCGGTTTACGGAGATCGGGCCGGAAAGCATATGTACTGCTTCTGGTCGTTTTTGTCAGTGCACGGCGATGAGGTGACGCGCGAAGAGTTCAGCAAGGCGACGTTTTATCGTAATCGCAAGCGGCTCGAGGATGCGGGCGTGTCGTGGCGTGGCACGAACATCCACGTTATCGCCAATGAGGGGATTCTGCCCCACGATTTCAGTCCGGTTCGGACGGACCCCCGCGTGTGCAGACTCCCGGCGCGTACCCGTGAGGAATACCAGGTAAGCCGGGAACAGCTGCGCTTAGCCGCTTGACGGTGAGATCGAACATGCCAAAACTGAGCAACGGCGTACTCAGCGTTTACTTGGGACCGCTTAAGCATGAATGGCAGAACTACTGCCGTTCTCATGGCGTGTCTCCCAGCGACGCGACCAAACAGGTAATTCGCAAGCTAATCGGCCGCGAGGTGCCAACGGGAATTCAGATCAAGGAAGACACCTCGATACGTTCCGAGCCGAAAAAGCGGATCGAAATTCGCTTGACGGCGTGGGAGTATCACGCTGTTTCAGATTCGGCTGAGCGCGGTGGTTTCTCAGTGAACTCATGGATAGTTGCTCTCTTGCGAACCCGCCTGACAGAGACTCCGCAGCTAGGCCAGTTTGAGCTTGAGCAGCTTGCGGCGTCGAACAGTCGCCTTCTCGCTATCGGGCGAAACCTCAACCAGATAACCCGCGCGCTAAATGCCCGGCCAACAGAGACGGAAAATTTCAGACCTGAAATTATCGTCGCGCTCTCGGACGTAATCCAATCGCATACGGCAGATGTAGCCGCACTAATTCAATCAAATGTTCAACGCTGGTCCCGTTAGCCTAGGAGGTTAGTATGCAGTCGCAACTTCATTTCAGGTGGTCTGATCTCAAGACGCTTGTTCCCCGAAAAAACCATCCCGTCGCACGGACTGGTGTCGCAAACTGTCATGTTGAACCAGTCTCGACGCTCCTGCTTCGAGCAAATCGCTATCGGGGATTCGGCCTGTACGTCATGACCTCTTCTGGCCCGGTCCCTGTGTTGCGCGCAGGCACGGCAGTATGGTTCAAGTCCATCGAAGAAGGTGCCGATGAGTTGCTCGATCTGGATGTTGACCTTGATTTCGAGCATGTTCTCCTGGACCTTGGTATGTGGGACTGCCACTTGATGGCACCTCGCTCCGATGAGCCTCGCCCCGCGATCCTTCAATGTGGTCGCTTCGCAAAATCGAGCCTTCGTCAATTGCGCTCCTTAGGCGCTCGATAAAGGAGAAGTCTCATGTTTTCACTTTGGCTTCTGATTTTGGCAGCAACAAGCTTTCTGTTCTTTATCCATTGCCTGGACTGGGGGTTCCTGATCCGAAATCGCCAACTGCTCAGCTACTTCGTTCATACGCCAACGCACTTTGTCGGCGATGTAGCGTCGATGACCGCGTATTGTGTGTTGCTTGCACTGGCGACTCGGCAGGCACTAGGTGTTGCCCGCAACGACGGCTTCTATGTAGTTCTGGCTCTTGCTGTCACGTTAGTCGTTGGTTGGCGTCGCGCCAATGCAGGGCTTCTCGCAGCACAGGAGGACACCCAATGAAAACTCTCCTCATATGCGTCACGATTCTGATTCTCGTCGCATGTAAAAAAGACGACAACGTCACCCTCAAGGCACGCACGCAGGACAATCTTGCGCCCGTTCCAGCTAGCCAATTCGGCTCGAAAAAATAGGCGGATAATTACCATGCCACAAACCGGCGTCTGGCAATTTGTTTCGGGCTCCATCAATAATTTCCTGTCAACTTATGTCACCTCGGCCTCATCTTCTATCGCAAGTGCGATTGTGCCGATGGTGACGGCCGCAGTGACCATCTGGATAATCATGTACGGGTGGGCGACGATTCGCGGCGAAATGCAGGAACCGGTCAGCCAGTTTGCCTACAGGGCGTTCAAGATTTCGTTGATACTGACCTTGGCATTGAGTACCTCCGCCTATCAAACCAATGTCGTCGGGTTCGTGAACGGCGTCGAGTCCGGAATGGTCGAGACGATCATGCAAGGGTCGAATACAAACGTCTTTTCAGCACTCGATGCTCTCGACTTCAAGACTGGTGCCCTGACACAGATGCTCTTCGAACGCGGTACGAACCTTATGCCAACCGGCGGATACGGAGACATCATTGCGGCATTAATAATTGGCGTAGCCTCTGCTGTTAGTCAATTATTCATGGGCGGGCTGATGTTGGTGGCGCAAGTTGCGCTGGCGCTCATGCTCGCCATGGGACCACTCTACATCGCATGCCTCGCGTTTGGCCCGACAAAGAAGTTCGCGGACGGATGGATATCGAAGGTGGCTAACTACGTTTCACTCACTGTCTTTCTTGCCGTCGTGTCCGCCGCCAGCCTGTCCATCTACGAAACATTTGCAAGCGCGTTGCTTGCGACTGCGGCCACCACCAATGTGATCGAAGATGCGTTGGGTTTCGTCACGATATCAGGAGCATTGATCATCCTTATTCTCCAACTACCCGGCATTGCAGCGGGTCTGGCCGGTGGTGCCGCCCTTTCCGGCGCAGGCCTCGGAAGCGTGATCGTCGGGGCGATGTTGGGTGGCGCAGGTAAGGGCAACGGACGGAACAAACCGGAACCTCCGAAGGGAGGTTCGGTTACCGGCAGTGACGGATCAGCGGGCGATGGAAATACGGGTCGCGGCGGAGTGGGTTCAGGAGGCGGACCGAACTCGGTTCCGGCCTATCAGCGCGCGACCCTTGAGCGACTGCTGAGCAACAGATATTAACTGGCCGAATCGCAGCAGCAGCGCTGCGCCGAATCAACAGGTATGCGCGACGGGATGGAAGAAGCGTGACCCGACCGAAAATATACGTCAACGGAGTACTGCGAACCTGGGGCGACGAGCTGTATGGCGACGATGTACGCGTCGTCAGGCCGCGTAAATCGGGAACGGGCCTGAAGCTTCCACCCCGGCGTCCATCACCCCGCACTCAGCCTCGGGCGTCAGGGGTGGTAAGGATTCGACAGGCGCTTGAGGCGACGACCCGGAAAGCGCCGGAGGTGGTCGTCAAGATCAGCGGTGGCGGCAAGGGGATGAAGGCTATTCGCGCACATCTCGACTACATATCGCGTAACGGTCGCGTGGCCTTGGAGAATCAGGACGGCGATGTGCTTACAGGTCGAGACGATATTCGGGACCTCAAGAACGAATTTCAATCAGGCGGCTTCGGCATCCCGGAGGAAAGTACAGTCCGCGAAGCGTTCAACATCGTTCTATCGATGCCACCGGGTACCGACAGGATTGCTGTTCACGATTCCGTACGTTGCTTTGCCGCTGACGAGTTCGGGGAGAACTTTCGCTATGTATTCGCGTGCCACACGGATGAGGCACATCCCCATGTACACCTTTGCGTCGTTGCGAGGTCAAACGACGGTACGAGGCTCAATCCGCGCAAGGCGGACCTGCAGGACTGGCGCGAGTCGTTCGCTGCCCACCTGCGTGAACACGGTATCGATGCCAATGCCACGCGACGCCAGGCGCGTGGGGTGACGCGAGTCCCGGTACCGCAACCTGTCATGAACATGCAGAAGAAACGCGGTACCGCGCCTGAGCGTCAGCAGACCACTCCGCCTCCGGATGCAAGGCACATCCAGGCAGGAGACCGTTCAGGGACCGAGCAAAAGGTCCTGCGCGCATACGGCGCGATAGCGAAGGCTATGGCCGAGTCGGAGGACGTGCGCGACCGGAAGGTGGCCATCGAAATCGTGCAATTAGTGAAGCAAATGCCTGCCGTTCATCTCGAACATTCCCGATCTCAACGGAACCAACCGGACAGGCTCGCGGCGCAACGTTCCGGCGCAAAGAAGTCTCTGTG